>JAUXTN010000067.1 GCA_030684355.1 Pseudomonadota bacterium
GCGGGGGTTCGACAGTCTGGCCGGTGGCGATAGCGGAAGGGTCATACCCGTTCCCATTCCGAACACGGAAGTCAAGCCTTCTTGCGCCGATGGTACTGCAGCGGCAACGCTGTGGGAGAGTAGGTAACTGCCGGCCGCCTCATACAAAGACCCCCTTCAGCGAAAGCTGGAGGGGGTCTTTCGAGTTTTTGGAGCACGCCTGCTAAGCCGCGACGGCGGGCGGGCCATGCCAACCTCGGACGCACCGCCAAGCCCTCCGTGTCGGCGGTCGCCTCATGCCCGTCTCCACCGCGAAGTCACATGGCCCCGCCTAGTGCGATGGTGTCCCCGCCGACCGTGACTTGGTCCCGGTGCCACTGGTGGCGGCTGGGCCATGACGCGCCGGACCCCAGGGGGACCCGGCCCACCGGGCCCCCCGATGAGCAGCTCGGGGCGACTGCCGCGGCATCCGAGCGATTTCGGATGCTCCAGCTTGACGCTGCCCGACCGACGGACGTCCGTCGATAGCTGACGGACGTCAGTTGGCGGATGTGGCGAGCCGCCAATGATTCAAGGGGGTTGGGCTCGGCACGCATCGTGAAGAGGGCCCGTTCGAACGGAGAACGGGTACATGCCAAGCGTCGTATACGGAGCAACCCTCTCGGGGGTGGACGCAGTGCGGGTAGGGGTTGAGGTCGACCTCCTGCGCCGCCTGCCACAGGTCGTGATGGTGGGGCTCCCAGCGCCCTCGGTCCGGGAGAGCGCCGATCGGGTTCGCTCCGCAATCGTCGCCAGCGGGTTCGAGTTCCCCCGGCAGCGCGTCGTGGTGGCGCTGGCACCCGCTGACCTTCGCAAAGAGGGCACGGCCTTCGACCTACCGATCGCCGTCGGCATCCTCGTCGAGGCGAAGCAGGTGCGTACCACGCGCGCGGCGAGATACCTCTTCGTCGGCGAGCTCTCGTTGACGGGGGAGCTCCGCCCCGTGCGCGGGACACTCGCCTTCGCGTGGCTCGCGCGAGCTGCAGGCTTCGATGGGATCGTAGTGCCGGCGGCGTGCGCTCCAGAGGCGGCGCTGGTGGAGGGGATCGAGGTCCGCGCCGCACAGACGCTGGGCGAGGTCACGGCGTTCTTGAACGAGGAGCTCGACCTACCCGTCGGCGTACCGCGTCCGTGTGGGCCGCCGGCGTTCACCGCGGACCTCAGGGATCTGCGCGGGCAGGCAGGCGCGCGCGAGGCGCTCGAGGTCGCGGCCGCAGGCGGGCACAATTTGCTCTTGGAGGGCCCCCCGGGCTGTGGCAAGACCATGCTCGCCGCGCGGCTCCCCACGATCCTCCCGCGGATGACATTGGTCGAGGCCCTGGAGTGTACGCGGATCCACTCTGTCGCGGGGTTGCATGCGCCCGATGCCGGGGCACTGACCGTCCGGCCCTTCCGCGCGCCACACCATTCCATCTCGGCGGCCGGGCTCGTTGGCGGGGCCAGCTTGCGGCCGGGTGAGGTGACCTTGGCGCACAACGGGGTGCTGTTTCTCGACGAGTTCCCCGAGTTCCCACGTGGCGCGCGGGAAGTCCTCCGTGGGCCGCTGGAGGACCGCCGCATCGTGCTCGCGCGGGCGAGCGGCCGGGTCATTCTCCCGGCGGCCTTCGCGTTGGTCGCGGCCGCGAATCCGTGCCCATGCGGCAACCACGGCCATCCGACACGCCCGTGCGTCTGCCCCGAGGCGGCCCGCGAGCGGTACCGCGCCCGGCTGTCCGGCCCGTTGATCGACCGCATCGACCTCCGCATCGAGCTCCTCCCGATCCGCCCGTCCGAATTGCTCGGTGCGGCCGACGGAGAGTCCAGCGCGGTGGTGCGAGAGCGGGTGGAGCGCGCCCGTGAGATCCAGCGCGCCCGGTATGGCGACACCGCGACGTGCAACGCCGAGGTTCGCGCCGAGCAAGTGCAGGAAGCCGCGCAGGCGGAGAGCGCCGCGCTCGCCCTGTTGCAGACCCACCTGGAGTTGGGCTCCGCGAGCGCGCGCGTCGGTCGCCGCCTGCTGAAGGTCGCGCGTACGCTCGCCGATCTCGAGGGGGACACCAAGGTGCGACCGAGGCACGTCGCCCGCGCCGTCGGCCTGCGCTGCGACCTCGACGAGCGGGGTGTCGCGTGAGGCTCGCCCTGTTCGCCATCGGCACCATCGTCACCATCGACCGGATCGAGGGCCCCTACGCCGTCCTCGAATGGGGAGATGTCGGGGTCACCGAGATTCCGATCACCGCGCTTCCCTCGGGCGCGCAGGAGGGCGACCGAATCGTCCTCCGCGCCCGCACCCTTCCACGATCTTCCGTCGCCCGCCACTCGGGAAGGAGGCCGCGTGGTGCGGCCCGAGCCCGTGGACAGCGCACGGACTGTGCCGGCCACGTGCCGGGAAACCAAGGAGTCTGAAATGATGATCGTCAACGACAACAATCGCCAGGCCGCGCTCGCCGCGACGCTGATCGCCATCGAGAAGCAACATGGAAAGGGATCGGTGATGCGCCTCGATGGGCCGAGCGAGCCTGTCGCCGTGACACCCACGGGCTCGCTCGGCTTGGACCTGGCCCTGGGCTGTGGTGGCTACCCGCGTGGTCGAATCATCGAGATCTACGGACCCGAGGCGAGCGGCAAGACGACCCTGACGCTCCACGCCATGGCGCAGATGCAGGCTGCCGGCGGCACGACGGCCTTCATCGACGCCGAACACGCGCTCGACCCGCAGTATGCTGCTGCCCTCGGCGTTCGACTCTCCGATCTCATCCTGTCCCAGCCCGACAACGGAGAGCAGGCGCTCGACATCGTGGAGTTGCTGGTGCGCTCCGGCACGATCGACATGGTCGTGATCGACTCCGTGGCGGCCCTCGTGCCGCGCGACGAGCTCGAAGGGAACATGGGTGACATGCAGGTCGGCCTGCAGGCGCGCATGATGTCGAAGGCGATGCGGAAGCTCACGAACGTGGTGAGCAAGAGCAACACCACGCTCATCTTCATCAACCAGATCCGCCAGAAGATCGGGATGACGTTCGGCCCCTCCGAGGTCACCACCGGCGGCAACGCCCTGAAGTACTACGCCTCGGTGCGGCTCGACGTGCGCCGCATCGGCGCGGTGAAGAAGGGCGAGGACTCCGTCGGTAACCGAACGCGCGTGAAGGTCGTGAAGAACAAGCTGGCCCCTCCATTCCGGCAGGTCGAATTCGACATCCTCTTCGGGCGCGGCGTGAACCGGTCCGGGGAGATCTTCGACATGGCCGAGGCCCAGGGCAGCATCACGCGCTCGGGATCCTGGTACGCGTTCGGGGAGACCAAGCTGGGGCAGGGCCGCGACAAGGTGATCGAGCACCTGGAGACCAACCCGTCCGTGCTCAATCAGCTCGAGCGAGCGCTTTCGCCGGCGCGCGTCAACTGGGCGGTGACCGCCGAGGCGTAGCGCCGTCGGCGCCTCGGGAGCTCCGACCATTCGTCGGGGCGTGCGGCCGGGACGTTGGCCGGGCGGGAGCTGCCCGTCCGGCTTCGTGCGGGGCTCCCTGGGCGGGTGGGAGGGGGTGACTCCTCCCACCCCTACGACCTACGAGGCCCGGGCGTCCCCTGGGCGGACGAGGCTCCCCCGCACGTCGTCGTCCACGATGTGGCCCCGTTGGGCGACAAGGCGGCCTCCGACGTACACCTGCTCAGGCTTCACCCCCACCTTGTGGCCGACGAAGGGACTCCAGGCGACACGGGTGAGCAGGTCGGTGGTCGCCAGCTTCACGAGCTCGGTCTCGGTGAACAGGAGGAAGTCGGCGTCATACCCCGGCTTGATCCATCCCTTGCGGTGGAAGCCGAAGATGCGCGCGGGCGCCTCCGCACACAGCTGGACCATGCGTTCGATGGAGAGGCGGCCCTGGCGGATCGCAGCGATCAGCAGCGGAAAGGTGGTCTCGACCCCGGGGATGCCACACGGAGCGTCCCAGTACGGCAGCAGCTTCTCTTCACGGGTGTGGGGCGCGTGATCGCTCCCGATCGTGTCGATGCGGTTGCGGCGTACCGCGGTCCACAGGGCGCGGCGATCGACCTCGTCCCGGATCGGAGGGTTGCACTTGGTGAAGTTGCCCTGGCCCGTCTCGGTGGAGAGCCACAGGTGGTGCGGCGTCGCCTCGGTGGTGACCGGCGCCACGCCACGCACGTCCTCGAGGATCGCGAGCTCCGCGGAGGTGGAGACGTGGCAAACGTGGACGGCGCGCTGGTAGGCCCGAGAGAGCTCCACCAGGCGCTTCACAGCGGCGGCGGCGGCGGAGGGCGGACGCACCTCGTTGTGCTCGGGCGAGGGGTTGCCGGCGAAGCGTTCGCGAGCGCCAGCGAGGAGCGCCTCGTCCTCGGCGTGGACACCCAGGAGGCCCCGGGTCTCCTGGAAGACGCGCACGAGCGTCGCGTCGTCCACGAGCAGGGGCCCAGTCGAGGCGCCCATGAAGACCTTGATGCCGCAAGCATCCCCGCTGTCCATGAGCTCGTTGAGCTCACCCAGGTTCTCCGCGGCAGCCCCGATCCAGAGGCCGTAGTTCGCACGCGAGGCCGCCGCAGCCAGGGCACGCTTCTCTTCCCAGATTGCCCGCGTCAGCGTCGGTGGAGACGTATTCGGCATGTCGCAGACGGTCGTGACGCCGCCGGAGACGGCCGCACGCGTGCCCGACGCCCAGTCCTCCTTGTGGGGGTGCCCGGGTGAGCGGAAGTGCACGTGGGTGTCGATCACCCCAGGTACGAGGAACTTCCCGATTGCGGGGGTCTTGCGACGTGCGGGTCCGCCCGGACGCGCGCCGACGTAGACAATCCGTCCGTCCTCCACGCATACATCTGCGACCGCTCGACCACTCGAGCTCACAACGGTAGCGTCTTCTACGATCAGGTCATACACGCCTGGACCCAGCCACGATCTACGGCACCTAATGCACCTCTCCCGCTTCGACCACGTTCCCCCTTCACCCCAGCGGCGCGCGGGTACCCAACCTGCCGCCCGCGTGTGCGCATGACGTCCAGGCAGACTGGAATCGTTCCTTCTCCCGCCCTTGTCTTCCTCGCCGGTCCGCCGTTTGGGGCCGAGCTCTTCACCGCGGTCATCGATCGTCTCGGGTGCGGAGAGGCGCGGTCGGTGATCGACGCCGCGGCACCGACCCACGGATGGAAGGACCGGGCGCAGGCCCTCGTACCGGACCTTGCTCGGCGTCCGACCGTGCTGGTTGCGCACGGCCTCGCGGTCCCCGCTGCCATCGCCGCCGCGCTGGCCACCCCGCCCGTCGCGCTGGTCCTCTGCAACGGGCCGCTGCGTGCGCTGGACCCCGTCACACGGATGCTGGCGCGCGCCTGCGCGACCCGCGCCGGCGCCGCCGTCACGCAGCGGACCCTGCTTCAGCGCCGCGCGTGGATCGGATGGTTGGCCTCCTCCGCGGGCCTACGCAGGGCGGTCGTGAACCCGTACGTCATGGACCACGACACCGTCGCCGCGCTCTGCGGCCCCCTCGTCGACACCGCCGCCGGCCGCGCGGCCGTCGCCACCTACCTGGGGAGCCTCGTCTCCCTCCCTGATCCGCGCGCGCTCCGGTGCCCCGTGCTCCTCCTCTGGGGCGACGCCGATCCGCTGTATCCCATGGCCGAGGCAGCCTTTCTCGAGGCTGGCATCTCCACCGTAGAGCACCGTGCGGTGCCCGGAGGACAGCATGTCCACCCCGTCGAACGCCCCTGGGAGATGGCCGATCGGCTCGCGGCGTGGCTCCTGGATCAGGGGGTGGCGCTAGCACCCGCGACAGGGATGTCCTGATTCCGCGCGACAGCAGGGGCGGCGGCGCCTTGGAGCCGAGGAGGATCAGCCTGGCAGGCTGATCCTCGCAGGGGTGGCGACGGGTGGCCCACCCCTTGCATATCAGGCTGACGGAGACGCGACGGCCCGAGGCTGGCGAGTACCCCCCGCCCTCCTCACCGCGAGCAGGCGCCCGGACCCCCGGGCGCCTCGCTTCTTTTTGGGCCACTCCATCCGATTCGACGCCTTGACCGTGCCAACCGGTCCCGTCCGGATAGAACGCCGCCGTGGATCTGGAACGTCTACGCGCCGTGGTGCCCGTGTCCGTCGATGTCGCGGAGCGCCTCGCCCACGCCCGGGACCTCTGGCCCCGCGGCACGATCGCGCTCGCTACCGGGGGGGCGATGGCGCCCTCGCCCGCGGCGGTCGCGTGGCCGCGCACGGAGGACGAGATCGCCGCGTGCGTTTCCTGGGCGCAGTCCGAGGGGGTCGCGATCGTGCCCTACGGCGCTGGGAGTGGCGTGTGCGGCGCGGCGGCCGGCCGCGCGGGCTCGTTGGCGCTCGATCTGAAGCGGATGAACCGCATCGGCCCCATCGAGGGGGACACCGTCCGGGTGCAACCCGGGGTGCTCGGGCAGCACCTTGAGGACGCCCTGGAGCGCGTCGGCCGCGCCACGCGCCACAGCCCGTCCTCCATCTGGTGCTCGACCGTCGGGGGGTGGGCCGCCTCGCGGTCCGCCGGCCAATTCTCCAGCAAGTATGGTAAGTTCGAGGATATGGTCCTCGGCTTGCGGGTCGTGGCGCCTGCCGCGCGGTTCGGCACGGGCGCCTGGGCGGAGGGGGAGGACCTGGGGCCCTGGGTGATGGGCTCCGAAGGTGCGTTGGGCATCATCAGCGATCTCCTCGTGCGGACCGTTCCCGTCCCGGCCGCCCGCCGGCTCGGTGCGTGGCGCTTCGGGTCGGTCGAGGCCGCGTGGGATGCAATGCGGGGGCTCCTCCAGGCGGACCTCCACCCCGCGGTGCTGCGCCTCTATGACCCGGTCGACACGCGGATCGCCGGGAAGGGCACCGCCACGAAGGCCAGCGCCGGCGCGGGCTGGCTCGACGAGATCCGGCGCGCGGCCGAGTCCGTCCCCGCGCTCCGCTCGCACCTCTTGAGCCTGCCGCTCGCGTTGCCGCGCCTGCTCAACGCGCTCGCACAGGGCGTGTCGTCCGGATGCGTGCTGATCGCCGGGTGGGAAGGCGAGGCCGATGTCGTCGAGGTGTTGTCACGCTACGGCGGGGCGCTGCTCTCCAGCGGCGAGCCGCTCGGCGAGGAGCTTGGCGAGCACTGGTACGCGCACCGGCACGAGGTCAGCTACAAGTCGGCGCCCATCTTCGAGCGGGGGGGCTTCGCCGACACGATGGAGGTCGCGACCACCTGGTCCCGGCTCCCGGCCTTGTACGAGGGGGTTCGGGCTGCGTTGGGGCGCCACGTCCTGGTCATGGCGCACTTCTCCCACGTGTACCGGGAGGGGTGCAGCATCTACTTCAGCTTTGCCGGCGTGGGCAGGCTCGAGGTCTACGATGCCACCTGGCGGGACGCGTTGGCGGCCGCGTCCGCGGCTGGCGGCACCGTGGCCCACCATCACGGCGTCGGACAGCTGAAGATGGAGGCCGCTGCGCGCGAGCTCGCTGGCATCGCCCCTCGGTTTCACGCGCTGAAGGCGCGGCTGGATCCCAAGGGTGTACTGAACCCGGGGCGGCTCTTCCCCCCGGTGGAGGTCCCCGAGCCGGCGCCCCCGGCACTCGGGATCGACCCGATCTCCCAGGTCGCTACGCTCGCGGCGCACGAGCCCGCGGCAACGCGGGATGCCTGGTTGGCAGGCGAGGGGTGGGAGCTCCGGTTTCCAGCCGTGGGGCCTCTCGCGTCAACGGTCTCGGCGCCGAAGCAGCCCTGGGAGACAAGGATCCTCGGTGCGAGCGCCCTTCTCGACGGTCGGCGCGCCGTGTTCCTGCCCGTGCCTCGCAGCGCGGCCGGACCGGACCCACGGGCGTCCCTCCCGCCGGACAGCTACGAAACGCTCACGGTGCCGATCGTGCGGCGCGGCGAAGCGGTTGCCTGCGTCGATGTCACGCTTGTCGAGTGCCTCGCCGCCGACCTGCGCCCTACGCGGGTCCTGCCAGGGGCCGTCGAGTTCCGGGGGCCCGCGGCGGTCGAGCTCGCCGCGATGGCTACACGCACGAAAGTGCGGGTCCCTGCTCCCCCCGCTCCCCCCGCCGTCGCGGACCCCACCGAGGGGAGGGCGTCATGAATCCGGCGGACTTCACTACGTGCGCCTATTGCCCGCGCTTGTGCCGGCACGTGTGCCCCGTCGCCGTCGCGACCGGCATGGAGTCGGCCACCGCCGCGGCGATGATGACGGTCCCGTTGCTTGCTGACCGCGGCGTCCTGGCCCCGGCGGATGCGCTTGCCGGTACCTCGCTGTGCCTCGGATGCGGAGCCTGTACCTTGCACTGCAAGGTCCAGGTTCCCGTTGCCGAGCGGCTGTCCGCCTGGCGGGCACCGCGCCTCGCCCCGCCGCGGCCGGAGCCGCTCCAGGAAATCGGGCCGGAGCCGACGGTGTGTGTGCTCACCTCTGCGGAGGACTGGTCGGTCCGCTGGGCTGAGTCCGAGGGAGTCGCGGTTACCTCCTTGCGAACCGGCGACAGCCTGGGGCACGCCGCGTGGCGCCTCGGAGACCTCACGGTGATCGGAGCCGTGGCGGCCCACCTGAACGGGCGCACGGTCATCACCGGCTCGGGCGCCGTCGAAGAGGTGGCGAAGGCGGCCGGCCTCCCGGTACGTCGACTGCCGGCCCCGGTCGCCGGGACGATCTTCTCCTCGTGCCACGGGGGGCCACGTCCGGGTCCCGGTCAGCTCGCATGTTGTGGCCGACGGGAGGGCTTCCCGGAGCGGGAGCCCGCGGCGGCGCGGATGGTGGCCGAAGAGAACGTTCGCCTGCTGGGCGGCGCACTCGCGAGCTGCGCCGATGAAGAGTGTGCCCGCTGGCTCCGCGCCCACGGCGGCCGGCTCGTCGGACCTACCGATCCTCCCGGGAGCCCCCATGTCTGACGCGTCGACCTCGCCCGACACCGCCGGCGCCCAGAACCGGGGCGAGCGCCTGATCGTGATCGCCAACCCGCGCGCCGGGGGCGGGCGGGCGGGCGCCAACCGCGAGGCGATCGAGCGGGCGGCGAGCCGTGCATTCGCCCAGGTCGAGGTCCGTTGGACCGAGGGGCCGGGCCACGCGTCCGAACTTGCGCGCAAGGCCGCCGGCGAGGCGGACATCGTCGCGGCGCTCGGCGGCGACGGCACGTGCAGCGAGGTCGTCAACGGGCTGGTGCCGGCCGGTGTGCCCGTAAATCCAAAGGTCGTCTTCACGGTGATCCCCTTCGGTACCGGCGGCGACCTCGTGCGAAGCCTGGAGCTGCCCCGGCCCGTCGAGCGGGCGTTCTGGCTGGCGGGCACGGGGATGACCCTGCCCCTGGACGTCGGGCTGATCGCATGGGATGACGGGACCAAGCGGAGCTTCGTCAATGTCGCGGGCATCGGGGCCAATGCCGACGTGTGCCGGCGCGCCAACGCGTCGAACAAGCGGTTTGGGGGCACACTCACCTTCCTCGGCGCGGTGCTCGGCGCGCTCCGCGAGTTCGACGCCCGGAGGGTGGCCTGGTCCTGGGAGGGCCCGGATGGCGCGGGCGAGGCCGAGCTGGAGACCTTCGCTGCCTTCTGCGGGAACGGGCACTATTGCGGCGCGGGGATGTGGATCGGGAAAGGCGGCTCCATGGCGGACGGCGTGTTCGAGCTGACGATCGTCCCGCAGTTCCCGCTCATGAAGGCGCTGCGGCTCCTCCCGCAGGTCTACAACGGCCGCCTGGGCGACCACCACGAGGTGCGCCGCATCCGGGTGACCTCGGTCCGGGTCGGCTCGGAGATCCCGCTCGAGGGGGACGGTGAGCCCCTTGCAGCCGCACCGGCCCGCATCTCGGTCGTTCCGCGCGCCCTGCAGATGCGGGGTGGCTGGCTCAACCCGCCGCGCGGCGGCGCATCCTCCGCGCGCTGAGGCTCCGCTCGTCGCCCATGCAGACACCCTGCCCGAGGCGCCTCTGGACGGGCTCTACCCCGGTGCTCGCGCTTCCCGTGGTTCATGGCGGGGGATGAGGCGCGATCACATGCACGTCAACGCGATTGCCGCCTCAGGGCGGGCACGGCGTCGAGACGTGGCGCGCGGGTCTGGAGAATAAGGGGCTTTGTCGTTTATCTGGAAAGTGAAAAAAACAGGTTTAGAAGTTGCCGACTTTAGGGTCTTCCGGCTATTTGACCGTTGCCGGGAAGGGAAGTCCTCTCTGACCTTTCCGGGGCCGCGACGCGGGGAGTGCTCGATGGCCCGACCACAGAAGCTGAAGAGTGCCGATCTTCGAGATTCTCAACACAATTACTAGTTCTCACCCCCGAGAAAGGAGTTCTCCGTGAACAAGGCAGACCTTACCGAGCAGCTCTCCGTCAAGGCAGGCATCCCCAAGATCCGTGCCGCCCTGTACGTGAACATCATCATGGACACCGTCCAGGACGCCCTCACCAAGGGCGAAAAGGTGACCATCTCCGACTTCGGCACGTTCACCGTGTCCCAGCGCCGCCAGTTCAAGGGCCACAACCCGAAGAACGGCGCTGAGATCCAGGTGCCGTCCCGGCGGATCCCGGTCTTCCGCGCGGGCAAGGGCCTCAAGGAAGCGCTGAACACCAACTAGGACGCGTTTCTGCGTGGCCCCCGCTTCGGTCAATCCGGGGCGGGGGTCGTCGCGTTTTCGGAGCCAGGGCGCGGTAGCCTGCATCACGCCGATCGCTGCGCGTCTCCGCGCGGGGTTGACGTGCGCGTGGCTTCCGGATCAGATTGCGTCCCCATGGCCGGAGGAGCTCCGGCACGGCACATCTCGTGGCCATCGGTGCGCTGCACCGAGAAGGGTGAAACCCCACGGGGCTGCCTCCGGCAGTCCAGGAGGCGCAATGGACCTGGCAGCACGTCATTCTCCACGGATCGGTCCAGTGGAGGCACCCAAGGTCCGCTTCGCCGCGGAGGCCCGCCTCCCGAGCCGTTACGGCGATTTCCGGGTGCTCGCCTTCGAGTGCGAGACGGACGGCCACGACTACGGCGTGGTCGCGCGCGGCGAGCTCGACGGCGCCGAGGACGTCCCCGTGCGCTTGCACTCCGAGTGCTTCACGGGCGACGTGATGGGGAGCTGGAAGTGCGACTGTCGTGACCAGCTCGAAGCGTCGCTCGCCTACGTCGGCGCGGCAGAGCGCGGCGCGGTCCTCTACCTGCCGCAAGAGGGCCGTGGCATCGGGCTCGCCAACAAGATCCGCGCCTACGCCCTGCAAGATGCGGGGATGGACACCGTGGAGGCGAACCTCGCGCTCGGCTTCCCTGACGACCTGCGGCGGTACGACATCGCCGCTGAGGTGCTGCGCCAGATCGGCATCCGCTCGGTGCGCCTCCTGACGAACAACCCGAGCAAGATGGTCGGGCTGCGCCGCGCGGGGATCCCCGTCTCCGGGCACATCGCGCTCCGGACTACGCCGAACCCGCACAACCACGCCTACCTGACGACGAAGCGGGAGAAGAGCGGCCACCTCCTGTAGGGCTGGCCCATGGCTCCATCGCGCGGTCGGCGGGGGCAACCCCTCCGTCCTCGCCGAGGCGCGAGCGCAGCGTCGCGGGGAGGGTCGCGGGGAGGAGCGTCGGTCCGCGCTTCCGATCTTCGAACCTCCTGTTGCCGACCTCCATGATTCGTTGACATCAACGTGGAGCCCCGGGTACCCTGCGCCGGTGCCGCTTCTCCCCTCGAGGCGGCCCCAGTTCTCGTTCGCGACGCTCACCCGGAGTCGGAATGTCCAAGTCGGTGCTCCTCGCCCTCACCCTCCCGCTCGGGATCCTGGCCGGCTGTGGCCGAGAGGGGCCCCAGTACTTGGAGATCGAGTACCCGATCATGACCCTCGGGCAGGCCTCCCTCGAGTTCGGCGAGGCGGAGTGGGGCGGTACGGTCGAGCGTACGATCATCCTCGGCAATGACGGCGGGATGCCCATGGGCGTCGGCACCATCCTCATCGGCGACGAGGGGGAAGGCTCGGCCTACACGGTCACCTGGAACACCGCGAACATCGAGTGTCCCGAGGTCGCGACCGACACCGCCGCGGCCTCCGCGAAGGGCGTCGACACGGGCTCCGAGCCCGTGGACACCGGCGGGACCGGCGGCGACGACACGGGCGACGGCGGCGGCGGTGTCGTCGTAGAGGGCGCGCTCTTCCTGCTCGACCCGGGCTGCCAGATCCCCCTCGTCGTGACCTTCACGCCGAACGCGCAAGGCGATGCCTACGACGCCCTCGTCGTCGAGAGCGTCGGCACCGTGCTGACGCCCGCGCAAGAGGATGCCGGCCAGTACCTGCCGGACTTCAAGGAAGACCCCGTCCACACGCGCCAGGTCGTGTACCTGCACGGGGAGGCGCAGTTCGAGCAGGGCTCGGTCGTCGTGCGCCCGCGCTCGTACGACTTCGGCTACGTCCACCCCGACGCGGCGGACAGCGAGGCCCCGGCCCGCATCCAGATCTCGAACGTGGGCGATGGGGACGTGACCATCACGGGCGCCGAGCTCTCGACGACCTGCGACCTCGAGTCCTTCTTCCTGGATCCGCACTTCCTGCCCGGCTGGGTCCTCAGCGGCGAGTCGTCGACCCTCGCGGAGGTGACCTTCACGCCGACGGATTCGAACGCGAGCTACTGCCAGCTCTTCGTCTACACGGACGACCCCGCGAACCCCACCGTCGACGTGACGCTCACCGGCAACTCTGGGACCGACCCGGAGAACGTGCCCCCCACGGTCTACGTCCGCTCGCCCGAGAACGGCTACCGGTACAGCACGATCCGGCCGCTCACGATCGAGCTCAACATCTTCGACGAGAACCAGCCGGCCACCTCGCTCACCTGCAAGATCAAGAGCTCGCTGGGTGAGGCCACGGTCGCCAACTGCGCGGCGGACGAGGAGTCGGGGCACGTCTTCGTGGACATCCCCGCCGACGATCTGACGGCGGGCGTCGACACCCTCCTCGTCACCGTGACGGACGGCAGCTCGACCAGCGCGTACGCCTCGGTCTCTGTCGTGATCAACGCCGAGTACCCGGCGGATGACGACGACGGCGATGGCTACGGGGTGGCCGTCGAGCCGATCGACTGCGACGACACGAACATCCTCACGTACCCGGACGCCGCGGAGGTCTACGACCTCCAGGACAACAACTGCGACGGTCGCACCGACGAGGGCACCGAGGGCTACGACGACGACGGCGACAGCGTCACCGAGCTCGACGGCGACTGCAACGACTACAGCGAGGACGTGTACCCGGGCGCCCCCGAGCGCGGCGACGGCATGGACAACGACTGTGACGGGACGTCCGACGAGACCACCTCGCTCCACGACGACGACGGCGACGGCTACGCCGAGGTCAACAACGACTGCAACGACAACGACGCCACGGTGAACCCGAGCGCCGCCGAGCTCTGCGACGGCGTCGACAACGACTGTGACGGCCTGCGCGACAGCGCGGACGGCTGCGAGGCCACCGACTCCGACCCCGTCATCGTCGGCGACAACATCCGGATGGAGCAGAGCGCCTGCCTCGAGTTCGAGGTCATCACGATGGACGTGATGGTGTTCGACGCCGACCAGGACACGATCACCTACCAGTGGAGCACGGACGAGGGTGGCGGCACCTTCGACAACAACGCGGCCCAGGTGGTGAACTACACGGCGCCGGAGATCGCGGGCGACACCGCGAACTCGGGCAAGGCGCAGAACATCTACGCCGTCGTCTTCGACGCGGACGGTCACCAGGACTGGGCCTTCGGCCGGCTCGCCGTGTGGGACGACAACACCGAGCTGTACGACCCGTTCACGAAGGCGATCATCCAGGAGGAGAAGGGCTGCTCCTCCTCCGGTGGCACCCCCACGGGCGCGCTCGTCCTCGCCGGCGCCGCGCTGGCCCTCGCCTTCCGCCGCCGCGAGTAGCGGGAGATGGCGCGTCGCATCGGGGTCCCGGTGCGGCGCGCCTGCCGCGGTCGGAGCGGGGCACCGGCGCCCCACCCCACACCACGATCCGCTTGTGAAGCGGATCACGCGCCCGGCACGCACCCTGCACTGAACCCGGAGGGAGGTAGCATGAGGCTCCGCCGCGGACAGAGCACCGTCGAGTTCGCGATCATGATCCCCGTGATCTTCGCGGCGCTCTTCCTGATCGTGGAGCTGGCGTTCTTCTTCGGGAGCACGCACTACGTGAACTACGCCGCGTTCACCGCCGCGCGCGCCCAGCAGGTCGGCGAGAGCGCGACCGACGCCGCCGGACTCCTGCTGGACGGGAACGTCACGCGCCAGGCGACAGTGAGCGCGAACACCGGCAGCGGCTCCGTGACGGTCGAGATGCCCTGGGAGATGGACCTGCCGTTCACGTCCGGCTTCGCCTCGTTCGACTACGACGTGACCGTGGTCGCAGGGCCGGAAGAGGCCCAGTACGAGGGGCGCACGGGGAGCCGGAGCACGCGGTACGGCGACAACCAGTGCGGGTCGGGCTGCTGATGCGCACGCTCGCTCCGTCCCGGCGCGCCCGGAGTGGCCAGGCGGCCGTGCTCATCGCCTTGTCCATCTTCGCCATGCTGCTGCTCCTCGCGATGGCCACGAACGTCGGCGTCGTCGTGAACGACAAGATCCGCATGCAGACGACGGCGGACGCCGCGACCTACGCCGCCGCCTACTCGGAGGCCGCGTCGCTCAACGAGCTGGTCGACCTCAACAAGGGCATCGTCGACGCCGTGAACCAGTGCCGGCAGGTCATGCAGACCGGGCTCGTGGCCGGCATGTGGCCGGAGACCGTGCCCTGTGGGTGCCAGCCGAACAGCATCGCCGCCGAGACCGCGATCAGCGTCTGCAAGGTCAACATCGACGTCGCCATCGGCCGGTTCGTCGCGCGCGCGCCCTACAACCGCACCGTCGGCACCGCGCTCGATGCGGGCGAGGCCACCGCGAACGCCAACTTCGCGAACAGCCGGGTGAGCTTCTTCAGCGACATCTTCGGCTCCCCGACGTTTCCGGGCACCTACATGCTCCAGGGCGGCTTCAACATCGGGCCCCCGGTGATCTTCCCGTCGATCGCCGACTTCCGCCAGGTGAGCGACACCGCCATGAACTACATGGTCCTGGCCACCTGCGGCTCGCCGCCGACCTGCGTGCCGACGCCCATGCTCGGCCGCACCACCTACATGAAGACGTGGTTCTACAAGGAGTCCCGGGACCCCGACGTGTGGGTCGCCGGGCGGGTCAGCGGCACGCCGGAGAAGCAGTTCCTCGACACGGCGTACCGCAGCGGCGGCAGCGACGGCGGCTTCTTCGGCGCCTCCTCCACCGGCGGGGACGACGAGATCTACGCCTACGCGGTGGCCAAGCCCTACGACGGCTCGGTCGGCCCGAGCGAGCTCAACGGCATCCAGCAGAACAGCAACATGGTCGGCCCGCTCGGCGTCTACATCTCCCGCGGCACGACCTACCCCAAGCTCTCCATGTACGACGAGTACCGGGCGCGGCTCGCGGGCGCGAACGAGAACCTGGAGGGCACGCTCACCCCGGACGAGCTCATCCGGCTCGACGGGTACCGGAACGGCAAGATGTGGGACATGGACAAGTTCAAGCACTGATGCGCACCCGCCCCGCCATCCCCCGCCTTCGCCGCCGCCTCGGCCAGTCCGCCGTCGAGACGATGCTGTTGATGCCGCTGCTCGTGCTGGTCGTGATCGCGATGTACTACCTGTGGAGCATCGCGTGGGCCTCGCAGAACGCGCACCTGCGCGCCCGCGAGTACGCCCTCCACGGGGACACCTACCTGGGCGGCCGCGGCAACAACGAGAGCGGCAGCGCGCCGTTCTCCGGCACGAACTACGAGCGCGCCGACAGCACCAGCTTCCACTTCTCCGGCAAGAGCTCCGACCGTTCGCTCCCCGGCGTGGGTGCCCGCGGCGAGGACATCGACGTCGAGGTCGTCATCACCAGCGACTAGCCGTTCCAGAGCCGCGCGAGCGCCGCGCCCACCGCGCTCGGCGTCCGCAGCACGAACGGCCCCAGCCCGAGCGGAGCGAAGCCCGCGTCCGTGAGCGCCGCAGCCTCCTCCGGCGACCATCCCCCCTCGGGACCGATGGCGACCGCGACCCCCCGTCCGGTGTCCTCGGAGCCCCCTCCGACGGGCCCGGGGGGCGTCCCGGGCAGCGCTCCCCAGCGAGCCCCCACCGGTGGCAAGGACGCGTCGGCGAGGGCCTCCACGAGGCTCCACGGGCCGTCCACGGCGGGGAGGTCGGCCCGACCGCACTGGGTCACGGCGGACTGGACGACGCGGAGGAGGCGATCGCTGCGCGGCGCGCCGGGCGGGCTGTAGCGCGCACGGACGAGCACGAAGCGAGTGGCGCCGCCTTCGGTGCCCAGGGTGAGGGCCTCTTCGAGCAGCGCCGGCTTCGGGAGGCCGAGGAGCACGACGCGGACCGGGGGAGGGGAGGCGACGAGGCGCTCGACGATGGTGAAGCACGCCTGCCCGTCGGCGTCCACGCTCTCGAGGACCCCGATGGCGGCCGCCGAGCGCCCGTCCACGAGCCGCACCCGCTCGCCGGGCCGGGCCCGGATCACGTGGAGCAGGTGATGGCTCTCCCGTGCCGCGGCGACGCACCGCTCGCCGACGGCGGGCACGCTCGGCACGAGGAGGCGCCTCAAGGGCCGCCGTACCAGAGGGAGACCCAGCCCTCTTCGGTCGTGTCGTCGAGCACCGGGCGGGACGCGAAGGCCGCGCGCACGGTGTCGGCGCGGTCCGCGAGGATCCCGGCCAGCGCGATGGGGCCCGCGGAGACGCGGAGCAGGTCCGGCGCGAGCGCGACGAGCACCTCGGCGAAGAGGTTGGCGACGACGAGGTCGTAGCGCCCCTCCACGTCCGCGATGGGCGTGGTGTCGAACGCCACGTCGAGGCCGTTCTGCCGGGCGGCGGCGAGCGCGGCGACCACGGCGTCCGGATCGATGTCGGTGCCGCGCGCGACCATCCCGAGCTTGGCGCCGGCCAGCGCCAGGATGCCGGAGCCGCAGCCCACGTCGAGGAGCGTGCCGCCGGGGCGGGCGAAGCGGTCCACCGCGCGGAGGCAGGCCCGGGTCGTCGGGTGCTCCCCGGTGCCGAAGGCGTTGCCGGGCTCGATGATGAGCGCGCCGGGCAAGTCGTGCCAGGGCGCGGCCACCACGAGGCGCTCGGAGATCGTGACAGGCTGGAAGTTCCGCTTCCAGTCCTCCGCCCAGTCCTCCTCCGCCTGCTCGGCCCACTCGGGATCCTCGGCGGCCCAGCCGGCGAGCGCGCCAGCCACGGCGTCCTCCGTGGGGCGGGCGTCGAACCAGGCACGCAGCCGCACCTTCTTGGGCGCGCGCGGCATCGGGCCGGTGTCCCACGGCTGGCGGAACTTCGGGGTGACGCCGGCCGGGAGGTCCTCCTGGAGGCCCGTGGCGCCGAGCCCCAGGAGGGCACGGCCGACTGGGGCCACGGCGGGGCGCGGCAGGGTCACCGCGTAGGCAAACCACACGCGCGGCACGCTACATCTCGCTGGGCGGGCGCGCGGGCGGCAGGGGCTTGCCGCTGCGGGCAGCGTCGAGGACGGCGTTGATGCCCTCCCGCGTGGCGGTGAGGCGCACCCACTCGTCACCGAAGGGGCCCTTCAGGAAGATCGACGGCGTGCCCTGCACCCCGGCGACGCCACCGGCGGCCACGTCCTGCTTGACGGCCTCGGCCGTGGCGGGGTCCGCCATGCACGCCTCGAACGCCGTCATGTCGAGCGCGTGCTGCTCGGCCATGAACCGGATGTCCTCTTTGCCCAGGAACTCCTGGTTCTTGAACATCTGGCGGGAGAGCTCCCAGAAGCGCCCCTGGAGCCGCGCGCACTCGCTCGCGGCCGCCGCGTTGCAGGCGAACTTGTGGCGCTCGCCGTCCACGAAGGAATTGCACGTGCCGCTGATGGGGTAGTGCTTGTAGAGGAGCTTCACGTCCGGGTTCTCGGAGAGGACCTTCTTCAGCTCCTCCGACATGACGCCGCAGTGCGGGCACTCGAAGTCCGCCCACTCGACCATGGTGTAGGGCGCGTCGGGGCTGCCGATGACCGGCTCCGTGCCGTCGAGCTCGATCCGGCCCGCCACCTTCTCGTAGTACTGCGAGAGATCCGCGACCGCGCCGGTGCCCGCTCCGCCGGTCGCGCCGGTCGCGCCGTCGCCCGGGCGCGATGCCATCCCCGCCACCACCAGGGTGAGGAGGCCGACGACGGCAACGCTGCCGATCTCGGACTTCAAGCCGTCGAAGAGCGAGGCGCCCGAGGGGGTCTCCGCCGACTTCCACAGGAGGGCGGCGCCGACCAGGAGCACCACGTTGAGGCCCCAGGAGGCGACGCAGAGGGGGCAGTACGCGCCGATCCTCGTGGAGGCCCAGGCCAGGTAGACGTCGAAGATCAGCGCGAAGCCCGCCACGGCGGTCATCATCGCGGGGGACTTCGCGGCACCGCCGGACGCGTGGCGCAGGGAGAGCCACGCCATCACGGCGTAGAAGGCGACGCCGAAGAGCGCGACGGGGACCCCGGCGACCTCGCTGTACTCGCTGCGATTGACGCTGTCGCAGCTCCAGACGTCGCTCACGTTGCACACCGAGGCGGCGGTGCCGTGGTGCTGCGCCGTCAGGTAGCCCGCGAGGAGGATGCCGAGCAGCGAGCCGGCGGCGACGCCGTAGACGCGCGTTCGCGGAATCCCGACCAGCACGGCGCACACGAGGACCGCGGCGGCCGCGCCCCCGATGACGAGGCTGGCGGAGCCCCCGTCCGAGGCGAAGGCCGGCAGGGGCGCAAACAAGAGGGCCAGGAGCAAGAGCTTCCGGGACATGCGTGCTCCATTCAAAATAGGTCGTGCGGTTATCACCCTTGGGCGCTTCGCGCGCCCTCGGGGGCCGGCTCCACTTTCCTCCACCGCACTCGGGGCCGCGGAGGCATCCCGTCAGCGGCCCGGATCGGGAGCGTCAGCGTCCGCGGATGGCGCGCTTCGCTTCGCGGTCGTCTTCCTTCTCGCGGATCGACGCACGCTTGTCGTGGAGCTTCTTCCCCCGGCCGACTGCGAACTCCACTTTTACCCACGGACCGTGGAAGTACATCTGCGTGGGAACGAGCGTGAGGCCCTTCTCGCGCACGCGCTGGCGTAGACGACGGACCTCCTCCTTGTGCATGAGCATCGGGCGGGGGCGGGTCGGCTCGTGGTTCTGCACGTTCGCCTGGGTGTACGGCGCGATGTGCGCGTTCATCAGCAGCGGGTGGCCCGCGCTGTCGAAGCCCACGTAGGCGTCCTCGAGGTTGCCCTTGCCGCCCCGGAGGCTCTTGACCTCCGAGCCGACCAGCATGAGCCCCGCCTCGAAGGTCTCGAACAGCTCGTACTCGAACCGCGCGCGTCGGTTCAGGCACACGTTGCGGCGGCCGCGGGAAGGGTCCTTGCTCACGCCTCACGTCTATCGCGGCTGCGCGACGCGAGGCCCCGCCAGGGCCGCGGTCCTCCACCTTGGATTACTTTTTCTCCACTAAAATCCACTAGCGAAGTCAGGGGTTTGACGCGGGAGCTGATCGTTTCGCTTCTATTTTCGGTGATCCGGTGGTTGGATGTGGAGCCCAGCGGAGGCCACCGCTGGCTTGAGCCCCCCACCGGGAGAGAGCTCGCCCCTATGCTCGACGTGCGCCTCAACACGCCGCTCACCGTGGATCCGAAAGGTCGGATCACGCTGCCCGTGCGTTTGAAGGTCCAGCTCGACCACGTCGGGACCAACGTGCTCGTCTGCATCGTCCACCGCGACCACCTGCGCGCCTACACCAAGGAGGACTTCCGCAAGAACGTCGAGGCCCCGCTGCTCGCGCTCGATTCCTTCGACCCCGAGGTCGAGCGCATGCAGCGCTTGCGCCTCGGTTTCGCGGTCGAGGTCGAGATCGATCGCCAGGGTCGCGTGCTGCTCCCCGCCAACCTCCGCGCCTTCGCCGGCATCGAGCGGGACGCGGTGCTGGTCTCCCTCGCCGATCGCGTCGAGATCTGGGACGAGAAGCGGCTCGGCGCCTGGATGGCCGCGGAGTTCGCGCGTGGAGGGGCAAGTGCATGATGCGGGTCCTCACGGTCATCGGCCGGTGCTGCTCGACGACGCGATCGAGCTCTGCGCGCCGCGTCCCGGCGCGCTCGTCGTCGACGGCACGCTCGGTCGCGGGGGCCACGCCGCGGCGTTGCTCGAGCACGGCGTACACCTCGTGGGCCTCGACCGGGACCCCGAGGCCATCGCCGCGGTGCGCGCCCGCCTGGGCGACGCCGTCGAGCTCCACCACGCGCCGTTCTCCCGCATCCCCGAGGTGCTCGCGGGCCGCCGCGCCGACGCCGTGCTGCTCGACCTCGGCGTCTCGTCGCCCCAGCTCGACACCGCCTCCCGCGGCTTCTCGTTCCGGAACGACGGCCCGCTCGACATGCGCATGGACCCCTCGTCGGGCGAGCCCGTCTCCGAGTGGCTCGATCACACCGACGAGGCCACGTTCGTCGACGTGCTCTTCAAGCTCGGCGAGGAGCGCCAGGCCCGCCGCATCGCCCGCGCGGTGCTCGCGGCGCGGCCCCTCCGCACGACCGGCGCGCTCGCGGACGTGGTGGCCAAGACCGTCGGCCGCGGGGACGGTCGGATCCACCCCGCGACCCGCACCTTCCAGGCCCTCCGCATGGTCATCAACGACGAGCTCGGCCAGCTCGACGAAGTGCTGCGCACGGTGCCCGAGTGCCTCGCCCCCGGCGGGAGGTTCGTCGTGATCGCCTTCCACTCGCTCGAGGATCGCGCCGTCAAGCAGGCCTTCCGCGCCCTCGCCGGAGACGGCGCCGCGGTCGACTTCCGCGGCCACCCCCTCGTCACCCCCCGCTTCCGACTCGTCGAACGGCGCGCCCGCAAGGGTGAAGACCGCGACCCCACCAATCCCCGCGCGCGGTCCGCCCGCCTGCGCGTCCTGGAGCGCCTCCCATGAGCACCGTCACCGTCGACACCCGCGTCCCCGCGCACGCTCCCGCCGTCGAGGCGGACCCCGCCGAGCTCCGCCTGCTCGCCCGGTGGCTCGGCGCCATGCTGCTCATCGCCGGCGCCCTCGCGGCCTGCGTGTGGACGCGCATGGCCGTCCGCGCCACCGCGCTGGAGCTCGACTCCGCCCGCAGCGCCCTCGCCAGCGCCGAGATCCAGCACGAGCGGCTCCTCGTCGAGCGCGCCCTCCTCCGCGACCCGGGCCGCCTCGCCGAGGCCGCCGCCGCCCTCTCGCTCGTCCCTCCCGCCGCCACCGTCAACGTGAACGAGGCCGCCCTCCAGTGAAGCCGAAGCCCGCCATCCGATACCGGCCCCCTCCGCACGGAGGCGCGCCCCGCCCCCGTCGGCCGAGCCCGGCGGAGGCGGACGCACGCATGCTCCAGGAGTCGAAGGGGCGTGGCTTCATCGCCCTCGGCGGCATCATGGCCGCGCTCGTCGCGATCGCCCTCCGGTCGAGCTGGCTCATGGTCATGCCCGACGAGCGGCTCGAGGAGCGCGGGCGCGACCAGTTCCAGTCCGCGGTGGAGATGCGCGGCAAGCGCGGGGCGCTCCTCGACCGCAACAACCGCGTGCTCGCGTACACCGTGAGCCTCCCGGCGCTCTATGCGAACCCCGCCAAGCTCTCCGCGGACCAGGCCGCGGAGCGGGTCGCCGCCATCTCGGCCGCCACCGGCCGCACCGAGGCGTGGATCCAGGGGCGGTTCACCGCGAAGAACGCGCAGGGGCGCACCTTGCAGGAGGTCCGCCTCGGCGGCGGCCTCGACCCCGCGACCGCCCGCGCGCTCGTCGCCGGGCTCCCGCGCGACGTGATGTGGCTCGAGGAAGAGCCGATGCGGATGTACCCGGGGAAGGACCTCGCGGCGCCGCTCATCGGCTACACGGACGCCAAGGACGACGGCGCCTCCGGGCTCGAGAAGGTCCTCCAGACCGAGCTCGCCGGCGACACCTACCGCATCCTCCAGGCGCGCGACCGCAAGGGCCGCACCATCGAGGCCGGCGTCGACGAGGCGCGGCTTCGTCGCGGCGGGCGCTCCGTCCGGCTGACGGTGGATGCCGCCATCCAGCGCGCCGCCGAGGACGCGCTCGACGACGCGATGCTCCTCTCCAAGCCCGAGGCGGCCATGGCCGTGGTCATGGACGTCGACACCGGCGCCATCCTCGCGCTCGCCACGCGCCCGGCCGGCAACCCGAACGACGGCAACTCGCGGGTCCGCCAGGAGGACTTCAAGAACCGCCCGGCGATGGATCAGATCGAGCCCGGCTCGGTCATGAAGCCGTTCATCACGGCCGCCGCGCTCGAAGAGGGCCTGGTCACCGCGTCGACGATCGTCGATTGCGAGCTCGGCGCGTGGTCCGTCGGCGGCCGGACGATCCACGACGACCACCCCAAGGGTGCGATCTCCGTCAGCGACGTGATCAAGTACTCCTCCAACATCGGCTCCGCGAAGCTCGGCTTCATGCTCGGCCCGGTGAAGGTGTTCGACTACCTGAAGGCGTTCGGCTTCGGGCGCTCGACCGGCCTCGGCCTCCCCGGCGAGGTGTCGGGCCAGATGCGCACCGCCGCGAACGTGCGCGCGATCGAGCTGGCCACGACCTCGTTCGGCCAGGGCATCACCGCGTCGCCGGTGCAGCTCGCCGCGGCGTTGGCGGCCATCGCGAACGGCGGCGTCCGCATGAGCCCGATGCTGGTCGACGCCGTGCTCGACGGCGACGGCGCCGTGGAGACCCAGCGCGAGCCCCGCACCGACCGGCGGGTGCTCTCCGAGGACACCGCCCGCACCATCGCCGCGATGATGGAGACCGTCATCGACGAGGGTGGCACCGGCACCCGCGCGCGAATCGAGGGCTACCGCGTCGCGGGCAAGACCGGCACGGCGCAGAAGGTCGAGAACGGCGTGTACAGCTCGACGAAGCGCATCGGCTCCTTCGTGGGGTTCCTGCCGGCGGATCGGCCCGAAGTCGCCATCGTGGTCGTCGTCGACACCCCGACCGTGGGCTCGAAGTACGGCGGCATCGTCGCCGGCCCCGCGTTCGCGGCGATCGGCAGCTTCACCATGCGCTACCTCGGCATCCAGCCGGACCCGCCCCAGCCGAAGGTCACCGTTGCCAAGGGCCCTGACGGCGAGGACCTGCCCCCCGTCATCACCCCGGCGCCCCCGCCGGTCGACCCCGAGGATGCCCTCGTCGCGCGCGCCGCCACCACGGCCGAGCCCATCGAGATCGTCCCGGACGGCAAGGGCCGGTGGATCCTCCCGGACCTCCACGGGCGCTCCCTGCGCGACGCGATCACCGGCCTCGGCCCCGCGGGGCTCGACCTGCAGGTCGCCGGCTACGGCCGCGTCACCGAGCAGGCCCCCGCGCCGGGCACCGCCGTCGCTCCCGGCGAGCCGGTGCGCATCCGCCTGAATTAGCTCCGCTTTTTACGCTTCCGCCTCTTCTTTCCCATCTCCAATTCCGTCTCCAGGATGGGACCGCGCAAAATTGCGGGGCCTGGTTCACCCTCCCCGGGTGTTCCTCCGGCCACGTCACGCGCGCTCCCCCGCATGGGGTGCGACCCTTCTGCCCGGGCCGCTCTTCCCTGCCGCCCGGCACCCCCGCGCGCGCGCGACCGCTCCCCCGCAGCCGTGCTCTTTCCCCTCCGTGCTGAATTGCCGGTCCCCTCCTGGAGACGCCCCCCCGCCCCCTCCCGCCATGCTCCTCTCCACCCTCCTCAGCCGGATCGTCGTGCTTGCCGTTTCGGGGCGGGTCGATCGGCCCGTGGGCAAGGTGAGCGACAAGGACGTTGACGTCGGCCCGGGCGATGTCTTCGTCGCCATCAAGGGCGCGCGCTTCGACGGGCACGACTGCCTGCCGATGATGGCCTACGCGAGCGTGGTCGTGGTCGACCAGGACCGCACCGTTCCGCCCGGCCCCACGGTCGTGCGCGTCGCCGACACCCGCCAGGTGCTCGCGCCCTTGTGCGCCGCGCGGCTCGGCGATCCGGGCGCCGCCATGCCGGTCGTGGCGGTGACCGGCACGAACGGGAAGACCAGCACGACGTTCCTGCTCGCGGCGATGGCGCGTGTGGCCGGCCTCCGCGCCGGGATCGTCGGCACGACCGGCCACTACATCGACGACGTGAAGCTCCCCTCGGCGCACACGACGCCCGACGCCCCCACGCTCCAGGCCCTGCTCGCGCGGATGCGCGACGCCGGCTGCGGATTCGTCGCGATCGAGGCCTCCAGCATCGGCCTCGCCGCCCACCGCATCGACGCCATCCCGTTCCGCGCCGCGATCTTCACGAACCTCACCCGCGATCACCTCGACTGGCACGGCACGATGGAGGCCTACGCCGCCGCGAAGGCCCGCCTCTTCCACGAGCTCCTCGCGGGGACCGCCGTGCTCAACGCCGCGGACCCCGCCGCGCAGGCGATGGCCCCCGCCTCGCGCCCGGCATGGTGGTTCAACGCCGCGGATCTGCGCGCCGAGCACGTCGTGAGCACCCCGAGCGGCACCCGGGCCCACTGGGTGACCCCGATGGGGAGCTTCGACGGCCACATGCACCTCGTGGGCGCCCACAACGTCGACAACGCGCTCGGGGCGCTCGGGGGCGCGCTCGCCGCCGGGGTGCCGCTGGATGCGTGCCGGGCGGGCCTCGCCGCGCTGCCGTACATCCCCGGGCGCCTCCAGTCGGTGCCGAACGAGCGCGGGATCTCCGTCCTCGTCGACTACGCCCACACGGACGACGCCCTCGCGCGCGTCCTCGCCGCCCTCCGCGCGCTGAACCCGCGTCGCATCCTGACCGTGTTCGGCTGCGGCGGCGACCGCGACCGCGGCAAGCGCCCGCTCATGGGCAAGGCCGCCGCGGACGGGAGTGATCTCGTCTTCGTGACCTCGGACAACCCGCGCTCCGAGGACCCCCTCGCGATCATCGAGGCCATCCTCCCCGGGATCGCCGGCCGCCCGCACCTCGTGGAGCCCGACCGCCGCGCCGCCATCGCCGCCGCGCTGCAGGCCGCCGCGCCCGGTGACGTCGTGCTCATCGCGGGCAAGGGCCACGAGGCGACCCAGGATTCGGGCCGCGGCGTGGCCCCGTTCGACGATGTCGCGGTCGCCGCCGAGCTCCTTCGTTCTTCCGCCATCGGCTCCGAGGCTCCCGGATGTTGACCTTCCTCCTCCAGTCCATCGACGGGCCCCTCAACGTGTTCCGGTACGTGACGTTCCGGTCGGCGTCGGCGTTCGTGACCGCGCTCGTCGTCTGCTACGTGGCCTACCCGCCGTTCATCCAGTGGCTCCGGAACAAGCGGATGGAGCAGATCATCCGCTCGGACGGGCCCCAGGCCCACATCGAGAACAAGGTCGGCACGCCCACGATGGGCGGCGTCGTCATCCTCGCGGGCATCGCGCTGGCCGCGATCCTGTGGGGGCGGATCGACGAGCCGCGGCTGTGGATGGTGCTCCTCGTCACCCTCGGGTACGGCGCCATCGGCTTCTACGACGACTGGAAGAAGGTGATGGAGCGCAGCGCGGACGGCCTCGCGGGGCGCTGGAAGCTCTTCTGGCAGACCGCGATCGGCCTCGGCGTCTTCGGCGGCGCCTACCTGACGGGCATCATGGACGCGCGGCTCCACCTGCCGTTCTTCAAGCACGCGATCATCGACTTCGCGGAGCTCTGGGTCGGCGCGCCGGACATCCTCGGGTGGATCTACGTGCTCATCGGCGTCTTCGTGCTCGTCGGCGCCTCGAACGCGGTGAACCTCACCGACGGCCTCGACGGCCTCGCCATCGGCTCCACCATCACGAGCGCGGGCACGTTCGCCGTGCTCGCCTACGTCGCCGGCCACGCCGAGTTCTCCGCGTACCTCGGGATCCCGCAGATCGCGGGCGCGGGCGAGCTCTCCGTGTTCTCGCTCGCCATCGTCGGTGCTGGGCTCGGGTTCCTCTGGTACAACTGCTACCCGGCGCAGATCTTCATGGGCGACGTGGGCTCGCTCGCGCTGGGCGGCGGGCTCGGGGCGCTCGCGGTCATCACCAAGCACGAGATGTTGCTGGCGTTGGTGGGCGGGATCTTCGTGATGGAGACCCTCTCCGTCATCGCGCAGGTCTTCTGGTTCAAGCGCACCGGCAAGCGGCTCCTGAAGATGGCGCCGATCCACCACCACTTCGAGAAGGAAGGGTGGAGCGAGCCCAAGATCATCGTCCGGTTCTGGATCATCTCGGCGCTCCTCGCGGTCGTGGCCCTGTCCACGCTGAAGCTGCGATGAGCTCGACCTTCGCCGCGGTGGGCTCGAGCGTCGATCTGCGTGGCCTGCGCGTGCTCGTCGTGGGGATGGCGCGCTCCGGCGTGGCGGCGGCCGAGCTCGCCGTGCGCAGGGGCGCGCTGGTCACGTGTACCGACCTCCGGCCGGACGCCCCCGTCGTGGCCGGCAGCGAGCCCGTCTACGGGGCCCACCGCCGCGACGACTTCCTCGGCGCAGACCTCATCGTGGTCTCCCCCGGCGTGCCCGCGCGGCAGCCCGACCTCGCGGCCGCCATCGCCGCGGGGGTGGAGGTCGTCGGCGAGCTCGCGTTCGCGGCGTCCATGCTGACCGCGCCGATCCTCGCGGTGAGCGGCACCAACGGCAAGAGCACCACCACCCACCTCCTCGGCCAGCTCTGCGAGCGTGCCGGCCTCCGGACGTTCACCGGCGGCAACCTCGGCCAGCCGCTCTCCACCGCGGTCGACGAGGACCTCGACGTCTGCGTGGTCGAGGTGTCGAGCTACCAGCTCGAGCTCCCGGGAGGGCAGGGGGGCCTCGCCGGGGCCCGTCCCAACCGGATCCGCGCCTTTCGCCCCCACGCAGCCGCCATCCTGAACCTCACCCCCGATCACCTCGATCGGCACGGCACGATGGACAGTTACGGCGCGCACAAGTGCCGCCTCTTCGCGAAGATGGGGCCCGGCGACTACGCGATCGTACCCTGTGACGACGCCCGGCTCATCCGCCTGGCCGCCCTGCTCCCCGGCCGTCGGCTCTGGCTCGGCGGTAGCCCCGGCGTGACCGTGCTCCCCGACCGGCTCGTCCTCGACGCCGTGCAGGATCCCGGCGAGGTCTCCCTCGAGGGCTTCGACCTGCCCGGCGCGCACAACCGCCAGAACCTCGCGTGCGCCGTCCTCCTCGCGGTCTGCGGCGGCATGTTCCGCCGCGACCTGCACGTGGCGGGCCTCGAGGGCCTTCCTCACCGCATGGAGCGCGTCGCCGTGCGGCGCGGGGTGACGTGGATCGACGACTCCAAGGCCACCAACGTCGAGGCCGCGCTCGCCGCGGTGCGCGACACCGGGCCCGCGACCTGGGTGCTCCTCGGCGGTCGCGGCAAGGAAGGGGCCGCCTACGAGGCGCTCGCCGAGCCGCTCCGCCGCGTGCGGGGCATCGTCTGCTTCGGCGAGGCCGGGCCCCTCATCGCGGACGTGCTGGAGGCCTCCGGGCTCTCCCCGCGCACGGTCGCGACGTTGGACGACGCCGTCGCGTTCCTCGCCGCGGAAGCCGGCGAAGGCGAGACCGTGCTGCTCTCGCCTGCGTGCGCGTCGTTTGACGCCTTCACCGATTTCGAGCACCGTGGCCGGCATTTCCGGGACCAGGTGCGAGGGCTGCCTACATGAAGCGTCGCTACGATCTACCTCTGCTCTTCCTCACGCTGACGCTCGTTGCCTTCGGCCTTGCGATGGTCTACTCGGCCAGCGCCTTCATCGCCGCCGAGCAATACCGCAACCCGATGCACCACGTCACCCGGCAGGGCTTCGCGGCGCTGCTCGGCTTCGTGTTCATGGCGGGCCTCGCGCGGCTTCCGTACAAGCGCCTCCGCGCGTGGGCGCCGACGCTCTACGTGCTGACCACGGCGTCGCTGTTCCTCGTGTGGGTGCCCGGCATCGGCCACGCGGCGAACGGCTCCGCGCGCTGGTTCGGCGTGGGCGGCATCCACTTCCAGCCGGCCGAGTTCCTGAAGGTCGTCCTGCTCGTCTGCCTCGCGACGTGGCTCCACAAGAACCGCGGGGACATCCACGAGCAGAAGGTGCTCCTCGGCGCCGCCGGCATGCTGGCGTTCCCCCTGGGGCTCGTGGCGCTGCAGCCCGACTTCGGCTCGACCGCGATCATCACCGTGCTCGCCGGGCTCATGTTCTTCTTCGCGGGCCTCCGCTGGGCGTGGATCGCGGGCGGCGGCGCGCTGATGGTCGCCGGGCTCGGCGCGCTGATGGTCGCCGAGCCCTACCGCATCAAGCGCCTCACGAGCTTCCTCGACCCCTTCGCGGACTGCTCGGGCGACGGCTACCAGGTCTGCCAGTCGCTCCTCGCGCTGCACCATGGCGGGCTCCTGGGGCAGGGGCCGGGCGAGGGCTCGGCGAAGCTGCTCTACCTGCCGGAGCCCTACAACGACTTCATCGCGGCCGTGCTCGGCGAGGAGCTTGGGCTCGGCGGGATCTGCGTGCTGTTGCTGCTCTACGGCGTGTTCGCCTGGCGCGGCTTCTCGATCGCCCGTCGCGCGGCCGACCCCTTCGGCGCGATCCTCGCCAGCACCTTCACCGCGATGATCGTCGCCCAGGCGTGCCTCAACCTCGGCGTCGTCACCAGCCTCGTGCCGCCGAAGGGCCTCGTGCTGCCCTTCATCAGCTACGGCGCCTCCGCGATGATGGTGAACCTCGCCGCCGTCGGCGTGCTCCTCTCCGTCTCCGCCGAGGCCCGCGCGACCGAGGCCGTGCCCGGCGCGACCCCGACCCCGGCCACGCCGGAGGTCACCCGCACGCTGACCTCGCGCGCACCGCACCTCGGAGGCGCGTGATGTTCCGCGGCAAGTTCGGCAAGGTCCACTTCATCGGCATCGGCGGCAGCGGCATGTCCGGCATCGCCGAGGTGCTCACGAACATGGGCTTCTCGGTGAGCGGCTCGGACATGAAGGAGAGCGCCGTCGTGGCGCGGCTCCGCGGCTTCGGGGCGCGCGTGTTCATCGGGCACGACGCGTCGAACGTGGCCGGGGTGGACGTCGTCGTGCGCTCCACCGCGGTGTCGGACCAGAACCCCGAGGTCATGGCCGCGAACCATGCGAAGATCCCCGTCATCCCGCGCGCGGAGATGCTCGCGGAGCTCATGCGCATGAAGTACGGGCTCGCGGTCGCCGGCACGCACGGCAAGACGACGACCACGTCGATGCTCGCGACCTGCCTGCACAGCTCCGGCCTCGATCCCACCGTCGTCATCGGCGGTCGGCTCGACGCCCTCGGGAGCAACGCCCGGCTCGGCGGCGGCGACTACCTCGTGGCCGAGGCCGACGAGTCCGACGGATCCTTCCTCCTGCTCGACCCCACCGTCGCCGTCATCACCAACATCGACCCCGAGCACATGGAGCACTGGGGCAGCTTCGACGCGCTCGTCGACGGCTTCGTCTCCTTCGCGAACCGCGTGCCGTTCTACGGCTTCTCGGTCGTGTGCCTCGATCACCCCGTCGTCCAGCGCATGCTCCCGCGCCTGCGCCGCCGCGCGCTCACCTACGGGTTCGGCGCCCAGGCCGAGGTCCGCGCGGACCGCGTGCGCCAGGTCGGCCGGAGCATCGAGTTCCGGGTGTGGCGGCGCGACGAGGTGCTCGGGGAGCTGCGCCTCGACATGCCCGGCCGGCACAACGTGCTCAACGCGCTCGCGGCGACGACCGTGGCGATGGAGCTCGACATCCCCTTCGCCCGCGTGCAGGAGGCCCTCCACGGCTTCGGCGGCGTGGACCGCCGGTTCTCGGAGCGCGCGAACATCGACGGCGTGCTGATCATCGACGACTACGGCCACCACCCCATCGAGATCCAGGCGACCCTCGCCGCGGCGTCCGAGGGCTTCGAGGCGCGCCGCATCGTCGCGGTGTTCCAGCCGCACCGCTACTCGCGCGTGGCCGACCTCTTCGAGGACTTCTGCGCGTCGTTCAACGCCGCCACGCACGTCGTCGTCTGCCCGGTCTACGCCGCGGGCGAGAAGCCCATCGACGGCATCGACGCCGCGCGGATCGTGCGGGGCCTCTCCGATCACGGGCACCGCAGCGTGGTGGGCGCGGCCGATCTCGACGCCGTGGTCGACCACCTCGCTGGCTACGTACGGCCCGGCGACATCGTCATCACCCTCGGCGCCGGCGACGTGAACCGCGTCTGCGGCGGCCTGGCCGAACGGTTGCGGGGGCGCACGGCCGAATGACGGAGCCGGAGCCCAGGACGGAGCCCGAGGCCCCCACGGAGCCGCCGGCTCCCGTGGAGCCGCAGGCGGTCGAGCGCCCGGTGCGGCGCCTCGGCGACGTCCCGGCAAGGGAGGAGGAGCCCATCGGGCGGCACCTCCCGTTGCGCACCGGCGGCACCTTCGAGCTCTGGGTCGAGGTCCGCGACGAGGCCGCTCTCCTCGCGGTCGTGAAGGCCGCCCGCGCCGAGAAGCTCGCGCTCCGCCCGCTTGCCCCGTTCTGCGATGCCATGCCGCCCGAGGGTGGGCTCACCGGCGTGGCGCTCCGCCTCGGGGTCGGCTTCGAGTTCATCCGCGAAGGGGAGGGGGGCCTCTGGGTCGGCGCCGCCACCCCGCTGGCGCTCCTCGGCCTCCGCACGGGTTTCGCCGCCTACACGCGCGCTCCCGGCACCCTCGCGGACGCCTGGGAGGACGGCTGGATCGCCCCGGCGGTCGTACGGGTGCGGCGCTTCCGGTCGCGCTCGATCGAAGAGGTCGAGGGGGCGGCCGGCGCTCCGATCGGGCCGGATCCCAAGTCGCTCATCGTCGCCGCCCTCCTGAAGCCGGGCGTGAAGGTCCACCCGCCCCCCGTCGGGCGCGCGTTCCGCGACCACAAGCGTCGCAACCTGCCGGCGCTCCCCGAACTGATGCGGAACCTGGGCCTCGGTGGATTGCGGCTCGGCGGCGCGGTCCTCGCCGAGGAAGATCCGACCGTTCTCGCCAACCGGGGAGACGCCACGCCCCGCCAGCTCCGCCTCCTTCTCCAGGCCGCGCGGGAGCGGGTTCACACCGCCACCGGCCTCGAGCTGGAGGAGCGCGTCGCCCCTCCCGGACGCGGCGGCAAACTGTAGATCTCGCTTAGGGTTCCGAGACCTTGAACCCGGTTCTCTCGAATCACAGATCTTTGGCCTGTTGGCTTGTCAACGGGCTCCAGCTCAAGTACAACTTCCGATACGCTCCGGGATCAGCCTGTCCCCCCTTCGCGCCGCCGCCGCCGTCGTGTCTGTCGCCGCCCTCGCCGGCGGGCTGGGCTGGCTCGCCTTCGGCAGTGACCTCATGCGGTTCCGGACGCTCCGCGTCGTCGGGCACGACCGCGCTTCCGAGGCCCAGCTCCGCCACCTCGCGGACCTCACGCCCGGCGCCCCGCTCCTCGCGCTCGACCTCGACAGCGCCATGGCCGGCGTCTCCCGGCATCCCTGGGTCGCGGAGGCCGAAGCGCGTCGCGTCTTCCCGGACACGGTCGTGATCCAGGTGCGCGAGCGCCAGGTCCGGGCGTTGCTCCTGCTCGATGGCCTCTACCTGGTGGACACCGAGGGCACCCCCTTCCGCCGCGCCGATCCCGACGAGGTGGACCACCCGATCATCACCGGGATCCCCGCCGCGCTGGCCGACGCCGATCCGGCGCTGGCCCGCCGGATCGTGCACGATTCCCTTGGCATCCTCGACGCGGTCGCGGGTCGGGCAGGTTTGCGCGAAGCCGACATCTCGGAGGTGCGTTTTGACGCAGAATCGGGATATACGCTCGCGCTCGTGAATGGCGGCGAGGTCCTCCTCGGCTTCCAGGAACCCTCCGCCTTCTCGCGCCTCGACACCCTCGCCTCGCGCGGTGTCGACCTCTCCCGCCCGCTTCGCATCGACCTCGGCTCATCCTCCATGGCCGTCGTCTCCCCTCTCTGAATCCCCCCCCCGTCCCACCCTCCTCTTCCTGTCCCGGCAGACAGGAATCCCCCCTGAGGTTGCCATGATCGAGATCGTAGACAACGAGCACAGCGGCGCGCGCATCAAGGTCATCGGCGTCGGTGGCGGCGGCGGCAACGCCATCAACAACATGGTCCGGTCCGGCCTCACCGGGGTCGAGTTCATCGCGATCAACACGGACGGGCAGGACCTCAAGCGTTCGCTCGCCCCGCGTCGTTTCCAGCTCGGCGCCCAGCTCACGAAGGGCCTCGGCGCGGGCGCCGATCCCGAGGTGGGCCGCGAGGCCGCGCTCGAGGATCGTGACCGGCTCGCCGAGCTCATCGCCGGCGCGGACATGGTCTTCGTCACCGCCGGCATGGGCGGCGGCACCGGCACCGGCGCGGCCCCCGTGGTCTGCGAGGTTGCCCGCGAGCTCGGTTGCCTCACCGTGGGCGTCGTCACGCGGCCCTTCCCCTTCGAGGGCAAGCGCCGTCGGCGTCAGGCGGAGGAGGGCATCGAGAACATGATGTCCCACGTCGACACCCTCATCACGATCCCCAACCAGCGCCTCCTCACGATGGCGTCGGAGAAGACGTTGATGGCCGAGGCCTTCGGCATGGCGGACGACGTCCTCCTCCAGGCCGTCAAGGGCATCGCCGACCTCATCAACTACCAGGGCATCATCAACATCGACTTCGCCGACGTGCGCACGATCATGAAGGACAAGGGCCTCGCGCTCATGGGCGTGGGCCTCGGCAGCGGCCAGCACCGCACGGTCGATGCCGCCCAGCGCGCCATCTCCTCGCCGCTCCTCGATGACGTGTCCATCAGCGGCGCGACCAGCGTGCTCCTGAACTTCACCGGCTCGTCCAGCCTCACGCTGTACGAAGTCAACGAAGCCGCGCACATGGTCGGCGAAGAGACCGCCGAGGACGTGAACGTCATCTTCGGCCTCGTCGTCGACGAGTCGATGGGCGACACCGTACGCGTGACCGTCGTGGCGACCGGCTTCCAGGAGGCCATCCGCCAGAACGTCCGCACCCCGCCCGCCGAGGTCCGCCTCCAGAAGGCGGTCAACGCCGGCATGTCCCCGCGCGGCCCGGCCCGTGGCGGCGTCGTGAGCGGGTTCGACACCCTCCGCGGCGACGACTACGACATCCCGACGTTCTACCGCGGGAAGGACTAAGTCTCGCTGACCTCGCGGTCCCCGTGAGCCCCTGCTTCGGCGGGGGCTTCCTCGTTTTGGCTGCCTCGGTTCCCCGGTTTCAGGAGAGGGGGGCGCGCCCCCGCCCCGAGCGGCGGGGTCGGGCCGCAGGGCGTCCCTCGCGCGGGGTGATGCCGGGGTCTGGCCTGCCCGGTCACCCGCCGAGGGTGCTCGGACCCGGGTGCCCGCGTGCTACCTTCGCGCCCGCATGCCGACCCGGAGCCGCCAACGCCGTCGCATCGAGCGTCGCCTTCGCGCGTGGTGGGCGGAGGTGTCGTTCTTCGGGCGGGCCCTGCGGGTGCTGGTGCGGCCCATGGCGGCGCTCGCCGTCGCGTTCGCCGTCGGCACCTTCATCGAGCGCACGTGGGGCGCGCCTCCGGGCGGCGTCCAACCCCGGTGGGACGAGGCGATGTTCACCGCCTACACGCTCCTGCTCGGCGAGATGGGCGCGCCGCTCCCCGCCGATCCGTGGGCGCAGGCGGTGCTCTACCTCATGCCGCTCGTCGGCATCGTGTTCGTGGCGGAAGGGGTCATCAAGCTCGGGTTCACCGTCTTCGACAAGCAGGCGAACGCCGCGGAGTGGATACGCATCATGGCGCAGAAGAGTCGCGGCCACGTGGTCCTGTGCGGCCTCGGGACGGTGGGGTTCCGCGTGCTCGAGGAGCTCATCGCGCTCGACGAGCAGGTGTTCGTCATCGAGCGCAACGCCGACGGCGAGTTCATCCCCCGCGCGCGGGCCATGGGGGTCGAGGTGCTCGTCGGCGACGCCCGCACCGAGAACCTCCTCCGCTCGCTCAACATCGCGCGCGCCCGCGCCGTGATCATCGTCACCGACGACGACCTCGCGAACCTCGAGATCGCGATGGACGTGCGGGAGATCCGCGCCGACGTGCCCATCATCCTGCGGCTCTTCGACCAGCGGCTCGCGCAGAAGGTGCGCCAGACGATGGGCATCCAGGTGAGCCTCTCGACCTCCATGGTGGCCGCGCCCCTCTTCGCCTCGGCCGCGCTCGACGCGCACGTGGTCGGGACGCACCGGGTGGGCGGAAAGCTCCTGCTCGTGGTGGAGCTCGACGTTGGCGTGCGGCTCTCGGGGCGCACCGCGACGGCGCTGCTCCGGGATCACGGGCTCACCCTCGTGGCGGTGTCGCGCGGGGGCGCGTGGCGCACAGAGCTCGGCGGCGACGAGCCGATCGAGCGGGGGGACCGCGTGCAGGTGATGGTCCCGAGCCACCGGGTCGAGGAGGCGCGGGCGCTGGAGGGCTAGGCCGCACGGCACGACCGCCGTTCAGCGTTGCCCGTCGAACGCCGCTCGGCGCTCCTTCAGCGTCGCGACGCGCAAGCTCTCCCACGCGAGCCGCGTCGCCAGGGCGACGCCCGAGTCGTAAGCGTGGAAGGACTTGGTCCGCACGTTCTCGGCCTTCTTCCCGACCTCCGCCCGGTAGATCTCGACCTGCGCCGGGTCGAGGCGCTTCGGGGGCGCGCTGGCGGCGAGGTCGGTCGCGAGGCGGCCGTAGCTGTCGCCGAGCGAGATGAGGCTGGCGAGCACCCACTCGGGCTCCTGCAATGACGTAAGCGCGATGATCTGCTGCTCGGCAGCCTTGATGCGGAGCGCGCGCCCCTCCAGGCGCTTCACGACGCGGCGCTCGGGCCCGGTGAGCGAGAGGGCATCGGCCTCGTCGAGCAGGGCGCGTGCGAGGTGGTAGCGGGCCTTCGCGCGGAGGTAGCGGTGCGTGTCGCCGCCCTCGGTGGCCGCGAGCGCCTTCTGGATGCGCCGGATGCCGCGCGTGCGCTTGCCCGTGTTGAGCTCCGAGATGCCGCGCTGCAGCGACACGGTGAGCTCGTCGTCGGCGGACAAGCCGCGCACCTTGTCGAGGAGGAGCACCTCGTCGAGGGCGGCCTCGTAGAGCCCGAGGTCCTCCAGCACCAGGGCGCGGCGGAAGTGGGCGTCGACCGCGAAGTCGCCCCCGAGCGCGATGACCTGCTCGTAGAACGCGCGCGCGGCGTCGGGGGCGTTGCCGAGCTCCTCGCAGATGCCGCGTTGGTAGAGGTACGCGCCCAGGCCGGCGGCGGGCACCTGCGGCTCGAGCGTGACGAGGAGCGCGCGGGCGCCGGCGAGGTCGCCGCGCTGGCGGAGGGTCACGGCGTCGCCGATGGTCTCCTCGACGGTGCGGCCGAACGGCATGCGCACATCCGGGCCCGGGTCGGAGGGGTCGGGGGGGCCGGGTTCGGTGGGGGGAGGGGGTTGGGGGATCGGGGCGTCGAGGGCAGGGTCGGCGGCGAGGGCCAGGCCAAGGAGGAGCATCACCATGGAGTCTCTGTATCCGCGTCGGCCGTCGGGTTCCCGGACGTTGCCGGCGTCGCGTGCGGCGCATGCGTTTCGGTCCGCTGGGGGAGGTGCGCCGCCGCCCCGCCGAAGAGCGCCAGCCACGCCCACGCCGCGCGGGCCACCTCGAGGTCGCCGAGCACGTCCTGCGTCATGGCGCCCACGAGCACGCCCGCGAGGCCCGCCGCGGGCCCGATCGCGCCGTGCCGGAGCCCGAGGGTGAGGAGGCCGAGGGTCGCGACGAGCCCGGCGGGGCCGAGGACCGCGAGCACCTGGATGCCGCTGTCGTGGGCGTGGTTGGGGAACCAGAACCCGGGTGCGAGCACGTCGTAGGCGGGGGCCGACGCCGCGGCGTAGCCTCCCGGTCCGACCGCGCCCGCCTCGGCCACGGTGAGCCCGCCGGTCCACAGGATCGCGCGCTGGCGCAGCTCCTCGGGGTCAGCGAGGCCGAGGAGCAGGAGCGTGGCGACCGCCCCGACCAGCAGCGCGGTGCCCGGGCGCCGCGTGAAGGACGCGCCGACCGTGACCACCAGCGCGACATGGGCACCGGCGCTCCCGGTCGCGAGCACCCCCGCGCCGAGCAGCCCCGCGAGCGCCCACCGCCACCGCCCCGGCTGGGCGAGCGCCACGCCGAGCGGCACGAGGAGGGCGTAGGCGAGGCTCAGGTGGTGGGAGAGGCCCGCGGTGCCGACGGCCCCGGTGACGCGCTGGCCGATGGCCCAGGTGGCGGCGATCCCCGCGGCGAGGAGCCCCGCGCGGGTGATGCGGGCCCGCTGAGCGTCGTCTTGCACGAGCGCCGGAACGACGAGCAGCGGCGCGAGGAGCCAGGCGTGGCCGAGGCCCTCGTGGAGGTTGCCGCTCGCGCCCGAGAGCAGGACCCACACCGCCGCCACCGCGAGCGCGGCGCGCCCCCACGGCTCCGCGCCGAGCCGCGCGCGCGTCGGCCGCGTGGCGGCATAGAGGAGCGCCACCGCGAGGATCACCTCCTGGGCGGCCGTGGAGAGCGGCAGGGCCACGAAGTAGAGGAGGAGGAGCCCCTCGGCGAACCGCGCGTGCCGGGCGCTCCCCGCCGGATCTCCACTCACGACGCGGGCGCGCCGCGGGGTGCCCGCACCCGATCGTAGACGCGCCGGGTGGCGGCCACGACGGCGTCCCACCCGAACGCGGCGTCCACCCGGGCGCGGCCCTCCGCGGCGAGCCGGGCCAGCAGCTCCGGGGGCGCCTCCTCGACGGCATGCAGGGCGTCGCCCCACGCGGCGGCGTCACCCACGGGCAGGCGCCACCCACCGCAGTCCCCGAGGACCTCCAGGTTCGGCGGGATCTGGCTCGCGAGCGTCGGCAGCCCCGCGGCCATCGCCTCCAGGAGCGCGATGGGGAGCCCCTCGACGCGGCTCGGGAAGAGGAACGACCGCGCGTGCGTCAGGAGCATGGCCTTCTCGTACCCGAAGCGCGGGCCGGTGAAGATCACCCCGGCGGGCGCGGCGCGGTGGAGCTGGTCCACGTAGTCGTCGGTGTAGCTCCCCCCGCCCGTGATCACGACGGGGAGGCGCGGCGGGGCGCGCGTGACCGCGCGCAACAGCGTGTGGATCTCCTTCTCGGGCACGAGCCGGCCGAGGAAGAGGTGGTACCCGCCCGGCCGAAGTTCGGGGAACACCGCCGGCTCCCAGGGCACGGGCTCGTGGGGGGCGACCCCGTTCGGGATGTGGGTGACCGGCGCCGGGTAGTGCTCGCGGCACCACGCCTCCAGCCCCGCCGACACGGTGATGATCTCCGTGGCCGCGTGCCCCGCCATCCAGGCGCCCGAGCGCAGGAACATCCGGGCCGCGGGGCCCCACTTGTCGCGCTCCCAGTCCTTCCCGTGGAGGGTCACGACGACGGGCCGGCCCACGAGGGCGGGGACCCCGGAGAACAGCGCGGGGCCGCACGCGTGGAGGTGCACCACGTCGGCGCTCCAGGTGGCGCGCGGCGCCGCGAGGCCGGTGTGCACGAGCGCTTCCAGACTGCGCCGGTAGAGCGTGGGGGTGTCGACGAGCCGGACGCCCGCGCGGGGCCCGCTCCCGTGCGGGTTGTAGCGGCCACGGCAGTACACCGTGACGTCCACGCCCGTCGCGGCGAGGCGCGGGGCGAGCTCGCCGACGGCCTGCTCCACGCCGCCCTCGGTGCCCCACGGCGCCCGCAGCCCGAGCATCGCGACCCTCAAGCTCATCGCGCCTTCACGGGGTCACCCCGGCGGCGAGGCAGCGCCGACCGTACTCTTTGAGCACGTAGCCCTGGAAGTCGTGGAGGTGGTTGGTCGCCACCTCCGGGCGCCGCTTGAAGCGCTGGCTCCGCGTCGCGTCCGGGAGCCAGTCGTACTTGCGGTTCCAGTACCCGTCCCAGACCGAGAACGCCGCGCGATCCAGCGTGCCGCCGAACGGGCGGGTCGCCCCCTCGACGAGCCGCGTGGGGGCGAACGGCGGGTGCGTCGGCGCGAGGGTCGCCCGCTCCCGGCTCCATGCGAACCCGGGCACATGCGCGCTCGCCCACGCGCGGTTCGAGTCGAGCAGCGCCACGCACCAGGCCGCGCCGTGCACCGGCACCGCGGTCGCGAGCTCCATCGCGGTGAACATGTTCCGGTCGTCGAGGAGGAGCTGGTCGGTCGCGAGCAGGTAGTTCGTGCAGAAGTTGTCGCGCAGCGCCTCGGGGAGCACCCGGCGGAACGCCTGGAGCGCGGACTTCGCGGTCCACACGCTGCCGGGCTCGACGAGCAGCAGGAAGTCGACGTCGCCGTCGACGTCGGCGCTCTGCTTCGACAGGCCACCGGTGATCAGCACCGCGCGCACCCATGGGAACATCGCCAGGAGCCGTCCGGCTCGCCGCGCCGCGGGCCAACGTCGCTCCGCCGCGATCGTCCGGGCGATGCGCCGCTCCACCTGCGCGGCGCCCCCCACGACGCACACGTGCCCCTGCACCCGCTCCAGGCGGCCCTCGGCGACGAGGCGGTCCACGATCGGCCCGGGATCCACGTTGCAGAGGCGGCGAAGCTCGCCTTCGGTGAGCGGATGCCGGAAGACGTCGTAGTAGCAGGCCATCCGGAGCACAACGGTGGTCGGATCGGCGGAGGGTCCCGCGAGGATTGGGCTACACTCCGACGCGGAGGAAGGCATGTCGTTCTGGCGGTCGCTCATTCGATGGACGGTGGTGGTGGGGACGCTCGTCGGGTGTGACGGGCCCGCGGAAGAGGGCAAGGACACCGCTGCGTCCGAGGATGACACGGGCGGTGGGGGAACGGGGACGTTGTGGCGGCCCGCGGGCGAGGGCACGGCGTACTTCGCGGACGGCGCAGAGGACAACTCCCTGTTCCACCTCGAGCTTTCCCGGTGCAACGAGCCGCGCGAGGGGGAGGCCTATTATGGCTGGGTTTCAAAGGGTGGCGAGGAGCCGATCGCGGTAGGCGAGATCACGGTCGCGGGCGAGGAGGTCTACTTCGAGTACGACATCGGCGTGAACGCGATCATCCAGGGCTTCGACACCTTCGAGGCGTGGGCGACCGACAACGGCGGCACCGCTCGCGACGGCGAGCAGCTCTGGGTGGGCGAAGTCGATCCCGTCGTCTACGGCACGATCCAGACCCTCCTCATCGCCTCGCCCGACACGCCGGACGGCCAGGGCTCGCTCCGCTCCGTCGAGACCGCGGTGCAGGACATCCGGGTGCGCGGGCAGGAGGCGGTGGACGCCCCGTTCGACCTCGAGTCCTTCCAGGATGACGCCGAGGCCATCGCCAACGCGCTCGAGGGCACCTCCGAAGATCTCAACGACGACGGCACGGTGTCGGTCATCGAGGGACAGCTCGGGGTCCTCAACGATGCCGGCTACATCGGCCTGATCCTGCTCGACCTCGACGCGGCCTCCGCCCAGGTCGACCCCGGCAATCCCATCAAGGACTACGTCAACTACGCGTACGACTGCACCCAGGCGATCGAGTCGCACGCCCGCGCGGCCGCGATCGATGCCGACGTGACCACGATCTGCCTCGCCGAGTCGAGCTGCGAGTCCCGGATGGCCGACGTCCTGGTCGAACTCGAATACGCGCTCACCGGGGAGGACATCAACGAAGACGGCGTGCTCGACGAGCTCACCGAGGGCACGATCGAGTGTGCCATCAGCTACGTCTCCCAGCTGGCGCAGATGACGGTGGCGACGCCGTAGTCGGCCACGGCGCGGGGCTCGTCGCTCGCGCCGTCGTTGCATCCGGGGACGCGCCGCGTATATGGGCGGTCGGCATGCCGTCGGCCCTCCTCGCGCTCTACCTCACGTTGATGGGGCTCTGCGCCCTGCACGGGGTGCATCGCCTCGTCCTGGTCGGGATCTACCTGACGCGCAGGCGGCGGTCGCCTCTCCCGGCGCTCCCGGCCGACCTGCCGTTCGTCACCGTGCAGCTCCCCGTGTTCGACGAGCGGGATGTCGTCGAGCGCCTCGTGGACGCCGTCGCGGCGCTGGACTGGCCCGCGAATCGGCTCCAGGTGCAGCTCCTGGACGACTCCACGGATGACACCCCCGCCCGCGCCGCACCCGCGCTCGAGCGGGCGCGTGCCCGGGGGCTCGACGCCACCTGCCACCACCGCGCGGACCGCACCGGCTTCAAGGCGGGCGCGCTGGCGGCGGGCCTCCGCTCCGCGCGGGGCGAGCTCATCGCCGTGTTCGACGCCGACTTCGTGCCGGCGCCCGACTTCCTGCGCCGTGCCGTCGCCCCGTTCGCCGATCCAGCCGTGGGGATGGTCCAGGCGCGCTGGGGCCACCTCAACGCGGGCCACTCCGCGCTGACCGCCGCCCAGGCCACCCTGCTCGACGGGCACTTCGTCATCGAGCACACCGCGCGGCACCACGGCGGCCGTTGGTTCAACTTCAACGGGACCGCCGGCGTCTGGCGGCGCGCGTGCATCGAGGCCGCCGGCGGCTGGGAGCACGACACGTTGACCGAGGATCTCGATCTCTCCTACCGGGCGCAGCTCGCCGGCTGGCAGTTCGTGTACCAGCTCGATCACGTCGTCCCAGCCGAGATCCCCGAGTCCCTCTCGGCGTTCCGGGGCCAGCAGCGGCGCTGGGCCAAGGGCTCGGTGGAGGTCGCCCGGAAGCTCGGCGCGCGCATCGCCGGCGCGACGCACGTGCCCCTGGCCACGCGGACGGAGGCGCTGCTCCACCTGTGGGCCAACCTCGCCTGGCCGGTTGCGTTGGCGTTGGCGCTGGTCTTCCCGCCCCTGGTGTACATGCGTGGGGGCTCCCCCGAAAACGCCTTGCTCTACCTCCCGATCTTCCTGGTCTCCACCGGGGCGAACCTCCTCTTCTACGCCATCGCGGCCCCCCGCCGGCTCGCGGCCCTGCCCGCCGCCACGCTCCTGGGCATCGGCATGGCCGTCAACCAGACCTTCGCCGTCGTCGAGGCCCTCTGGGGCTACCGCACGGGGTTCGTACGCACCCCCAAGAGCGGCGGCGGGCGCGGGAGCTACCGGATCTCGGGCTGGGCGCCGGTCCCCATCGAGGTCGGCCTCGCCGTGCTGCACCTCGGGACCGCGGTCTGGGCCGTCAACGCCGCGGACTGGGGGAGCGTCCCGTTCCTGCTCCTCTTCGGCGGCGGCTTCGCGTGGACCGGCCTCGCCGGCCTGCGCGAGGCGCTGGACGCCCGCGTCTCCGACGACCTGGGCGCATCCCTCGTTCAGGCGTCCCTCGTTCAGGCGTCCCTTGTGCAGCCGGCCGTCGAGTCGCCGGTGACTGGAAAGTAGATGGACGTCACCCGCGACATCACCGAGTACTACAAGATCTGGATCGCCCTCGCCGGCGTGTCCCTGGCCCTCGGCTGGCGGTTCCTGCCCGTGAAGGCCGCACGCGTGCTGCTCGTCGCGGTCACGCTCGTCGCCGCCCTGAACTACGCGCGGTGGGGCCCGAAGGTGCCGTTCGAGAAGGTCGACACCTACGATCTGCTCCACTACTACATCAACGCGAAGTACTTCGACGAGCTCGGCTACTACGACCTCTACCCCGCGCTCATCCTCGCCGACCACGAGGCCAACGGCCCGTACTACGACGAGGGCAGCAAGTACCTGGCGCAGGACGCCGCGGGGCACGCCGTGCGCTCGATCGACCACGCGATCGCGCGCGGGAACGTCGTCAAGGCCACGAAGTTCACCCCCGAATCGTGGGCCCGCTTCTCCGCGGACTCGATCTACCTCCAGCGCAAGGTCAAGGGCCTCAACGACGAGCTCTGGCGCCAGCTCATCCAGGACCACGGCTTCAACGGCACCACCGTCTGGACCATGATCGCGAAACCGATCGCCACCGCGGTGCCCGTCGAGTGGATCAAGTGGCTCTGCCAGATCGACGTCGTGCTGCTCGCCGGGGGGCTGGGCGCGGTGGCCTGGGCCTACGGTTGGACGACGAGCGTGTGGGCCGCGTTCTTCCTGTTCGTCACCTATTCGGCGCGCTGGCCGACGTATTCCTGGGCGTTCCTCCGCTATGACTACCTGGCGGGGCTCCTCGCGGCGATGGCGCTCCTCCGCAAGGGGCATCCGTTCTGGGCCGGCGTGCTGACCGCATGGTCGTCGACCCTCCGGCTGTTCCCCGCGATGTGGATGTACGGCCCGGGCGCCAAGGGGTTCGCCGGGCTCGCCCAGCGGAAGGTGCACCGGCCGCTCCTGGTGCTCCTCGGTGGCTTCCTCGTCGGCACGGCCGTGCTCCAGGGCGCCGCGGTGCTCTCGCTCGGGGCCGAGCCCGCGCGGGTGCACTTCGAGAACATGGAGGACCACAACAGCTCCGAACAGCTCTCTTCCCGTCGCATCGGCCTCGCTTTGGCGCTGCCGTTCCGGGGGGATCTGCTCCCCAAGGCCATCACGAAGTCGATGAAGGCCGTGATCGAGGACCAGAAGCCGCTCCGCTTCGGCATCGCCGGGGTGCTCCTGCTCTCGCTCGGATGGGGGCTGCGCCGCTCCCGCGACGACGAGGCCTTCGCCTTCGGGTTCCTCCCGTTCTTCCTGCTCACGACGGCCAGCTACTACTACTACGTCGCCCGCATCACCCTCATCGTGCTCCACGCGAGCGACCTGAAGAAGCCGAAGCACATGTTCGGCCTCGCCTGGCTCTTCGGCCTGGAGATGTTCTCCAACTGGGCGGAGACCGCCCACCGGGATCACCGCGTCTTCCTCGTCGGCGGGCTGGCGTGGGGGCTCACGATCTACGGCGTCGCGATGGCGGCGTGGTACCTCTGGGATGCCCGTGCGGCGCGGACCGACGCCGATGAGCGGGCGGTGGAGGCCGCGTGAGAGGGCGTGATGCTTGGGGCGGGGGCGCTGCCCCCGCAACGCCCCCGAAGCCAGTGACGCTGGACGCCCGCCTGGCTGCGCTCCGCACCCGGGGCGCCATCAAGGATTTCGCCGAGGAGGTCGACCGCGACGAGGCCCTCCGCGCCGCGCTGCTCGCCCTCGTGGCCGCGCGCGGCATCGACGTCGAGCCGGACATCGGGGGCAAGCGACTCGTACGCGCTGCGCTCGCCCGCGCCGGCGATGCCCAGGTGCGAAAGAACCCGATCCACCGCGACGAGGCCTTCACCTGCGCGCACTGCGGCGCCGCCGTGGCCCCGGGCGGCGCGCCGGTGCGGGATCACTGCCCGATCTGCCTCCGCGGCCGGCACGTCGATGACATGGTGCCCGGCGACCGGGCTGCGGGGTGCGGCGCCGTCCTCGATCCCATCGCGTTCGAGCGCCGCCCCGAGATCGTCATCCGGTACCAGTGCCGCCAGTGCGCCCACACCTTCGTCGTGCGCGCGCACCCCGACGACCGCGTGCCGCCGTCGCTCGACCCGAGGGACGTTCAGGGCCCGGCGTAGCGGGGGATGCGCGTGAAGGCGTCGGCAACGACGATCGCGTCGGCCGGCGCGAGGTCCTCGGCCCGGGTCGCGGTCGCCTCGATGCCGCACGCTTGGAGCGGGCCGGGGTCCGTCACCGAGGTGACGACGAGGCGGAACCGGCGCGCCAACGCCGCGATCATCACCGCGCGCTGCGTGCCCGCGCCCACCGGCGCCGGCCCGTCGAGGAGCCCCGCCCACGGCGCCCGACCCCGGGCGAGCACGGCCGCGAACGCCCGCTCTCCGTCGCCTTCCCCCATGCCTTCGGGGCACGCGGCGTCCAGGAACAGCGTCGCGCCCTCGTCGAGCGGCGGGGCCTCGGACAGGCCGAGGTAGGTGGCGGCGCGGCTCGCCTGGTAGAAGTTCACGGCCTTCCGGGCCGGGACCCGCAGGATCGCGGCGGGGTGGCGCCGCGGCACGTCCTCCCAGCAGTCGAGGGACGCGGCCGCCGCCGCGAGGGTCGCGCGGGGCTCGCCCGCAAACCAGCGCCCGCCCGCCAGGAGCAGCACCCAGCGGCACCCCGCGGCCTCGCCGAGCGCGTCGACCGCCGCGCGGAACGGGTTCCCGGGCAGCCGGCCGAGGCGCACGCCGGGGGCGATCACGCGGTCTCGATGGTGGAGGGCGTCGAGCGTCGCGCGGGCGCCGAGGCCCACGGAGACCGCCTTGTGGCCGCCCGAGAAGCCCGCGTACTGGTGGGGCTCCACAATCCCCAGGCCTATGAGCACGTCGGCATCCGCCGCCGCCCGTGTGAGGCCGCCCGGGATCCCGTCGACGATCGCGGTGGGAACGGTGTCGTCGGGATCGTGCTGGAGGAGCGGGAAGGGGCTCGGGGGCAGCTCGTCGGCGCGCATGCGGCGATGGAGGCCGAGGCCGACGATCGCCCGCACATCTCCGGTCAGCCAAGGGCGGAGCGCCGCGAGCGCCTCGCCCACGTCGAGGGGGCGGGTCCCGTCGGGGACGGCGATGCGGACCCGCGAGCCGGTCGGTGGCGGCGCGGCCTGGAGCGCGGCGGCGAGGGACATGCGGGGCGCCTATCGCACTCCGCGCCGGAGGCCCGATCAGACCGCGGCAGGCCCGGCGCGGACGAGCCGGCCCCACGTCTCCGCGAGGAGCACCGCGTAGAACGGCAGGTACACGACGATCCGCGTGGCCACCCACTCGGTCCAGCTCGACGTGAGCGGATCGTAGGTGGTCAGCACGATGTACGAGATCGGCACGGTCACCGCGAGCACGGTCCACGCCCGCGATCCGTTGAGCAGCGCCGCGGCGAGCGGCCACAACACGTACCAGGGGTGCACCGTCGGCGAGAGGACGACGAAGGTGCCCGTCGTCCAGAGCGCGATGCGCGCGGGGTCGCGGCTGCCCAGCAGGATGGCTGCCACGATCGCGCCGCCGAGGAGCTGGAGGCCAGGCCGCGCCGCGGCGCCGACCGCCCATTCGGCGATGGGGAACAACGAGCCGTTGAACGCCCAGGACGCACGGTAGGTCTCGAACCCCTCGGCGCGCACGACCGGCAGGGCCACGAGGACGGTCAAGGCCCCCCAGAGCGGCCACGCGCGGGGCCGCTCCAGAACGAGCAGCACGCCGGGGAGGAGCTTCACCATCGCGCCGACCCAGGCCCAGATGCCCTTGCGCGTGACGATGGCCGCCACCAGGAAGAGCACGCCGATCCCCTCGAGATGGCCGCTCACGGCGCTCTCGATCGCGGGGAGGGGAAGGAGCGCCCAGAGCCACCCCGCGCGGGGTCGGGCGCGGGCGAGCAAGACCGCGGTTCCGACGTCGCAGGCGGCGGAGACGAGGCGCCAGGCCAGCACGCCGCCGCCCGAGAGGAGGACGAAGAGGAGCTGGGCGAAGGGGGGGTAGATGCTCGGGACCTGCCGATGGTTGACGTTGGCCCACACGGCGTCCCGGAGGTGCGCGAGCGCCGGGGCATCCGGGGCGTGCACGAACGGGTTCTCGCCCGCGCGCCACACCGCACCCTCCCAGAGGTAGCGCCACACGTCATCGGAGAGGGTGGGCGCCACGACGAGCAGCGGCAGACGCACGAGGACGGCCGCGATCGCGACCCTTGCGGGGGAGGGGAGCCCGGGCGCCAGGAGCGCGACCAGCAGCCCCCAGGCGACCACGACGCCGACGAACGGCGCGGCGTGGGCGCGCGGATCGCCGAGCGCCGCGACGCACCCGGCGCCCACGAGCGCGGCGACGACGGCGACGGAAGGGGGAAGACGCCCGGACACGTGGCTCCGCTCGGGACGGGGGGGCGGCACGGGCGCCCCGTCGTCGGCCGGCCGCGCGGCGGTAACAAGCGGCGGGGCGTTCGGCCCGCCGGGTTGGCCGGCGCGAAGGTGCGCACGCGCACACGGAGGGCCCTCGGAGCGCGCGGGGGCGCGCCGCGCCGGCCGTTGACAGGCGCGGTTCGAGGCTCTAAGGAGCGCGCCTGGGGAGCCCATGTTTCTTGGCAACCGCCGGTCGTCGTCACCCGCACTCGTCGCCTTGATCCTGTTGCTCCCGCTGGCGCTCGTCGGCTGCAAGAAGAAGCTGCCCGATGACGGCGGTGGCGGCGAGGTGCTCAACCCTCCGAGCGTGCGCCTCCAGGTGGCTGCCATCGACCCGGGGCAGGCCCCGGCGGATCGCACGCTGGACGCCGAGATCTTCGGGAGCGGCTTCGAGGACGGCGCCCGCGTCGCCTTCAACGGCGCCGCCGCCTCGAGCGTGCGCTACGTCGACGAGAACTCGCTCCGCGTCGGGGTTCCCGCGATGCCGATCGGCAGCTACGACGTCGTCGTGACGAACCCGGACGGCACCAAGGCCACGCTGCGAAAGGGGCTCACGCTCACCGAGGGCGCTCCCTCCACCGCCGGCTGCGCCTCCACCACTGTGCGCTTCGAGCTCGACAGCGCCGTGCTCGACCCCGGCACGCGCCGGGAGCTCGACCTGCTCGCGCCCTGCCTCCGCGAGGGCACCGCCACGGTGCGCATCGAGGGGCATTGTGACCAGAGCGGCACCACCGACTACAACATCGCCCTGGGTCAGCGCCGCGCCGAAGCCGTGCAGCGCTACCTCGTGGGCCTGAGCGTCTCGCCCGCGCGGCTGCGCACGGTGTCCTACGGGGAGGAACGCCCCGTCGACCGCTCGGGCACCTCCTCGGCGGACGCCGCCAATCGTCGCGCCGAGATCCTCGTCCGGGAGTAAGCCGTGATCCTTGTCCCCCTCCTCGTCGCCTGCGTCATCGACCGCACGGGCCAGTCCGCGACCGACCAGATGCACCGGGAGCTCGCCGACCATGGCCGGCGCGTGCGCGAGCTCGAGGTGGTGTCCGAGGACATGTCGCGTCGGGTCGGACAGATGGAGGAGGTCACCCGGGCGCGCGGCCAGGAAGAGATCCTGAAGATGGAGACGATGGAGCAGCTCCGCCAGGAGGTCGCCCACATCCGGGGAGACTTCGAGGTGCTCCAGCACGACTACGGCACCTACGAGCAGGCCGGCGTCGGGTTCCAGCAGGACTCCGACTTCCGCATGTCCTACACGGAGAGCCGCGTCGCCGCGCTCGAGAAGTCCCTCGGGATGAAGACCCCCCCGGCGCCCGTGCGCGACCCCTCGACCGGCGCGGTCACCGGGGCCGACCCCCTCGCGACGGTCGATCCCAGCGGGACCCCCACGGGCACCCCCACCGTGACGCCCACGCCCGAGCCCCCCGTCACCTCGACGCCCGAGGAGATCTTCGCGCTCATCGGAAAGAACCTGGAGGAGGGCAACGGCGGCGTCGCGCGGGCCGTGGCGAAGCGCTTCATCCAGGACAACCCGAAGAGCGACCGCGTGGCCGAGGCCTACTACCGCATCGCGGAGTCCTGGCAGAACGAGGCCGACTACAAGACCGCCGCGGCCGCGTTCCAGCTCGTCGCCGACAAGTACCCCGAGAGCACCTGGGCTCCCTGGTCCGTGCTGCGCGTCGGCGAGTGCTTCGCGGCGCTCGGCGACAAGGCGACGGCCAAGCTCTTCTGGGCGGACGTGATCCAGCGCTACCCGAAGAGCAAGGCGGCCAAGGAAGCGAAGGCGCAACAGGGGAAGTAGCATCGGGTAAACGGCCGCTTTTCCCCCGCGGGCGGGCGATCCCGGTCCCCGGCACGCGACCCGCGATGCACGCAGCCCGTGCGTAACGGACCGTCACCTCGCTTGCGCCGCTGGCCCCGGAGGATTATCCCGGGCGTCCCAAACCTCCGTTCCATGGAGCGTCCCCCAGGGCGCTCTTTTTTTTTGGCTCAGCACCCCATGTCGCACATCCGTTCGCTCATCGATTCGCTCCGCGCGCTGGCCGAGCCCGTGGCCGAGCGCCAGGGCTGTGACCTCGTCGCGATCGAGCTCGTGGGCGGCGCGGCCGGCAAGCGGGTGCTGCGGGTCTCGCTCGACAAGGTCGGCGGCGCCACGATCTCGGACTGCACGCAGGTCTCGCGCGCGCTCTCTCCGGTGCTCGACGCCGAGGACCTCATCGCCAGCGCCTATGACCTCGAGGTGTCCACGCCCGGCATGGAGCGCCCGCTCCAACGGGAGAAGGACTTCGCGTACTTCGCCGGGTGCGACGCGCGGATCAAGCTCTACGGGATGGACGGTCGCCGCCGCCTCAAGGTGCGCCTGCTCGGCGCCGCGGACGGCACCGTGCGCGTCAAGGTCGATGACGAAGGGGAGCGCCTCATTCCGCTCGCCGACATCGAGCGCGCCAACCTCATCCTCGATTTGGAACAGTTCGCCCGCCTCGGGCAGGGCCTGCATCCCGTGAATCAGCCGGAAGCCGAAGGAGAAGCGCCATGATCAGTGAGCTTGCACGCGACCTCGAAGCGGTCGCCCGCGAGAAGAACATCCCTCGGGACTCCCTCATCGAGGTGCTCGAGCAGGCGATGGTGGCGGCTGGCCGTAAGAAGTACGGCATGCAGAAGGACTTCGAGGCCCAGTGGAACGACGAGCTCGGCGAAGTCGAGCTCTTCGAGTTCCGCACGGTCTCCGAGGAGGTCGAGGACGACGACATCGAGATCGACCTCGCGGGCGCGCGCAAGCTCGACCCCGAGTGCGAGATCGGCGACAGCCTCGGCATCAAGCTCGACATCGAGGGCCTGGGCCGCATCGCCGCGCAGACGGCGAAGCAGGTGATCATCCAGAAGATCCGCGACGCCGAGCGCGAGATGACGTTCTCCGAGTTCAAGGACCGGAAGGGCGAGATCATCACCGGCATCGTCCGCCGCTTCGAGAAGGGCAACATCATCGTCGACCTCGGCCGCGCCGAGGCCATGCTCCCCAAGCGCGAACAGGTCGCGACGGAGACCTACCGCCAGGGCGATCGCATCCAGGCGTACGTGGTGGACATCACCCGCGCGACCAAGACCCCCCAGGTGGTGCTCTCCCGCACGCATCCCGGCCTCCTCATGAAGCTCTTCGAGCTCGAGGTCCCGGAGGTGGCGGAGGGCATCGTCCGCATCGAGGCTTGCGCCCGCGAGCCCGGCTTCCGCGCGAAGATCGCGGTCAGCTCGGTGGACGGTGACGTGGATCCCGTCGGCGCGTGCGTCGGCATGAAGGGCAGCCGTGTGCAGGCGGTCGTGGGCGAGCTCCGTGGCGAAGCCATCGACATCATCCCCTACCACCCGGACCCGGCGCGCTTCATCGTGCACGCCATCGCCCCGGCGAGCGTGTCGCGCGTCTACATCGACGAGCACGCGCACGCGATGGAGCTCGTGGTGCCCGACGATCAGCTCTCGAAGGCCATCGGCCGCCGCGGGCAGAACGTGCGCCTCGCCGCCCAGCTCACCGGCTGGCGGATCGACATCTTCAGCGAGTCGAAGCACTCGGAGATGAACGAGCAGGCGCGTGACGAGCTCTCCCGTGTCGAGGCCCTCTCCTCGGAGCAGGTGGAGACCCTCATCCGCCACGGCTTCCGGAGCTGCCGCGAGGTGGCCGACGCCGAGCCCTACGAGCTCGCGGGCATCCTCGGCCTCGAGGACGCCGAGGCCGACTCCGTCATCGCCGCGGGCGAGCGCGCCCTCGAAGTCTTGATCCTCGAGGAAGCTGATCGGCGCAAGGCCGCAGCGGAGCTGCCCCCGAGTGCGGACGAAGTCTAAACGTCCCCCCCCGACCGGGGAGGGACCCATCCGTACCTGCGTGGTCACCCGCGAGTCGGGCCCGCCGGAGGCGCTCGTGCGCGTCCTGCTGGGCCCGGACGGCACGGTCGAGGTCGACTACGGCGCCCGCCTGGGCGGCCGTGGCGCTTGGCTCGCGCCCCGTCGTGACGTGATCGCGACGGCGGAGGCCAAGCCGGCCATCTTGCTGCGGGCGCTCCAGGTGGAGAGCTGCAAGACGGCGGGCCTCCTGGATCGCGTCCGCGCGGCCAACGAGCGCACGGCGGGCGAGCTGCTCTCCCTCTCTGCGCGCTCCGGTGCGCTGGCGAGCGGCGGCGAGCAGGTCATCGGCGCCGTGCGCGCTGGCGACATCATCGGCCTCGCCGTGGCGAGCGACGCCTCGCCCACCAGCGTGGATGCCGCGCGGGGCGATCGCGAAATTCCGGTGTGGACCCTGCCCTGGGATAGAGAAGCGCTCGGGCGTAAGATCGGTAAGGGTCCACGCGCGATCGTGGGTTTGCGGTCCGCCGCCGTCACTCGCGCGCTCGCCGAACAGTTGCGGAGGATGCAGGCATTGCGTTAGTGGCCCCGGCGGGGGCCGGCTGCGGCGTCGGGTCCCCCGAGCGAGGCGGCGCGCGCGCCCGCCACGATGGTCGGCCGGAGCTTTTCTCCGGCGAAAACGGGATGCGTGCGTATCCTCTGCGGGTTGCGAGCCCGTTCCTACAAGGTACTGAATGTCGACGAAAGATCTGATGGATCGCCTCGAGAGGTCGGGCCCCGGCGCAAAGCCGGCGCAGCCGCGTGCCCCGGAGCAGCAGCAGCAGAAGGCCACGGACCCGAAGGCGAACGAGACGAAGCGCGTGGGGGATGGAGTCGTGCGTCGACGGACGCCGATGCCCGCCCCCGAGCCGACGCCTCCTCCCGCGCGCACGATCATTCGTCGTCCGGGTCCGGCTCGTGATGAAACCCCGGCTCGCCCCGTGGCCGCCGCGCAGCCGAGCATGGCGCAGCGTCCGCAGCAGCCGGCGCCCGCGCCGCAGTCCACGGCCGCGCGCCCCTCTGCCCCGAGCGGCTTGCCGCCCCGCGGCACGCCGGTTCCGCTGCCGAACCGCGCCCCGGTCGCCGCGCCCGTTCGCGCCGAGGAGGCCGCGCCGCCCGTCGTCGCCGAGCCCTCCGTGGTCGAGCACGTCGAGCCCACCTTCGTCGCCGAGGCGGCGCCCGCCGCCCCGCAAGAAGCGGCCCACGCCCCCGCGGCGGAAGCGCGTGCCGAGGCCCCCGCGCACGAGCCCGTCTCGGAGCCCGGGCACGTCGAGCCGAGCGCCCAAGCGGCGTCCGAGCCTGGCCCCAGCGCGCCCGCGGCCGCCGCGGAAGCTCCTGCCGAGGTCCGGCCCCCGGAGCCGCCTCCGGTCGCCCGTGCCGAGCCCACGCTCGAGCGTGCGGTCATCATCGACCGTCCGGGCGGCTACGGCCGGCTCCCGTCCGCGTCCCCTGCGGGCCTGCGTGCGCCGCCGGCCCGGCTGAACGACACCCCGATCCTCCCCGGCCTGGGCCGGGCGGTCGTGTCCCTCCCCGCCGGCTACGATCCCACCGATCCCACCGGCGCGCGTCGCCGGGCCCGCGAGCAGGCTGCCCAGGGGAACCGCTGGGGCCCCAGTGCAGACCGTCGCCCCGGTGCGCCCGGCCCCGGTCGTGTCGACGCGGGAGCACCCGCTCCTGCCTCCGATGACCGCCGCCCGAAGAAGGGCCCCAACGCCCGCCGCAGCGAGCACGTCCCGACGCCCGATTCCCGCGCCCGCAAGCCGAAGGGCCGCGGTGGCAAGGACATGCGCGCGGTCCGTCCGGTGCAGACGGTCAAGCACCGCGTCCGGATCGAAGGCGAGATCACCGTCGCCAACCTCGCCCACGAGATGGGCGTGAAGGCGGCGGAGCTCATCAAGCTCCTCATGTCCATGGGGCAGCCGGCGACCGTCAACCAGACGATCGACTTCGACACCGCGTCCATCCTGGCGCAGGAGCTCGGCCACGAGGTCGTCAACGTCGCGTTCGACGAGTCCGAGCACCTCTACGACGTAGAGGAAGAGGGCTCCGATCTGCCGAACCGCGCGCCGGTCGTGACCATCATGGGCCACGTCGACCACGGCAAGACCACCCTGCTCGACACCATCCGCAAGGCGAAGGTCGCGGCGGGCGAGGCCGGCGGCATCACCCAGCACATCGGCGCCTACACGGTGAAGCGCGGCGACAAGCCGATCACCTTCATCGACACGCCGGGTCACGCCGCGTTCAGCGCGATGCGTGCCCGCGGGGCGAAGGCCACGGACATCATCATCCTCGTGGTCGCGGCGGACGACGGCGTCATGCCCCAGACCATCGAGGCCATCAGCCACGCCAAGGCGGCGGGCGTCCCGATCCTCGTGGCCGTCAACAAGATGGACAAGCCGGGCGTTCAGCCCGAGCGCGTCACCCGTCAGCTCATGGAGCACGGGCTCGTCTCCGAAGAGTACGGCGGCGACGTCATCTTCGTGCCGGTGTCCGCCCTCAAGGGCACGGGCGTCAACGACCTCCTCGACAACATCCTGGTTGTCGCCGAAGTCGCGGACCTCCGCGCGAACCCCGATCGTCACGCCGAAGGTGTGGTGCTCGAGTCTCGCCTCGAGGTCGGCCGCGGCGCCGTGGCCTCGCTGCTCGTGCAGACGGGTACCCTCAAGCAGGGGGACACCATCGTCATCGGCTCGACCTGGGGCCGCGTGCGCTCGATGTCGGACGATCGCGGGCAGAAGCTCAAGGAAGCGGGTCCCTCCACGCCGGTGGAGATCTTCGGCCTGCAGGACGTGCCGAACGCGGGCGACGAGTTCGCGGTCGTCGAGTCCGAGAAGGACGCCCGCGCGCTCGTGGAGCATCGCTCCGCGGTCAAGGCGGTCGGTGCGCACAGCCAGCGCGCCAAGATGACCCTCGAGGACCTCTACAAGAACGGTGGCGAGGCCCCCGAGGTCATGAAGATCGTCCTCAAGGCGGACGTGAGCGGCTCGCTCGAGGCCCTGAAGGGCGCGCTCGAGGGGCTGGTCGTCGCCGGGACGCAGCTGAAGATCCTGCATGCGGCCATCGGCCCGGTCAACGAGTCCGACGTGAACCTCGCCGCGCCCGATGGCGGCCTGATCATCGCGTTCGACGTGAAGTCCGACGCGAAGGCGCGCCAGGCGGCCGATCAGTACGGCGTCGAGATCAAGAAGTTCGAGATCATCTACAACGTGATCGACGAAGTGAAGGCGCGGATGCAGGGCCTGCTGGCCCCCATCTACGAAGAGCAGAAGGTCGGCGAAGCCGAGGTGCGCGCGCTCTTCAAGATCCCGAAGCTCGGCTTCATCGCCGGCTGCATGGTCATGGACGGCAAGGTCAACCGCGGCGCCGCCGCCAAGGTCTTCCGGGCCGGCAAGCAGATCGCCGAGGGCAAGGTCACGAGCCTCAAGCGCTTCAAGGAAGACGTTCGCGAAGTCGAGAAGGGCTTCGAGTGCGGTATCGGCATCGACGGCGCGACCGACATCCAGGAAGGCGACAAGATCGCCCTGTACACGCGGGTCCAGGTCGCCCGCCCGGAGTAGGTGCTGTACCTCCCCGCCCCTGACGAGGCCCTGTTCGTAGGGCTTCTTCGGATGGTGCTCCGGATCCCCGGCAGCCGGTCCCTCAAGGACCGGCGCCGTGTGGTCTCGTCCCTGCGCGACCGGGTGCAGACCCGACATCGTGCCGCGTTCGCCGAGGTGGGCCACCTGGAGGCCCACGAGGCGGCCGTGGTGGCGATCACCGTGGTCGGCAACGACTCGCGGCAGGTCCGCGCCCGCCTCGACACGATCCGGGCGGACGCGGAGGCCACGTTGGAGGCGCACGTCACGGACGTAAACGTGCGGATCTTCCCGATGAACGGGCACGACGAGTCTTGACCCGTCCAGGGATGCGCCCGTCGGGATAACATCGCGGGATGCAGGACCCGATGCGCCCGCGGGCAACCCAACAGCTCCCGCTCACGCGCAACCACCTTTATGCCCTGGGCGCGCTCTCCGTCGCCCTGGCGGTGCTCTCGTTCTTCGTCGGGTTCCAGACGGGGCGGGGCAAGGTCGTCGCGCCGCCGCCGCCCCCGATAGCCAGGTTCGTGCCGGACGAGGTCGCCCAGGGTGACCTCGAGGTGCTCCTCGCGGGCGTCGAGCAGGCCACGGCCGGCGATGTCCCGTTGGGGTTCCCGGACGAGCTTCCCCGCACCGAGGTGCCCGTCGTGCCGCCCACGCCCCTCGAAGGCGCCGCGGTGGGCGCCCCTGTGCCGGCCGCGCCGCCGGCGCCGAACCCGTTCCCCGCCGAGGCACGCCCCGGCACGATCGCGTTGACGGGCGGCGGTGGCGTCGTGACCCCGCCCGCGGCGGACATGCCCACGTCCGGATGGGCCATCCAGGTGGCCGAGCACGCCGTCGAGGCGGACGCCGACCGCTACGTGGAGACCCTCCAGCAGGCAGGCTTGTCCGCCTACAAGGCCGTCGCGCTCGTCGAGGGGCGCTCGGTCTGGCGCGTGCGGGTCGGCGGCTACGCCAGCAAGGACGGCGCGACCGCGGCGCTCTCGGCGGTCTCGAGCAAGGCGGGCGCCGCGAAGGCCACGGTCACGCCGGCGCCCTGATCGGCGTTCGCCCGTGCGGAGGGCCCGCTGCGCTTGACACTGGGGGCCGCGCGGCGGATGCTCGGTGGGCTGCTGGAGCGCGGATGTTGGTCGGGTGGTTGAGCCTTTCGATGGCGGTGGCGATGGCCCAGGAGGGCACGACCGCCATGGGTGGCGCCGCAGGAGCCCCGGACTTCTACGTGATCCAGAACGGGGACACGTTGTGGGACATCTCCACGCGCTTCCTCGGTGACGCCTACGTGTGGCCGGAGCTCTGGTCGGTGAACGAGTACATCACCAACCCGCACTGGATCTACCCGGGCAACCGCATCTACTTCCGCCTCGGGGATGCCCTGAACCCGCCCTCGGCCGGCGTGAACGACACCGGCACCCTCGCAGACGGCTACACGCCCCCCGTGCGCGTCGAGGAGGCGGCCGAAGTCGCGTGTGACTTCCCGCCGCTGTACGACCGCCGCTACGATGGCGTCAAGCTCTCCGCGCCTGGGTTCCTCGGCGACGAGGACACCCTCGAGCTCCGGGGCACCGTCTACAGCGCCGACACGCCCGCGCACGAGCTCGGCGAGGGGAACATCCTCTACCTCGACCTCACGGACACCGGCGACGTGGACTGCGGCACCCTGCTCGCCATCTACCGGCGCCAGGGGAGCAAGGTGAAGGGCGCGGACGGGCCCATCGGCCACGTCTACCGCGTGCTCGGCGTGGCGCAGGTGCTCCGCGTGGACGACCACATCGTCACCGCGAGCGTGCGGGACAGCTGGTCCGAGATCGAGCACGGGGACCTCGTGGGCACCCCCATCGCCGTCGACCTCGAGGTCGACGTGACCGCGCCCCAGGGCGACACCGAGGCCACGATCATCGCCCGCCTGTCGGATGAGCAGCGGCTCGCCTCGACGGGCGAGACCGTCTTCCTCGACCGCGGCACGAACGACGGCGTGGATGTCGGTACGTCCTTGTACCTGGTCGAGCGGCGCGACGGCCCCAATCCCGACGGCAAGGAGGACGAGCGCCTCCCCGAGCGCGTCGTGGGGCGTGTCGTGGTGGTGCGCGCCGAGCCGGGCGTCGCGACGGGCGTGGTGGTGGACGCCGCGCGCGACGTGCAGATCGGGCTCCGCGCCGTCGCCACGGTCAACGCCGAGTAGCCTCGCCGCCAGGCAGGAGGCGCACGGGCGGCCTGCCCATCTGGCGACCGCCGTCGCATGGCGCTTGCCGAACCAGCCGCCGTGCCTAATGTTGCGCTCGACCCGGCCGCACCTCCCGTTTGGGAGTCCAGGTCATGCAATCGTTGGAAACCCCCTGGCCGGGTCTGGCCGTGCTGTCCGCGCGGGTCGACCTCTGGCCGGTCGTGCAAGCGTGGGCGGAGGCGCCGCGCTCGCTCCGGCTCATGCCTGGGTTGGAGGGGCACCTCGAGCACCTTCGCGCCTCCGGGCTCTCCGCGCGGGATGCCGCGCGCGTGCTCGATACGCCCGCGTGGCGCTCCGGGCGGCGGGGGGTCCAGTTCCTCCACGCCGGGGCGTCGGGCTGGCCATCGGCGCTGGTCGGGCTCCCGTGCGGCCCGGTGGCGCTCTCCGTCGAAGGAAACGCCTCGTTGCTGGCCCGCCCGACCGTCGCGATCGTGGGCGCGCGGGCGTGCACCTCGTACGGACGGGAGTGGGCCGCGCACATCGCGGGCGCGGTGGTCTCCGCGGGTGCGGTGGTCGTGTCCGGCCTCGCGGCGGGCATCGACCAGGCGGCACACGGGGCCGCGGGGGGCGCCACCGTCGCGGTCCTGGGCCAGGGGCTCGACGCGCCGATGCCCGCCTGGCAGCGTCGGGTGCGGGAGACGCTCCTCGAGCGCGGCGGGTGCGTGATCTCGGAGATGCCCCCCGCGGCGCGAGCCACCCCGTTCACGTTCCCGATCCGGAACCGCATCATCGCGGGCCTGGCGTGCGCAGTCGCGGTGATCGAAGCCGGCGAGCGCAGCGGCGCGCGCAACACGGCGACCCACGGCCTTCGCTACGGGCGGGAGGTGCTGGCGTTGCCCGGCCCGCTCGGCGCCCCGGCGTCGTTCGGCTGCCTCGACCTCATCGAGCAGGGCGCGACGCTGATCCGCGGCGCCCACACCGTGATCGAGGTCGCGGGGCTGGTGGCGAAGCGGTCCACCGCGGAGGGAGGCCTCTCCGAGCCGATCGGGGAGGCCGGGCTCCTGCGATACCTGGGGACGCCCACCACGCCCGAAGATCTGGTCGCTCGCACGGGGATCTCCTTCCCCGATGTCATGGCGCAGCTCGGCCTGCTCGAATTGACGGGGCGCGCGATCCGGTTACCGGGACGCCGCTACCGGGCGCGCACCGAATGAGCCGTACTCCGATCCAACACCTCGAGCTCGATCCGCGCGCGGGCGACTTCCTGGAGATGCTCCGGGACCTCGGGCACCTCGACGAGCCCGCGGTCGAGCGGCTCACCGAGCAGCTCGTGGCCCAGCCCCGGCCGGGTCGGGTCGTGACCTACGAAGAGCTGCGCCGGGCCGCGGCGATCCTGCTCTTCGACGCCGAGGCTGGCATGCGCGCCGACTCCAAGGAGCTCCTCACCCAGGAGTGGGCGCGCCTCTTCAGCTGAACCCGTCCGCGCTGCGGGCGCGGTCCGGGGCCGTCGGCCGAATCAGAGGGGAAGCAGCTCGGCGATGCGCTGGATCGACTGGATCGTTCCATTCGGGTGGCGCCCGGGGACGCGCGCGGCGGCGGCGGTGGCCGCGTCCGCGATGTCCGCCGCGATGAGCGCGTAGCTGCGGGGGCCCTGGTCGGTGTCCACGACGACGAGGAAGGCCGTTCCGGCGGGGGCCGCGGTGGCCTCCGGGGCGGTCGGCTCCACGGCGCGAGCCGGGGCGGCGATGGGCGCGGGCGCCGCGATCGCGGGGACCAGGGTCAGGGGCGCCGGGGCGCTCGTGGGTGCTGCGCGGGGCGCCCTGGGCCGGGCCGCCACCACCGGGGGCGCGGGCGGCTCCACTTCGACGGGGCTGTCCCCAACCTGCCAGACGGGCGCGATCTGGCGACGCTGGCGGTAGGTCCGCACGTTCTCCGCGGTGACGCCGGCGAGACGGGCAATCTCGGCGTCCGGCACGGTCCCCAACTGATTGAGAAAGGGGTCGAGCGCCGAGCGGCGGCCGCGGAAGGGGCGGTCGGTCAACGGCTCGGACGCGGGCTTCGACACCGTGACCTCCGACTTATGCCCCTGGTAGGCGGGGATGCCCAGCTTCTTCCGGTAGTTCACGACGAGTGTTCGCGAAACGCCTGCCTGGTCAGCGATCTTTTGATCGGGAACTTTCCCTAGGCGATTGCGGTAGGCGGCAAGTACGGATTTTTCCGGCACGGAAACCTCATGGGCGACGGGCACGGAGCCTAACGAAATTTTGCGGGTGTCACCCAAAGTGGCGCGTTCCATCCAGGGCCGGAGGCGTTTGAAATAGCCGTGTAAGCTCTGAAAAATAATAGTTACACGACACTTTCTTCCTGCCCGGGCCCACGTGGGTGGTTTGCGCCGTGCACAGCGAGGAGAGAACACGGAAGATCCGTAACTAGCGGGTGAACCCGTACGTCGAACAAATTCATTGCCAGTCCCCATTCCGGCCCAACGCTCGCAACCACCAGGTCGTAGTGGACGGCCATTGTGAGCAGCGCCGGGATGGCGGCTTCGCCCTTGGGCGGCTGGAACACGGTGACCAGGGTTTGGGGGTGGAGGGCCAGGCGGTCCGCGATGGATTTTGCCGCTTCGGCGTGCTCTCCACCCGGGAGCAGCAGGACGCGGCGCGGTTGGACGAGACCCGTGTCATGAAACATGCAGACCGTCTGGCGCGCATGCTGTGTGATTTCCAACAGTGGTCCGCCCAACCAGGCCGTACCCATCAGCGGTCGGTGCAGGCCGAGCACGATGACGTCGGCCTCCTTCAGGGCGGCGACGGCCACGATGTCCCGGGGCGGCGACGACGACGGGAAGCCGAAGGCCTCCACCTGCGCGCCGAGACGCGTCGCCTCGGCGGCCAGGAGCTCGGCGGCGCTCGCCCCGGTGTCGTCTTCGTCCAACGACGTGCCCTCCGGGAACAGCGTCGCCTGGTCCCCGATGGGGATGAGGCGCAGGGCCCACCCGCGCGCGCCAGGCCCCCGGCACAGCGCGGCCGTGATGCGCGCGAGCCCCACGGCGCTCTCCGGGTGGGCGACGCAGGCAAGCACGGCATTCCGCTGCGGAGAGGCCTCTGCGGTGCCGGCGAGCACCCGCTCCGGCGGCTGGAGCCAGCCGATGAGGGGCGAGGTCACGACGGTCGTGACGACCGCCATGATGACCAACATCGTGAACAGGGTGGGGGACAACACGCCCAGGTCCCGGCCGATGTTGAGGATCACGAGCTCCATCAGCCCGCGCGTGTTCATCAGGATGCCGATGGTCGCGCTCTCGCGCCACGAGAGGCCCCCGAGCCGCGCGGGCACGGCGGTCCCGGCGATCTTGCCCACCGTCGCCACCAGGATGATGAGCCCGCACCAGGCCCAGAGGGTGCCACCCGAGAGGAGCCCGATCTCCGTCCGCAGACCCGTGAACGCGAAGAACAAGGGGAGCAGGAGGACGACCACGAGGTCCTCCACCCGCCCGATCAGCGCACGCACGACCTGCCCCTGGCGCGGTACGACCACCCCGAAGAGGAAGGCCCCGAACAGCGCGTGGATGCCGATGGCCTCGGCGAGCGTTGCGCACAGCAGCAGAGCGAGGAGGATCGCCGCCACGGCGGTCTGCCCCAGGTCGTCCGTCGTTCCATAGCGGGCTGCGACCCGGGCCAATAGCGGCCGCAGCACCCCGACCATGGCAGCCACGAACGCGACGGCGAGGCCGGTGGTGACGATGCCCATCCCGAAGCTACCGGCCCGAACCACCGCGATGGTGACCGCCAGGAGGCACCAGGCGGTCACGTCCCCGACGGCCGCGCACGTCAGCGTGAGCGCGCCGATGGGCGTTCGCATGAGCCCACGCTCCGAGAGGATGCGGGCGAGCACCGGGAACGCCGTGACGCTCATGGACGCGCCCAGGAACATCCCGAACGCGACGTAGGGCACGTCCGGGGTCGAGAACACCGGGTACAGGCCCAGCGCCAGGATGGTCCCGAACAGGAACGGCACCACCATGCCGTACTGGCTGATGACGAGCGCCAGGGGGCCGCGGCTCCGGACGAGGCCGAAGTCGAACTCCAGCCCCACCACGAACATGAAGAGGACGAGGCCGAGCTGGCTCACCGCCGAGAGCGCGTCCATCCCCTCCGGGGGGAACAGGGCCGCGAGCACGTCGGGCGCCACCGCGCCGAGCCCAGAGGGGCCGAGGAGGATGCCCGCGACGATCTCCGCCACCACGAGGGGCTGCCCGATGCGTCGGAACCCGATCCCCGTGACGCGGGAGACGGCCAGGATCACGGCCATCTGGACGAGCAGGAGGGCCAGCGCGCTCAGGTGCAGCGCCCCACCGGCCTCGGCGGGCGCAAGCGCTTTCGTCGCTGCTGGCGCGTCGAGGCCTGACCCGAGCTGAAGCATGCCCCAGGACACGACGCCGAGGACGAGCAGGCCGACGGCCATACGCAGGGGGCTGCTCATGGCGGATCCGATCCTCGCCGTCGCGACTATCCCGAACGGCACGGGGGTGCCGATCCGTTGGCTCGGCCGCGCGGGCTAGCGGGTCGTAACGGTGCCGGCCGGCCAGTCGATGTCGGCGAACGGCTCGTAGAGATCCTCGGAATTGACGTTCCGGGTCTCGGTCCAGGTCAACGCGCCGCCGATGTAGATGTTCATCGTGACGTCGTTGTTGCCGTTGTACACGGAGCCCGGGTAGTCGTGGACGTACACCGTGAAGACACCGTTCTCCGGGTCATCGATGTTGATGTTCTCGGGGCCGGTACCAGGGATGTCGTCGATGTCGAGGATCGGGTCGTCCGCGGCGTCCCCGCGGACACCCCAGTCGAGCCCGGAGTACACGCAGTTGCCGAAGTAGCAGTCCCCGTTGCTGGTCAACGAGCCGGCGGGGCGGACGAGGTGGAGGTCCATGTCGTCGCCGCTGTGGACCCAGAAGATCTCGATCCAGAGGTCGCCGGAGGGGATGGCCTCGAGGATCGCCGTGCAGGGCTCGGAGCGGTCACCGAGCTCGTTGGTGACGACCAGCTCGCCTTCGTAGGTGCCGGCGAGGTCGGGGGTGAAGCCGCTGCGGTTCGCGCCGCCGGCGGGCATCCGCGCGGTCGAGCCGCTCGGCTTCGTCACGAGGGTCCACTCGTAGTCGGTGATGGCATAGCCGGCGGGATCGTACGATGCGTTGCCGACCCACGTGGTGTCCTCGTGGATGGCCTCGACCACGTCGGGGTTGGCGGAGCACACCGCGATCGGCTGGTCGCCCGCGCCCGACGCGTTGAGCGTGGCGGACTTCATGCCCGCGGGGTCGTTGCTGCCGACCTGGAGCTCGCCGACCCAGACGTCGCTGGTGTCGGGCTCGAAGGTGACGGTCACGGGGGTCTCTTCGCCCGGCTCGAGCGAGATGGGGAGGGCGTCCGCGAGCGTGTAGGTGAAGACCGCGTCGGTCAGGCTCAGCGCGGTGATCTCCAGGGTCGCACCGCCGGTGTTGCGGAGGGCGAAGTCGGCATCCTCGCGATCGCCGACCGGGACGTAGCCGTAGTCGTACGAGCTCGGGTCGATCGTGAGCTCGGGCACGAGCCCGCCGCCGTTGAGCGTGACGATGTGCGGGGACTCGGAGTCGTCGCTGAAGACCTCGGCGGTGCCGAAGTCCTCCGCGCCCGTGGCCGTGTAGGTGATGACGACGTCCATCGAGTCGCCCACGGGGAGGCGGCCGCCGGCGAAGCTCGTGACGGCGAACTCGGCGCCGTCGATGAGCACCTCGGTCACGGAGGCGGTGGTCTCACCGATGCTCGTGATCGTGAAGGTCTGCGCTATCTCCTCGCCCGCTTCGCCGGAGCCGAAGTAGAGCGCGCTCGGGTCCACCTCGATCTGGGGGCCGCCGTCCTCGTCCGGCTTGTTCGGCGCCAGGTCGTAGTCCGGGGTGCAGGCGAGCGCGAAGAGAGGGACGAAAAGGATCGAGCGACGCATCCATGCCTCCGGAGTCGGGCGGCGAAAGATGGAGTCACGCCGCGCCGCGCAGCTTAGCATGAGATGGGCCGAAACCACCCCCAAATCAAGTCCCTGCGCTACCTTTTTGCATGGGGCGGGGGTGCCCCAGTGAGGCATGGCGATGGGGCACGGATGCCCCACTCTGAACCTAAGCGCCGGGAAGAAGGCGGTGCTTCAACGGGTGTAGACGAGGTCGGCGGCGAGGGTGTCGGTCTCCAGGAGGACGAGCCCGAACCCGTCCGCGAGGTGGAGCACCCAACCATCCAGCGCGCCGTCCCCGGAGAGGGCGAACGCGACCGTTGCGGGGAAGACACCGAAGTAGGTGCTTAGATCCGCCTCGCGGGACGCGGTCACGCTCCAGCCCTCGTGCGTCGCCGGGACGGCGTCCTCCAGGGGTGACCCCTCGACCCAGAGGGGCACCGCGGGGTCGTACGCCTCGACCGTGCCATCGTCGCCCTCATGGCCGCAGATCGCCACCCCGCCGCTCGTGTCGAGGTGCAGGGCGCCCACGGCGATGGCGCTGTCCCACGAGCCGCCCACCCGGAGCGCCACGCGCGTGTCTCCGCAGCCACCGGCCTCGTAGCGAGAGAGCAGGAGGTTCGCCTCGTCGAGCACGTCGGCCTGCTCGGGGTCCGCGAGCTGCTCGGGCGTCCGGTTGCGATAGGCGAGGAAGGCGCCCTCGGTGGCCGGCCAGAGCCCGGAAACGTCGATCCCGGCCTCTCCCACGGCCGCGCCGGGACCACATGCCACGAGCAGGAGGAGCGGGAGGACGGAGCGGACGCGGGACACGGCGACACCCGGGATCGGCCGCAGTGGTATCATGAGGGCGGAGGTGGCGTGTGCCCCCGCGGACCCGGCCGATTGGCCCCCTGTTCTCCCTGCTGGCCGCCGCCCTCGCCGGCTGCTCCGACTACGACGTGACGCGGAATGTCAGCGAGGACGTGTTCGTGCAGGACGACGGCAACCTCACCGTCGACGTGCTCTGGATCATGGACGACTCCGGCACCATGTCCGAGGAACAATCCAACGTGGTCGCCAATCTCGGCGCGTTCGTGGGTGTGCTTGACGGCTTCGGGGCCGATTGGCAGGTCGGCGTCACCACGACCAACGTGGAGGCCGACGGCGGCGCGCTCGTCGCGGGGGTGATCACCGCCTACGTGGACGGCGTGGCCGAGGCCTTCGCCGCGGCGGTCGACGTGGGGACGAGCGGCAGTCGCGACGAACAGGGCCTCCGCGCGATGGAGCTCGCGACGAGCGAACCGCTGCTCTCCGGTGCCAACGCCGGGCTCGTCCGCACGGGCGCCGACCTCGCGGTCATCGTGCTCTCCGACGAGGATGACCACTCCCCCGGCGACGTCGAGGCCTACGAGGGCCACCTTGCGGCGTTGAAGGGCGAGGGTCGGGTGCGCCTCTCCGCGGTGGTCGGGGAGCTGCCGGCGGGCTGTGCGTCGCCCTACGCGGCGGCGGACCCCGCCGAGCGCTACCTCGACGTGGCGGTCTGGTCCGGCGGCCTCACCGACTCGATCTGCCGGCAGGACTTCTCGGAGACGATGAAGCAACTGGCGCTCAACGCCATGGGCCTGTCCGACACGTTCGCGTTGTCCCAGGTGCCCGAACCCGAGAACCTGGAGGTGCGTCGGGACGGCGTGCTGCTCCACCCGCGGGACGAGAACGGCTGGCGCTACGCTCCGGGCCCGAACGCCATCATCCTCGACGGGTACGCCGTACCCGGACCGGGGGAGGGGCTCGAGGTGCGCTACTACGCATGGCAAGGCGACGTCGAGGTGGTCGAATGATGCGGATGCTGCTCCCCTTGGTCCTGGTCGCCTGTGCGAGCGACATCGGTATCACCAAGCAGGCCCAGTGCGATGCCGTGCTCCAGCAGCAGGAGGACACGGTGGACGCCCCGTTCGACGTCGACGGGGACGGCGCGTTCGACGGTGCCAACCCCGACTGCGCCGCCACGTATGCCGCGATCGATCTCGACTGTGACGACGCCGACCCGGAGATCCGCCCGGGCAAGCCTGAGTTGGAATGCAACGGGGTGGACGACGACTGTGACCCGGCCACGCCGGACGGCGAGGACGTAGACGCGGACGGCTACACGGCCTGCGAGGACTGCGCGGACGCCGTGGCCGAGGTGAGCCCGGGGGCCCTCGAGGTCGCCTGCAACAGCCTCGATGACGACTGCGACGAGGCCACGCTGGACGGGGCGGACGCCGACGGGGACGGCCTGACCGCCTGCACGGACTGCGACGACACGGACGCGGCGGTCGTCGGCGACTTCACGGTCGACCTCGACGGCGACGGTTGGACGCAATGCAATGACTGCGATGACACGGACATCGACGCGTTCCCGGGCGGGAGCGAGGTGTGTGACAACGCGGTGGACGACGACTGCAACGGCCTGGTCGATGACGGGTGCGTGTCGGACTACACCGACACCTGGAGCCTCGACGACACGATCGCGTACACGTGCACGTTCGGCGTGGTCACGATGGACTTCGAGCGGGTGCTCATCACCGACGCCTACCCCGATGTCACCGTGAACTCCCTCGGCAGCGGCGCCCAGCCGGGGGAGATGACGGGGGTGTTCACGTCGAGCACCGCCTTCTCGGCGGAGCAGGTGGTGCGGGGGAGCTGCACGGAGGTCTACACCTTCGCGGCGGAGTTCACGTCGATGACCACATTCGACGGCACGTTCACCGCGGATTTCGTCGGCAGCGGTTGCTTTGATTGTGCCAGCCAGAGCTGGTCGTTCACGGGGTCTCGATAACCATGCGACAAGTCACGGTGGAGGAGGCGCGCGACCTACTCACGGGCCCGTCGGCCCCCCAGCTCGTGGACTGCCGCGAGCCCTGGGAGCACGACTATTGCCGCATCGTGGGGGGCGTGCCGATCCCCCTCGGCGACATCGTGGAGCGCGCGGAGGAGCTGGAGCGGGGCCGCCCGGTCCTGGTGTACTGTCACGCCGGCGTGCGCTCGATCAACGCGGCGGTGCTGCTGGAGCGAGAGGGGTTCGAGACGATGAGCATGCGGGGGGGGATCGAGGCGTGGAGCCTCCGGATCGATCCCACGGTGCCGCGGTATTGACCGACGAGGCGCTCGCTGCCGCCGTCCTCGCCGTGTTGCGCCCGACCGGGTTGCGCGCGCGCGTGCGGCTCGCGCTCGGGGGCGGCTACACGGCGCTCCAGGTGTGGGAGCGGCTCGACGCGGACATTCAGGCGGATCTGGGCGCTGCCGATGTGGAGCCCACTGTGGCTGCACGGCTCGGTGTGGAGCGGGTTCAACGGGCGCTCCTCGCGCTCGCCGCCGCGGGGCAAGCGCGACACAAACGGGTGGGAATGACGATGACGCTCAACACCAAGGGCCCCCGGGATGTGCTCGTCGACGTATTCCGCGCAATATAGGGCCTTGTCCGCGCCCGCAAACGTGTAATGTGGGGCGCGGAGAGTCCATGCACCCACTGGCCGAGGCCCAGGCCGTCGCGTTGCTGCTGCAGAACCCGACCGGCTACGTTCACGTGTATTGTGACGGTTCATCCCGCTGGTCGACCAGCCCCCCCGACCCAAGCTCGTATTGGGACATGGGAGACGTGCCGGAGCCCGTCGCCTGTCAACGTCGTACGTATCAGCAAGCCCGCGGCGCGTTCTCGGCCGCGATCAAGCGGTTGCGCGCGCGGGGCATCCCGGTCGGCTAGAACGGCATCTTCAACGACAGACGAGCGACAGGCGCTTCAGTGGAAGGCGCTTCAGTGGTAGGCGCTTCAGCGGAAACAGGGGATCGGGGCGCCATCCGCTCCCGGTTGGGGGGCGCATCCCGGCCCGTAGCGCGGCCGCACCTTTGCCACGTTGCGCTCGACTCCCTCGAACAGGGAGGTCATCGAGGAGCGCGTGTAGCTGTCGACCGCGCCGTCTGGGATCGCCCCGCCGAGGGTCGCCCGGGCCTGGTAGACCGCGAGCGTGTCGCCGTCGGCCAGGGGCACGAGCAGCCAGCCGCCCTGGTTGACCGTGACGGTCTCCGCGGCGTCGAACCGCTCCGTGTCCGTGCGGGCCCGAGCGTCCGCCAGGAGGTCGCTCCGGAGGGTCCATGCACGCTCCCAGACGCCGGACGCCGTCGCGAGGCGGGCATTGTTGGTCAGCGCGATGACCCAATGGCGGTCGTTGAGCGGCCAGGGGAGGTCCAGGCGTTGGTAGAGGCGCTTGGGTGCCGCCCAGGTGCCCTGCAACGCCACCTCCGTGAGGCTCTCGATCTCGGCGGAGAGTCGATCGTCGGTCAGCGAGAGCCAGGCCTCTTCCCGTGACACGTCGAGCACGCCGACGCCGAGGACCGTGGCAGGCTCCTCCGGGGTCGTGCCGCCGATGGTGCGACGCGCGATCTTGCCGTTGGCGACCTCTTCCCAGACCCGGGCGTCCAACGCGGGCGGGGGAAACGTGGCAGAGGTGGCGACGGTCGGTGCCACCGCCGCCCACACGGCCGCGAGCGCCGTGGCCGTCATCCCTGGCACCACACGCGCATGGGCGTGAAGTAGAAGTCCTCCCAACCCTGGTCATAGTTGGGACCCTGGCCGTCGGGGATCTCCGTGTGCAGGAACGTCACGAGCGTGCCCTCGGGCGTGGCCTCCAACAAGATCTCGAGCCGTGAGTCCGGAGCCTCCTCCGGGAAGTCGGTGCTGCGCCAGCGCTGCACGATCCGGGTCTGCTCGACCGACACCGTGGTGCCCGAGATGTAGCCATCCCAGGCGGTGAAGCGTCCGTCGGGGTCCACCGTGGCGGCGGCGCCCGTCATCTCGGAATGACCCTCTGACGAGAGCCACGCGGCAAAGATGGCGTCGGGCGCGACCGGGAGGAGGAGGCGCTTCTCCAGCGCGTCGGGCATGAATACCTCTGGAACAACCTTTCCTACCACGTTCGATGCCGCGACGCGCGGTGAGACGCGGAGGGCCCCGCGCCGCCCGGACGTCCGGACGGGCGGGGCCCTGGTTGCGTGGACACGCGGAGCTTCGAGCAGGCCGAGTTTCCGCGCGTCGATGGCGACTACGGGGCGATCAGTAGTCGGTGTCCTCGCGGCCGGAGGCCTGGTCCTCCTCCCGCTGGTCGCGCTGGGGGCGTTGCGGCCCCGTCGGCTCCCCTACGTCGAGGCCGTAGGTGTCGTACGCCGTGGTGATGGCGATGCCCAGTCCGCCGCGGCTCCAGGTGGCCGGCGTCACGCCGACGACCAGCTCGTTGACGGAGAGGCTCCCCAGCACATCTCCGGTCTCGACCGCGAACGCGAAGGCCTCCGACCCGAAGGTCTGGAAGTCGTACCCCGTCACCACCAACAGGCCCGGCTCGTCGCGGTTGCCCGGCACGTAGGTGAGCGGGCCGCCGACGAGCTGCGCGCGCTGGCTCTCCTTCCCGTCCTTTCCGCTCTTGCCGTAGCGCGTGGCGTCGGTGCCCCGCTGCCCCTGGTCGCGCCCGTCCTTCGTCGGGCCCTCCATGGAGGCCTCGTTCAGCGAGCCCTCCCAGATGGGCTCGCCGTTGGCGCTGTCGACCACCATCACGCTCCCGTCGACGCTCGTGAAGGCGAGATCGCGGATGTTGTCTCCGTTCACGTCGTCGAGCGCCTGCCCGAACAACGAGCCGGTGAACTCCCCGAACGGCGAGTCCTCCATCACCGGCGCGTTCCTGCCCTGGCCGGTGATGTCCATGCGCCACCGCTCGGCCCCGTCCTGGGCTTCGAGCACGGTCACGTGGCCGCCCTTCTGGGCGCTCCGGCCGCCGAACGCCACGCCGTTGTCGACGATCTCGAGCCAGACGGCGTCGTCCTCCTCGGAGGTGATGTTCCACAACACGCTGCCCTGCCCGTCGAGCAGCGCCACGTGGTACGGGCCGTTCCGGCCGAGGTCGCCGTAGGCCACCTCGAAGGCGCCGTCCCCGTCGATGTCCCCGACCGCGAGCTGGGAGATGTCGCACGAGGCGATGTCCTGCTCCCAGAGCTGGTTGCCGTCGAGATCGAAGGCCACGATCCCGCACGCGTCCGCGCCCAGGGGCTCCTCGTAGCCCTGCTCGCGCTGGTCGCCCTGCTCGCGCTGGTCGGCCTGCCGGCCCTGGTCGCCGCGGCCCTGCTCCGTGACCTGGTCGCCGATCCGGAAGGCGAAGCGCGACACGACGATCTCGGGCTGGCCGTCACCGTCCAGGTCCGCGAGCTTCGCGTCCGCCAGCCCCTGGGGCGTGGTCATCGAGAACAGCGTGTTCCCGTCGCTGTCGAAGGCCTGGATCACGCCGGCGTCCTTCCCACGCCACGCGTAGCCGCTGGCCACGAAGTACCCGGGCATGCCGGACTCGCCCCTGTACACGTCGATGCCGGTGACGACGGCGGGGCCTTCGCCCTCCAGCTTGCCGTTGAACGTCACTTCCCCGTCCGAGCCGATGATCGACAGGTTGCCGAACACGTCCCCGGTGATGACCTCGCTGGCGCCGTCGCCGTCGAGATCCCCGGCGCCGACCGCGTGGTTCATCGCGCCGCCGGACCACTCGTCGATCCGCTGGCCGGTCTCGGCCTCGACGGACTCGAGCAGCGCGTCGCCGCTCGCGATGTACACCCGGACCGCCCCCATGCGCGCGCCCGGCTGCTCCACGGTGACGTAGTCCCGCGCCGGCACGGCGGTCTCCGTCCGCCAGAGCTCCTCCGGCCCATTCTCACCGAACCGCCAGGCGATGGTCGGCGCCATGCCGGTCATCTCCTGCGAGGCGGCGTAGCCGAGGCCGGTCAACAGCTCCTCCGTGCCGTCGCCGTCGAGGTCCATCGCCTTCATGGCGTACGCACGGGCCCCGAGCGGCGCGTTCCAGAGCTCGGTGCCCATGTCGTCGAACGCGTGGAGCGTCGACCCCTCGCCCTCGTAGCTGTCGGCGAGCAGCTCGCGCTGCCCGTCGCCATCGAGGTCCACGGCGAACACGTGCTGGATCTGCCCCTCGATGGGGATCTCCTGGTCGATGTTTCCCTGCGGGTCGAGCGTGACGATGCCGTCGGACGTGCCGAGGACCACGTCGCCCCGCCGATCGCCGTCGAGGTCGGCGATGGTGGCGGTGTAGATCTCCGCCTGTTCCAGGTTGGCTTCGTAGAGCGTCTTGCCGCGGGCATCGACGACCATGGCGTGGGCGCCCTTGCCGCTCTCGCGCTCGTAGTCCTCCCGGGCCTGGTTGCGGCCCTGGGTGCCACGCTCCGTGCCGCCCTCTTCGCCGAAGGCCCCCTCGACGCCGTCGTGCATCGCCATGATCGCGTTGCGTTCGATGGGGCAGATGTCCGAGGTCATCTTCTCCTCGGAGCCGATCAGCAACAGCTCGCGTCCCCGACGGTTGTCGAGGTTGGCGGACTGCACCGAGGTGGGCGTGAAGTCGGACTTCACGTCCCAGAGCTTCTTGCCGGTCTTCCCGGAGTAGGCGGTGTTCGCGCCGCTCGGGAAGAAGTCGGGCGTGTCGTCGCCGTCGGCGTCGAGCATCGCGAAGTCGCAGGCGTTGCCCTGCAGCTCGACCGTGTAGATCAGCTCGCCCGTGGCCCCGTCGAGGCGGTGGATGCGGTTGGCGCTGTCGAGCACCAACACTTCCCCCTGGGTGGTGTGCATGTCGCGGACGTGCACGCCCAGGAAGCGGAGCTTCTCCTCCTCCTTCTGCTCGACACCCTCCTCGGAGTCCTTCTCCTCGTAGCCGTTGTCCTCGTAGCCGTTGTCCTTGGAGTCCTTGCCCGACTCGGAGCCGCGGGCGCTCCGCTTGGAGCCCTTCTCCTGGGTGTCGACCATCGCCGCGGGGAGCTTGAAGGTCCACAGCGGCTGGTTCTCCGGGCCGATCGCCACCACGTCGTTGCCGCCGTAGAGCAGCTCGTTCATCCCGTCGCCGTCGAGGTCGGCCGACTTCAGGGACCACGCGGCCCCGTACCCCTCCTTGGTGAACCGCTCGCTGAAGACCCCCGTGGCCTGCATCGGCTCGCCCGGTTCGATCGTCCCCGGCTCGCCGGTATTTCGAGGCTCGCCGGTCTGGCTGTTTCCGGCCGGACTGGCGGCTGCTTGCGGGCTGTCCCACGGCATGTCGTAGCCGCAGGCGGTCAGGCCCCCGAGCAGGAGCAGCCATCCCCAGCGCGGATTCGGTTGGTCCTTCTTGAACATCCTACGCATTCGCGTTCCCCCATCAGGACCCCTTCGACCCTCGGCCGACAAGGACGATTCCGAGCGTTCTAACTTGCGTATCTACCTGACGACGGGGGCGCCGCGGCAGGTTGGCCGTCTTTACAAGGCCGTGCCCGGTCGATAGAGGCCCGGCCCTGCGAACCCGCTGGTACCGCCCCCAAGGGCACCGGCTCGCGGCCCCGGAGCATCATGGCGACCCTCATCCTCCCCGAGATCCCCAAGGACTACGACGCGCCGTCGATCGAGGCGCGCTGCCGCGCCCTCTGGGAGGAGAGCGGGATCCACCGCTACGATCCGGACGCGCCTGGGGAGGTCTTCTCCGTCGACACGCCGCCGCCCTACGTGAGCGCCGCGCACCTCCACGTCGGCCACGCCATGTCGTACACGCAGGCCGAGATCATCATCCGGTACCAGCGGATGAAGGGTCGCAAGGTCTTCTACCCGATGGGGTTCGACGACAACGGGCTCCCGACCGAGCGCTACGTCGAGAAGACCTACAACATCAACAAGCGCCTCACCACGCGGGCCGCCTTCCGGGCGCTCTGCCTGGAGGAGACCCGCAAGGGCGCCGCCCAGTACGAGGAGCTCTGGCGTGGGCTCGGCCTCTCGGTCGACTGGACGCTCCGCTACTCCACGATCGACGATCACTGCCGCCGCACCGCGCAGAAGTCCTTCCTCGACTTGTTCGGGAAGGGGCGGGTCTACCGCTCCAACGAGCCCGTGCTGTGGGACGTGCACTACGAGACCGCCCTCGCCCAGGCCGACCTCGACTCGATGGCGCGCAAGGGCAAGCTGCACGACATCGCGTTCACGGCCCAGGCAGACGGCTCCCCGCTCGTCATCTCGACCACCCGACCGGAGCTCATCCCCGCGTGCGTGGCGCTCTACCACCACCCCGAGGACGAGCGGTATGCCCATCTCAAGGGCACCTCCGCGATCGTGCCGTTGTTCGGCCACGAGGTGCCGATCCTCACCGACGAGACGGTCGACCCCGCGTTCGGCACCGGCCTGATGATGGTGTGTACCTTCGGCGACGGCGAGGACGTCCGCAAGTGGAAGCGGGACAAGCTGGCGACGCGCCTGGTCATCGGCCCGGACGGGAAGATGCTGCCCCTCGCGGGTCAGTTCGCCGGGATGACCGCGGAGCTCGCGCGCAACGCGATCGTGAGCGCCCTCGCCGAGGCGGGGTTCCACCGCAAGTCGATCACGGTCGAGCAGAACGTGTCGATCGCCGAGCGCTCCGGCGTCCCCGTCGAGTTCAACATGGCGCCGCAGTGGTTCATCCGCGTGCTCGACATCAAGCCGCAGATGTTGGCCCGTAGCGCCGAGCTGAATTGGAACCCGGCGTGGATGAAGGTGCGCCTCGATCACTGGATCGAGGGCCTGAAGTACGATTGGAACATCTCGCGGCAGCGGTTCTACGGCGTGCCGTTCCCGGTCTGGTACTGCCAGGGCTGCAACGAGCCCGTCCTCGCGGACGCGGCGTCCCTCCCCGTGGATCCGGTCGAGGATCCTTGCCCGGTCTCGGCGTGCCCGCATTGCGGCAGCGCCGAGTTCCGCGGCGAGTCCGACGTCATGGACACGTGGATGACCTCCTCGCTCTCCCCGCTCATCAACGCGAATTGGGCGGAGACCCCCGGCCGCAAGGGCGACATGTCGCTCCACCCCATGACCGTGCGGGTGCAGGCCTTCGAGATCATCCGCACCTGGCTGTTCTACACCCTCATCAAGAGCGACGCCCACCTCGGCACCTTGCCCTGGAAGGACGTGATGATCTCCGGGTGGGGCCTCAACGAGAACGGCAAGAAGATCAGCAAGAGCGACCTGGAGAAGTACACCGACAAGGACGGGTACAACCGGTACGAGCCGTTCGGTGTCATCCACAAGTTTGGCGCGGACGCGCTCCGGTACTGGGCGGCGGGGAGCCACCTCGGCCACGACATGCGCTTCAACGAGAAGGACGTGAAGGACGGCCGCAAGCTCGCCGTGAAGCTCTGGAACGCCGCGCGCTTCGTGCTCATGCAGATCGAGGGCTTCGATCCCGAGGCGCCGCGCCCCACCTTCGCGGAGCGGCAGCCCGAGGACCGTTGGTTGCTCACCGAGCTCAACAAGATCGTGCCCGTGGTGTCGGAGGGCTTCGAGTCCTACAACTACGCGGTGTCACGCGAGTCGGTGGACCGCTTCTTCTGGGCCACGTTCTGCGACGACTACCTGGAGATGGTGAAGCACCGCTTCTGGAAGCCGGAGCTCTACACTGAGGAGGCGCGGGTGTCCGCGCGTGCCACCCTCTGGGAGTCGCTCCGCGTCATTCTGGGCCTGTACGCGCCGTTCGTGCCGTTCACCACCGAGGACCTCTACCAGGCCATCTACCGGCCGGTGGAGGGGACGGTGTCCCTGCACGTGACGCGGTTCCCCGAGTTCGACGCCGAGCGCACCGCCGAGGTGCCGGAGATGCTGGTCGTGGGCGGCATCCTCCGCGCGGTGCGTCAGCTCCGCACCGAAGCGCGCCTCTCGCAGACGCGCGCTCTCGAGGCCGTGGTGGTCGACCTCTCGGCCGCCTCCCCGGAGCTCACCGAGGTGGTGCAGGCCATGAAGGCGTCCATCCAGGCGGTGTCACGTGCCGCGGAGGTCCGGTTCGACACCGCCGCCTACGCCACCGACGTGGCCGGGCTGACGGTGGGGATCGTGGCGGGCGAACTGCCCGAGAAGACGCCCACCGCCTGAAGGGGAGGGGCTTCGCGCCAGGCCTCCGGAGGGCGCCGCCCCCGGGGCGGCGGCTCGGCGCGTCTTCGCGCCAGCCAAGCGGCTCTGCCGCTTGCCCGCAGGAGGCCGACCCGGCTCGGCCGGGGGGCGCCCCCGTGCTCCTCGGTGCGACTGCCTTTCTTCAGATTCGCCCAAGGTAGATGACGTGGCGGGGGCCCTTGCCCTCGGCACGCGCGCGCACACGGTGGGCTTCGGGGCGGAAGCCGGCCTTCTGGAGGCGCTTGGGGAACTCGGGCGATTCGTAGGCCGACCACACGGCCAGCACGCCGCCACGTCGCAAGGCCATGCGCGCACGCTGGAGCCCCTTGACCGTGTAGAGGGCGTCGTTCTCGGGCTGGGTGAAGGCGTCGGGGCCGTTGTCGACGTCGAGCAGGATGCTGTCCCACGAGTCGGGCGTGGTCCGAAGCACCTCGCGTACGTCCTCGACGCGGAGGACGGCGCGGGGATCGTCGAGGGGGTTGCCCGCGAGGGGGCCCAGGGGCCCGCGGTTCCAATCCACCACGGCGGGCACGAGCTCCGCGACGGTGCAGCGGCCGCCGGGCGGCAGGACGCCGAGGGCGGCGCGGAGGGTGAAGCCCATCCCGAGGCCGCCGACGAGGATGCGCGCGTCCGGACGGTCGGCGGGCCGCGCGAGGGCCGCCATGGCCTCCTCCGAGCCGTGCATCCGGCTCGACATCAGGTCCTTGCCACCCGCGCGGATCACGAGCTCGTCGCCCCGTTGGACGAGGGTGAGCGGGGTGCCGTCCGGCGTGGCGGTCGTGTCGAGGGTGACCCAGGGGAGCATGCGGGCTCGGTGCGGCCCGCGGTCTATCCTGGCGGCGGCGACACGGCGGGTCGCTCGACGCCCGGGTCAGACGTCCGGGTCAGACATCCGGTCAGACATCCGGGTCCGACGTGGGACGGGCCCCGACGCGAGGCGTCGGGGCCCGTGGATCTTCACTTGTCCTTGTCCTCGCCGCTCTCGGCGCGCTTGCCCGCCTCGATGAGCTCGCGGACACGCTGACCGCCCTTGTGGCCGATCTCGGCGTACCCCTCTGAGCCCAGCTCCTCGCGGCGTTTCTCACCGCCCATCCGACCGGCTTCACGCACGGTCATCGAGCCGCGATCCTCATCGCTCTTGGGCGCGGTAACGCCCTTGTCCTGGTCCTTCGGCATGGTCCTCCCTTCCTCCTGGTTTGGTGGGTGGGCCCCGCGCCGCGCGCCGTGGACCCACCACGACCGTCAGCGTTCTTCGTCGCTGCTTCCGCCCTTCTTGCGGCCCTCGGCCTCCTTGCCCTCTTCGATCAGCTCACGGACGCGCTGACCGCCCTTGTGGCCGATCTCGGAGTAGCCCTCGGAGCCGAGCTGCTCCTTGCGCGCCTCGCCGCCCATGCGGCCGATCTCGGAGTAGCCCTCGTGTCCGAGCTGCTCCTTTCGGGTCTCGCCGCCTTTCTTCCCGATTTCAGAGAAGAACTCGGAGCCGCGCTCACGCGCGACCGTCTCTCCGCCCTTCCTGCCGATCTCGGCGTAGCCTTCGGAACCGAGCTCTTCCCGGCGCTTCTCGCCCCCCAGCCGCCCGGCTTCACGGACCGTCATGTCCCCTCCGCCGCGCCCTTTCTTGTCTTGTGGCATCGCTCCTCCCCTACGGCCAGCCATCCAGCGGCCCGGCTCGTTGTAGTTTTGGGTAGTCATGACCTGCACAGGATCAACGTCGACCGCGGCCATCTGGCACACCTCGTGACACAGGCGCGGTGTGCAGCCGCGCGCCGCGTGGCCATTTTGCCGGCTACAGTTGGGTCGGAGGTGGCCCTTGCTGCTCGCGCTCTTGTTGGTCGGATGCCCGGCACCCACGGACAAATCCGACGACCCGGACACCGCCGAAACCGCGGACCCGGGCACGCTCGCCGGCCCGAACGGCCCCTCGCGCATCGAGCCCGACTGCGCCCCCGACGACGGCGCGGCGGTGCGGCTCATCGTCGGCCTCGAGGAGGCCACCTGCGACAGCGCCTTTGCCGGCGTGCCCCACCTGCGCCTCTCCCTCTGGGTGGGCGCGGAGTTCCCGCTCGCGCCCGGCACCTACCCCTTCGACGAGGGCAGCGGCTCGGCCTGGTACGCCCAGGCGGGCGGCGGCGTCGAGCAGCACGCGCGCTCCGGCGAGGTGACCGTCACCGGCTCCGCGGGCGGCGTGGTGACCGGGTCCTACACGCTCCAGCTCGACGGGGGCGAGGTCGTGGCGGGGGAGTTCGAGGCGGCGGAGTGTGAGGTGGCGGTGATGTGTGGGTGAGGGGGGCTCGTTCTGAAAAGTACGGAGGGCGTCCTGCGGGCGACCCCGGGCCGCGGGGTCGTGGGAGGATCGTGCGGCCGGGGCGGGCGCTGATCTTTCGCGCGGCAGCGCCGGCGCTGCCGCGGCGGATCTTCGGGCCGATCTATCGCAGGAGGCAGAGTGTAGAAGGGAGGGGAGGGCCGCCTTCGTCAGGGTGAGCCCTTGACGATCGGACCTTTCGCGTGCACGTTAGGGGCGGACTCGGCACCACGGCAACGTGGCGCTCTTTCCCTACCGGGGGCGTACCGGTTTCGACGGGGTTCTGGAAAGCCGAAGGGCGTGGCAAGGTGCGGGTCGCCTCTATCGATCCAAATGTAAGCTGCCAACAACAGCAACCACTTCAGCGAGGCCCTCGCGGCTTAGTTGAGGTCCGGGGGGCATAGCGACCCCCCGGTGTCCGGTTGAGCGTGATCGAACTCTTCTGGGCATATTTCAGATCCGCAGCAGACCCGGGGCCGAGCACCCGCCGGGCGAGCGAAGAACAAGCAGGAGGCTCTGACGGTGATCAAAGATCACGACACTCGCCGATGAGTTTTCGGCAGGCCACGTATCTCTGAAACTAGAAGGGGCTTCGGACGCGGGTTCGACTCCCGCCGCCTCCACCATTTTTTCGGAAAGCGTCCAACGAAAGGACGTTTCCAGCGACCCGGTGTCCAGCAGGGACACGCGGGGGACACGCAGCATCGCGGCGCGGCCTCGGAGCATATTCGAGGTCGCGACGCTCCTCGTCGTCCATCATGACGAGGCGCATCGGGCCGGCGGTCTGGTCGTCGCCCTCGAAGCGCACGTCAGCTGTGGCGCTGGCCGGGCGACTTACCGCCGGGATGTGCTCCACCGCGGCCTTGAGCGGGAGGGCGTCCGGGTCGATGTAGACTCCGCGCAGCCCGAGGCTGTGGCCGACGAGGAACTCGACGGCGTCCGAGTCGGCACCCGCGCGCTTGAGCTCGGAGACGAAGCCCTTGCGGAAGGCGTGGTGGGGGCGGCCCTCCCAGGCCTCCTTGCGGACGCCCGAGCGCTCCCAGCCTCGTTCCAGGTCGCGGGCGCGGGCCATGCGCTCGCGCGCCTTGGCGCGTTTGGAGGTCCTCGTCTTCGCGCTCCCAGTTGCGGAGGATGGCGACGAGGTGCGGAGAGATCGGCACGATGCGGCCCCGCTGCTCCTGCCGGCTCTTGCCCAGCTCGCCGCGGATGGTGAGGCGGCCCCGGGCGAGGTCGACGTCGGCCCATCGGAGGCCCATGGCCTGCTGGCAGCGGAGCCCGGTGAAGCGCAGGACGATCGCGAGCCGCTGGTGCCACCCGTCGAGCGCGCCGATGACCGTGTCCATCTCGGCCCAGGTCGGTGCGACGGTGGGGCTGGCGGCCTCGCGGGCCATGCGGAGGGTGCGCGGGGCGGGGATCTCGGCGCCGGACTCGTCGTTGTCGTACATCCACTTCCACGCGAGCTGGCCGACCTCGACGATCTTCCGGCGGGTGGCGTCGGAGCGGTCGCGCCCGTGGAGCCCGCCGTGCTTGAGGTCGCCGTACCAGTCCGCGAGCATCTTCCGCGTGAGCACGGACGGAGGCAACGGCGCACCTTTGCCATGGACTTTGTCCAGGTAGCGCAGCCAGAGGTCGAGCCCGAGCGCGTAGCGGACGGCGGTCCCGGGACGGAGCACGCGCGCGCACTCCTCGGCGTAGTCCTTCAGGAGCGTTCGGATATCCGTTTGCGGACGAGCGTCGCGAGGCTCCCATCGCCGTCCGAGGGCGAAGGCATCTTCGACCTCGCGGATGAGCGCTTGGGCGGCGGCCTTGGTGGGGCACTGCCGGCTCCGCGCCTTGCCATCGGGATCGCGCCAGCGCACGCGCCACTCGCCGTTTCGTTTGTCGAGGCTCGCCATCGGTTCAGCTCCATCCACCAGGGGTCCAGCTTCTCGGCCAGCCAGCGGTAGTCCGGGCGGCCGGCGTTCCCCACGTTGATCCAGGGGGACGCGATGTGATCGGGGTTCTCCGCCATGCGGGCACGGAGGGTCTTGGGGTCGACGCGCAGGTGCGCGAGCACCTCCCGGTGCCGGAGCCATGTTGACGTAATGCGCGCGGCCTGGGGGGCCGGCGGGACGTCGAGGTGGCGGGCGGGGAGGGACATGAGGGCTACCCGGTAAAGCGGCTGGCGGCGGCGAGGATCTCCGCCGCGCCCTCGTTCAGCTCGCGGTTCTCGCGCCGCAGTCGGCGGACCGCATCGAGAAGCTCGGCGTTCTCGGCTCGGAGGCGGCTAAGCTCGGCCTCGGCGTCCTTCGCGCGGCGGCCCCGCGTGAGTGAGGACTTCTGCGCGTCCTCGGCGTCACGGCGAGCGTCGCGCACGGCGGTCTGGGCAGTGCCGAGCATGGCCGAGAGCTCAGAGATGCGGGACTGGAGCAGGGCGACCGTCGTGCTCGCGGAGGCGCAGGTGGGACACGGGGAGGCATAGGTCGGCGTCGCGACCGCTCGCTCGCGCCGGACCGGGACGCTGTGCGGAAGGGCCTTGGTGATCGTGGCCGGGCGCCGGACAACCAGCCCTGAGCTCCGACGTGCGTCCACCCCCTCGTCCGTGTCGTCGTCCTTCCGGTCCGGCGCTCCCTCGTCGGCGGGCGCCTCGGCGTCGGGCCACACGCGCGTCGTGATGCCGCGGACGGGCGTTCGATCGGCGTTCCACAGGCGGATCCGCAGGCGAACGTCGGAGCCGGTGCCGAGGGCGCCGACCGCGACGCCATCGAGCCACTCGCGCGCGTCCACCACGCCCTCGATCGGCTGGCTGCCGATCTGGGCCTCCTTCCGGTCCTCCCCCACCCGCGCGACGGTGAGGTAGGCGCCTTCGAGGTTCACGCCCTCGACGATCAGCTCGGTGATCGGGGTCTCGTCTTGCCATCGCATGGAAACTCCTTGCCGAATGGGCGTGGGCCCTTCCGACGAGGTATCTTTCCTCATGCTTCTGCTCGCGTCAACCCTAATAGGGTGCGAAACTCATGGATAGGTCTGCCTCGCGTCGTCGCGGTCCCCGGATGGTTCCCGCCAAGGACCTGGAATTCCGAGAAGAATCCGTGGTCCTCATGCACAGGCTGTACGGACGCATGATCGCGACCATCCGCACGAGCCTGGACGCCTCCCAGCAGCAGCTTGCCGAGGCCACGCACATGCCGCCCTCGACCATCAGCAAGCTTGAGAACGGGAGCATCATCGTCGGCATCTACCACCTCGACGCGCTGGCGGGAGCGTTCAACCAGCTCGGAACCGAGGTGCTCGGCGCCGATCCGGCGTGGCGCGGGTGGGAGCTCCACGAGCTCGCCGACGAGATCAGCCTCTCCATGGAGAAGGAGGGCTACGTGACGATGTGGTCGTCCCCCGACGACGCCGGCAAGGAGATGGTCCCGGATCGGAAGCTCGGGGCGCTGGTGCGGGCGCACTGGCCGGAGGGGGCGCGGAAGAGGATCGGGTGGTGAGGGGCGGACATCGAGGAGGCGGTTGACATGGCTGTGAGAAAGGCGAACTCGATCTCCATAAATGGCCGGAGGCTCGAAGAGGTGGGCGTACGGGGGGTGGCGAGGTGGGCCACGAACACTACGACGACAACGAGCTACCCGGTCCACCAGCACTCGTGCGTGGCCATTGAGGGCGGCCTGGAGATCCGAACGCAGCCGATCACCGTGGCGCAGCTCTTCGTCGAGGGCATCCTGACCGCAGACCGGCAGCGCGCCGTCGTCATCAAGGTGGGGGCGGCGAAGGAGGCACCGTACACGATGGATGCGATGCTCCGCGAAGAGGACCCCTATCTTCAGGCGGTCGCGGTGCTGCGCTTCAAGGCGGCACACTGATGCCGAACCCCCGTTTCTCCGAGGGGTTCCGCGCCGTTCCGCGGGCCTCCGCGCTCCTCCGCGACCGGCTACGGAGCCGTGCGGAGGGGTGCGGAGCCCTGCGGAGCTACGTCCCGAACACGCATCCACGAGTAGAGGAGGCACACGCATGACCCGGCCTTCCCCCACCCGGATCCTCCGCAACGTCGGCAACGACCGCGTGATCGACTTCCTCCGCGCGACGGTCACGCGGGGCACCCAGGTAGACGTTGCCACGACCGCCCTGTCGATCTTCGCCCTCGGTGAGTTGCTCCCCAAGCTGGAGGGAGCTTCGGCGGTCACCATGATCGTCCCCTCCGACGGTCTCGATCCCGCCTCGCTCCTCGGCGACGCCCACGATCGCGCCGCGCGCAACGGCCTCCAGGCCCGCTGGGTCGCCCGGCGAGCATCCCGATGGCTCGCGAGCGGCGTCCGGCTGCGCGCCGCGAACGACGGCGTCGCTCAATCGGCGGTGATCGTCTCGACGAAGGAAGGCGTTCCCTCGGCGGCGGTCACCGGAAACTGCCCGCTCACTTCCGCGGGCTTGGGCCTCGCCCCCTCCAAGCGCGTCTCCCTCGTCCAGGCCGCTGAAGACGAGGACCTCGCCGCCGCCTATCGCGAGTGGTTTCAAGCGATGTGGTCGTCCCTTCCCGCGAGCACCGGCGATGCGCTCACCCCGGCCCTCGCCTCCCTCTCGTCGCATACCCCGCCGTCCCGGGTGTACCTCGCGACCCTCGCCCAGATGTTCCACGACACCTTTGGCGCCTTCGACGAGGAGCAGGTTGTCCGCTCGGCCACGGGCATCCGCGACACCGTGGTCTGGAAGAAGCTCTACAGGTTCCAGCGCGATGGCGTGGTGGGCGCCATCGACAAGCTCCAGCGCTTCGGCGGTTGCATCATCGCGGACAGTGTCGGCCTCGGAAAGACGTTCGAAGCCCTGGCCGTGATCAAGTACCACGAGCTCCGGAACGACCGGGTGCTCGTGCTCTGTCCGAAGCGGCTCAGGGACAACTGGACGATCTACCGGTCGAATGACCGGCGAAACGTGCTGCTCGCCGATCGCCTGAACTACGACGTGCTGAACCACACCGATCTTTCCCGCGAGGGCGGCCTCTCGGGAGACATCGACCTCGACCACGTCAACTGGGGGAACTACGACCTCGTCGTCATCGACGAGTCGCACAACTTCCGAAACAAGCCCGCCTTGAACCAGCGTGACACCCGATACGAACGCCTCATGAGCAAGGTGATCAAGGCGGGCGTGAAGACCCGCGTGCTCATGCTGTCGGCCACCCCCGTCAACAACCGCATCGCCGACCTCAAGAACCAGATCGCGTTCGCGACAGAGGGGGACGACCGCGGACTCGCGCATCACGGCATCGCCAGCATCGAGTCGACCACGACCCTGGCTCAGAAAGCGTTCAACCAGTGGCTGAAGCTCGACTCGGGCGATCGCACCGCGCCGAGGCTCCTCGACATGCTCGGCTTCGACTACTTCAAGCTTCTTGACCTGCTCACCATCGCGCGCTCGCGCAAGCACGTCGAGAAGTACTACGGGACGGGAGAGACGGGGAAGTTCCCGACGCGCCTCGCGCCGATCAACGCCCAGACCGACGTGGACACCCAGGGCGGCTTCCGGCCCATTCGGGAGATCAGCGACGAGATCCGCAAGCTCACCCTCGGCTCGTACGCACCCCTCCGCTACATCCTGCCGGGCAAGCTCAAAGAGTACGACGCGAAGTACAGCACGGCGGTGAAGGGCGGGAAGGGCACCTGGCGGCAGGTGGACCGGGAAGAGAGCATGGTCAACCTGCTCAGGGTCAACGTGCTCAAGCGCATGGAGAGCTCAGTGGTCGCGTTCGCGCTCACGGTCGGCCGACAGTTGGCGGACGTGGAGCGCTTGCTCGAACGCCTGCAGTCCGCCACCGGCAGCGTCGAGGAGCTCTCGATCGAGGACGTGGACATCGAGGACCCGACCTACGAGACCCTGCTCGTGGGCCGCAAGGTGAAGGTGCTCCTCCAGGACGTTGACCGTCTGAAGTGGCGGCAGGACCTGCAAGAGGATCGCAACCGGCTCGCGACCCTGCTCTCCGCCGCGAAGGCCGTCACCCCCGACCGCGACGCCAAGCTCGAACGCCTCAAGCAGATCGTCCGCGATAAGATCGTGAGGCCGCTCAACCCGGACAATCGCAAGGTGATCGTCTTCACCGCCTTCGCCGACACCGCCGAGTATCTGTACGAGAACCTCGCCGGGTGGGCGCTGCGCGAGTTCGGGATTCGCGCGGCGATCGTGACCGGCGGCGGCGCCAACCGGACCAACCTCGCAGGCGCACGGAGCGACCTGGCCGCCATCCTGACGGCCTTCTCTCCCCGGGCCAAGGAGCGCCCCGCTGACCTCGCCGGCGAGGGGGACATCGACCTCCTGATCGCGACGGACTGCATCTCCGAGGGGCAGAACCTCCAGGACTGCGATTTCCTGGTGAACTACGACATCCACTGGAACCCCGTCCGCATCATCCAGCGCTTCGGCCGTATCGACCGGATCGGCTCCAGGAACGACGTGATCCAACTGGTGAACTTCTGGCCGAACATCGAGCTGGAGGCCTACATCAACCTGGAGTCGCGGGTGCGAGGGAAGATGGTCCTCCTCGACATCTCGGCCACGGGAGAGGAGAACATCATCGACGGAAACGGCCCTGCCGCGATGAACGACCTCGAGTATCGTCGCAAGCAGCTCCTGCGCTTGCAGGACGCCGTGATCGACCTCGAAGACCTGTCGGGTGGCATCTCCATCACCGACCTGACCTTCAACGACTTCCGCATGGATTTGGCCGGAGTCTCGATGGAGGAACGCGAACGACTGCGCGCGCTCCCGCTCGGGACCATGGGCGTCGTCCCCATCGGCCCTAGTGCCGACGACGGCGGTGGCCCTGGCGCCATCTTCTGCCTCCGCGCCGAGACACCGCGCGCCATCGCCGCCATCGAGCCCGGCTACCCGCTCGCGCCCTACTTCCTCGTGTACGTCGGCCGCTCCGGGGCCGTGGAGCTCCCACACGCCCAGGCGCGCCAGGCGCTCGATCGGATGCGACGCCTGTCGATGGGTCGCGATGCAATCGACGTGGGCGCCTGCGCGGTGTTCGACGTGAGCACCGAGAACGGGCTCGACATGAACGCGTACACCGACGCGCTCGCCCGCGCGGTGGCCTCGATCGTAGGGAGACGGGAGGAGCGTGCCGTGGAGAGCCTGTTCCGGCCGGGCGGAACGCACGCCCTGGACGGGGAGTTCCCGGGCGTGGACGACTTCGAGGTGGTGGCGTGGATGGCGCTCGTTGGCGGAGACAAGCCGGGCGAGAGGGCGACATGACGAAGCTGGTCCCCGCCGGGGAGCAAGTCGTGGTCGAGATCCGCGCGCTGATCGACGCCGCACGTCGGCGCGCCGCCGCGGCGGTCAACGCGGAGCTGACCCTGCTTTACTGGCGGATCGGGCAACGCATCCGCGTGGAAGTCCTCAACGGGGTGCGCGCGACCTACGGCGAGGAGGTCATCAAGACCTTGGCCGAAGGGCTGACTCAGAGCTACGGCAGGGGTTGGGGAGCGCAGCAGCTGCGGTACTGTCTCCGCGTCGCCGAGGCGTTTCCCGACGAGCAGATTGTAAACGCGCTGCGTTTACAATTGAGCTGGACCCACCTCCGGGCACTCGCGTACGTCGATGACCCGCTGAAGCGCGAGTTCTATGCCGAGATGTGCCGCATCGAGGGGTGGTCGGCCCGCCGCCTGCAGGAGCGTATGGGCGCGCAGCTCTTCGAGCGCACCGCGATCTCGCGGAAGCCGGAGGAGACGATGCGCCTGGAGCTGGCCCAGCTGCGACAGACGCAGGACCTCACGCCCGCGATGGTGTTGAAGGACCCCTATCTGCTCGACTTTCTGGGCCTGAGCGATCACTACCTGGAGCGCGACCTCGAAGACGCCATCCTGCGGGACATCGAGCAGTTCTTGCTCGAGATGGGGGCCGGCTTCACCTTCGTGGCCCGCCAGAAGCGGATCCAGGTCGACGAAGACGACTTCTACATCGACCTGCTGCTCTACAACCGGCGCCTCCGCCGCCTCGTGGCGATCGAGCTGAAGCTCGACAAGTTTCGCCCCGAGCACAAGGGCCAGATGGAGCTGTACCTTCGCTGGCTTGCGCGCCACGAACAGGAGCCCGGCGAGCAGCCGCCGATCGGCATCATCCTGTGTACCGGGCGAAAGAAGGGCCAGATCGAGCTGTTGGAGCTCGACCAGGCAGGGATCCACGTGGCCGAGTACCTCACGGTTCTGCCGGCGCCCGATGCGCTGGAGGCCCGGCTTCAGCAGGCAATCGACGACGCGAGAAAGCGCCACGGCGGCGACGGCGCATGACCGCCGACGACGTGATTCGCGCCTTCGGGCTCCCAGCGAGCGCCCTGCAGCGCACGCCTGTACCGAAGGAGGCCATCGCAAGGCGGGTGATGGGCAGCGACCGCCGCGCCCTTCTGGATGGGCTGCGAAGTCTGGTCTGGGTGGCGGTCATCAAGCCGGGGAGCGTGGCGATTCCCGCGTTCAGCGATGCCACCCGCGACTACGGGGAAGTGCTCGTCTTCCGGGCGACGCTGCGGCCGGGGGTGACCTCCGCCCGCGTGGTCGGCCCGATCCACCGCGCCGTGAGCTACCCGACCGCGGTCGTGGCCGAGGGCGACGAGGGCGTGTCCGTGTCCTTCGCGCACGTGCGCCGACACGAGCGCAGGCCGGACGCCGTCGTGATGGACGGCGAGGTGCGCCTGGTGCCGTTGCGGGACGAGGAGGCAGACGGCCACTTCCTCGCCTCGCTGCCGGTCGCGGCCAGCTCCGGCACGCATCTCCACGCGCTGTACGAAGGGTGGGTGGAGCGCGCCGAGGCGCTCGCCGTCAGCCGCGTCACCGGCGCGTTTCGTCCGCCGACCGGTCCCGAGGCCGCCCAGGTTCGGCGAGAGCGCTTCCATACCGTCCTCGCGCTCGACGAGACGATCGCGGCGAACGTCCGGTTGGCCCAGCGGGCGCGCGCGCTCGCGGAGCGGGTGAGCCTGAACAATCAAATCGCGGAGCTGCGGGAGCGACGATCGGCGCTGATCGCGCTGCTTACGGCGTCGTGACGGGATAGTTGCTGGGGCCACGTCTCACGCCGAGCCAACCGGAGCCCCACGCATGGACAAGATCGAGCCGAACGACGAACACGCGACCAGCGGGAGCATCGTGGCGGAGAACGTGGCGGCGCTGCGCGCGCTGTTCCCCGAGGCCTTCGGCGAGGGAGGCATCAAGTTCGACGTGCTCAAGCAGCTCCTCGGCGGCCCGCTCGACGACGGCGAGGAGCGCTACGGCCTCTCGTGGCACGGGAAGAAGCGGGCTCGTCAGATCGCGCTGACCCCCTCGCTCGGCACGCTGCGGCCGTGCCCCGATGAGAGCGTGGACTGGGAGACGACGAACAACATCGTCATCGAAGGGGACAACCTCGAAGTGCTGAAGCTCCTCCGGAAGAGCTACGCGGGCAAGGTGAAGCTGATCTACATCGACCCGCCGTACAACACGGGCAAGGACTTCGTGTATCCCGACGACTTCGCGGACGGCGTAGGGAACTACCTGCGGATCACCGGGCAGGTCGGGGACGACGGCGGGAAGATCACGAGCAATACGGAGTCATCGGGCCGGTTCCACACGAACTGGCTGAACATGATGTATCCGCGGTTGAAGGTGGCGAAGGAGTTGTTGTCCGAGGATGGGGCCATCTTCATCAGCATCGACGACACCGAGATTCGCGACTTGAAGGCCGTCTGCGACGAGGTCTTCGGCGAGTCCAACTTCGTCGTGCCTGTGATTTGGCAGAAACGGGTGACACCGGAGAATCGACGGGCGTTCTCGGTAGAGCACGACTATGTCCTCTGCTACGCTCGGTCGGCCGAGGTTTTCGGCGAGACGCGACGGCTATTGCCGCTGACGGACGAGGCAAGAGACCGCTATCGCAATCCAGACAAGGATCCGCGAGGGGACTGGCTCTCCGTGCCTGCGATTGCTCAGGGAGGGCATGGGACAAAGTCGCAGTTCTACCAACTCCTGACCCCTGATGGCCGGTTGCTCGACCCGCCCCCGGGCTGCTGCTGGCGCTACAACCAGGAGCGGATGACGCGCGAGATCGCTGATAATCGCATTTGGTTCGGCGCCTCAGGCGGCGGTGTACCGCGGATCAAGAAGTTTCTCGACGAAACAAGGCAAGGCATCACTCCATCCACACTTTGGTTCGCGGAGGAGGTCGGGGCAAACGAGGACGCCAAGAAGGAGGTCAGCCGCCTGCTCGACGGGGCCGTGGTCTTCGACAACCCAAAGCCCACGGGCCTTCTTAGGCGCATGCAGGACATTACCACCGAGGCGGGAACGAAGGACATCATCCTCGACTTCTTCGCTGGCTCCGGCACCGCCGGCCACGCGGTGATGGCCCAGAACGCCGCGGACAACGGCACCCGCCGCTACATCTGTGTGCAGCTTCCCGAACCCCTGGATCCGGAGAACAAGGACCAGAAGCCGGCCGCCGACTTCTGCGACAAGCTCGGCAAGCCGCGCACCATCGCCGAACTCACCAAGGAGCGCCTCCGCCGTGCCGGCAAGAAGATCAAGGCGGAGAACAAGCTTTTCCGCGGCGACACCGGCTTCCGCGTGTTCAAGCTCGACTCAAGCAACCTCAAGCCCTGGGATCCGCGCCCGGATGACCTGCCGAACGCAGTGACGGACTGGATCGAGAACATCCGCCCCGGCCGCACGGAGCAGGACCTGCTCTATGAGCTCCTGCTCAAGCTCGGCCTCGATCTGTGCGTCCCCGTCGAGGTCCGCACCATTGCCGGCAAGGCCGTCTACAACATCGGCGCGGGCACGCTGATCGTGTGCCTCGACAAGTCGATCACCCGCGCGGATGCCGAGCCCCTGGGGCTGGGCCTCGTCCAGTGGGCGAAGCAGCTCGCCCCCGCCGGCGGCACGCAGTTCGTGTTCCGCGACTCCGCGTTCGCCGATGACGTAGCCAAGACCAACCTCGACGCGATCCTGCGCCAGAACCTCCCGGACGACGCGCTCGCCGCCGTCCGCAGCCTGTAGGGGGCGCCGTGGCCGTCCAGTTCCACTACGAGCCCACGCTCGACTACCAGCTCGCCGCAATCGACGCGGTCTGCGACCTGTTCCGTGGGCAGGAGATCTGCGAGCGGGAGTTCACGGTCGCCCGCCTCACCAACCAACTCTCCATGGGTTTTATTGAGACCCCCAAGGGCATCGGCAACTGGCGTCGCCTGCACGACGACCAGCTCCTCGTCAACCTGAAGGCGGTCCAGGCCAAAAACTACATCCCCCAGGCCGAGAAGATCGAGAGCCCCGACTTCACCGTCGAGATGGAGACCGGCACGGGAAAAACCTACGTTTACCTGCGGACGATCCTCGAGCTGAACAAGCGCTATGGGTTCAAGAAGTTCGTCATCATCGTGCCCTCGGTCGCCATCAAGGAGGGGGTGTTCAAGTCGCTCACCGACATGGACGCCCACTTCAAGCAGCTCTACGGTGGCGTGCCAATCCAATCGTTCGTGTACGACAGCGCCCGGTTGGAGCAGGTACGCGACTTTGCCACCAGCGCGCAGATCCAGGTGATGGTCGTGACGGTGGGCGCTATCAACAAGCTGGGGGACGAAGCCGACGACGCAGAGGCGGAGGCCGCGGGAAAGAGGAAGCCCAAGGCGTCCAACGTCATGTACCGGCAGAACGAGAAGGTGAACGACGACCGGCCGATCGACCTCGTCGCCGCTACGAACCCGATCGTGATCGTGGACGAGCCGCAGAGCGTCGACGGCGGCGCCTTGGACAGCGTCAAGGGCGGGCAGGGCCGCAAGGCGATCGCGCGCATGAACCCCATGTGTACCCTCCGGTATTCCGCCACCCACGCCTACAAGCACCACATGGTCTACCGGCTCGATGCGCTCGCGGCCTACGAGAAGCGGCTCGTAAAACGCATCGAGGTCGCGGGAGTCGAGGTGGAGTCGGCCCACAACCGTCCGTTCGTGCGCCTCGTCCGCGTCACCCAGCAGGGTGGACGCCTCGTCGCCAAGGTCGAGGTCGCTGTCCAGGGCGCAACCTCCGTACAACGGAAGGAGATCGCCGTCGAGGATGGGGAGGACCTGGAGGATCGCACCGGGCGCGCCGTGTACAAGGGCGTGCGGATCGGGGAGATCCAGCGCTCGCCCGTCCGAATGGAGCTGCGGCTGGACGGGGCGGAGGTGTGGCTCAACGAAGGCGAGGCGCATGCCGAGGTGGGCGTCGCCGACGTCAAGCGCGAGATGATCCGCCGCACCATCAAGGAGCACCTCGACAAGGAGCTGAAGAACACGCGCCACGGCATCAAGGTGTTGAGCCTCTTCTTCCTCGACGAGGTGGCGAACTACCGGAGCTACGACGCCGAAGGGCAGCGGGTCGATGGGCCGTACGTCAAGATCTTCGAGGAGGAGTACCGGCGGCTCGCGCGGAACCCCACCTACTCGACGCTCTTCCAGGACGTCGACGTGACCATGGACGCGTCCCAGATTCACGGTGGGTACTTCTCCATCGACCGCAAGGGCGGGAAGGTGGCCAGCACCCCCTTCGAGGAGCGCGAGGTCAAGAAGTCCGCCGGAAAGGACGCCGCGGACAATGACACCTACTCCCTGATCATGAAGGACAAGCAGCGCCTCCTCGATCTCGGAACCAAGCTCAAGTTCATCTTCAGCCACTCGGCGCTCCGCGAGGGTTGGGACAACCCGAACGTGTTCCAGATCTGCGTCCTACGCGGGATGACGGGCGACCGGGAGCGCCGGCAGTCTGTGGGACGCGGGATGCGCCTGTGCGTGGATCAGACCGGCCAGCGGGTTCGCGGCGAGGTCAACCTTCTCACGGTGATCGCCGACGAGAACGTCGAGAGCTTCGCCGCCGGGCTCCAGGCGGAGATCGAGGCCTCCACGGGGATCAAGTTCGGACAGGTCGAGCGCGAGGCCTTCGCGGTGATCGTCCGAACGTCGGACGACGGCACCAGTGCTCCCATCGGTGTCGCGGCCTCGAAGCTCCTCTGGGCTGCGTTGAAGGCCAAGGGCTATGTCGAAGCGTCCGGGCGCGTCACCGACACCCTTCGCCGCGCGCTGCGAGACAAGCAGTTGGAGCTACCGCCGGAGTTCGAGTCCGAGCGGGAGGCGATCGACGCCCTGCTCCGACGCTGTGCCGGCAAGGTCCAGATCGCGGACGCCGACAAGAAGCACACCGTGAAGCCCCGCAGCGAGATGCTGCACAGCGAGGACTTCAAGGCCCTTTGGGACCGCATCAAGCACAAGACCACCTACCGGGTGGAGTTCGACGCCGGCAAGCTGATCGCCGACTGCGCGAAGGGTGTCGCCGACCAACCGAGGATCGCGCAGAGCCGTCTGCGGACGGTCAAGGCGTCGCTGGAGCTGTTGAAGTCCGGGGTCGAGAGCCGCGTCAAGGCGGAGGAGTTCGGTGCGATCGTGAAGGAGGCCGACGTGGACCTCCCCGACATCCTCACCGAGCTGCAGGATCGCACCCAGCTCACGCGGCGAAGCATCGCGCGCATCCTCGGGGACAGCGGGCGCTTGGAGGATTTTCACCGCAATCCTCAGCAGTTCATCGACGGGGTGACCGAGGTCGTCAACCGCACCAAGCGGCTCGCGCTGGTCGAGGGCATCAAGTACGAGCGCGTGGGCGCCGACGAATACTACGCGCAGGAGTTGTTCGAGAGCGAGGAGCTCACCGGGTACCTCGGGCGCAACGTGCTCGAAGGCACGAAGCGCTGCGTGATGGACGCGGTGATCTACGACTCCGAGGGCGTCGAGAAGCACTTCGCCGAGCAGTTGGAGATCAACGAGGCGGTCAAGGTGTACGCCAAGCTCCCCCCCTGGTTCAAGGTGCCGACGCCGCTCGGGAGCTACAACCCCGACTGGGCCGTGCTCGTCAACGACGCCGACGGAGAGCGCCTCTACCTGGTGGTCGAGACCAAGGGGAGCCTGTTCATGGACGACCTCCGCGACAAGGAGAGTGCGAAGATCGCCTGCGGGAAGGCGCACTTCAAGACGCTGTTCGTGAATGAACCTCGGGCTCGGTATCAGGTGGGCCGGACTTTCGAGGACGTGATGAAATGATCGAGTCTATTACTTTGGCGAATGTGGCGAGCTACGTCTCGGCCCCCGAGACCCTCACCAACCTCTCTATGTTCACCTACATCTTTGGCGCGAACGGGGCCGGAAAGTCGACGATTGGAAGAGTCGTCGCCGAGCCAGGGGCATACCCGAACTGTAGCGTGACGTGGAAGGGCGGCGCGGCGCTCGAAGCTCTCGTCTACAACCAGGACTTCATCACCCGGAACCTCAGCTCGTCTACCGAGTGGAAAGGGGTGTTCACCCTGGGCGAGCAGCAGGTCGATATCGAGAAGAAGATCTCGGCGGCCGCGGCGGAAGTCGAGACCGTCGACAAAAAGCTCGCGTCCCTGCGGAGCAGCCTTGACGGGGCCGACGGAAAGGGGGGAAAGAGGGGCGAACTGGCGTCGCTCGAAGAGGAGTGCGCCGAGGCGTGCTGGAAGCTGAAAGTACGTTTCGAAGGTGCCTTCCGCGACGCGCTGACTGGCTTCCGAGGGAGTAGCCAGTCCTTCAAGCGGAAGCTGCTTGACGAGCGTGCGAGCAATCGCGCCTCGATCGTGCCGCTGGCGGACCTGACGACGCGCGCGAGCACGCTGTTCGGCGTACCACCAAGTATGAAGGCGTTGCTTCCGGCGATCGACGGCACCCGGCTGGTCGGCCATGAGGCCAACCCCATCCTGCGGAAGAAGGTTGTCGGGAAGGACGATGTCGACATCGCGGCAATCATCAAGAAGCTGGGGAACAGCGACTGGGTTCGCCAGGGGCGCGCCTTCTTCGAGCGAAACGATCAGGTCTGTCCCTTCTGCCAGCAGACAACCCCCGACCACTTCGAAGCCTCCTTGAATGAGTATTTCGATGCCACGTACACCAGCGACGTTCAAGCCATCGAAACGCTTGCGGCTGCGTATGCCGCCGACGCCACGCGGACCCTCGCCCAGTTCGAGGCGCTTGTAGTCACACCACCTGACCTCCTCGACGCGGAGAAGCTCAAGGCCGCTGTCGACACGCTACGCGCCGCGATTCTCGTAAACCGGCAGCGAGTGGAGGAAAAGCGGCGGGAGTCGAGCCAAGTGGTAGCCCTGGAACCACTTGGCGAGGCGCTGGACGCGTGCGCGGCGGTCCTGTCCGCCGCCAACGTCAACATTGCCAAACACAACACGATGGTCGCGGACTTTACGACCGAAAAGTCGGCTCTCATCCGCGACGTGTGGCGTCTTCTTGTTGCTGAGGCCGAGCCCTACTTGGTGACGTACGACGCGCGCAGAAAGGTTCTCTTCGCTACCGTTACCGGGATGGAGACGTCCATCCAGAAGGCGAGGGGCGACCTTCAGGCAAAGCAAAGCGTGCTCGCCGGATTCGAGAAGATGACCACGAGCATCCAGCCGACCATCGACGCCATCAACGCCATGCTGGACGGGTTCGGCTTCCGCGGGTTCACGATCGCCAAGAGCACCACCGCCAACAGCTATCGCCTGCTCCGAGCGGACGGAAGCAACGCTTCAGCCACCCTCAGTGAGGGCGAGCGCACGTTTGTGTCGTTTCTCTACTTCTACCACCTGCTGAAGGGCAGTCTGACCACCCAAGGCGTAACGACCAACCGCGTTGTCGTCTTCGACGACCCGGTTTCGAGCCTCGACGCGGACGTCTTGTTCATCGTGAGTACGCTGATTCGGGAGTTGATCGAAGACGTTCGCGTCGGCAAGCATCAAGCGAGGCAGGTGTTCGTGCTTACCCACAACGTCTACTTTCACAAGGAAGTAACGTTCAACATGCGTCGCCAACCGGGGACGGTCCTCAATGAGGAGTCGTTCTGGGTCGTGCGGAAGCCCGAGGGAATTTCATCAGTGGAACGGCAGACTTCCAATCCCGTGAGGACGTCGTATGATTTGCTCTGGGAGGAGGTTCGACGCAACGACGAGCGTGCGGGCGTCCAGAATACCCTCAGACGGATTCTGGAGAACTACTTCAAGATCTTGGGCGGCGTTCCGCTCCACGAACTGTGCTCGTCGTTCGCGGGAGTGGACAAGCTCATCTGCAAGTCTCTGATCTCGTGGGTCAACGACGGTTCGCACAACGCGCAGGACGACCTCGACGCGCCGACGAATCACACGCCGAAAACCTATCTGCGCGTCTTCCGAGCGATCTTCGAAACCCGCGGCCACGGGGCGCACTACCGCATGATGATGGGGAATGCGTATGTGGAGCCGCCGCCCACGGAGCCGCCGGCGTTGAAGACCGTCAACATGCCCACTCCAGTCGCAAGCGAGGTCGTAGTTGTCGCGTGACCCTCGCCGCTGACCTCCAGCTCTGGTACGACGAAGGCGACCGCGACGCCGGCACCCGCCTCGTCGCCGTCCTCTTCCCGCGCGTCACCTTGCCGTCCTCCTTCTCGCGAGCCCTGAGCGAGCAGGTCGCACAAGAGATTGAGCAGGAGGCCCTCGTCCGGGTCCTCGATCGGGGGCGGCGCGTTCTCATGGACGCCGACGATCCCCTCGCGTACACCGCGACGGTGGCGCGGAACCTTGCCCGGGACGCGCTTCGCCGCCAGCGCCGTCGAGAGGCTTTGGCCAGTGCGGACCTGCACGCCGTCGACCACGCCGCTTCGGAGCCTCCAGACGGGGGAAGCCTCCTCGACGCCGACCGGGCGATCTCGTTGCTTGGGGCGCTCGGTGAGGACGCCCGGCTGGCCGTTCTACTCCTCCACGCTCCTGATCGCCTGTCTGCTGCTGACCGGGAAGTCCTGTCCGTTCGCTCGACCGGCGCGCGGTTGCCATCCCTGGACGGTCCTTTGGACCGGGACATCGCCAGCCTGCTCCTTTGGCCCCCGACGCTCCCGGAGACGCGCCCCGCGCGGAGGCTCCGGCTCGAACGAATGCGTAAGGTGCTGGAGCGCGCGTACGCGCGGCTCGCCGAATCCCTCGGGGCCCGATGAGGGAGCTCGTACCCGTGGATGAGCGAACTGTCGATGTCGGCCAGGGGGACCGCGCCCGATACCACCACGTCGTGAAGCATCTCTACGCGCGCGTCCAGCGCTGGGACCTCGCCGTGCCACAACTCCCTCGGGATCTGCGGGGCCGCGCCCTCGGCGCGGGATGCGCGTCCGGCGAGCTCAGCCATGGGTGGCAGTGGCCTTCGGTCTGCCCGCCTTGTCGAGCGCACGTGCTCCACGATCACGTGCAGTACTACCTCCCCGCCGCCATCGACGCGATCCGAACCGGCTCCCGCGCCGGTAACTACTGCGAAGTGGAGACGAGGCAGGGCCGTCGCGAGATCTTCGTCGGTGACAACGCCGTCCAGGTCCTGCTCATGCCTTGCCCGACGGACAGGATTCAGGCGCTGGTGACGGCGTTGCGAGACCCGCCGACCTCCCGCGAAGCGACGAACGCAGATTTTCATCGACGCGCCGTCCGCAAGATGCGGGACAAGGCGTCCCTTGGATCAGGAGGCACCCGGTGAGCGTCGTCGACCCCTGGAGCGTGCAGCTCGAGACCGAGCTGAGCGAGTTGCTCGCTCCCGCAGCAGCGCCGGGCGCGGAGGACGAGTGGCGCCTGCTCGTGTTGTTGGCGCGGGTCGCGCTGCACCCCGAGCCCGGCCCTGGCCTGAGCGAGCTCCTGGGCGAGTCCACCCGGCGCGGGCGCACCCAACAGGCCCGCGGGGCAGCGGCCCGCCCCGCCCCGGGGGCGGTGCTCGATGCGCTCGACGATGCACTTGCCGGCGACGAGGATCCCGCCGGGCCGCTCGCGGATGCATTGCTCGAAGTCGACGACGTTCTCTGCGTGCTCGAACTCGAAGGGGCCCACGCCGAGGCGCGAGAGACCGCCGCCCAGGCGACGGCGCTCATCGAGCTGGCCCCGGAGCGAGCCTCCGCGCTGGACACGTGGGCGACTCGCCGGCTGGCTACCCTCGACGAAGGCGCGGCAGCCGCGGAGGTCTGGCGCGCGGTGGAGTCCGCGGCGGCGGTCGCGGTAACCCACGCTCTCCCCGCCTCGTCGGCAATCCGCCGCGACGCGACCTCGGTCCTCGACCGCGCCGACCGGCCCCGGGAGCGTGTTGCCGAGGTCATCGAGCTCTTCACTGCGTGCGCCCCAGTTCGCCGCGCCTGGCGCGCCGCGGCCGCTGACGCCAGTGTCGCGCCGGAGCCGACGTTCGGCGCGAACTGGACGCTGTACACCGAGCTAGGCCGAGTCGTCGCGCAGCTCCACGCGGCAACCGGACGCCCGCCTGCGGGCAGCGCCCGGCTGGTCGCCCGCACCGGTGGTGGGGAGTGGTCACACAGTCTGCGGCCGGCCCGCCGGGGAACGGACTGCGCCTGGTTCGAGTTGGGCACCGAGGGCGAGCTCGCCGCGTTGTTCGCGCGTGCTCGCGACCAGCTCGGCATCGGCCTGGACGCCGAGGTCGCCGTCCATCTCGAATGGGATGTAGATGGAGAGCCCTGAATCGCTCCAACTGGAGCGCATCCTCACCGGTGAGCTCGCCCCTCCGTGGCAAACGCCTCGGCTGCGATTGCTCGCGCGGCAGCTCGTCCAGGCTGTCGAGGCGAGCCGCTTCGCCGGGCGACCGGAGGCCTCGTGGCTCTGGAGCGGGGTGCGAACACGGATATGGCCAGTCGCCCTGGACCGCGCCGCTGATGGCGAACCCGGGTGGATCGAGCTTGCTGCGGCCTGCGTAGCGGCGGTCGACTTGCTTGCCGGTCGGAACCCGTTGGGAGTCGCCGAGTGGCCTTTGGTAGCACAGAGCCGATTCGGGCGGGAGCACGATGGCAGCCTGGAGATCGGCGACAACTGGCAAGAAGTCCTCGCCCGGGTGTCGCCCAGCCTACCCGGCGCCCGGGAGCTGGACGGCAACGAGGCGGCGCACGCCGCATTCGAGGCGTTCAGGAGCCCGCAGGTACACGTTCTGCTCCGCGGCGCGTCTCCCGCGCGCCTGCATCTCGTCTCTGGTGCACCCAGGTCGGTCGTGGAGCCCGAAGGGGCCTCCGATGTGCGCCGGCTCCTCCAGCGCTTCCACGCCGGGGACGTAGCTGTCTCGTGGTCACTCGACGCCGCCACCGAAGGGCGCTCGGGCATGGCCGCGATGTTCCTTCGAGCGATCGCCGAGACACGGAGTCCGGAGACCTCGACGCTTGGCGATGTCGGCCTCACCGGCGAGCTCGATGCGAACGGGTTGATGCTGCCCGTCGACGACCTCCCGGGAAAGGTGCGCGCATTCTTCGGTGCCTACCCCGGGGGAACGTGCTTTGTGCCACTCGCCCAGATGGGCGAACTCAGCTCGCTGACCCCCGAGCGCACTAGCGTCGACGACGTGTTACGGCGGCGAAGCAGGGATCCCCGCCGGTTCAGTGACTCCCAGTGGCAACGTGTCGTGCCGCTGCGGAGCGTGACCTGCCTGCTCGCCCGTCTGGGCATCCAGTGGTCCGCGAGCGAACCGGTGTCCGTCGGGCTGGCCGCGATCCGGGAGGCGTCGAAGAGGACCGTCGACTGGCGTGGACGGCCTCGCCCCGTGGAAGGGCTCGCCGAGCTCCCTCTCCGGCCGCCACTCAACGCCGACCGGAGCAACCGGTACGAACACACCAGCTTTTCTACGGTCGTATCCGGCGCGAAGGCTCTCGGCGGAGGCCCGGCGCGGTGGGTCATCACCGGACGCCCCGGGTCGGGCAAGTCGATGGTGCTCCGGCAGCTACATCACCAGCTCTCGGTCGGGCTACTCCGGCTGTCCGGGCCCTCGATCCTGGTGCCCGCGCGGCGGCTGCTCGGCGGTGCTTCCCTGTCGAACGCGGTCGCGGCGGAGGTCGAGGCGGAGGTGTCCGCGGTTGGCGCCGTCCTCGGTTCAACCGAACTCTCGACCGCGATGTGGCTGCTGGTCGATGGCCTCGACGAGCTCCCTGCTGCCGATCGCCATCGCGTGGTTGCGCTGGTCGAAGGGTGGCCGGGCCCTTCCATCGTGGCCACGCGGGGATTGCCCGAGCAACTGCCGCCCGGCACGGTTGTGGTCGTACCCGATCTGGACGCGCGCGAGGCTGGGCGCGTCCTCACGTCGGAAGGGCGAGCCGACCTTGCCGAGGCGTTCGAGCGACCGTGGCGCAGCGATCGAGGCGGCAGCGATCCACTCGCGTTGCTGCGCAGCGAGCTGGCGCGTACGCCGCTCGGACTCTCGGTCCTTGCGATGGTGTGGCACGACAAGCCGTCTTCGCGACAGGACCTGCTTCGCGACGCCGTGCTCCACCTCGTGCGTCGTGCCGAGGCGGAGGGCAGGCTCTCTGCGGAAGCGCGACGACGGTTCGAACGAGTCGGCCTTCGCCTTCTGGGTGCGGCCGCTTGGCGGATGCTCGGCGAGGGTCGAGCCATCCTGCGCGTCGAAGATCTGGAGTTCGCCGAAACCACTACGGGGAGCGGGCGCGACGACGGAGACCTACTTCATGCCGCCGTTGAGCAGGGAGGCTTCGTCCAGCCCGTCGGGCCGGGTAGGTGGGAGTTCAGCCACAAGAGCTTCGCCGAGTTCGCGGCGGCGCGGTACCTCGCGGCGCTGCCAGACGAGGGCTGGCGCGCCGCGTTGACGCTCCTCGGCGAGCCTGCCGCCAACGAGGTGCTCCTGCACCTCGCGACGCTCCTGCCATCGTCCGAGCCGCTCCTCTTGGCACTGTCGGAGCGGGAAGAGCGTGCGCTCACCGCGCTCAGGCTCGCCACGCGCATCCTGCTGGAGGTGCCGTCCGGCTCCGTGTCTGCCGATGCGCCGTGCTCGTGCCCCGGCTCCGCCTCTGGCAGTGGCTCCCGAAACAGCCCCTCCCGGGCGGGGTGGGGGAGATCGAGGACGTGAAGGATGCCATCACCCGCCACGTCGAGCGCTTGGAGCCATCCGTGGAGGTGATGCTCGCTGCGTGTGCGCCGGCTGTGGGGCGGTGGGCCCGCGATCCGGTGGCGGAGCGGGCGCGTTCGCAAGAGGTGCAGGACCGGCGATGGCGCAACCATGCGCGGGCCGAGCGGGAATCCTCGGTAGAGGAGGGCGACCCCTACGACACCGATGCGCCCATACTCGGGCAGTGGTTCGGTCGGACGTTCGCCCTCCAACGCGACGTGGCGGGGTTGCTCGCCGCGGAGGGCGGTCCCGACCAGCTCCGTCGGCGAGTCCCCGGCGCGTGGACCAGGGAGCTCCTCATCCTCTTCGAGCATCCTCAGGTTGGAGATAGCGCGAAGGACCTGTGGTGGGAGCTCCGGTCTGACGACGAGCTCCTCGACGAAGTCCCGGCCCTTCACCCCGGCCACGAGCACCTGGCGCGAGTACTGCGTGCGGCTTCGCGGCTTGGCACGCCGAGCCAGCGCCGCGAGGCGCTCCTCCGGGCGGTCCTGCACGCGGGTGCCAGCCCTCCGACGGGTCGGCTGATCGTGGAAGGCGTTGCTGAGCTCGCGTCAGATGCTCTGCTCGAAATGTGGACGGCCGCGTGGCAGTTCGGAGTGCTCGCCGGTGAGGTGCCCCGCGGCACCGGCAGGCGCGCAGATCCATCGGCGCTGGAAGCGCTGTATGCGAGTTTCCTCGACGACGAGGTCGCGCCGGCGCGGTGGCGGGCGGTGGCGGCACTACGGGCATTAGCGGAGCCGAAGGAGGCCCGGGGCAGGTATGGCGCGAAGCGCGAGCTTGCGTTGGCTCCGGGGATCGTGAGTCGGCTCCGGCGCCTCCTTGCGGATCCCGAGGTCGCTGTGCGCGTCGAGGCGCTCGCCCTGCTGGTCGACGGCGGAATCGTCCTCGCGCTCGATGAGGTCGTTCCGCTTCTGCTCGCCGGAGCGCCTACGCTCCGAACGCTGGCGCTGCGAGCCGCGCTCATGGCGGTTCCCACGTTGTCCGGCGAGCTCGTCGTGAGCGTGCTCGCGCTCGACCCTACGAAGGCGGATGAACCGTTCCGGTACGACGCCTCGCCACCGATGCCCTGGATACAAGCGATGCTACGGCACCACGCCGAGGCGCTGAGCGAACTGCACGCCGCGCTGCAGGGTCGCCTATCGACGTGGGACGGAGCAGCGAGGCTGCTCGAGCTGGCCAAGCAGCCCGGTCTTGCACCCGTGCTGGAGGTGGTGCTCAAGGGACACCACGCTCGGGATGCGTCGCCAAGCGTGGTCCGGCGGGCGCTTCGGTTGGGATCTCCGGCGGCAAAGCGGTGGGCGGTCAAGCAGCTCGGTTGGCGCAGCGAGGGTATCCCGCGGGAGCTGGTGGAGCCGCTTGCCGCAGACCTGGATCAGGAAGTGGCCGAAGGCGCGCGTCAATGGCTCGAACGCGGGGACCCCAAGGCCGCGGTACGGCGCCCCGGCGGGTCGTTCGATGAGCTGGCGGTGCTCGCCTCTGAGCGAAGCGAGGACATCGAGAACAGTGCCCCCGGCGTGCTCGACGAAGAGGCACTCCGCCTCCCGATGAGCCGCGCTGAGCGTAGGCAAGGGCGGACGGTCTCCGTCGCCGGGGTGAAGGCGCAGACGACGTTTGCGGACGCCTGGCGCTTGTTGGGTCAGGCTGCGCTGGAGACGAAGTCCGCCGAGGACATGGACGGCTTCTACACGAACGAGGGCTTCGAGCGGATCACCGAGTATGCCCAGCAGGCCGCAGGCGAGAACCGGGGGGCCGTTCGTGAGGTATTCGAGCACCTACGCGGCATGTACACGCCCGAGTGGAGAGACGCGCTGATCGACGATCTCGGCCATCCCAGCCGCGGCCTCCTCGCGAAGCTCCTCCTCTCAATCTCCCCGGGAGGGCGTGAGCTGCTCCGGGCGATCCCCGCGGGCGAAGTCGCTGCGCGGAGGGTGGCTGAACTGGCAGCCGGCACCCCGCTGGCGGGCGCGGTCATCGACGCGCTTGTCGAGGCCATCGCCAACGCCACGCTTCCCGTTGGCGACGGTCGGACGAAGTGGGGCGGATACGGATCACCCGAGCCAATCCAGACCCTGCGCCGGTTCGGGGGCCGCGAAGGACTGATTCGGCTGGTGGTCAGGGGCGGCGATGACGCCGTCACCGCCCATGCCGTCACCGCCCTGCTCGACGAGAACTGGCCGGTGAACACGCGCGTCGGCGAAGGCCCGGCCGCGGGGTTGCGGGCATGGGTCAACGCGCGTCTTGATGCTGCGGTGGACCGCACGGAGCTCCTTCGCCTCCTTGCGCTGTGTACGACGGAGATCGAGGCCGGGCGCTGGCGCCAAACCGTGAATGACGGGGCACTTCAGGCCCCGGAGGTCGCGGCCGTGGCTACCCTGGTCGGGCAGGCGCCCGGAGCCGACGGCGCGGCTTGGCTTCAAGCATTGGCGATGTCGACGTCCTCGCCAGCGGTCGTGAACGCCGCGTTTGCCTCGCTGGCCGGGTGCGGCACGCCGGAGCTCGCCCGGTGGATGTTGGAGCGCCTCGACGACCCACCGCCGGCGATCCGGGAGGCCACCGCGCTTCTCAAAGAACGCGAGACGCGGCGCCGCGCAGCGCAGGAGGCGGCGCGGGCGGCTGGCGACAGAGAATGGTACAGCGTCGCGGTCGACCCCGACGAGCCCGACCGCCATGTGGACCTTCACTCCTGGGAGCACAGCGCGAAACTGGCGGTGGTCCGGCACGGCGATGAGGAACTCGGGTACCGGCTCGCCTGGCGCTCGACCGACGAGGCTGGGGCCATCGAACTATGCGAGAAGTACGGCCGCCTGCCATGCCACGCGCTCCTCGTGCTGGGGGCGCTCGCCAACGACCCGGGGGAACATGCGGTCGATACCGACATGTGCACGGAGGTGGTCGGCAGCGGGGTCCCGGAGCAGGTGACCGAGGTGGTGAACTTGATGGTGAAGCGAACGAACCGCGAAGGGGTGCGCTTGGCCCTCTTGGAGGCGCGGCTCCGCGGCCACGGCGACCAACCTAGGGGCTCCTTGTGGGACCTCGACGGGATCTTTCGCGGCCTCGGCGGGCCTCGGCCCCGAGACAAGGACCGGCTCGTCGATGCGGTTCGCGGTGATCCCGGCCATTCCGTCGCGCTCGAGTACCTCTCGCAAACGGGCGGTGGCGAGCCTGAGGTGCTGGCTATCTGGCGAGAGTGTGGTGCCCCCTGGATCGCGAATTCGGCGTGAGCATGGTGTCCGCATCGTGGTCGCTCGTGCGTCCCTCATGTGACACCGCCGGTGGAGATGTCCTCCGCCGCGCTGAACGCTCCGATGCGGAGCGAGGAGAGCATGATGTCCGACAAGAAGAGCACGCCGATGACCCCGACCGACGCCTCGCGGATCCAGAGCCACGCCGACAAGGAGGGAACGAACCAGGACTTCAAGGAACGGGCGCAGCGCGCGGGCGAGAAGAACGCGGACGCCGGGAAGGGGGGCGGCGGGAAGAAGTAGCGCGGGTCCAGCAGCACGGGCGCGCGGGGGCGGGGGCGGCGGAACCACCGGGATGCAGCCGGGGCACAACCACCTCCGTCATCTTCCCTCGTCACCTCTCGTCGTCGCGTTTCGCCCGTCGCCTACTCCTCGCCGGTTCCTTCGTTTCCTAACCACGAGGCGATGATCCCAGCGCCTTCCTCACCCGTCCAGCACTCGGCCATCCGTTCGCCACCCACCAGCGTGCGACCGCCTGTACTTCCTCCCCCTCCCGGTCGGCGACGATCACCGTGAGGAGGATGTTCCCGGCCTCATTCGCGCCGGGGTGCCTCCGAAGCCACCGGACCACGGCGGCGACGTTCTTTGCCGCGTACGGCGGGACCGAGGCGCGAGAGGAGGGCCGGCAGCAGGACGTGCGCATGCGGGCTGTCGGACCGGCTGTGGAACCCCTGAACAAGGGACGCGGCGACTATGTTCGCGAGGGCCTCCGCGAGGTCCGGGCGGTCAGCCGGGACCGCGGCCACGACCTGGGCGTCCGGATGCGCTTCATGCCCGAGCGTTGCCGACGGGCGGCGGCGGCGCGTGGAGCGCGAAGGGGTCCGCGTCGACGATGGGCCGCTCGGTGCGGTCGGCATCGAGCTCGGGTGTACGCTGGAAACGAACGATGCGCGGCCGCCATCCGAGGGCCTCGAGCGCGGCGCTCGGGGCGGACCGGCTGTTGCGCGTGTCACCCGGCCGAGGGGGATGGTGCACCACGGGGTGGCCGGGCGCGAGCGTCGTGACCGCGTCCAGCACGGACATCGACGTGCGCGTGCCCACCTCCGCCACGACCGAGCCCCTTCCCTCGGCCAACGCCAGGAGCGCACGGGCGACGTCCGACACGTGGACGAAGTCCCGCGTCTGGAGCCCGTCCCCGAAGATCGGGATCGGAAGACGACGCTCGACACAGTGCCGCACCGCGGCCACCAGGGGCGCGTTCTCCGCGCTGTGGGGCTGCCCTTCGGCGTAGACGTTGAAGAGCCGGGCGACCGCCACGCCGAGCGCGAACGAGCCCTCGGCCTCGGCGCACGCCGCCTCCACGCCGCGCTTCGCCCGCGCGTAGGGGCTGTCGGCCGCTCCCGTTGCGTAGATCGCGGCGGACGAGGCCACGACCACCCGAAGCACACCCGCGGCCCGCGCCGCCCTGAGGACGGACCGGGTCCCCTCCACCTCGACGGACCACACGGACGTGGGGTCCTCGAACGAGCGCACCACCGAGGTCGTCCCCGCGAGGTGGACGACCACCCGGCACCCCCGCAACACCTGTGTCATCGTCGACGTGTCCCGGACGTCGATGCGCGCGCCGTACATCCCGGGGGAAGCCTGGAGGTTTTCCCTGGGCTTTCGCCCATGCACGGCGCAAGCACCGCGAAGCCCGGCTTCACCGTGGGTTTCGCTCGTGCTCGCTCGTGCGCTCGGCGAGCGCCAGCAGAGGTCGACCGGGCGCGCCGAAGCTCCTGCCGCCGCCATCAGCGAACGGCCGATGAACCCCGCTGCTCCGGTGACACAGATCACCGTTTGCGGGCCTTCCCGCGCGGGCTGGGCGCGGGCTCCTGCATGGACGGGATCTCGGTGTCGGGGTCGGGGAAGTTGCTCATGTATCGATACGCGGCGAGCGGATTGGGGACGGAGGTGAGGCGCTGGCCACAATGCGCCAGGATCGGCGCTGACGGGAGGTGCGCCTCCGACTGCGCGAGGCAGATGAAGTTGGTCGCCTCGAGGCGCAATTTTTCCGCCCAACCGTCGATCCACTGCAGGAGGTCGTAGTTGTGCGTGGCGACGACCACCTGCACCTGGTGGGACAGCGCAAGCCGCACGATGAGCTCCGCCACGTGCGGGAAGAGGTTCGGATGCAGGCTCAGGTCGGGCTCGTCCCAATACAAGCGCCCGTGCCTCGGCGAGAGCCCGCGACCGACGGCGCGATCGATCAGCGCGACGCGCTTCCAACCGTCGGCCGCGCTCCGGGCCGGCACGTTCGCCCCACCTCTCCCGAGGTCCAGCTCGGCCCCGGGACCCGACCGCGACACGGACCAGGAGCCCAGCCGGCCCATCGGGCGCGCCAGGTAGTCCGGGAGCAACCAGGGTTCCTCGCCGGCGCCGCTCGGGAGGGCGGCGAGGAGATCGGCGGTCGCGAGGTCCACGAACTCGCGGATGTGCGGGCTCACCGCCTTGGCCAGCGAGTCGAGGAAGATCACGTCCGTCGAGGGGATGAACGTGCTCCCGACGCGACGCGAGGCCGGGATCCCGGCGCCCTCGACGTTCGCCGCGGTCACACCGCCCGGGCCGAGCATGACCTCCTGGGAGAGCCGCTCGGTCCCGATGTCCGCCTCGAAGCCGACACTCCCCGTTGCGGCGCCGGCGCGCACCAACGAGCCGACCCTGCCATCGGGCAGGAGGAAGGCGCGCTCCCACACCCTCGTCCGGACCTCGTTCCGGTCGAGCGTGCCGTCCTGGGCGTAGAGCAGCCGCAGGAGCGTCGTCTTCCCGCTCCCGTTGGCCCCGAACACCACGTTGAGCCCCGCCGACAGCTCGACGGTGGTGTCGTGGAACATCCGCACGTCCCGGATCTTCATCCGGCGCCACCGGCGGGGGTGTTCGGACGGCGAGCTCCGCACCTCCACGAGGGCCGGCACGCTCACGCGACGCGCCCCGATTCGCGCGCGGTCGGACGCCCACAAGACCAGGTTCGTGAGCATGGGCACCGAGAGGGCGTCCACATCGGCGCGCCCCTGCTCCACGGCCGCGAGGCGGGTGAGCAGCTCTTCGAACGCCGCGACGACCTCGTGCTCGGGCATCGCCCGGTCGAGCGCGCCGGTGAGCGCGCCGGGGAGGGGTACGAACACCCACCCGACAGGGTCGACGTCCGAACGCAGCTCCCATCGGCCCTGGACCGCCGCGGCGGTGAGCGAGGTGAGCGCCACGTACGTCAGGTCCGGCGTGCCCGAGCGGATCAGCTCCCGGGTGAGCCCGAGGAAGCGGACGGCGGCCACGTCGGCCGGCTGCAAGCCGAGGCTGCCCAGGCTCGCGAGGACGGCCGGGAACGTGTCGAGGTCGAAGCTCGTGCTCGCAGTGGGGAGGTCCGCCATGCCCACCGTTCCGCTCGCCGCCGCCGCGAGCTCGCGCGGGCGGATGAGCGGGCGGTCCCCACGCCGATGGTACAGGAGCTTCCCGTCGGAAGTGACAAGAAGCACGTTAATGCCGATCTGATCGGCGGCATCGTGGCCACCGGGCGCCGCGAGCCGGCCCTGGGATCCCTGCGCCCGCGGCGACTCGGCGCCCGGCGAGTCGGTCACACCGTCAGCCGCGACGTTCAGGATCAGCCACGCGTAGTAGCTGCACTCCTGGACCGTCAGCCGCCGATCGCGGGCGTTCCATCCGGCGAGCCGCGCCCAACGACCATTGGTGAGGAGGGCCGGACCTCTCGCGGCCTTGAGCGCGACGATGACCGGGTGGGAATCCTCGCCGGCGAGGGTGAACACGGAGCCCTCCCGCGCGATCGACACGACCGGCCTGTCACCCAAGTCGGCGCGATCGAAGAGCACCACCTGGGGGAGCACGAAGCCGTCGTCCGGATCCCCCCACGTGAGCAGCTGGTCCTGTTGCGGGTACGCCACCGGCCAGTCGGGGGCCCAGTCCAGGAGCGGGGTCCTGAACCTGGGGAGGGGAGCAACGAACGCGGCCGACCGGGTGGGGACGCCGCGCACCACGGCGTACGTCGGGCCGTCCTCGCGAACATCCAGGCCGAGTTGCCGCAGCAGGGGAGCGAGGCTCATGGGTGCACCTTATCGCGCCGACGCACCGTGGCCTGGGTCGGCAAAGGGGAGGGAACCGCGGCGGAATTCCAACAAAGTGTCCACTGGAACTGGAGCCGCCCGGGCAGCCCCGGATTGGCGGGGCCCGGCTTCGACTCGCCCAACGCCACGAGCCCGAGGATGGCGGGCCAGACGGTGCCGCGCTCGGCCGCGGGCAGGGCCTCCTGCAGGTACCGGGAGGCGCGACACCGCAGCTCCCACACGAGGAGGCTACCTCCCTCGAGGAAGGTGCCGAACCCGCCCGGCGCCGTGGTCCGTTGCCACAAGTGCCAGAGCTCGTCCAGGTCACACAGGCCCAACTGAAGCATGGCCTCCCGGGCGGTCCGGAGGTCCTGGTGGCGTTGCTCCGACAGGGAGTGTGCCATCTGCAGGTGGGGTCTCGCTTGCCCCGGAAGGCCTCGGAGCCGCAGCCACTCCCCGCGTCGAAGCTCCGTGAGCGCACGGAAGTGGCCGTGCAGCTCGCGGTCGATCGTCTCGGCGTGGACGAGCGCCTCGTGCGCGTCGGCGAGGTTGGGGTTCGGGAGCGAGAGGTACCAGCGCGCGCGCGTGAGGTGGAGGAGGGCCTCTGCCCACGGAACCTTGTCCGCTGTCGCGTTCGCGAGTGCGGTGTCCCAGGGTCGCGTGCCGAGGAAAACGCGGGCGCCTGCCATCACGGGAGGCAGGTGACGCTCCGCCCACGACCCGGCGACGGCGACCGCGCCGGACTGGTCGGACCAGCGGAGGGCGTCGACCGGGGCCCGGGACCAGCCCGAAGGCGCGGGCGGGGGGTTGCCCGCGGCGGCCTCTAGGATCGCGGCGACACACTCGAGGGCCGAGGACAGCGGCACCGCCGAGAGCCGGTAGCCAGCCGCGGCGGGTCGCACCCGGCTGACTCCAGCCCGACGCACGATCACATCGTGCAGGGCCGCGGCGGGGAGCTCCGGACCCCCTGTCACCGTCGCGAGCCGCGTGGACAACTGCCACGGGACCCCGTACCGCATCGTCCCACACACCGTCCACAACAGGTCGCCTCGGCCCTGGGTCGCGTGCCACGCGCCCGCCTGCCACCGAGCTCGCCCCCACTCGGCCGGGCTCGTCGGCGCGCGGAGACGCGGGGGTTGGACGGTGGCCAGTACGGCATACCCGGCAGCGGGCGCCGCGGGGTCCAGCAGGTGCTCGATGAATTGGGGCTCGAACCCATGCTTGTCCCGATGGACGAAGATGCGATCGAACACCGGCCACGGCACCTGGGGGTCCTCGGATCCCCGGGTGAGGGCGACGAGCGTGGTCCGGCGCTCCGGTGCGGCGTCCAGATCCATCTCGGCGAGCGCGGCGACCAGGCGGGAGACGTTTGGATCTTCGACCGTCTGGCCGCAGCCGAGGAAGAGGAGCGTCCGCCCGCGGAGCTGCGTCCGCAGGAGGTTCTGCAGGGACGTGCGCTCGAGGAGCCGGAAGTAGCTGGAGTACCCGAGGGCGCACGTGTCCCGGCTCTTCCAGTGCCCGTGCACGTGGAACACGGCGGGCTCTCCCTTCCGCAGCCGATTCCACCAATCCCCGGGGTGTTGGGGGGTGAAGCTCTCCCACCCGGTGTAGGTCTCGATCACGTCGTCGTAGTTGGTGGTGATGACCGGCACCCCCAGACGCTCGATCGCGTGGAGGATCGGCACCCGCGCCTTCCCCGCGCCCGAGGGGGTCTGCCCGGCGAGGAGGGTGTGATAGGCCTCCCACCAGTCCCCGAAGTCGGTGCCCGACCTCACCATCGCGGCGCGCTCGACGCCCTCGGCGCGCTCGATGAGCCGTGTGTAGCTCGATCCCCTGGCGACGATCCCGAGCACACCCTCCGCGACCTCGATCAGCTTCTCCCAGTTGGGCGGCGACGGGAGGTGCCCACGTAGCGCCGCGGGAAGGGCCGCGGGCGCGCCCCGGGCGAGAGCCCTGAGCGCGCCACCCAGCGCCGCAATCGTGACGCCCGCGCCCGCGACGACCACGAGCTCCCGCCGACCGAGCGCGTCCCGCAGCTCCTGGAGATCCGGGTCCCTAGGGTACATCGCGTACCAGCGGCCAGAGATCCTGGATCGAAGGCCTGATCGACGTCGCGCGTCGCGAGACGAACACCGTGTGCATACCGACGGCGCGCGCTCCCTCGATGTCGACGTCCCAGGTGTCCCCCACGAACACCGTCCGCGCCGCGACGACCCCCATCCGGTCGAGGGCACGCCGGAACAACACCGGATCCGGCTTCTCGACACCCTCCAGCGCCGAGTCGAGGACGTGCTCGAACTGGTGGGAGAGGCCGGCCCGCACCAGCTCCGCGCCCACGGCCCCCGTGCTGTTCGAGACCACGCCGAGCCGCAGCCCGGCCCCGCGCAGCCGGGTCAACACGGCGTTGGCCTCCGGCGCGGGTCGGCTCCAGAAGTGCTCGGCCATGTGCTGATCGTAGAGGGGGTGGATCCAGGGCCGGAGCGTGGAACCCGCGGCGGCGGAGTAGACGGCCTCGACGTAGGCCTGCCACCGCTCGCGGTCGTTCTTGCCTGCGGCCGCCGGGACCTCCGCCGCCGCGACCGCGAGGGCAGCGGCCTCCGCGGGCGCCCCCAGGCCTCGGATCGCGGCGGCGACGCGCTCCCAGTCCGGCAGGAGCAAGACCCCACCCGCGTCGAACAACACGACCTCGGTTCCGACGGGTAGCACGCCAATGCCTCCGATGGCGCGTCTTTACCACACTCCGGGGGGGGCGGCGCCGCCTCAGGCGGCAAAACATGCTTTCATCGCGACCTAGCGAACGCCGCCTCGGTCGCCGCGCGGAGGTGCACGATCCGCGCCTCCTTCTCCTCGAAGCGCGCCCACGTCGTGTCCCCGCGAGCCTGAGCGCCCGGCCCTTCGCCATCAGGCGGCGGTCGGCGTTGTCCTCACGCAGGACCAGCCAGTGTTCGGCGCGGCTCGGGAACATCCGGTACGGCTTGCCGCCGACGCCTCGCGTCACGAGCTCGCCCTCGAGCACGCCGATACAGCGGGAGTGCCTCCGGTGACGTTCGCTACCGGGCACCGTCCTCGCCGCGCAGCTGACCGCGTCGCCCCGGCCGTCCTGACCGACCAGCACTCCGTCGACGGCATGCACGGCGATCTGGTCGATGCCCCAGCCCCGCTGCGCGGCGGAACACAGGCCGCGTCCGCTGTGACGTCGAGCAAGGCGTAGGCGTCGAGGGGCCAAGCGTTGGCGAGGGATGGGAGGGTCACATACATACAACGCGTCGCCACGTGCCGGGCTCCGACAGATGGCGAGCGGGCCAGCCGTGCCGACTCGGCCGATCGCCGCCCCGGCGAGCGAGCGTCTCGAAGGGGAGCACGGAGGTCCCGGGCGGATAGGCCGGATGAACGCTCTCCAGCGGCCCGCTCGCGTGGGTGGCCGGGAGGTCCGAACCGCGAAGGGGTGAGCCCGACGGGTCGGACCCGACGCTCTTCGAATCGTTCTGGGCCTCGGACGAAGCTCCGCCGTCCGGCCCCGCGCGCGCCCGCGCCTCCCGGTCGTCGCATGGCACGCGCCGTGCCACGCAAAACCGGGCGTTCATCGGTTCGGCAGGGACGCCGGGTGACGAACGTCCGACAGGCGTCGACGGACCTTCGTCAGCGCAGCGTCGTCAAGGGGCAACCGCGCGCGGGACACCCCCGGGACACATCCCCGTCCCGACGGCCCCCTTCTCGCCCCTCCTCATCCCTCCCCATCCCCCTCCGAATCCCCGCCTTCCTCCTCAACAACCCCGCTCGAACCGGCATCCTCCCGATCCCCCGGCACACTCCCGCCGCCTCCACCACATCCTCGAACGCCCGCTCCTCGAACGAGGGGCGGGCGTTCTTGCGTTGAGGGTGGCGGAGGGGCCGAGGGTGAACCGCTGAGCGGGCTCTCGGTGGAAGACCGGGACGCCGCATGCTCGGCTCCGCCCGCTCGAGCCAGCGGTCAGCCGCGCGCGACGGCGCTCCGCACGCCCTCACCACCGCCCAGCGAGCCGCGAGCCCCCATCGCGGGCGCGACTGCGCGTCGGATGCACGCCGCCAGGGCGGCGCCGATGCCCACCGCGACGCGCTCCAGCGGGCCGAAGCGGCCGTCGTCGACGAACGCCGGGCCCCCGGGGCCCCCCTCGTGCCGACTGGAAGCACGCCCGTCCAAGGTACCATCCCCCCCCCCGACGGCCCCCCCGATGCTCCGCTTCACCGACTACCGCTCCCGCCTCGAAACCGCCGCCACCGCCTGGTTCGCCGCCCGGCAGCTCCCCGTGCAGGAGACCCCCTACATCCTCCGCGCGTGGAAGGATTGGCCCGGAAACCTGCTCGATCCGGCCCTCGCGGCGCGGGTCGAGGTCGAGCGGCTTCGGCGCCAGGCGGCGGGGGAGGGGTTCCCGCTCCACAAGTACGTGCACCACGGGCTGAGCAGCCAGGCGATGCTCTTCAACCTCGTGTTGCCGTTGCTCGAGACCAACGACGTCGACGCCCTCGGCGACGCCTTCCGCGCGGCGGGGGTGCCCTGGCCGGGGCCGGGTGCGACGGCACGGTTGGAGGTGGAGGACCGGGAGGTGTTCCGGGAGCGGAGCGGCCAACCCACGAGCTTCGACCTGTGCATCGAGGGCGCCAACGGGCCGCCCGTGTTCGTGGAGGCGAAGCTCGTGGAGCAGGAGTTCGGGGGGTGCTCCTTGTTCGGAGCGGGGGACTGCGACGGCGAAAACCCGGCGCGCGACCACGCGCGGTGCGCGCTGACAGGGCTGGGGCGCACGTACTGGGCGCGGTTGGCCGAGCTCGGGTTCGGCGACGCATTGGCGCAGGGGCCCATCTGCCACCTCGGCTCCTACTACCAATTCTATCGGGAGGCGGCGTTCGCCCTGTCACGCGGGGGCCACTTCGTCCTGCTGGTGCACGGCGACAATCCGGCGTTCTGGCGAGAGGACGGGGACTCGCCCCGCGGCTTGTGGCCCCTCCTGCTCCGGTCGGTGCCAGCGGAGCATCGGAGTCGCCTGCACCGGGTCACGCTCCAGGACGCGACCGCCGCCTTGGGTACCACCGGGCGGCACCCGTGGGTGGAGGATTTCCGGGCGCGGTATGCCCTCGATCGGCCGAGGGTGACGGCGTCCGCGCGCCCCTCGGGCCCCCGAGGACGGCGCCGGGCGCGAACCCCGGGTGGGTTGGATGCGGAAGCCGTGCTCGCCACGCTGCCCGCGAGCGTGACGGTCGCCATCCGCCACTTCTGGGAGGAGGCGAGGGCCGGCGGCGGCGAGACGCGTGGCCGGACCGCGATGGGGCGCCTCTCGAAGCTGCTGGCGGCGCAGGAGATCCGGGAAGGGGACCCCCGTTGGGACGCCGTCATCGAGCACGGCCGGGGCCTCTACTACGGCAACCGCTGAAAACCAGCCACCACGCACGCAAGCGCCGCCCCGTCGGCGCCGGCCCGAGTCGGCCGCCCCGCGGGCCCGCCGAGGCCGGACGGCTTCGCCTCAAAAACCTCGCCTCCCCACGATGGGCCCCCGACGCCGCCAGCCGCCCCGCCGCCGCCCCGCCGTCATCGGGTGTAAGGGCCGCGTGCTTGTGCCTTCGGGGGCCCGCGCGTATCCTGTCATCATGTTTGACCTCAAACGACGTTGGTGCATCCTCTTGCCCTTCACCGTTGCCTGCGCGGCGCCCCCCGCGGGGGGCGCGGCAGACGAGGTTGCCTGGCGGTTGAACGACAACGTCGGGGGCGTGGTGGACGTGTCCTGGTCGTCCGCCGAGGCGGCCCGGGTGCGGGTCGAGTACGGGCCCGACACGAGCTACGGGCGGACAACGCCGCTCTCCGAGGTGGCCGCCACCGCGCAGGAGATCACGGTGATCGGCTTCGCGCCGGACAGCGAGTGGCACTTTCGGGTGGTGACCGTGACCGACGCCGGGGAGTCGCCCGGCCCCGACCACGTCGTCGAGACGGCCGAGGCCGAGGACGGATTGCCCGAGATCGAGCTCTTGGCGACCGACGGCACCGCGTGGGGCGAGTGGACGCTCGCCGCGTACGGGTGGTCCGACGTGCCGCAGACCGGCGTCGTGGTGTTGGACGAGAACGCCCAGATCGTCTGGCACGTGCAGCGTGACGGCACCTTCATCCCGTGGGTCGAGCTCACGGAAGACAACAAGAAAGCGGTGTTCCTGGTTGGGGACGAGGGGCGGATGGGAGAGTACGTCGTGGCCTACGTGGGCCTCGACGGGCGCGGCTACCAGGCCTTCCCCACCACCCACGCCCACCACGCGATGACACAGCCGGAGATCCCCGGCGTGCGGTTCGCCTACGTGTCGTGGGTCCTCGACGAGTGGGAAGGCGAGCCGGTCGTGGGCGATCGCATCGTGGAGCAGGCCGAGGACGGCACGGAGCGCGAGATCTGGAACGCCTTCGATCACCTGCCGGTCGCACGACACGACGGGTGGGAGTTCGGCCTCTACGAGCAGGGCGCGGACTGGACCCATGCCAACGGGCTCTACTACGACACAGCGGACGACTCGTACGTCGTGTCGCTCTATTGGACGGACACCCTCTACAAGATCGACCGCGAGACCGGCGAGACGATCTGGCAGTTTGGTGGCGCGGACTCCGACTTCACGCTGGTGGACGACGAGGGCTTCTCCCGGCAGCACGCGCCCGAGATCCACGGCAACCGGCTCTACCTGTTCGACAACGGCACGACGCCCTCCCGCGCCGTCGAATACGAGCTCGACACGACCAACTGGACCGCCACGAAGGTGTGGGAATGGGCAACGCCGGAGGAGGGCCAGGCGGGCGTGCTCGGCGATGTCGACGTGCTCCCGGACGACCAGATGCTCACCGGGTGGGGCAACCTCGGCCAGGTGAACGTCACCGGCCTCGACGGCACCGTGCACTGGCGCGCCGACGCCGAGCCCGGCGTGGTCATCGGGAAGGCCCAGCGCTTCGAGAGCTTCTACCCGTAGACCGGTCCCGACGCCGTCCGGGCTACGGCGAGGGCCGCGCCGGAAGCGCCGGGAGCTGCGCGTCGTCGTAGACGGCGATGATCCGGACGTGGCGCCAGGTGCGGCCGAGGTGCTCGGCGGGGGCTTCGCGCGCGCCGATGCCGTAGACCTCCGACCACGTGTGCGGCACGTAGAGCAGGTGTTGCTTCACGATCCAGCGCGGCGCCTCGGCCCGCCGTGCCGAGAGCCCGTCGTTCCAATCCGAGCGCCACCAGTCCCCGGCGCTGCCAACGGACACCAGCCGGACGGTGCGACCGCGGGACTCGAACGCGAGCCGGTCGAGGAACGTGACGAGGCGCCGGTACTGGGCCGAGCCCCGGGTGATCGAATCGCTGTTCCATGGGAAGAACAGGGTGATCTCACCGGTGCCCTGGCGTCGCGCCAGCGCGACCAGCTCCTCGATGCCCTCGCGGGTCGCCTCCTGCAGGACCATCATCCGGTCGATCTTCTCGTCGACGCGGTCGATCTTCTGCTCGATCCGGGCGTGTTGGCGGGTGCTCGCGGGCCCACAGGCGAGCCCGAGGAGCAGGAAGAGGACCAGGACGGGGCGAAGCATGCCGTAGCGATATCTCGCCCGTCGCGTTCGCGGCCAAGTTGGACGCGGCGCTCTCCGGCGGGAACCCTCCCGGCCCGTCTCCACCCGGAGGAAGCAGCCGGTCGGCGCGCGCGGACGCGCGCGCCTCGTGCGGGGGGCTCCCGCCCCCCGCAACGCCCCCTGGGGATCCGCGTCGCCGGCAGTTGGGTGCCGGGGTACGTCGTGACACGATTGGAGGGGCGACGGAATGACACATCCCGCGCTGGCGTGCCTCCAGGCACAACAACACGCCTGGAACACCGGTGACCTGGAGGGCTACCTCGCCGGCTGCGCAGCCGACGTGATCTACCTGACCCGCGAGGGGCCGGTGTACGGTCGCGAGGCGCTCCGCGCCCGGATGGCGGCGGCCTACCCCGACCGCGCCGCGATGGGGCGGTTGTCGCTGGAGGTGCTCCACCTCGACGCGACGGCGGAGGTCCGCGTCGTGCTGCGCTGGACCGTCACGCGCGAGGGGCCCGGCGTCGGCGGCTACGCGCTCGTCGTGCTGGCAGAGCGCGACGGGGAGTGGCGCCTGACGCACGACGCGACGTTGGGCTGACCCTGGCGGCCCGTTGCGAGTGGCGTCACGTTGCGCGGACGCACGTACGAGACCTCTCGCAACGGCGTTCGCCGACCCGACAAGGATCGACAGGCCGTCCCGGCCCGGCTACCCCTCGCCGACCCGCACCACCACCACCGTCCCGTCCCGGCCCGTCAGGGCGAGGCGCCCCGCGCGCAGCTCCAGCGCGTCGGCGCCGAAGAGCTCGCGGCGCCAGCCGTTGAGGCACTCCACGTCGGGCACCTCGGCGGTGGCGAGCTGGTCGAGGTCCTCGCGGCTCGCGACCATGCGCGGCGCCACGCCGTGGGCCTCGCACCGGACGCGCAACAGCGCCTGGAGCAGCGCCACCAGCGGCTCGTGGCCCTCCAGGGGCGCGCGGCGATCGGGCACGACGGGCCACTCCGACTCGGGGAGCTCCAGCGCCTTGCGCATCACGGAGAGCAGCGCCTTGCCGTCGGCGCCGCGCGCGACCTGGGGCTTCAACGTCCGCACGCGGGCAAGCTCGTCGAGGTCCGCGGGGAGGTGCTGCGCGATCTCGACGAGGGCGTCGTCGTGCACCACCCAGGGGCGGGGCAGGTCGCGGTGCATGGCGGTCTCCTCGCGCCACGCCGCGAGCTCGCGCAGGACGGCGAGCGTCTGCCGCTTGGCGCCGCGCACGCGGAGGCGGCGGTAGGCCTCGCGCGGGTCGACCTGGTACCGCGAGGGGTCGAGCAGCGCGTTCATGTCCTGGGCCACCCAGCCGGCGCGGCCGCGGTCGTCGAGCTCGGCCACGAGCAGCTCGTAGAGTCGACACAGGTGGGTCACGTCGGCGAGGGCGTAGGTGATCTGGCGCTCGGTGAGCGGGCGGACCGACCAGTCGGTGGCTTGGGAGGCCTTGTCGAGGTCCACGCCGAGCAGCGTGTGGACGAGCGTGGCGTACCCGGGCTGATCGCCCTTGTCGCAGGCCGCGGCGGCGATCTGCGTGTCGAAGACCGGGGCCGGCACCGCGCCCGTCTTCTGGAAGAAGATCTCGAGATCCTGGGTGGCCGCGTGGAAGACCTTCACGATGGAGGCGTCGAGCAGGAGGTCGCGCAGCGGGGCGAGGTCGAGCCCCGGCGCGAGCGGATCGATGGCGGCCGCGTGCGGACCGTAGGCCACTTGGACGAGGCAGAGCTGCGCGTAGTACGTCCGCTCGCGGAGGAACTCCGTGTCGACCGCGATGTAGGGGGCGCCGCGCAGGCCCGCGCAGAAGGTCGCGAGGGTGGCGGAGTCGGTGATGATCATTGTCCTCGTCGGATTGGATGCGGGCCTACCTACACCCCTTCGCCACGGCGTGTGAGGGGGCGCCACGCGATAAGCGTCCGGCCATGGCGCTCACGTCCACCGTTCACGTCTTCGATCTCGACCTCTCGGACGTGGACCGGGGGGTCTACACGGCGTTGACGCTGAAGGTCGCCCGCCACCCCTCAGAGACCGCCGAGTACCTGCTCACGCGGGTGCTCGCCTACGCGCTGGAGTACGAGGAGGGCATCACGTTCACGCAGGGCCTCGCCGCCGCGGAGGAGCCCGCCTTGTGGGTGCGTGACCTCACCGGCCAGCTCCGCGCGTGGATCGAGGTCGGCACGCCCGACGCCGCGCGGCTCCACCGGGCGAGCAAGGCCTGCAACCGGGTGGTGGTCTACTGCCACAAGGACGTGGGGCCCTACTTCCGCACGCTCGCCGGCCAGCGCGTCTACGCCGCCGAGCGCGTCGCGATCGTGGAGATGGACCGCGGGTTCGTGGAGGCCGTCGCCGCGAAGATCGAGCGGCGCACCCCCATGGCGCTCTCGGTCACCGAGGGGCAGCTCTACGTCGACATCGGGGGCGAATCGCACTCGGCGGCGCTCGTCCGCCACGGGCTCCCCAAGTGAAGCGGGGCGAGCTCGTCTCCCTCCGGGAGCGTCGGCCCGACCTCGGGGACGAGCTGGGCCTCTCCGCGCGCGTCGTCCGCCTGCTCTCCGAGCGCGGCATCTGGACGGTGACGGACCTCCGCGTCCACACCCGCGCGGACCTCGAGGGCATCGCCGGCATCGGCGCCGTCAGCGCGCACGAGATCCAGGCGGCCCTCGCCGCGCGCGGGATGCGCCTCGCCGACCCGCCCGTGTTCCCCCACCGCCACATCGCGACCCCGGAGGAGCGCGCCGAGCCGCTCGAGGCCCTGGGCCTCTCGCCCGACACGCGCGCGCGCCTGCGCGCCGCCGGGATGGTCACCGTGGGCGATCTCCTCTGGCGCACCGTCGCGGACATCCACGGCGTCGAGGGCGTGGGCCCGGAGATGGCGGACGAGGTGCACGTCGCCTTGCGCCTCCGGGGCCTCGCGCTCGCGGTGCATCCGCGCGCGCGCGTGACGCCCATCCCGGGGGATCCGACGGCCACGCTCGAGTCGCTCTATCGCGAGGGGTACCTCCCGTTGCGCGCCTGGACCGCCTTGAAGCTGGCGGGGATCCTCACGGTCGGGGCCGTGTGCGACCGCACGGCCGAGCAATTGCTCGCGCTCCCTGACTTCGGGCGCGGCATGCTGGCCTATGTGCGGCACGGGCTCGATCGGCTGGGGTTCCGGTTGCGGGGAGAGGGACAGCCGGGCCGGCAGACCTAGCGCCCGGCCCCTTCGTCGCGCCGGCGAAGGAAACCCCTCAACCTCGGGCCCCGACGACCGAAGGGTGCCCATGCGCGACATCGCCTACGTGCTCCCCGAGTACCCGGTCCCCTCCCAGACCTTCGTGCACGCCGAGATCGCCGCGCTCTCCGCCGCGGGCCGCACCATCGACGTGGTGGTCCATCGCGCGGGAGACCCCGACGTGCGGTTCGGCCCCGGCGACGACGGGATCCCGGCGCCGGTGGTCCACGTCGGCCTCGATCGGCCCGACACCGTGCGGGTCCTCGCGCGCTACCGCCACCTCCACACCCACTTCGCCGACTTCGGCGTCCGCGTGCTCGCGCCCCTGGCGGCGCGCGCGGATCGCCCCTGGTCCGTCACCGTGCATGCCTACGACCTCTTCCGGAAGGACGCCGCCGTGCGCCCCGACGAGTGGGCGGCGCTCGACGCGCGCTGCCGCAAGGTCGTGGCGATCTCCCGGTTCCACGCGTCCTACGTCCAGTCGACGGGCGTGGCCGCCGAGCGCGTCGTGGTCATCCCGAACGCCGTCCGGCTCGCCGAGCTCCTCCAGGGCGCGCCGGTGCCCCCCACGCGGCTCCGGCGGGTGCTCGCGGTGGGCCGCCCGGTCGTGAAGAAGGGCTTTCCCGTGCTCGTGCAGGCCTGGGCGCGGGCGCGGGCCGCGGTGCCGGAGCTCACGCTCGAGATCATCGGGGGCGTCGGGCTCGTGGCCGATCCACCGCCAGGGCTCATCCTCTCGCCGATGTGCACCTACGCCGAGGTGCTCCGCGCCATGGCCGCCGCCGACCTCGTCGTGGCGCCCTCCGTCGTCGCGCCGGACGGCGACATGGACGGCATCCCCACCGTGCTCGCCGAGGCCGCGGCGCTCCGCCGCCCGGTGCTCGCCTCCTCGCTCTCCGGCATCGGCGACCTCGTCTGCGACGGCGTGAACGGCCTCCTCGTGCCCGCTGGCGACATCGACGGGCTCACCCGCGCGTTGCTCCGCCTCGCCGCCCGCCCCGACGAGCTCCAGCGCCTCGGCGCCGGGGGCCCGATGCTCGCCGCCGCCCACGACGCCCGCCGCGTGGCGGCCCGTCTCGACGCAGAGGTATTTGCCGCATGAGGATCCTCATCACCGACGCGTTCTGCTCCGCGAACCGGGGCGACGCCGCCATCCTCGACGGCCTGCTCACCGGCCTGCGCCGCCGCCTGCCGACGGCCCAGCTCACCGTCACGTCGCGCTTCCCCGCGCTCGCCCGCCGCTTCCACGACGTCGAGGCCATCGACGACCGCGACGTCGTCACCGTCGCCCGCGCCATCGACGCCGCCGATCTCGTGGTCGGCTGCGGCGGCAGCTACCTGCACGACCTCTACGCGCTGGACCTGCATCCTCGCCTCGCGACGATCCACGCCTGCGCGCGCGCCGGAAAGCCGTTCGTGGCCTTCGCCCAGAGCATCGGCCCGCTCGACAGCCCGCTCTCCCGGACGGGCGCCCGCAACGCGCTCTCCGAGGCCACCTGGATCCTCGTGCGCGACGCCGCCAGCGCGCGCCTCCTGCGCCACCTCGGCGTGAGCGCCCCCGTCGAGGTCGGCGTCGACGCCGCGGTGGGCGGGCGCATGACCCCGCAGCCGAAGGGCACCGACGCGCCCGTGCTCGGTGTCACCGTGCGCGGCTGGCACTTCCCGGGCACGGTCGATCCCGCTGCGGCGCAGCTCGCCTACGAGCGCGCGGTGGCCGGCGCCTGCGACGCGTGGGCGGCCCGCACGGGCGGCCGGGTCCGGTTCCTGTCGAACTGCACCGCGCTCGGCGGCTACGCGCAGGACGATCGCGTCGCGGCGCGCCGTGTCGCGACCCGCATGTGCTTTCCGGCCGACGTCGTCGAGGACATCGACCTCTCCTTCGACGTGGTCCGGGGGCAGGCCGCCGCCTGCGACCTCTTCCTCGGCACGCGCATGCACTCGTTGATCTTCGCGACCACGGCGGGCGTGCCCGGGGTCGGGGTCGGCTACGAGTTCAAGACGGGCGAGTGGCTCGAGCAGGTCGGCCTCGGCGGCCGGCTGCGGCCCATCGAGGCGCCGGAGGGCCTCGACGCGCTCGTGCTGGACGCCTGGGAGGCGCGCGTGGACCTCCGCGAGGCCATCGCGGCGCGGCTCCCGGCGATCGAGGCGCGCGCGGACGCCCAGCTCGACACGCTCGCGGAGATCGCGCGGGGCGCCCGGCCGGGCCGGGCCGCGGCGGTCGCCCGCCTCTCCGATGCCGCCCGCTCGACCTCCACCGGACGCGCCGGACTCGGGGAGGCCCGCCCACCGCGGCCTCCGGAGGCCCGCCCCGCCGTGGCGAAGGGCTGGGACGACGAGACCTGGCGCTACGATCGGCCCCACCGCCGCCTCCGCACCGTCGTCGACGCCGTGCTCGGCGAGGCCACCCACGGCCGCGTGCTCGACCTCGGCTCCTCGACCGGGCTCCTCGGCCGCATGCTCGGCCCCCGCTTCGACTACACCGGCCTCGACGCCGCGCCCTCCGTGGCGTGCGACGAGCCGGGCTTCCGTGTCCGCACCGTCGCGCTCGATGGCGCCTGGCCGGTCCCCGACCCCGTCGACATCGTCGTCGCGTCCGGCGCGCTGGAGTACGTCGCGTCGCTGCCCACCACGCTCGCGCGGATGCGCGCGGCGCTCCGGCCCGGCGGGCTCGCGGTGGTGACCCTCTTCAACCTCGCGCACGCGGCCCGGGGCGCGAACTCGGCCCGCCACCCCGACTGGCGCTTCACCACCCGCCCCGACGAGCTGCTGCTGCATCTCCGCGAGGCCGGACTCTCGCTCGTGCGCGTGGCGGCCTCCTCGGCGGGCCACGGCGCCGCCGGGGCCGTCGACAGCGAGGTCCCCACCGACCTCGACCGGCTCGGTGCCGTCCAACTGCCGCTCCCCCGCCTCCTCCGCCTCGCCCACCACGTCGTGGTCGTGTGCCGCGCCGGGCCCCTCGGCCTCGGCCCCGCCGCCGTCGCGACGCTCCGCGCTGGCGGCAAGCCCCTCCCGGCGATGCGCCTCGCGGTGTCGATCGTCCGGGAATCCCCGTGGTCGGCGCGCGCGTGGGTCGACCTCGCGGACCTCTGGACCGACACCGGCGACCTGGGCCAGGCCCGGCAGTGCCTCGAGCGGGCCCATGCCATCGACCCGCGCCGGCCGGGGCTCACGGGGGCGCTCCTGGCGCTGCCGGTGCGGATGCCGGCGGCGCGCCCTGCGCAGGTTGCCCTGGCCACCTGAGGCGGCGCGAGGCCCCGGGCGCCGCGGTTGGCCCGAGGCCCCGGGCCCCGCGGTTCTGTCGTGCGCGGATCGCCTCTCCTTGCCCGCGGAAAACGGGACTTCGACTCGTCACGCGGGCGAGGCGACTGGAGCGCGGCCGCGCGCTCGGGCGCGGCCGGTCCGTCGGGCGCTCGGGCCCGACGACCGAGCCCGCAAGGGCGAGCGCGCAAGGTGCCGACCCCGGGCCCGGCCCGGGGGCGCCCCCGAACAACCCATCGCGTTGCTACGAAATGCGCGGCACCTGGTTCTCCGCGCGACCCCTCACGAGACGAACATCCCCTCGCTCCCAACCCCCCCGCGACCCCGCGCCCGCACGTGACACGCGTTCGCCTCGGTGGGGTGGCCCAGCGCGGCGAAGGTCTCGGCGGCCAGGCGCCAGGCGCCGCGCCAGCTCGGCATGGTGCTCACGAGCTCGCCCAGCGGCCCCAGGGCGTCCTTCGGGCAGTGGAGGTCGAGGGCCCGGCGCACCGCCCACGCGCGACGGGACGTGGGGCCGTGGATGGTCGCGAGGCCGGGGCGGGAGCGCAGCGGCGGCGCCCAACCGAGCGCGGCGGCCACCGCGAGGAGGGCCTCCGGAGCGGGCAGATCGGGGAGCCAGCCGGGGTCGTCGAGCGGGGGAGGGGTCCACCCGGGCGCGGACGTGAGCGCGAGCCGCCAGTCACCCGGGCGAACGTGCCACGTGTGGAGCCGCGTCTGGGCGGCATAGGTGCCCGGCCAATAGAGCTTGACGTTGCCCAGCGGATCGCGGGGCACCTCCAGGTCCACGAGCACGGTGTGGCCGCGCGCGTGGAGGGCGAGGGTGGCCTCCAGGGCGCCCTCGTCGCCGTCGTCGACCACCACGAGCGTGCGGTCTGGCTGCCGGGCTTCGGTTGGGAGCCCCGCGGTCGTGCGCGCCCACGCCTCCGCGGGCGTGTAGGGCCCGGCCCAACGTGCCAATTCGCGGTGGGCCTCCTCGGGGAGGTCACGTTGGTAGAGGCCGAGCGCCCACGCGTGGCCGGTGGCGCGGTCGGGGACAGGCGAGGCCTCGGCGTACCGCCGCGCGAACACCGGCTTCACGAACGAGCGGAAGCGGGCGTCGTGGGTCTTGCGGTCGTGCTTGTCCCATTGGGCGCCCTCGGCGCCGCGCAGGCCGGAATGCGACCGGTAGGCCAGCACCGGCAGCGGCACGGCCTCGATGGGGCCGACCTGGGAGAGGGCGAGGTAGAGATCCATGTCCTGGCCGCGGACGAGCGAGGGATCGAGCGGACCGGCGGCGCGCCACGCGGACGCGCGAACCAACGTCGCGCCGGGTTGGGCGGGGACCTGCTGGAGCACGGCGAGGGGGACCATCGCGGCGGGGAGGCGACACGCGGGGCGCACGGCCGTGGGCGCGCCGGTCTTGCCGTCGAAGACGACGGTGTCACCCCACACGGCGGCGAGCGTCGGGTTCGCGAACAGCGCGGTGGCGAGGACGCGGACGGCGTCGGGGAGCAGCAGGTCGTCGTCGTCGAGCACGAGGATGGCCTCGCCACGGGCCTCCGCGAGGCCGAGCGCGAGGGCCGCGGGCTTGCCGCGGTTGGGCGCCTGGCGCAGGGACCGGATGCCAGGAATCGTGCCGAGGACGGTGGGTGTGTCATCGGTGCTGCCGTCGTCGACGACGAGGACCTCGCACGGCCACGATTGCGCGCGCGCCGACGCGATCGCGCGTGGCAGGAGCGTCGCGCGGTTGAACGTGCAAATCAGGATCGTCACGAGCGGGCCCCCGGGACGCGTGGCGGCGGGCGCGACCGGCGCGGGGGCGGGCGCGCGGACGGTGGGATCGACGGTGGCCCAGGAGAGGTCGGCCCGGAGCGTGGCGCCCGCGGGGCCGGCGCCGAGGCCGGGGAGGCCCAGGTGAGCGAGCAACGCGGCGCACGGGGCGGGGTCGGCGGGGGATGCCCAGACGGGGGTGTGGCCGCCGATGCGCAGGCAGGCGGCGGTCCAGCCGTCGTCCTCGAAGCCTAGGGCCACGACCGGGGGCGCTTCGCGGAGGATCTCGGCCATGCGGAGCCGGACACGGTCGGAGCGGGGACGGAAGCCGAGGGGGATCGTCATGGGTTGGAGTCGGCGGGGCGCCGAGGGATCTTCAGCGGAAAGTGGGGGCGCGGACGTCGAGGACGCGCCCGATCGTCGCGCCGGCCCAGCTTGGCGGGATCGGGCACGCGTTTACGTCGGGAGGGGTCGCGGGGCACGCGACAACGGGAGAGGCGATGAATGCCACGAAATTCCTGAAGCAGGACCACGCGGAGGTCCGCGCGCTCTTCTCGGAGCTCGACGCCACCCAGGGCGACGAGCGGGTCCAGGGGCTCTTCGACGAGCTGGAGGAGCTGCTCAACGCGCACACGCAGATCGAGGAGGAGATCTTCTACCCGGCCGCGCGGGACGTGCCGGGGCTCGCCGACCTGGTCGAAGAGGCCCTCGCCGAGCATCACGCGGTCGACATCCTGTGCGAGGACCTCCTCGAGATCGACGCCTCCGACCCGTCGTTCCGCGGCAAGCTCGTGGCGCTGCGCCAGACGGTGCTCCACCACCTCGAGGTAGAGGAGACGCAGATCTTCCCCGCGTTCGAGCAGGGGTGCACGGGCGACCAGCTCGATGTGCTCGGGAAGGAGCTGGAGGCGCGCAAGGACGAGATCCTCGAGCGCGAGCTGGAAGACGCGTAGGGTTCAGGTCGGGCCGGGCAACGCCCACGTCCCCCGGAGCGGTGGAGTGCGGGGACCAGCGTACACCCGGGCCACGCGCCCCACGTAGTAGGCAAGGTAGCGCACGATCCCGCGCAGGCCGAGCCAACCGCCCTCGCCGCGGAACGAGAGGCCCTGCGCGGTGACCCCGCCGGGGCCCATCCGCAGGATGCCCCGCAACATCGGCGTGCCCTCGGCGGCGTCCCCTCGGAAGATGTCCGTGAACAGGGTCGTGGTGTCCGCGATCATCGTCGGCCAGGGCCGCCGCCGCACGATCTCCTTGATGCCGCGCAGGTAGTAGCGCTGCCCGTCCTCGGTGAGGAGGCGCAGGCCGTACCGCATGTGCAGCACGCGGCTGCCGGCGGCGGTGTCCACGAACAGGTCGAGGTGGCCTGCTTCGACGCGGAGCGGGCGGGTGTCGAGCGCGGGCAGGAACACGCACCCGTAGGCGGGCGAGCGGTGGCACGGGTCGGCGACGAGGGCGTCGACATCGGGGGTGACCACCGTGAGCACGAACATGCCGCGGGTGGCGGCGGCGCGGCCGGCCCGCTCGGCGTCTTCGTGGGGGGCCTCGACCTGGGTCGAGAGCCACCCGTGCATCGTCTCTGTGAACCGCACGTGGTCGGGCATCCCGGCTCCTAGCCACATCCGCGCGTCCGCGCTCGACTACTCGGAAAAGTGCGCCGCCGCGCTCCCGCTGGAGCGCCCTTTCGTGTACATTCGGCCCGCCATGAGCTCCATCTCCATCATCGTCTCCCTGCTCAGCAGCCTCTGTTGCTGCGGCGGCTTCTTCCTCCTGCTCTTCCTCGTGCTCGGCCTCGTGCTGCTGCGCAAGAAGGGGAAGAAGGACATCACGACCAAGGAGGCCGTGGTGGCGGGCGCCGAGCAGGTCAGCCAGATGTTCGTGCGGCCCAAGAAGTCGCGCGAGGAGCTGATGCGGGACGAAGACGAGGACGAGCGCCGCTAGTCGAGGTCGCGTGGCCGACGCGGACGGAGCGCCCCTCGCGCTCTCCCAGGCGCTGCTCGTCGCGGCGCGCACGGGGGAGCCGGAACTGGCGCCGTTGGTCGCGCGGCTGGCGGACGTCGATCCCGCCACGCTCCGCGGAGACGCCCCCCGCCTCGCCTTCTGGATCAACGTCTACAACGCCCGGGTGAAGTCGGCGGTGCGGGAGCGCGCGATGCGCGGCAACCTGCGCGCCTACCGCGGGTTCTTCAAGGACGTGGGGTGGGTCGTCGGCGGCCGGCCGACCTCGCTGCACGTCATGGAGCACGGCCTCCTGCGGGTGAACCGCCCGGCGCCCTACACGTTCTGGCGCCCCCTCTCCGCCGCCGATCCCCGGCTCGCGTGGGCCCCGTCGCGCCTCGATGCGCGCGTGCACTTCGCGCTCAACTGCGGGGCCGTCTCGTGCCCGCCCATCCGCGCCTACGCGGCCGAGCGCCTCGACGAGCAGCTCGCGCTCGCGACGCGCAGCTACCTCGACGGAGAGGTCGTGGTGGCGGGCCGCACCGTCACGGTGCCCTACCTCTGCACGCTGTACCGGGGCGACTTCGGCCCGGGGCTCCTGGACTTCGTCGCCGCGCACGTCGACCCCGAGCGCGCCGCCGCCATCCGCGCCCTCGGCGCCACGACCACGAGATCATCCGGCGCCCGCGTGCGCTTCGGGCCGTATCGGTGGGAGATCGGGGGGGAGTAGGGGGGCGGTCGACCGTTGCGAGCCCGTGATTCGGCGGCGGTCGATTGACATCGTGAGGCATGACCGTCAGAGTGCGCGCCGCGGTCCGGTCACGTGGATTGGATTCGCGTAGGAGAAACCGTGCTGTTTTTGTCCCTAGCCCTCGCCCTGCTCGGATGCGCCACCCCCGACGAGGTCGACTACGAGTCCGACGAGTCCTACGAGTGCGTATGCGCCGCCGACTACGAGGATGACACCGCGTACTACTCGGAGGACGTGGTCCAGACCGTGTGCATGGACCCCGCGTACGCCGACCTCGTGGTGGAGGACGCCGTCGAGGATTGCGCCTCGGACCTGGAAGACCTCGGCTACTACAACATCACCTGCTCCTGCCTGTGCGACGCGCTCGGCGAGGAGTGCTGATCTGGCCGCCAGCAGCGGATCCACTCCGCTGCTGGCACCCGTTCACGCGATGGACACGCCCGTCCCCGTCGTGACCGCCCCGATCACCGCCGCGTCGACCTCCCCGATGGCATGGAGCGCCGCGACGACCGCCTCCGCGGCGTCCCCCGGCACGGCGAACAGGAGCCCGCCGGCCGTCTGCGGATCGTAGAGGAGCTCGGCGCGCGGATCGTCGACCGCCCCCCGCACGTGGCGCCGCGCCGCCGTGTTCTGGGCGTGGAACGTGCTGCGTACGCCCTGGGCCAGGAGCGACATCACCCCCGGCAGCACCGGCAGCGCCGCGAGCGAGAGCGTCGCCCCCACCCCGCTCGCCCGCGCCATCTCCGCGAGGTGCCCGGCCAACCCGAACCCGGTGACGTCGGTGGCCGCCCGCGCCCCGAACCGCCCCGCCACCCCCGCGGCGTCGCGATGCGAGCGCGTCATCTTCGCCACCGCGGTGCGCACCCACTCGCCGCGCGCCCGCCCTGCCGCGTGCGCGTAGAACAGGACCCCCGTGCCGAGCGCCCGGGTCAGCACCAGGGCATCCCCCGCCGCGAGCTGGTCCTGCGTCCGGAGCGGCCCGTCCGCGAGGCCCACCACCGTGAACCCCACCTGGAGGGGGTCCGTCCGCAGCGTGTGGCCGCCCACGAGGGTGATGCCGAGGGCGTCGAGCGTCGTCCGTGCGCCGTGCATGACCTGGAAGAGGGTCTCCTCCGTGGCGCGCGGCCCCTCGTCGGGGATGCCGACCAGCGCGAGCGCCCACCGCGGCGTCATGCCCTTCGCGTAGAGGTCGTTCACCGCGTTCACGGCGGCCACGCGGCCGACCATCCAGGGGTCGTCGCAGAAGGCGGTGAAGGCGTCGATGGTGAGGCCCACCCGGTCGCCCCCGGGCACCCGCACCACCGCGGCGTCGTCGGGGTGGGAGAGGCCGAGCTCGACCGTGGGGTCGTCCGGCACGTCCAACCGCGAGAGCGCCCGCCCGAGCTCGCCCGGCCCCACCTTCGCCGCGCACCCGCCGCACGTCATCTCGCCCGCCATCGGCTCGAACGTGGGCGTGTCGTCCGCCGCGACCGACTGGAACATCGCCATGAAGCGCCGGTCGATGCGGTCCTTCCAGCGCATCACCCACGCGCCCTCGAAGGAGACCGGCCCGCGGGCGCCGATGGCGACGCCGTCCCCGAGGTTCAGGAGCGTGAGGAAGCCGCGCTGAGGCACGTACGGCCGGAGCGCCCCGCCGCCGAGGTACGCGAGCAGGTTGTCGGTGAGGAACGGCCCCTGGCGCACCGCGTAGACGCCCGCCTTCGGCAGCCCCGCGGACCCCGAGCCGTCGAACGACACGCAGTCCCCCGCGCCGAAGATCGCGGGGTGGTCGACCACCTGGAGGGTCGGCCCCACGCGCACGAAGCCTGCGGCGTCCATCGGGAGGCCCAGGTTCCGCGTCCACGGGTGCGGCGCGGCGCCGGTCACCCACACGAGGAGGTCGAAGGGGAGGGGATCCCCGGCCTCGAGGTGCGCGAGGTTCGCCTCCACCCGCACCACGCGCCCGCTCCGCATCGTGATGCCGCGCAGCTCGGCGGCGGTGCGGACCCGGCGCCCGAGCCCCGTGGTCCAGCCCGGGAGGAGCGTCGGCCCCGCGTCCAGCAGGGTGACCGCGCCGCCGGTGCGGTGCCGCAGCGTGAACGCCACCTCCACGCCGCCCGCGCCCGCGCCGACCACGAGGATGCGCGGGGCCGCGGTGCTGCTCGCGTGGGGATCCGCCACCGCGCCCGCCGCCTCCGCGCCCGCCTTCGTGGCCGCCGCCTTCGCGCCCGCGGCCTTCGCGCCCGCCGCCGCCATCGCGGCCTCCACCCGCTCCACGAACCGCCCGATCGGCCGCGTCGGGATCGCGTGCTCGCGCACCCCGGGCAGGTCCAGCCCCGCGACGGTCGACCCCACGTCGAAGCTCACGGCGTCGTACGCGATCGGCGGCCGCCCCTCGACGAGCACGCGCCCGGCGTCGGTGTCGAGGCCGGTCGCCGCGGCGTCCACGATGCGCGCCCCTGCCCGCCGGGCGAGCGGCCACACGTCGATCTCGGCCTCGTGCGCCCGGTATTGGCCGGCCACCACTCCCGGCACCATCCCCGAGTACATCGCGACCGGCCGGTCGAGCACGACTGTCACCCGCACGCCCGACGGCGGCGCCATCACGAAGCGCCGGAGCACCTGCACGTGCGCATGGCCCCCGCCGACCAGCACGAGCTCGCGGATCGGCGCGTGCGGGAGGGGGCGGGGAGAGCGCATCGGGAGCGCCAGCTTATCGCCCATCCGGAGCGCGTGCGGGTTAGCTCCCCGGCCCTCTCCCCGGATCGATCCCATGGCAAAGCCCACCGTCGGCGCGCTCACTGGCTTCCCCGAGTGGCTCCCGCACCAGCGCATGGTCGAGCAGGAGCTGATGGACCGCATCCGGCGCCGCTACGAGCTGCACGGCTACGTCCCGGTTGAGACCCGCTCCGTCGAGCCCTTGGAGACGCTCCTGAAGAAGGGCGCCACCGACAAGGAGATCTACGTCCTCCGCCGCCTCCACGCCGAGGAGGAGGCGGACTCGAGCGGCCTCGGCCTGCACTTCGACCTCACGATCCCGTTCGCGCGCTACGTCCAGCAGTTCAAGAACGACCTCACGTTCCCGTTCAAGCGCTACCAGATCCAGCGCGTGTGGCGCGGCGAGCGCCCGCAGGACGGGCGGTTCCGCGAGTTCTACCAGGCGGACGCCGACGTCATCGGCATGAACAACCTGCCCGTGTGGTGGGACGTCGAGATGACGATGCTCATGCGCGAGGTCCTCGACGACCTCCCCATCCCCACCGTGTCCATCCAGGTGAACAACCGGAAGATCCTCGAAGGGTTCTACCGCGCGCTCGGCATCGCCGACCTCTCCGCGACCCTCCGCACGATGGACAAGCTCGACAAGCTCGGGCCCGCGAAGACCCTCGCGGAGCTCGAGGCCGTCAACGGGCTCTCCGGTGCGGCGGCGCAACGGTGCCTCGATCTCGCCAGCATCTCCGGCTCCGACCTCGACGTGCTGCGTCGCATCGAGGCCCTCGGCTACACCGATCCGCTCCTGCAGGAGGGCCTCTCCGAGATGGAGCTCGTCCTCCGCGAGACCGCCTCGTTGCCCGCCGGCCGCGTCGTCGCCAACCTGCGCATCGCGCGCGGGCTCGACTACTACACCGGCGTTGTCTACGAGGGCGTGATGGAGGGCCACGAGCAGCTCGGCAGCGTCTGCTCCGGCGGCCGCTACGACAACCTCGCCTCGGTCGGCAAGGACAAGCTGCCGGGCATCGGCGTGTCGATCGGCCTCTCGCGCATCCTCGGTCGCCTCTTCGGCCGCGACAAGCTGTCCATGTCACGCAAGTCGCCCACCTGCGTGCTCGTCGCGCTCGCGACGGAGGAGACCCGCTCCGACGCCCGCGCCGCCGCCGAGGCCCTGCGCAACCGCGGCATCGCGACCGAGGTGTTCGACCGCCCGCTGAAGTGGGGCGACCAGATCAAGTACGCCGACGCCAAGGGCATCCCCTACGTCTGGTTCCCGGCCGGCGGGGAGCGCGCCGAGCACGAGGTCCGCGACTTGCGGACGCGGTCGCAGAGCGCGGTGGATCTTGCGACGTGGGCGCCGGAGGAGAGCGTGCTCCGGCCGGCGATCGTGCGGACGGAGGGCTAGTCCGGCTGGGCGCGTCCCCCGCGCGGACGCGGGGGGGCGGCCAGGGGAGGGGTCAGACCCTGCAGTCTGACACCTGCAACGGGCGAACGCCGGGATTCGACCGTTCGAAGAAGTGTCAAACTGCAGTGCCTGACCCCCTTCGTTTGACCCCCTTCGTTCATGACCCCCTTCGTTCAACGGCGCACGCCGAACGCCGCGCGCGGCGCCGACCGTGCGATAACGCCGGCATGTCCCGCCTCGACACCCTCCTCGACCGCGCCGCCGCGCGCTTCCCCGACCATGGCATCACGTTTGTGGGGGGCGGCGCCGTCACCTGGCCCGTGCTGCGCGACGCGGCCGCACGGGTGGCCGGGGCCGCCTGGGCGGACGGGGTGCGGCCGGGGGTGCCGGTGCTGGTCCTCGTCGCGGACCCCGAAGCGTTCGTGCCCGTGTTCTGGGGGCTCGTGCAGCTCGGGGCCATCGTGGTGCCGCTCGCGCCGCCTCGCGCCGCCTCGGCCGCGGAGGTTGCCCGGATCGGGCGCGTCCACGCGCAGCTCGGTGGCCCGGTGGTGTCCGATCTGCCCGTGCCCGGCGCGTTCGACGCCGCGGCGTGGCGCGCGGGGCCCCCGCGGGAGGCGCGCGGCGGCGGCGACATCGCCCTCCTCCAGTTCTCGTCGGGGAGCACCCGGGAGCCCAAGGGCGTCGTGCTCACCCACGCCAACCTGCTCGCGAACGTCGCGCAACTCCAGGCGCGGCTGCCGCTCGGGGCCGACAACGTCGACGTGGCGTGGATGCCGTTCTTCCACGACATGGGCCTCATCGGCTCGCACCTCTACCCGCTGGCGGTCGGCATGCGGCAGGTGCGCATGCGGCCCGAGGTGGCGATGGGCGATCCGCTCGTGTGGCTGCGTGCCGTCGAGGAGTACGGCGCCACCACCACCGCCGCGACCAACACCGCGCTCGCGCGCGCGAACCGCCGGCTCCTCGCCACGAGCGAGCGCCCGAACCTCGCCACGCTGCGCTTCCTCTTCAACGGCGCCGAGCCCATCGACCCCGCCGTGTGCCGCGCCTTCTCGCGCCTCACCGGGCTCCCGGAGTCCGCGCACGCCCCGATGTACGGCCTCGCCGAGGCCACGGTCGGGGTGAGCGCCACGGTCGAGGGCCTCCGCACCGTGCGCGTCGGCGAGCGCGACCGCGTCGACCTCGGCGCGCCGCTGCCGGGCGTGCGCGTGCGCGTCGTCGACGCGGACGACACCGAGGTCACCGGCGGGGTGGGCGCCGTGCAGGTGGCGGGGCCCAACGTCGCCTCCGGGTACTGGCAGGACCCCGACGCCACCGCGGCCCTGCGCTGCGGCGAGTGGATCCGCACCGGCGACGTCGGCGCGCTCGTCGGGGGCCGTCTCGTGCTCGTCGGGCGGGACAAGGACCTGCTCGTCGTCAACGGTCGCAACGTGCCTGCGCACGACGTCGAGGCCATCGTGGATGCCGTGCCCGGCGTGCGCCTCGCGGTCGCGACGGCGGACGCGCGTGCGGCGGGCGAGCGCGTGACCCTCGCGGTGGTGCTCGCGCCGGACGCCGAGCCCTGGCGGGTCCTCGCCGAGGTGCGCCGGGTCGTGGCGATCGGGCTTGGCGCGGAGGACGTGGTGGCCCGGCCCATCGACCACATCGAGCGCACGACGAGCGGCAAGAAGCGCCGTGCCATCGTGCGCGCGGCCGTCGAAGCGGGGGCGCTCGACGCGCCGGCCCCCGCCACCGTGGTGGCCGTGCGGCGGCTCTGGGAGTCGGTCCTCCGGCGCCCGTTGCTCGACGCGGAGCTCGACACGGGCTTCCGCGACCTCGGCGGAGGCTCGCTCGCGGCGGTCGACCTCCTCGCGAAGGTCGACGCCACCTTCGGCCACGCCCCCGATCACCGCCACCTGCTCGCGGCCGACAGCGTGCACCGGATGGCGGCGTGGGTGGAGCGGACGGATGGGGAAGCGGGCGCGGGGCACGTGGTCGCGGCGCGGGAGCCGGACGCCGGGCCCTTCGGCCGCGACCCCGCGGTCCCCGACCCCGCGGCCCCCAACGCACCCGTCCGGCCCGTCGACCAGAGCCCCGACCACGCGGCCCCCAACGCACCCGCCCGGCCCGTCGACCAGCGCCCCGACCACGCGAAACTCTCCACCCCCACGCCCTCGCGCGGCGACGCCACCCTCCCGACGGCCCCGGGGTTCCCAGCCGCGCCCATTGCCATCGTTGCCTCGGCCTGCCGGCTTCCTGGTGCGGATGCGCCCGCCGACCTCGCCGCGCTGCTCGCGGGACCGTCGCGCATCGGGCCCGGCCGACACGGGGTGGGCGGTTGGCTCGCCGACGTGGCCTCGTTCGACGCCGCCCGGTTCGGCATCGCCGCGGACGAGGCGGCCGCGATGGACCCGCAGCAGCGGATCTTCCTGACGGTGGCCGCGGAGGCGCTGGAGCGGGCACGGTCCGTCGCGAGGGGCGCCGAAGTTGACGCGGGAGGTTCGGACGGTGGCGCGAGCGGCCCCGCGACGGGTCGGGCACGGTCCGTCGCGAGGGGCGCCGAAGTTGATGCGGGACGCTCGGACGGTGGCGCTGACGGCTCGGATGGCGGCGTGCGGGCCCCCGCGGCGCGCCCCGCAAACCCCCACGAGCGCGTCGGCGTCTACGTCGGCGCGGGTCAGCAGGCGTGGCTGGAGACGGTCCTCGACGCCCTTCACGGGCGGGACACCCTCCTCGACCGCGACGCGCTCGACAGCCCGCTCGACAGCCTCGACAGCCTCGACAGCCCCGCCAGCCCCGACCCCCACGCCAGCGTCGCCGCCACCCGCGACGCGGGCCTCCCGCCGGGCACCCTCGCGGGGAACCTGCTCTCGATGCTCGCCGGGCGGGTCGCCCACCACCTCGACCTGCGCGGCCCCGCGCTCACCGTCGACACGGCCTGCTCGGCGTCGCTCGTGGCGGTCCACCTCGCGTGCCAGGCGCTGCGGGCCGGGGAGTGCGACGTCGCGGTGGCCGGCGGCGTGAACCTCAACCTCGGTGAGGCCATGCCCCGGCTCTTCGCGCGCGCGGGTGCGCTGTCGCCCACCGGGCGCTGCCGCCCCTTCGCCGCCGACGCCGACGGCACCGTGATCGGCGAGGGCGCCGCCGCGGTCGTCCTGAAGCCTCTGTCGGATGCGCGTCGCGACGGTGACCGCATCCTCGCCGTCATCCGCGGCAGCGCCGTCAACAACGACGGTGCCTCGCTCGGCGTGATGGCCCCCAACCCCGCGGGCCAGGAGGCCGTCATCCGCGCGGCCCTGGTGGCGGCGCGGGTCGACGCGGCCGAGGTGGTCGAGGTCGAGGCCCACGCGACCGGCACCGCCGTCGGAGACGCCGTCGAGCGCGGCGTGCTCGCCCGCTGCTACCCCCACGGCCCCAGGGTCGGCGCGATCAAGGGCCAGGTGGGCCACCTGCTCGGCGCGGCCGGCATCACCGGGCTGCTCCGGCTCGTCGCCTCGCTCGGCTCGGGCACCGTCGGGGCCGTCCGCAGCTTCGGCTTCGGCGGCACCAACGCCCACGTCGTCGTCGAGGGCGGCCCGGACCGCGAGGACCGCCCCGTGCGCGTCGGCGCCCCCCGCCGCCACTGGCTCGGCGAGGCCGACGCGACCGGCTGGCTGCACGTCGTCACCCGCGACGTGGCCGGCGGGCTCGTCTGGGCCCCCGTGCCCGCGCCGCCCGCGGACGCCCCCAGCGTGTTGAAGGCCGGCGGGCGCTACCTCGTCACCGGCGCGTCCGGCGGCCTCGGGCGCGCCCTCGCGCGCTGGCTGGCGTCGCGGTGGAGGGCCCGGCTGGTGCTGCTCGGACGGCGCCCCGACGGCGCGGCCCTCGTCGCCGAGGTGCGGCGCGTCGGCGGCGAGGCCGTCTACCTCTCGGGCGACCTCGCGACCGACGCCCCACGGCTCTACGCGGAGGCGGGTCGGTCGATGGCGGGGTTGCCGGCGCTGGACGGAGGGAACGCGGGGGAGGGCTCCGCGGGGTCCGGCACCGCCCCCCTCCCGACCTTCGACGGCGTCTTCCACCTCGCCGGCGGCCTCGATCCCGCCGCGCTCGCGGCGAAGGTGCGGGGCGCCGAGGCGCTCGCCGAGGTCGAGTGCGGCTTCGTGGTGCTGTACTCGTCGGTGTCGGCGGTCGTGCCGGGCCTCGACGCCGGCATCGAGAGCTACGCCGCCGCCAACGCGACGCTCGACCGCCTTGCTCGCACGCGGCCGGGGTGGGTGAGCATCGCGTGGCCGCCCTGGGCGGGGGTGGGCCTCGCGGCGGGCCACGCGGCGGAGTGGCGGGCGCGCGGGCTCACGCCGATCGCGCCGTCCCGAGCCTTCGCGGCGCTCGAGCGGGCCCTCTCGGCGGGGGTGTCGAACGTCGTGGTGATGGCGCGTGCGCCCGTCGTGAGCGGGCTGCTCCCCCGGGACGTGCGCGCCCGGGTCCGCCAGCTCATCGCCGCCGCCGCGAACATCGAGCCCGACGCCGTCGGCGACCACGACCGCCTCGCGCGCCTCGGCGTGGACTCCATCGCGGCGGTCGAGATGGTGAAGTCCCTCGAGGGCGTCGTCGGCCGGCCGTTGCCGAGCACGCTCGTCTACGAGCACGACACCCTCGACGGGATCGTCGGGGCGCTCGCGGGCGGGGTGACGCGGGAGGTCCTGGGCTCGGGATCCGGTTCGTCGTCGGTCGTCGCGGCGGCACCCGCGTCCGCCGCGGGGGCCCCGACCGCGTTCACCGCGACGTCGATCCCCTACGCAACGCCCCGCCACGTCGCGGGCTTGGGTGGCGGTCCGGTCGACGTCGGCGGACCGGGGCACGGCCCCGGCGCTCCCGACGGCTTCGCGTCGTCGCCACCCACCGCGTCGCCACCCACCGCGTCGCCACCCCCCGCGTCACCCCCCGCGGGTGCCGCACGGCAGGGCGGACCTTCTCCAGCCGTCCCCCTCCTCCCGCCCCCCTCCGGCTCGACCCCCGCCGCCCCCGCCGCCCCCTCCGCCTACGTCGCCGCGCCCCCCCTCCTCCCGTCGCAACAGACCTTCCTCGTCCAGCGCGCCTACTTCCCCGAGGTGCCCGGCAACGTGCTCCTCGCGTGCACGATCGACCCGCCGGTCGCCCTCGACGTGCTCGCCGAGGCCCTCGCCCGCGTCACCGCCCGGCACGCCATGTTGGCGACGGTCCTCGCGCGCGGCCCCGGGGGCTGGTCGGAGGCGCCGGGCCCCGCGCCCACCCTCGAGTGGAGCATGCCGGCGCTCCCGACGATCCACGCCCTGCCGTTCGACCTCGAGCGCGGCCCTCTGGTGCGCGTCTACTGCGATGGCACGCGGATCGTCGTCAACACGCACCATGTCGTCGTGGACGCGTGGAGCCAGCAGATCGTGCTGCGGGAGCTCCTCGTCGCGGCGCGCGCGGTCGAGCGGGGAGGGGAGCCGGACTGGGCGCCGCTGGGCGCCACCTGGGCGGACGCGGCCCGGGCCCTCCGCGCCGTGGGGGAGGGGGACCCCGGCCATTGGGCCGAGCGCTACCGCGGTGGGGTGCCGCCGCTGCCGCTGCCGTGGGACGGCCCGCCCGACGCGCCCCCGCGCGGCCCCGAGTTCGTTCGCGAAGTGCTCTCCGAGGCCGACACCGCCGCGCTCGTCGAGCGGGCGCGCGCCGCCGGGGTGAGCCTCCCGGCGCTCGTGCTCGCCAGCTACTACGAGCGGCTGTGGCGGTGGAGCGGGCAGCACGACCTCGTCGTGCGCGTGGCGCAGGGGCGGCGCGAGGTGCGTGTGCCCGACGTGGGCCAGATCGTCGGCCCGTTCGCAGACAGCCTCCCGGCGCGGGTCGAGGTCCGCCCCGGGGAGTCGCTCGACGTGCTGGCGCGTCGGGTCGCACAGGAGCTCACGAACGTGGGGGCGCAAGCGGGCGCCTCGGCGATCGGGCTGGCGTCGCTCGGCTCCCGGGTCGGCGGTCCGACGGGGCTGACGCCCGCCGGCTTCAGCTTCCCGCTGCTCCCGGGGCCGTCCCAGGTGGGTGGCCGTTCGGTCGCGGACGTGCACGGCGCCTCCGGATCGGGCTTCACGCGGCTCGGCCTCGTCGCGTGGGTGTTCGACAAGCGGCTGCACTTCTCCTGGAACTTCCTCGCGAGCCACCTCGCCGAGGCGAGGGTGCGGGCGTGGGCGGCGGAGCACGCCGCGTCGCTCTCGGGTGGGGGCGCCGCGATCCTCCCCGGAGGCGCCGCGATCCTCTCGCGGGGCGCCGCGATCCTCTCGGGGGGCGCCGCGATCCTCCCGGCGGGCGCCGCGACCCTCCCGGGCGGCACCTCCGCCCTCCCCAAACCCGCCGCCCCGGCCAACCCAAGCGTCGATCAGCTCCACCTCCGCATCCTGGAGGTCGCCGCGCACCGGGGTGACCACGTCGCCGTCGACGAGCCGGGCGCCGCCCTCACCTACCGCACGCTCGCCCGCCGCTCCGCCGCCCTCGCTGCGCGCATCGTTGCGCGCGCGGAGGAGGCGCCGGGGCATCCGACCGACCCAGCGGCGCGCGGTCCGCGCCACCCCGCTGGGCCCGAGGCGCGCGATCCCCTCCACCCCGCCGCCCCCCCCGAGGCGCGCGACCCCCTCCACCCCGCCACCGCCCCGCCCCGCGTCGCGGTCCTCGCGTACCCCGGCGGCGACGCCGTCGTCGCCGTCCTCGCCACCCTCCGCGCCGGCGCCGCGTGGGTCGGCCTCGACCCCTCGTGGCCGGACTCGCGCGTGGCCCAGGTGGTCGACATCGCCGCGCCCGTCGCGATCCTGGCGCCGCCGGCGCTCGTCGGGCGTGCCCGGGCCTTCGGCGTCCCGGTGATCCCCGTCGGCATCGAGGAGGCCGACGTCGGGCCTCTCCGCCGCGGCGCGCTCGCCCACGTCATGTTCACGTCGGGCAGCAGCGGGCGTCCGAAGGGCGTCGCGGTCGGCCACGCCGCGGTCCTCGCGTTCCTCGACTGGGTGGAGGCCGTGCTCGGCGTCACCGACGCGGACCGCTTCGTCCAGACCTCGTCCCTCTCCTTCGGCGGGTGCATCCGGCAGATGTTCGCGCCGCTGCTCGCCGGCGGCACCATCGTGCCCGCGCCGGCCCACGCGATGCGCGACCCCGCCGCGCTCCTGGCGCTGCTCGAGGCCGCCCGCGTGACCGTGTTCAACGCCGTCCCCTCCGTCTGGATGCACCTGCTCGACGCCGCCGAGGCGCGTGGCGGCGCCGCCCTCCCGTCGGTGCGCTGGGTGCTCATCGGCGGCGAGGCCGTCCCGTCCGCGTACACCCGCCGGTGGCGCGCGCACTTCGGCTCCGCCCATCGTCTCGCCAACCTGTACGGGTCCACCGAGACCGTCGTCAACGCCACCTGGCACGAGGTCATCGGCGACCCGCCCGCCGACGAGCCGCTCACCCCCATCGGCTGGCCCCGGTCGGGGCTCCGCGTCCGCCTCTGCGTGCCCGGCGGCGCCGCGCTCGTGGCGACCGGGGAGGTCGGCGAGGTCGTCGTCTCCGGCGCCATCGCGGAGGGCTACCTCGCGGATCCCGAGCAGACCGCGCAGGCGTTCGTCGACCTCCCCGGTGTCGGCCGCGCCTACCGCACGGGCGACCTCGCGCGGCGGCGGGACGACGGCGCCCTCGTCTACGTCGGCCGCGCCGACAGCCAGGTCCAGGTGCGCGGGAACCGCGTCGAGCTCGGCGAGATCGAGGCCGTGCTCACCGCCTGCCCGGGGGTGGCGCACGCCGCGGTGGTGGCCCCCGACGGCCGCCTCTGCGCGCGGGTCGAGCCCCGCAAGGGCCACGTGCTCGACGGCGCCGAGGTGCGCGCGTGGCTGGCCGAGCGGCTGCCCATCTGGATGGTGCCGGCGCGCGTGGAGGTCGGCCCCGTGCCGCGGAACGCCGCGGGGAAGATCGACCGGCGCGCGATCGTGGCGGCGCCGCCGTCCCCCGACTCGCCCCCGCTCCCCCGCGCCGACCTCCTCCCCCTCCTCGCCGACGCGTGGCGGACGGTCCTCCGCCTCGCCGAGACCCCCGCCCCCGACGACGACTTCTTCGCCCTCGGCGGCGACTCCATCGACGTCCTCGACGTCCTCGCCCACCTCCGCGAACGCGGCGTGACGCCGCCCGGCCCGCTCGAGTTCTACCGGGCGCGCCGCCTCGCGGCGGTGGTGGCGCTGTGCGAGTCGACCCCGGCCGACGCGTCGACCGCCGCCGCACACCCGGCCGACGCGTCGACCGCCGCCGCAAACCCCGCCGTTCCCACCGATCCACCCCGCGCCACCCACGCCCACGCCGCCGCGCCCCCGACCCCCGACCTCTACCCCCTCTCCCCCGTCCAACGCGGCTTCTGGCTCGCCCACCAGGCGGGCGCTCCGCCCGTGTGGACCGCCCGGGTCCCGCTCCTCGGCCCGCTCGACGCCGACGCCTTCTGCCGCGCCGTCGCCGCCCTGGTCGAGCGCCACCCGCTCCTCCGCGCCGTGGTCGTCGATGGCGCCACCGCGCGCATCCTCCCCGCCGCCGCGCTCGCCATCCCGTGGGAGGACCTCTCGGCGCTCCCCGACGACGCCCGCGCCCACGTCCTCGACGCGCGCTTCGAGAGCCTGACCGGAGGTCGCCCGCTGCACCCCTCCGGCGCCGGCCGCGCCTCCCCTGGCTCGGATTCCCCGTCGGGCCCCGCGGCCCCCGCCGCCCGCTGGGACCTCGCCACCGGCCCGCTCCTCCGCCTGCGCGTCTGCCGCGTCGGGCCCGAGCGCCACGAGCTCTTCCTCGCCGCCCACCACCTGGTCGCCGACGCGTGGAGCGCGTGGCTCATGGCCGGAGAATTGTTGTCGCTTCACGACGCGTTCGTGGCCGGGCGGCCGGCCGCGCTCCCGCCGGTCCTCCGGACCTTCGACATCGAGGCCCGCCGCGCCCTCGCCGAGCGGCCCGACCCGTGGTGGGACACCGCGCTCGACGGGCTCGCCCAGCTCCCCGCGCCGCCGTTCGCGGCCCGCCACGAGGCCCGCGTCACGCTCGACGCCGAGACCTGGACCCGCCTGCGCCGCCACGCCCGTCGCCACGCGCGCACGCCGTTCGTGGTCGTGCTCGCCGCGCTCGCCGAGGCGCTCCAGGAGGTCGTGCCGAGCCCCGATCTGCTCGTGTCCGTCGCGCTCGCCGGCCGGGAGGACCCCGCCTTCGCCGGCGTCGTCGGCCCCTTCGCCACCGGCCTCCCCGTCCGCATCGGCGCCACCGTCGACGAGGACCGCGTCGCCGCCGCCCTCGACGCGGCGCTGGGCCACCCCAACCTCGCCGGCATCGGCGCCACGCAGGGCCGGCTCGCGCGCCTCGGCCGCTACTTCCTCACGTGGCTCGACCCCGCGCTGCTCCCCGGGGCCGACACCGCCGTGCGCCCGGACTGGGCCGCCGCGCGCACGTTCTTCGAGGCCGCGGGCACCGGCACCGAGGTGCTGGCGGCGGGTGTCGTCGGCGATGGCCTTCGCGATGGCCTCCGCGTCGACCTCGCCGGCGGCCCCCTCGTCGTGGCGGTCGCGGCCGCGCTCGAACGCCGCCTGCGCGCCCGCTGCGGCATCGACGCCGCGCTGATCGTGTACCTGCCCGACCCCGTCGACGTCGACCCCGCGCTCCTCGACCCCGCGCTCCTCGACCCCGCGCCGCTCGCCGCGTTGCTCGCCGAGCCCTTGCGCATCGAGACGATCGACGCCGCCGTCGGGTCCTCCGAGCTCGTGCTGTTGCCGATCCCCGCGGGCCGCCTCGCCGACGCCGACCTCCCCGCCGCCGTCGCCGCCGCCGTCCGCCGGACCGACGCCCGCGTCGTCGCCCTCGCCGGCATGCTCCCCGCGCTCACGGGCCTGGGCCTGCGTCCGCTCTGGGAGGGCGGCCCCGTGCTCACGACGGGCCACGGCGCGACCGTCGTCGCGATGCTCCTGACGCTCGAAGAGGTGCTCGCGCGCACGGGGCGCCGCTGGTCGACGCTCACCGTCGGCTACTGCGGCTACGGCGCCATCGGCCGGGCGGTGCGCGACCTCGCCGTCCACGTCCTCGGCCCCCCCGGCTGCGAGCTCCGCTCCGACCCGCGCGTCCCCGGCGCCGACGACGACCTCCACGCCGCCGACCTCCTCCTCGCCGCCACGAGCGGCGGCGTCGCCCTCGACGTCGCCCGCCTCCGCCCCGGCACCATCGTCGTCGACGACTCGTTCCCGCGCGCCTTCGACGACACCCTCGCCCGCCGCCGAATGGAGACGCAACTGGACGTCCTCCTCGTCGGCGGCGGCCAGCTCGACGCCGGCCCGCTCACGCGCCGCTCGCCCTTCCCCGGCGCCGACGCCCTGCGCGCCCGCTTCGGCGCCCGCTGGCTCCCCGGCTGCCACGCCGAGGCGCTCCTCGTCGCGAGCGAACCCACGCTCGGCCCCACCGTCGGCCCCGTCGACGTCGCCCGCGCCCTCGCCGTCCTCGCCGCCGTCCGCCGGGCGGGGTTGCGCGCCGCGCCGCTGCACCTCGGGGCGTGGGAGGTGCCGGAGGCGGTGGTCGCGGGGGTGCGCCGGGAGTGACCGGGCGCGCGTCCGCACGGTGCTCATCGGCGCGTGGGCGTGCCTCCACGCCGTCGGCACCGTGCTCATCCACGCATGGGCGTGCCCCCACGCCGCCGCCACGGGCGTCGTCGTGGGGTCGGTCCCCTACAGGCGCGCGGCGAAGCCGCTTGGTCGGGAGGCGGCCGCCCGTCGGCGCGTTCGGGAGAGGGTTGCGTGGCGTGCCGGGTCCGCGGTTGCCCGAACGCGCCGGGGCGGCGGCCTCCCGGACCGCCCCGCCCCCGGGCGGGTCGCCTTCCGGGCACCTCACGCGGCCGTGCGGTCACGTGCGGCCACGTCACGCGACCCTGCCACGCGCGGCCTGCGGTCCTGCGGCCACGTCACGCGGCCCTGCCTCGCGCGGCCTGCGGCCCTGCGGCCGCCTCACGCGGCCTTGCGGGCAACTCACGCGGCCGTGCCCTTGTATGCTCGGCCGAGGACGCCCCCATGTACGCCGACCTCCATCGCCACCTCGACGGCTCCATCCGCCCCGCCGTCCTCGCCGACCTCGCCCGGGCCGCCGGCGTCCCCGTCCCGGCGGACCTCGCGTTCTCGCCGGGCATGGGCCTCGCCGCGGCGCTGTCCCGCTTCGCCTTCACGCTCTCGCTGCTGACCACCCCGGCGAGCGTGCGCCGTGTCGCCGCGGACATGTGCGCGGACGCCGTCGCCGAACGGGTCACCACGCTGGAGATCCGCTTCGCGCCGCAGCTCCACGTGGGGGCGTCCCCCGCGGCCATCGTGGACGCCGCGCTCGACGGCATCGACGGTCGCGCGGGCCTGGTCCTCTGCGGCCTCTACGGCGAGCCGCCCGCCGTGCTCGACCACCTCGTGGACCTCGCCCGGTCGCGCCCCGGCGTCGTCGGCATCGACCTCGCGGGCGGCCCCGCGCCGGGCCACGACTGGTCGATGGACGACTACGCCCCCGCCTTCCGCCGCGCCGCCGACCACGGCCTCGGCCGCACCGTCCACGCCGGTGAGGGCCGCCCGCCGGCCGAGATCCGCGTCGCCATCGAGCACCTGCTCGCACAGCGCATCGGCCACGGCACCTCGCTCCTCGAGGACCCCGCGGTGGTCGACCTCGTGCTGGAGCGCGGCGTGACCATCGAGGCCTGCCCGACGAGCAACGTGCACACCGGCCTCCTCCCCAGCGTCGCGGCGCACCCGCTCGCGCGGTGGCTCGCCCTCGGCGTCCGCGTCTGCGTGAACACCGACAACACGCTCCTCTCCGCGGTCGACGCCCCCGAGGAGCACCGCCGCGTGCGCGCCATCCCCGGCATCGACGACGACGCGCTCGCCCGGCTCATCGCGTTCGGACACGCGGGGGCGTTCCGGCGGTAGGGGGCCCGTCGCGGCGCCGCTCGTCGCGGCAGCGCGGTCGTCGCCGCCGCGTCAGCGCGGTCGCCGCAGTCG
>JAUXTN010000077.1 GCA_030684355.1 Pseudomonadota bacterium
CGAGCCAGGCGGCGGCGGCGGGGAGGGGACCGGCGCCCGGGAGGTCCGCGCCGGGGAACGGGCCGAGGAGCGCGCGCTCGAGCGGGCCGTCGGGGAGCGCGGAGGAGGGGAGCGTGAAGGGGGCCCAGCCCGCGACCGCACGCGGGGCGCCGAGCGCGACGGGACCGGGGGCGAGGATGCCGACGAGGCGATCCTTGGCGTCGCACTCGGGGAGGTCGGCCAGCGCCGCCAGGGCCTCCGCGAGGTCGTCCCCGGTGGGCTCTCCCGCCTCCGCCCGCTCCATCGCGCGGCCGAGGGCGAGCGCCCAGCGGTCGAGCGCGGCGTGCGTGGCGTCGGGCACCGCGCCGGCGAGGACCCCGGCCGCGACCGCCCCGCGGAGGAACAGCACCGCCTCCGGCACCGGCCCCGCGCCGAGATCGGGCCCGCCCAGCGCGCGCAGGGCCACCCGACGCAGCAGCGCCTCGTCGCGCCGCGCCACCCCCCGGACGACGCCGTGGGCGCGATGGAGGTCCGCCGACCACCAGGACGCCCGGGTCAGCGCGTCAGGCTCACCCCGGTAGACCTGCCGGTTTGCCGCCTCCACGAGCGCCACCGCGACGCGGCCGATCTCCTGCCACCGCCGCGTGCCCCACCCCCGCGCCACGTGGATGACCACCGCGCCGCCCAGGCCCGCGCGGGGGGCGCTCCCGGGCGTGCCCCCCGCCGACGCGTGCGCCGGGAGCCAGCGCCACGCGGCCTCGAGCCGATCCCGCACGGGATGGACGAGCGGATCGAACCAGCGGGAGGTCGGTTGCGCGAGCATGACCGGGCGGACCTACCATGACCCCGGCCGGTCGTCGCGCGGGCGGCGCTCGCCATCGTAGAGCGGCCCGCTGAACGGGCGACCCGACGCTCCCCCCTACGGCCCGGCCCCTACACCTGCGTCGGTCCGTATTCATACGGGTGGACGCGTCGATCGTGCCCTTCCCACTCGGGAATCTGCGCTCTCCGCCGGTCCGCGCCGTCGAACCCGGCGCGTGGCGACGTGTCCGGCGCGCCCGCGATCGGCATGGGCCCCGGCGTGCCCTCGATGCCCGCCGGGGGGCGCGTCTGCGGATCCCAGGGCCCGGCGAACGCCGGCGCGAAACCCTCCACCCGTTCGTCCTCTCCCACCGGCACGTCGTGTCGCTCCGTCTCGAACGCGCGGTTACCGCGTGTCGCATCCGATCCCGTTCGGTTGCGTCCATGTTGGCCCATGCGGCTCCCCCCTACATACGCAAGTTAGGCACGCACGAGGGGCCGCGACCGGTCCGCCGTGCTCCCCGCGTCGACCACCGATCGACGCGTATCCGTGACCACGTCCGCGAAGCTCGGCGCCGCCGCGACCCGGGCCCCGAGCGGCGCCCGGTCGAGCCCCCACCAATCGAGCAGGGTGGCGGGCAGCGAGGTGTGGTCGAACGGCGTGGAAGTCGGGCTCCGGAGCACGGTGCGGGGGGGCACCCACTGGGAGAGGAACAAGGCGGGCACGCGCAGCCCGGCGCGGCTGAAGTCGAAGGCCTTCTCCCGGGTGTCTCCCCCGGCCGGGCAGACCATGCCGCCGGGGGGCGCCACGTGGTCGAACATCCCGCCGTGTTCGTCGAAGAGCACGACCAGCAGCGTGTCCTCCCAGTAGCGGGATGCCCGGAGCGCGCCGTACACCCGCGCCAGGAGCCCCTCGCCGCGCTGGATGTGCCCCGGCGGGTGGAAGTCGTTGCCGATGTGCAAGCCGAGCTCCTCGAACACGGTGAAGGAGTAGTCTGGCTCCAGGTAGGCGAAGCGCGGAAGCGTGCCCTGCTCGAGGTCGCGCGCGAGCTGGGCGAGCGGCACGTAGCGGGGATCGGTCGCCGGGCTCGGGACGAGGGACTGCAGGCCGCCGAACATCTTCCAGGTGTAGGAGCTGCCGTGGGCGCCGGGCACGTGCGGGGGCCAGACGTTGGAGACGTAGAGCTTCCAATCGGCGGGCGTGGCATGGCCGGCGTCGGCGAGCACGTTCCAGATGGTCGGGCCCACGAACACGGCGGGGGTGAGCGAGAAGGGGAGCGCGTGCTCGTAGTAGTGGTTGTCGACCATCGCGGTGGTGCGGCCGGCGGCACGGTCGGCGCGGCTGGCATAGCCGACGGAATTGCCACTCAACGAGAACGCGCGGTTGATCGAGGTCTGGGAGGGGATGGACGCAAACCAACGATCGGACACCGCGTACTCGCTCGCGAGGGTGTTGATCACCGGGGCGTCCCCCCGGTCGTACGTGTGGACGATGTCCATGGGATCGAACCAGAGCTTGTCGCGCTGGGAGGTCCAGTAGTCCTGGAGGAAGCCCAGCATGGTCGGGCGGCCCCGGGCGTCGGGCGCGAGCTGGCGTTGCACGGCGTCGAACCCCTCGCGGGGGTCCCACCGTGGGCAGGCGCCCGGCGCCCCGCGGCGGATGGGGACGAGTTGGGTGTGCCCGTTCTGTGTCAACGGCTGGGCGTACGCCTCGCAGAGCGCGGTGGTGAGCCCATCGTAGCGGGGTTCGCCTTCGGCGGGGGCGGGGACGTTTCGCACCCCGGCGGGGTTGGGGTCGCCGTCGTGCAGCCACCCGAGCAGGTTGTCGAAGGAGCGGTTCTCGAACATCAGCACGATCACGTGGCGGATGTGTCGCCGCATCGGGTGGTCTGGATCCACGGGATCCAAACGCCGGGGGGCGGGCGGGGCTTCCGCGGGCGCGCTCCGGGAACACCGCGGCACGCAGGGGATGAAATACGGGAACCCGCGCCGGCGCCCGGGGTCGGAGTCGCGGTCGAGGAGCTCGACCGGGAGCTTGGCGTCCCCGGCCTCGGATGATCGTCGTCCCGCACGCGGGCCCGCTCATCTACCTGGCGGGCGCGGGCAGCTCGATTCGGCAGTCTGGGCGTGCTACTCGCGGCCCAGCGCGCTGGGGATCTAGAGCGAGGGGGCGAGTTCGGACGGAAACCGGACGGAAATACCGTCTGAACCCCCGCACAACCCCCAACCCGACAACAAGCTACGATGCAAGCCGAGACGCTCGCATGCTCCTCCCCCTCCTCCTCGCCTGCGCCCTCGACACGAAGCCCCCGGCGGGGACGGACGGCGACGACACCGCGCCCCGCTGCGGCGCCTGGTGGCCCGACGCGGATGGGGACGGGTACGGCGACGGCACCGCCGCCGCGACGGAGGCGTGCGGCCCGCCCGAGGGCTACGTCAGCGGCGACGACGACTGCGACGACACGCGCGCGGACCGCGCTCCCGGTGTCGCCGAGGCGTGCGACGGCGTCGACCAGGACTGCGACGGGCTCGTGGACGAGGGGTTCGACGTGCACGCGTGGTGGCCGGACGCCGACGGGGACGGGTTCGGCGACTCGGCCGGGACGCGCGTGTCCGCGTGCGAGGCCCCCGCCGGGCACCTCCGGGACGCGACCGACTGCGACGACACCGACCCGACGGTCTCGCCGGCGGGGGTCGAGGTGTGCGACGGCCGGGACCAGGACTGCAACGGGGTCGTCGACGAAGGCGCGCTGCTCGACGTGTACGCGGACCTCGACGGCGACGGTTACGGCGACGCCGCGTCGCGGGTGAGGGGCTGCGCCGGCGACGGCTGGACCGAGGACGACGCCGACTGCGACGACGCCCTCGCGGAGGTGCACCCCGGCGCGGTCGAGGAGTGCGGCAACGACCGGGACGACAACTGCGACGGCAGCGGGCTCGGGTGCGGCCTCTCCGGGGTGGCGCTCGCGCGGGACGGTCACGCCCTGCTCCTCGGCGACGCGCCGGGCGACTTGGCGGGGTTCGCCGTCGCCGACGCGGGTGACGTGGACGGGGACGGCTACGCCGACCTGCTCGTCGGCGCGCACGGTCGGGACGACTTCACGGGCGCCGCCTACGTCGTGCGCGGGCCGGTCTCGGGCTCGACCTACCTGGAGGACGCCGCGCTGGTGCTGCGCGGCGAGGATGCCGGCGATTCCGCCGGGGTCGCGCTCGCCGGGGTCGGGGACGCCACCGGGGACGGCGTGCCGGACGTGCTCGTGTCCGCCTACGCCGACGACTCGATGGGGAGCTACACCGGCGCGGTGTACCTCGTGGACGGGGCGAGCACGGGGGAGGTGTCCCTGGCCTCCGGGGCGACCGCGACGCTGCTCGGCGAGGCCGCCGGGGACTACGCCGGGCGCGCGGTGGCGGGCCTCGGAGACATCGACGGCGACGGGCTCGCGGACCTCCTCGTCGGGGCGCCGCGCATGCTCACCGCCCCCGGCGCCGCGTACGTCGTGTACGGCGGCGTGGCAGGGACGGTGAGCCTCGGCGAGTCACCCACGCTGGTCGGCGTCGAGGGCCAGACCGGCATCGAGGTCGCCGGGGCGGACATGGACGGCGACGGCATCGGGGACGCGATCGTGCGCGCGGAGACGCGGGTCTACGTGGTCCACATGCCGGTGTCGGTCGACTTCGATCTGGACGACGCGGACGCGATTGTCCAGGGCACGGACTATCTCGACGCGGGGGCGCCGATCGGGGACGTGGATGGCGACGGGCTCGTCGACCTCGCGCTCGGCGAGCCCCAAGCCAGCGGCGAGGTGGGGGAGGTGATCCTCTACCTGGCCCCGCTGGCCGGCACGCTGGGCGGGGGCGACGCGAGCGCCATCGCCTACGGCGCGGGGCCGGGCGACTGGTTCGGCGCCACGGTCGCGGACGCCGGGGACCTCGACGGGGACGGCCGCGCCGAGGTGATCGTGACCGCGACCTACGGCGGCTTCAGCGACGTCGGCGCGGCGCACGTGCTGTACGGCGCGGGCCTGGGGCTGGAGGCCAGCCTGGAGCTCGCCGACATCGAGTACCCCGGGATGTCGGCCACCGGCGTCGGGGACACCGACGGGGATGGCGTGGACGACGTGCTCCTGGGCTCGCCGGGCGACGGCTGGAGCACGCCGCTGGCCGGCGCGGCGTACCTGTTCCTCGGGGGGGAGGGCTGGTAGGCACCGTGGTTCGGGGGGCGTTGCGGGGGGCTCGCCCCCCGCCCCAAGAGACGGATCCCCCTGCGTCGTAGACTGCCTACGCCGCCCCGTCGCGCGCCGACCGGGTGAGGAAGTCCACCAGGTCGAGCTTGGTGAGGATGCCCTTCAGCGAGCGGTCCTCGCCGACCACCACCGCCACGAGCCCCTCGTTGAAGAGCTTGGAGAGGACGGCGGCGTCGTCCGTCTCCTCGACGGTGCGCACGTTCCGGAACATCACCTCGGCGACCTTGCTCTCGAGGCTCGCCCGCCCGTCGACCAGCTTCCCGAGCACGTCGGTCTCGGTGAGGATGCCGATGAGCCGGCCGTCCTCGAGCACGGGGATCTGGCTGATGCCCTTCTGCTTCATGAGCTTCACCGCCTCGGCGACCGTGTGGCCCCCCTCGGTGGTGACGAGGTCGCGGCGGGGGAGGGAGCGGATGAGCTCGCCGACGGAGGCGGTCTCCCAGCCACGGTCCACGAAGCCGTTGGCGCGGAGCCAGGCGTCATCGAGGAACTTGGTCATGTAGTTGCGGACGGAGTCGGGCGCGAGCGTCACGATGCGCTTGCCCGGGCCGTACTTCTTGCCCATCTGGACGGACGCCCACACGGCCGAGCCGCTGCTGCCGCCGACGAGCATGCCCTCCTTGCGGATGAGGCGGCGGGCCATGAGGAAGGACTCGCGGTCCTCCGTCTTCACCCACTCGTCGACGAGGTCGCGGTCGAGCACGTCGGGGATGAAGTCGTAGCCGATGCCCTCGACCTTGTAGCTGCCGATGGCGGAGGGGCCGGCGAGCAGCGAGCCGACGGGATCGACGCCGACGATGCGGCAGTTCGGGATGTCCTGCTTCACGCGCCGGGCGATGCCGGTGAGGGTCCCGCCCGTGCCCGCGGTGAGCACGAGGATGTCGATCTTCCCGTCGGTCTGCTCGACGATCTCCTTCCCGGTGCCTTCGTAGTGGGCCATCGGGTTGTCGGGGTTCGCGTACTGATCGAGGATGTGCGCGTTCGGCAGGATCTTCTGGAGCTGCTTGGCGACGCCGATGTGGCTCTCGGGGGCGTCGAACGCGGCCTCGGTCGGCGTGCGGATGATCTCGGCGCCGAGGGCCTCGAGCACCACCTGTTTCTCGCGGCTCATCTTCTCCGGCATGGTGATGACCATGCGGTAGCCGCGCACCGCCGCGGCGAGCGCCATGCCGATGCCGGTGTTGCCGCTGGTGGGCTCGATCAGCGTGTCACCCGGCTTGATGCGGCCGGACTTCTCCGCCTCGAGGATCATGCGGCGCCCGATGCGGTCCTTCACCGAGCCGCCGGCGTTGAGGTACTCGCACTTGACGAGGTACTCGCAGCCGGTGTCCTTCCCGATGGAGCGGAGGCGCACGAGCGGGGTATTTCCGATGGCGTCGAGGATCGAGTCGTAGATCTTGGCGGGCACGGGGGGCCTCTCTGTGAACGAGGATACTGAACCGGGCGCGCAGCCTAACGCGCCGTGACGCGCGGAGGCCGTGTGTCGCGCGGCCCGACCCGTTAAACGCGCGCCATGGCTGACGGCACCTGGGACTTCTACTTCACGCATGACGGCGAAGTGCCGCTCGTGATCGCGCTCGATCTCGCGATGGGGCCTCACGCCCCGCGGGCGGACCTGCCCGAGCGGCTCATCCTTTCGGTGCGCATGAAGGCGCCGATGGCGAACGGGCTGCGCGCGTCGGTGGAGGCGTCCGCGCTCTTCGACCTCGAGGAGCGCCTGAGCGACACCCTGGAGGCCGCGGGCTGGGCTCCGGTGGGGCGCGTCGTCACCCGAGGGCGCTCGGACTTCATCTACTACGGGCCGGTGGGGGACCTCCCCGAGCTCCCCCTGGGCGAGTACGCGGCCACGCACCTCGTGCACACCGACGCGAGCTGGGATCTCTACCGGAACTTCTTGTGGCCGGGGTCTCGCGAGTGGCAGCAGATGCAGAACCGCCGCGTGGTGATCCAGCTGCGCAGCCACGGCGACAAGCTCGACGTGCCGCGTCCGATCGACCACCTCGCCCGCGCGCAGGACGAGGACGCCGCCCAGGCCGCGGCCGCCAACCTGACGGCCGCCGGCTTCAAGGTCCGCAGCCTGGACTCGAACGACGACGGAACCTGGCGGGTCGCCTTCGAGAAGGAGGACGCCCCCGCGCAGATGGACGGCGTGACCGCCGCCGTGCTCGACGCCATCGAGGGGATGGACGACGTGGACTACGACGGGTGGGGCTGCGCGGTGATCGCGGAGGAAGCGGCGCCGTAGCGGTCAATCGCCGCCGGTCGGGTACAGCGCCTCGTAGTGGCCGCCCTGGTCCCAGATCACGGTGTTCCGGGTGCCGGTCACGATCTGCGGCGCGATGAACGGGTGCCCGTTCTCGTCGGATTGGACGAGGACGACGTTCATGTCCACCCCGAGATCGACGTTGATGGCGTTGACGAGCCAGAGGAACGCGGCGTCGTCCGAGTAGAGCATCTGGCCCACGTCGACGTCCTCGTTGGCCTCGACCATGCGGTTCCGGTAGCCCGCGGCGGCCCCTGCGTGCTGGCTTCCGTAGTTGCCGGTGGCGTGCTGCAGGAGCGAGATGATCAGGCAGTTGCAGCCCGAGCCGGCGTTGGGAGCCACCGCGATGTCGTTCTCGGCCAGCCACGCGTTCAGGGTAAGGTTGGCCTGCGCGCGGGCCTTCGCGGCCGCGCTTCGGTACTCGGCCCATTGCCTGGCGTGTTGCGCGCTCGGCTGCGGCGGGGCGTCGCCGTGCCCGACGTGCACGACGCCCTGCGGCGCACCGACCTCTTCGCCCATCACGTCGGCGTGATGCTCGTTGAACGCCGCGAGGATGGTCTGGTAGCTCGCCTCGTTGCCCACCTCGTCCAGGGCGCCGACGAGCGGAACACCGGGGTCCTCCGGCGGGTCCTCGGGTGGGTCCTCGGGCGGGCTCGTCGGCTCATCGACGACCTCGCCCTTCTTCCGCCGCTTCTCGTCGTCCGCGCCGTACTGTTCGATGGTCCACGCGAGCCGCTCCGCGAGGCCGGTCGCGAGGGTGTCGACCATCTTCACCCGCAGGGCCACGAGCTTGTCGGGAACCACGACGTCGCCGGCGCCGTACCACTTCCGGATGTCGTTCACGTGCTCCGGGCCCAGGTGTGTCTGCCGGATCTGCCCGAGGAAGGCGGCGACGGCTCCCTTCTCAGGCGGCTTCTTGCCGGAGCCCTTGATGATGTCCCGCAGCCCGTTGAAGTACGTCTTCAGCGGCTTGGTCACGACGAGGGTGGGGTCGTAGATGCCGGTGAAGTCGCCGAGGCGCGTGAGGTAGTGCGTGCTCTCCCGCTGCTGCACCCCCTTTGCGTCCCGGCCCGCCTGCAGCGCCGCCTCCGCACCCGCGACACGGTCCCCCGCGGCCATGTAGGCGTTCGGCTCCGGGAAGTAGACGAGCCGGGACGACGCCTTGTTGAGCGCGGTGCGGATCGAGTGCTCGCCGGCGTTGATGGCGCTGATGCACGCGCGGAGCTTGGCGTTCCAGAGCTTCACGGTCGCGTCGCTCGGGGCCATCTCGTCGCCGGGGCACCACCACTTCGCGCCCTTGGGCGAGCTGTCCCAGGCGTAGCCGCCCGTCGCGACGCGAGGCGTGTCCTTGTTGGAGTAGAGGCCCCCGAGCGCGGCCTCCTGCGTCTTCGAGAGCTGCCCGCCGGGAGCACCCAGGAGCGGATCGCGCGTGACGTCGCTGTCCAGGCTGCGCATGAGGGGCTCGTCGCCGCTCGTCTCGAGGTTGTCGAGCAGCAGGCGGGTGCCGGGGTGGAGCGTCACCGTGGCGCGGGCTTCGAGGAACGGGAAGGTGTAGCCGCCGCCGCCACCCATGGGGGTCCACGCCAGCGGGAACGATCCGCCGCGGACCCCCTTGGCCTCCATGTGCGCGGCGAGCGCGGCCGAGCGGTCGATGAGGTCCTGCTCGAGGCGGAGCTCGTACTCGGGCGGCTCCTCGGGATCCTCCTCGCCCTTCTTCGGCTTCTTCGCGCCCTTCTTCTTCGGCTTCGCCTTCTCGGGGCCCTTCCCGTTCAGGGCGATCATGATCGCCCGGCGGTCGGCGGTGCCGTCGGGATCGTCGGTCGCGCGTGACGCGACGATCTGGTCGACCTTGTTCCGCGCCGTCGCCTCGCCGGGCTCCATGACCTCGATGAGGATGGGGCGGGCGGTGCCCGTCAGGTCCCGCGGGTTCACCTGGGCCGCGCCGGCCCGTACGTGGGGCGACGGGTCGGGTGCCGCCGACTCCACGAGCCGCTGGACGAGCCCGCCGCCGAGGGCGGGCGAGACGAGGCGGTTGGCGACGGCCTCGAGGGGGTCCACCAGGGTGCGCGCCCGGAGCGGATCCCACCCTGCCTGGGCCTTCGTGCCCGCGAGGGCTCCGGCGTTCCGCGACTGGGTGACCCGCAACCAACACCTGAGATGTGGCGATGGTATCACCGGGATCCGCTGTCGGGCTACGGCCGCCGACCCGGCGGCCCCACTACGGCCGCGCCCGCTCGGCCCGCTCGGCCCGCTCGGCGCGCCGGAACGCCCCCGGCGCCACCCCGTGCTCCCGGCGGAACGACCGCGCGAACGACCTCGGGTCCGCGTAGCCGACGCGCTCGGCGATGATGTCGACGCACTCGTCGGTGTCGACCAGTCGCCGCCGCGCCTCGGCGAGCCGCCCGGCGCGGATCCACTCGCCGACGGTGCGACCGGTGGCGAGGCGCACGGCCGTGGTGAGGTGGGCGGGGGTGCGGCGCAGGGTGCGCGCCACCTCGTCGAGGGTGAGCGGGCCGAGGCAACGCGCCTCGATGAGCGCGAGCGCGGCGGGCACCAGGGAGCTCTCGTCCGGAGACGCGGCGGGGGTCACGCGGCTGGCGCGGGCCACCTCGGCCAGGATGAGGGTGAGGAGGCTCTCCGTCACGGCGGTGCGATGCACGTTCGGCGTCGCCTGCTCGCGCTGGAGCTCCTCGAGGAGCCCGATCACGTGCGCCTGGCGCCCCGGCGGCAGCTCCAGGAGGGGCAAGGCGCCGGCGCGGACGCGGTCGAACACGGAGAGGAGCCCGGCGCGGTCCGCCGACAGGCAGGTGCGGCACACGGCGAGGCCCCACATGTCGGCCCCGCGCGAGGCGAGGATCCGGTGCGCGTCCCCCGCCGGGAGCACGTGGACGTGGCCGGCCTCGATGTCGAGCTCGCCGCGGTGCTGCACCCGCACCTGTCCGCCCACGTAGAAGCCGAGCACGCCGTAGGAGTGCACCGACGGAGGCCCGCCGCAGGGGACGAACGCCTTCCGGTGGTGGGCCACGAACGTCGAGAGGGGGGGCGCCACGGACATCCCCATCAGCGTAGCCGGCCCGCCACGTCATCGAGCGTGAGCGCGTGGTTCATCATCGCCGCCGCGAAGACCCCCGCGCTGGCCGCCATCACCGCGCCCTGCGGATGCGCCGCCGCGTCGCCCGCGACGTGGACGCCCGGCATCGAGCTCTGCTTCTGGTCGTCCACCCGCACGAGCCCCGCCTCGCTAAGCTCGAGGCCCATCCGCACGACGAGCGCGGTCGGACGCTGGGCGGGGTGCAGGAAGAGGGCGTCGCACGGCCGGGTCCGTCCGTCCGCGAGCTCCACGTGGTGCACGTGCCCGGCCTCCGAGTGGAGGCGCGCGATCTTCGTGGTCTCGACGGGCACGCCCGCCGCGTCGAGCTTCGCGCTCGTGTCGGCGGAGAGCGACGCGCCGTCCGTGTAGAGCACGAGGTTCGCCGTCCAGCCCCGGAGGACCAGCGACCAGGAGGCCACGGCGTCGGTCGACGCGAGCACGCCCCAGGCCCGGTCCCGCACCTCCCAACCGTGGCAGTACGGACATTGGAAGGCGCTGGTGCCCCACGCCTCGGCGAGGCCCGGCACGTCGGGCGGGACGTCGACCACGCCCGTGGCGAGCAGGACCCGGCGCGCCGAGACGGTGGTGCCGTCTTCGAGCGTGACGGACAGCCGATCGCCGGCCCGGACCACGTCGACGACGCCCACGGCGCGGGTCTCGACGGAGGGGTAGGCCCCGAGGTCCGCGTGCGCGGCGGCGCGGAAGTCGCGGGGCGAGACGCCGTCGCGGGTGATGAAGTTGTGGATGCCGACGGCGGCGGCGTTGCGGGGGGTGCCGGCGTCGCAGAGGAGGACACGCTTGCGGGCGCGACCGAAGACGAGGGCGGCGGAGAGGCCGGCGGGACCGCCGCCGACGATGAGGACGTCCGTTTGCATGCCGCAGCTTCACGCGGAGGTCGGGCCCGGACCAGGGCCGCGTTTGCGACCGGGCGGGCCGGGGTTTCGAGGGGGGCGTCGGCGTCGCGTCCGGGGGACGGCGCGGGAATGTCGTGCTCGCGCGCCGTACCGCACACGCGCGCGACCGGATAAGCCGCCGGGCATGCGTCACGAGAAGGTCGTCATCCTCGGCTCCGGCCCCGCCGGGCTCACCGCCGCGCTCTACGCCGCCCGCGCCAACCTGGACCCGCTGGTCCTGGAGGGCATGCAGCCGGGCGGGCAGCTCACCATCACCACCGATGTCGACAACTACCCCGGGTTCCCCGAGGGCGTGCTCGGCCCCGAGCTCATGGAGCGGATGCACGCGCAGGTCTCGCGCTTCGGCACCCGCTTCGAGTTCGACGAGGTCGAGTCCTGCGATCTGGGCTCGCGCCCGTTCCAGCTCACCACGGCGAACGGTCAGAAGATCGCGACGGACGTGCTCATCATCGCCACCGGCGCCTCGGCCAAGTACCTCGGCCTCGAGAGCGAGACCCGCCTGCGCGGCTACGGCGTGAGCGCCTGCGCCACGTGCGACGGCTTCTTCTTCAAGGGCGCCGAGATCGTCGTCGTCGGCGGCGGCGACACCGCGATGGAGGAGGCCACCTTCCTCACCAAGTTCGCGGCCAAGGTGTACTGCATCGTGCGGCGCGACGTGCTGCGCGCGAGCAAGGCGATGCAGGATCGCGCGCTCGCGAACCCCAAGCTCGAGTTCATCTGGAACAGCGAGATCACCGAGGTCCTGGGTGAGAAGGCCGTCGAGGCCGTCCGCATCAAGAACGTCGTGACGGGCGAAGAGCACGTGAAGCCGGTGACCGGCATGTTCCTCGGCATCGGCCACCAGCCGAACACCCGCCCCTTCCTCGACTGGCTCGACCACGACGAGGCCGGCTACCTCACCACGACCCCCGGGCGCACCGCGACCAACATCCCCGGCGTCTTCGCGTGTGGAGACGCCCAGGATCACTACTACCGGCAGGCGGTGACCGCGGCCGGCAGCGGGTGCCAGGCGGCGATCGAGGCCGAGCGTTGGTTGGAAGACCAGAAGCACGGCGGGACCTCGTCCCACTAACGGCCTGGGCCTCGCGGCGGCGAGTGCATTAGACTCCGGGCTCCTCTACCCGGAGCGCCCTTGCTCTTGCTGCTCGCCCTGCCCGCCTTTGCGCAGGACATCCCGTTCGAACGCTACGACCTCCCCAACGGGCTCCAGGTCATCCTCCACGAGGACCACAGCCTGCCGCAGGTCGTGGTCGACATCTGGTACCAGGTGGGCTCGAAGGACGAGGTCGCGGGGCGATCGGGCTTCGCGCACCTCTTCGAGCACCTCATGTTCATGGGGACCGACCGCCTGCCCGGCAGCGGGTTCGACCAGGTGATGGAGGCCTACGGGGGCTCCAACAACGCCTGGACGATGGAGGACGCCACCAACTACTTCGAGGTGGGCCCGCCGAACCTGCTCTCCACGTTCTTGTGGATGGAGGCCGACCGCATGGAAGCGCTCGGCAAGGCGATGACGGACGACAAGCTGAAGATCCAGCGCGGTGTCGTGCAGAACGAGCGGCGCCAGTCCTACGAGGACGAGCCCTACGGCGTCGCGTGGCTCGAGGTGCCGGCGCTCCTGTACCCGGCGGGCCACCCCTACGCGCACACCGTCATCGGCACGCACGAGGACCTCGAGGCGGCCTCGCTCCAGGACGTGAAGGACTTCTTCTCCACCTGGTACGTGCCGAACAACGCCTCGCTCGTGGTCGCGGGAGACTTCGACTCGGCGGCCGTGAAGCCGCTCATCGAGAAGTACTTCGGGCACATCGCCTCGCGCCCGCTCCCGGCCCGGCCGAGCCCCGCGGTGGTCACCGCCCCGCAGAAGGCCCGCGTCGACGTGACCGACCAGGTGCAGTTCCCCCAGGTGAACCTGTTCTGGCACACGCCCGCCTCCTACGCCCAGGGGGACGCCGAGCTCCAGCTCGTGGCGTCGCTCCTCGGCGAAGGGGAGTCGAGCCGCCTGTACGAGGCCCTGGTCGTCGGGGGACTCGCGCAGGAGGTGGCGGTGCTCCAGAGCCCGACCCAGCTCGGGAGCGCCTTCATCGTGTCCGCCACGGCGATGGAGGGCGTCACGCCCGACCGCCTGGAGGCCGCGATCATGAAGGAAATCGGAGCGTTGGCGAAGCAGCCGCCGACCGCCCCGGAGATGGCGCGCCTGAAGAACCAATTCGAGTACGGGTTCCTCTCGGGCCTGGAGTCGCTCCTCCAACGCGCGACCCAACTCAACGAGTACGACGCCTACACGGGCTCGCCCGACTACCTCGCGAAGGACCTCGCCCGGTTCCGCGGCGCCACCGCCGAGGGGCTCGCCTCCGCCACCGCAACCTGGTTGAAGCCCGAGCTCGTGGGCCGCGTCGTCGTGCGCCCCGAGACCCCGGAGACCAAGTGATGATCACCCTCCTCGCCTTGTTCTTCGCCTGCGCTCCCAAGGCCCCGCCCGCCCCCGCGGTGGTCGAGGCCGCGCCCGCGCCCGTCGATCTGCTCGGCCCCCGGCCGGAGGTCGGGCCCGAGGTGCCGTTCGCGCTCCCCACGCCCGAGGCCACGCGCCTCTCCAACGGCGCTGGCGTCTGGGTCGTCCCCGCGCCGGCGCTCCCGCTCGTGACCGTCACGCTGTCCGTCCCCGGGGGCGCCTCGGTCGACGCCGCCGGCAAGGAAGGCACCGCCGCCATCGGCGACCGCCTCCTCACCCAGGGCGCCGGCAAGCTCGATGCGCGCGCGTTCGCCGCCGCGGTCGAGGAGCTCGGCGTGCAGCTCGACGTCGAGACGGGCCGCGCGGCCTCCACCATCACGATGTCCTTCACCAAGGACAAGATGGGCCCCGCGCTCGACCTGCTCGCCGACATGGTGCTGCGGCCGAAGCTCACGGCGGTCGACTTCGCCCGCGAGAAGGGGATCCTCGTCTCCGACCTCCGCATGGGCCAGGACGAGCCCGTGGCCGTGGCCGCCAAGGTGGCGTGGGTCCAGTGGTTCGGCGCCGGGCACCCCTACAGCCGCTCGCCGGACGGCACGGTCAAGGGCATGGAAGCCGTGACGTTCAAGGACGCCAAGGCCTACCACAAGCTCGCGTGGAACGCGGCGGGTGCCACGTTCACCGCCGCCGGTGCCATCACCAAGGACGAGATCGCGACCGCCCTCGAGTCCCGCCTCGGCAAGCCCTGGAAGGCCGGCCAGGCCGCCGTCGTCAAGCTCCCGCCCGTGCCCGCCCACACCGCGGAGTCCGGCGGGACCCCGATCGTGCTCGTCGACAAGCCGGGCAGCTCGCAGACCATGTTCTACCTGGTGTTCGACGGCCCCGCCTTCGGTGACCCCGCGCTCGCCCCCGTGAAGAGCGGCACGGTGGTGCTCGGCGGCACGTTCACGTCGCGGCTCAACGGCCTCCTCCGCGAGAAGAAGGCCTACACCTACGGCGTGCGCGCAGGCGTGCAGGCGCTCCCCGGCGCCGGCGTCCGCACGATCACCACGCGCATCCGCACGGACGTGACCGCCGAGGCGATGACCGACCTCCTCGGCGAGCTCACCGCCATCCGCGCCGGTGTCACCCCCGAAGAGGTCACCAAGGCCCGCGCCGCCTACCGGCAGGACCTCGTGGAGGCCATGGAGTCCCGCTCCGGCATGGCGGGCACCTTCGCGCCGTACCACCGCGCCGGCCTCGACGTGGGCGCGCTCGCCGTGGAGCTCGGCGCCATGCAGGCGGTCACGCCCGAGCAGGTCAAGCCCGCGATGGCCGCCTACGACCCGGCCAAGGCCGTGATCGTGCTCGTGGGCGACAAGGCGGTCATCCAGGCGCCGCTCGCCAAGGCGGGCTTCGACAAGATCGTCGTGGTCGAGCCGCTGTAACAGTCGAGCCGGCGCTCGAGCAAAGGGGCCCCGAACGCCTACAGTGGTGTTCGGGGCCCGCTTCGTTGGCTAGTAGACGGTGATCTTGGTGATGGCGGCCTTCAGGTTGAAGCCGTCCACGCCCTTGGCGGTGGTCAGGGTGTCCAGGCCGTCGGGGTGGCCGATCTCGCCCAGGGCCCACGCCGCGTTCTCCTGGATGGAGTTCTTGGCCTTCTTGTCCTGGATGATGGCCTCGGCCACCGGGACGATGCCGAGCGCGCCGATCTTGCCGAGGTCGCGGAGGCGGTCGCTGCGATCGCCCACGTCGTTGGCCTCGTCCTTCACGAACGCGATCCAGCCGTCCACCTGGGCCTGGAGCGCGGGCCCGAAGGACTCCGTCGCCGCCGGGAGGAGGCTCGCCTTGTCCACGCCGAGCGGCGCCAGGGGGCCCATCGGGGGCGTGTTCTTGTTCTTCTTGATGCCGGCCGCGGCGTCGATGAGGGTCGTCTTCAGGATGCCGCCGACCTCGGCCGTGGTGGCCGTGTAGTAGGCGAACTGGTCCTTGTCGTCGGGGATGGCGGAGACGAGGCCGCTCACGCCGCCCGACATCGCGCCCATCACCATGCCGGCCGTGCCGCTCGTGCCAGCGAGGTACTGGAGCTTGAACACGGCGTTGTCCGCCTTGTCGACACCCACGATCTCGACCAGGTACTCCACCGCGTTGGCCGTGTTGCTGAAGTAGCGGATGTTCGTGTAGACGATGAGGTCGCCCTCGGTGCCGGCGGTGACCTTCTTCTTCCAGGACTTGGTGACACCCTGGAGGTAGGCCACCTGCATGGTCTGGACGAGCTTCTCGCCGGCGACCTTGTAGCGGCCCATCGAGTTGCGGGCGGGCGCGACGGCCACGGTCTTGTACATGTCGGGCGCGAAGCCCTCGGCGACCCACACCCACTCGGCCTTGGAGAACTTCTGCATCCCGGAGGTGTCGCCGAGGAACGCGGAGGGGGCGACCATCTCCTTGGACTTCTTCAGGGAGGTGACGATGGCGTCCTTCGACCACGCGTCACGCGCGGGATCCCACCAGCCGTCCGCGGGGAGGGCGACGCCGATGGTGCCGTCCGCGGTGTCGTCCGCGTAGGCGGGGGCGGCGAGGAGGGGGGAGGCGAGGAGGGCGAGGAGGAGCAGGGTACGCAAGGACACTCCGTGTCTGGGGGATGGCGACTAACGCGCGAGGATACGCGCGACCCCCTGGTTTCGTTCGGTAGCGCCCTCAGAACCTCCTCGAATTCGAGACTGCAACACGACGGGTCAGGGCACCCGCAGGATCGTCGCCGTGGCCTCCTTGGGGCCCCACACGACGATCTCCGCGCGGCCATCCCCGGTGAGGTCGTGCACGAACAGCGTGTCGTCCCCCACGGGCACCCGGAGGCTCGTTTCGTGTGCCGGCGTGGCCTCGATCCCGCCCAACTTGCCACGGTACACGCGCACGCGATCCTCGGCGTCGTTGGTCACGAGATCGATGCGGCCGTCGCCGTCGACATCCTTCTTCAGGGTGCCCTGGAACCGGCCCGGCGCCTCCAGGGGGAACGCGAACGTGCGCAGCGTGACGGGCGCCTGGAACGTGCCGGCCTTCATCTCGAACCACGCGAGATCCACCCGCGCGCTCTTCGCGAGCAAGGCGCGCGCGATGGTGCCGATGTTCACGTCCACGATGGGCGCGACGAAGTCCTTGTCGCCATCCCCGTCGAGATCGAGGAGCTCCATCCCGAACGCCGCCGCGGCGATCGGCACCACCTGGAGCGCGCCGAAGCCGTCCCCGCGGCCCTTGCCCCACGCGAGCTCGGCCGTGGCGCCGAACCAGCTCCCGGCCAGCACGAGGCGCTGCACGGCGAGGTCGGTCTTGCCGTCGCCGTCGAGGTCCTCGATCCACACCCCGCTGATGCGGCGCTTCGTCTCGCCCGGCTTGGGATCCTCCTCGGGCGGCTCCAGGTCGAGCGGCAGCGCGATGGACGCCGCGCGCGCCCCGACCGTCTCCCCCGTGTAGTAGGTGCCCATCTTCGCGCCGGCGGGGAGCCCGAGATCCAACTTGCCATCGCCGTCGAAGTCGGCCACGGCGAGGGGAGGGGGAGACAACGTGGCATTGCTCGCCGCGCCGCCGGTCGACCAATCGAGCGAGATCGCGCCCTCCGCGGGGGCCGCGATGCTGCCGAGCGCGGTGCCGTCGGTGCGGAAGGCGAGGTAGCGGCCGGCGGACCACGCCAGGAGCTCCGGGACGCCGTCCTTGTCGAGGTCGTGGGCGAGGGGCGCCCACGCGGGGGTCGTCGGGCCGAGCGCCGCGAGCACCGTCGGGAAGCGGGCGACGCGCGCGGAGGAGCCCGTCGCGGGGTCGAGCTTCACGAGGCCCTCCCGGTCGAGGCCCCAGAGGCCATGGTCGGCGTCCCACAAGAGCGGCCGGCTCCCAAGGTCGAGCTCGTGGCGGCCGCCGAGCACGCCGTTCTCCCCGAAGTGGAGCACCGTGAGCTTCACGGTGTCCGGGGCGCCGGGGCGGGGCGTCCGGCTGACGACGATCAGCTCGTCGCGGCCGTCTCCGTCGACGTCACCGGCGCGCAGCTCGGCGGCGTTCGGAGGCAGGGGCACGGACTGGGCGGAGAGCGGCATGGGGCAGTGTAGCGCGCGCCCCGTGCGTCCGGACTCGAGCCGGCTCCCCATCGGGGGTGGCCTACTCCGCGCGTCGTCGCCGTGCGCCCGCCCCCGTCATCGCGACGCCGAGGAGCACGCCCGCCGCGATCCCGCCGCAGCCGCCCTTCGACGTAGGGTTCGTCGGATTTCCGTTGGCGTCCGGATCCCCGCTGTCGTCCGGATCCACGAGCGCGCCGGTGTCCCCGCAGCTCTCGTTCCCGCACTCGGCGGGCTCCACATACCCGGGGCCGCCGTTCGGGGACCCCCAGCTCTCGAGGCGGTCCCAATCCCCCCAACAATCGCCCGCCGCGGTCACCTGGAGCCAGCCGCCCGCGGCGAGGTCGCGCACGCTGCCCGTCTCCAGCGGGCCGACGGCCACGACCTGGCCGGCGGGGACCGTCACGTCCTCGACGATGTCGATCGTCTGGTCGCCGCTGCCGAGTGACACGGTCACGCCGCTGGCGGCCTCGGTGCCCGCGTTGGTCACCCACGCCCACACCTTGTAGGTGCCCCCGCATTCCTGGCAGTCCGTGTACCAGGAGGAGGCGCCCTGCAAGCTGGCGTCCGGGCCCGTGCAGACCTGCTCGTGGGCCGGCGGGGCCTCCAGCACCACCTCGTCACACTCGGGCACCTCCCAACAGTAGCCCGGCTGGACCCAAGCCAGCTCGTCGCGCGTGAACCCCGACGCGCGCGCCCACGCGTCCAGCTCGGGGAGGTCGATCTCGGGGAGGTGCACGCCGTTGTCGGCGTCGCGGATGCGCGCGACGAGGTCGGGCCGCGTGAGCCCGAGGAGGTGGCCGACCGCGCAGCGCGTGCCGGCGCTGTCTTCGAAGATCGGGGCGCGCACCCCGGGGCCACGGAAGGCGCGCGGCGGGCGGATGCGACGCGTGCGGGGCGCGACGGGCCCGTCCGGCCGGGGGAAGCGACCGGCGTGGGCGTAGGCGGCGAGGGCGTCGAGGGCGGCGTCGCGGGCGCGGCGCTGATCGGGGTCGAGCGCGGCCGCGGGCGCCGAGCGGAGCGTGGTGACGACGTGGAGGAGGTGCGCGCGGACGACGGGATCGGGCATGCTCCAACTATAGCCGCGGGCGTGGGATCCGCCGCGTCGGTCGATGTGAGCGTGAATCAGGGAGGAAGGCGCTGGGCGACCGCGCAGGCCGCGGTGCCCCGGCGCCCAGACGTTCACGTAGCGGACCGGACCCGCGCGGCGCCGGCCGCGGCCGGTGGGCCCTCCCCCCCGCTCGTCACAACCGGAGGCTCAAGAGCCGGCTCCGATAGTTGGTGTCGGGCCGCCAGTCCACCTCCTCGATGAAGCGGTAGCCACGGGCCTCGTACATCGCGAGCAGGTGCCTGGCGCCCTCCGCCGTGTCGAGCGCCAGCTCCTCGGCGCCACACTCGCGCGCGCGCCGCTCGACGAGCTCCATCAACCGCGCGCCGATGCCCTGGCCGCGCAGGTCGGGCTCCACCGCCATCTGCCCGAATTTTGCGACCTCCGGGCGGTCGTACCACCGCGCCTGCCCCCGGTTGCCCGCGCACCGGTCGGGTGCCATGAACGTGATCGTGCACACGACGTGCCCGTCCAATTCTCCCACCCAACACTCGCCGGCCGCGGCGCGCTCCCGGGTCGCCGACACCGGTTGGTGGGATGCCCAGAACCGGAGGCCTTGCGCGGCCAGCGTCCCGTAGGCGCGGTGGAGCAGCGCTGTCAGCGCCTCCCAATCTTCGTCCGGCGCGACGAGGCGGAAGGTGAGGGGTGACACGGCGGCTCCGTTGGGGGGCCGAGCTTACCGCACGGGGAGCGAGAGCCCAACCTTCAGCGAGGAGGCGATGCCAGGGCGTCGGCCAAGGCATCGTACCCCTGCGCTTCCCGGGTTCGGCTACTTGCCCTTGCCGCCGCCGCGGTTGTCGTTGCCGCCGCCGCGGTTGTCGTTGCCGCCGCCGCGGTTGTCGTTGCCGCCGCCGCGGTTGTCGTCCCCGCCGCCGCGGTTGTCGTCCCCGCCGCCTCGCTCCTCGCGGCCTCGCTCCTCGCGGCTGCGCTCCTCCTGGCCGCGCTCCTCGCGGCTCCGCTCCTCCTGGTTGCGCTCCTCGCGGTCACGCTCCTGCTGGCCACGCTCCTCGCGGCTGCGCTCCTCGCGGCTCCGCTCCTCCTGGTTGCGCTCCTCGCGGTCACGTTCCTCCCGCCCGCGCTCCTCCTGGCCGCGCTCCTCCTGGGCGCGCTCCTCCCGCCCGCGCTCCCCCTGGCCACGCTCCTCGCGGCTGCGCTCCTCCGGGCCACGCTCCTCCTGGCTGCGCTCCTCCTGGCCGCCGCGCTGGCTCCGCTCCTCCTGGCCACGCTCCTCCTGGCCGCCGCGCTGGCTCCGCTCCTCCTGACCACGCTCCTCCTGGCCGCCGCGCTGGCCCCGCTCTTCCTGACCACGCTCCTCCCGCCCGCGCTCCTCCTGACCACGCTCCTCCTGCCCGCCGCGCTGGCCACGCTCCTCCTGGCCCCGCCCCTGACCCTCGCCGCCGCGCTCTTCCTCGTCCTCCCCGGCTCCGTCGCGACCCTGCACGTCCTCCCCGCCGCCGCGCCCGGCGTCGCGGTCACGACCCTGGCCTCGATCGCGGTCATCGTCGTCGCGGTCGCGGCCCTGGCCCCGATCGCGGTCCCGGTCATCGTCGCGATCCCCGTCGCGATCCCCGTCGCGATCCCCGTCCCGATCGCCATCCCAATCATCGTCGTCGTGATCCCGATCGCCATCCCAGTCATCGTCGTCGTGATCCCAGTCCCGGTCGCCATCCCAGTCGTCGTCGTCGTCGTGGTCGTCGTCGTCGTCCCAATCGTGCCCGTCATGCTTCCAGTCGTCGTCGTCCCAGTCCCAATCGTCGTCGTCGTCGTCGTCGTCGTCCCAGTCCTTCTCGTCCCACCAGTCGTCGTTGTCGTCGTCGCCGATGTAGATGAAGTAGTACTCGTCGTCGTCATCGTCGTAGTAGTAGTGCCGGATGTCACGGTAACGATGGTAGTGGTCGTCATCGTCGTCGGCGAAGTAGTAGTAGTTCCGCTCGTTGTCGTAGTAGACGAACTGGTTGCGGACCTCGTAGATGTCGATGTCCTCGTAGTAGTACCGGTCGCCTTCCTCGTAGTAGTACCGGTCGCCCGCGTCGTAATAGTAGTTGTTGGTCAGGGCGTCGAAGCGGAAGTAGTAGTCCGCGTCGGAGAACTCGTAGTAGTAGTCCTCCTCCGTGTAGTAGTCGTAGTAGTCGGGGTCGTAGAAGAGCTCTTCGTACGCCAACTGGCCACGCAACGCCCCGCGGGGGTGCTCGCGGTTGTAGATGCTGACATAGTAGTCGACAGGGTAGGCCTCGATGTCACGGATCTGGGCCCGCGACACGTAGCTGCACGCGAACGTGTATCCGTCCCTCGGCGGGCGCAGCGGCACCACGATCGGGCCCCGCTCGTCGCGCGGCGCGATGTGCAGGAACGCGGCGGTCGGCGCGCTCACGTCCCACACCTCGAGGCTGTAACATACGCGCTCGTTGTACCGGTCGAACCAGAACGTCGCGTAGCCGGCGCCATCTTCGTCCCCGACGTCGTCGCCGGCCACGATGCCCGCCACGACCTCGTAGCCATCGAGGTAGACGTCGAACACGCTGCTCGCACGGTAGGTGTCGTACCCCCCGTCGTTCGACTGGCCGGCGGCCCGTTGCGGCATCACCGCCACGGCCGCCAATGCCCCGATGCTCAACGCCAGGGCGACTGGGAAACGGGACATGGGGCCTCCTTGGGCTGCGCGATGAACCCATTGGATAGGTCCTCGTCCGGAGCGGAGGAGCGATGACGTGTCACGCTTGGTAATGCCACCACGCTGGCGTGGCAGCGCGCCCTTCGCAACCAATCCAGTCCGGGCCTCCCCTACGACCCGTACTTGACCCCACACCCGTACGGCTTGGTCGTGGGGGTGGCGACAGGGCGGCCGGCGGCCACGTCGTCGATCGCGGCCTTCACGTAGTTGACCGGCGCGCCTTCGGCCTTGCCGAGCGGGGCGTTGTCCAGGGCGCCCGCGTAGACGAGCGTGCCCTTGGGATCGACCACGAACATGTTGGGCGTGGTCGTGGCGCCGTAGCTCTTGCCGACCGCGCCGCTCTCGTCGAGCAGGACCGGGTTGGTGATGCCCCACGTCGCGACCGCCTGCTGGTTGGTCTCGAGGCCGTGGCCCTGCTTGCCGGGCGCGCTGGAGTTGACGGTGAGCCAGACGACGCCGGTGTCGACGGTCTTCTTCGCCATGTCCTTGAGCGGCCCCTCGCCGTGCGCGTACACCACGAACGGGCAGCCGGGGTTGAACCACTCGACGACGACGGTCGTGCCCTTGTACGCCGAGAGCTTGACCTCCTTGCCCGAGAGGTCGCGGAGCGCGAAGTCGGGCGCGGGCGTGCCGACGGCGGCGGCGGTCACCGGGGTTTCAGCGAGGGCGGAGGCGACGAAGATCGGGGCGAGCAGGGCGATCATGGGCGTGGCTCCGTGAGGTCGAGGACGTAACCTTGTCGTGACGCACCGGCGCCGCGGGTGAGGACGAGGCGGGCGCCGTCGGGGGCGGCGGGGAGGGGACTCTCGACGAGGAGGCTCCCGTCGGCCGCGGTGGTGACGACCGGGGCCCACGCGCCCTCGAGCGGGATGGAGGGGAAGAGGTCGAACGGGCCGGGGCCCGGGAGCGTGAGCCGGAGCGTGCCGTCGGCGCGGGTGACGGTGCCGCCGCTCGTGGCGAACGCGGCGGGGAGGCGCGCGACGTAGGGGGCGACGGGGTCCGAGGAGCGGTCCGGCGCCCGGGCCGCGGCTAGGACGGCGATCGTGGCGTGCGCCACGCCGCTCCCGGCGACGCAGATGTCCCGGCAGAGGAGCCAGCTCACGGCGGCGTCGAGGGTGACAGGGGCGTTGCCCGGGGCGCTTACGTCGAAGAGGAAGGCGGTGTCGCCCTCGTAGCCATAGTTGACCAGGCCGTCGGCCGCGAAGCGGATGGGGGTGGGAAACCGAGGGCCGGCCGCGACGGACGGTGTCCCGGGCCTCGGCCGGTCGCCCTTCGCCGAGGCGAGGTCCCCCTGGGCCTGGAGCCGCACGTCGGTCGGGAGCCCGCTCTGGCCGGGGTTCTCCCAGTAGATGTGCCAGCCCGGGGGCACGGAGACCACGATGGCGACGGGCGCGGTGCCGCCGGGCACGATCTCCGCGGGCGCCACGATGGCGACCTTCACCGGCGGAGGGGGATCTGCGGCGAGGGCAAGTGCACACGAGAGGAGCATCGGGCGGAACGTAGGGGATCGGGGGGTGGAGCGCACGCGCGGGCCGATCCGCCGCACCGTGGAGCTTGCGGGCGGATAAGAGGGCGAATGACCCTCCATGTCGTCGACGGCACCTTCGAGATTTTTCGCGCCCACTTCTCCAAGCGGCCCGAACATGCGCGGCCGGACGGCAAGCCCTTCAAGGCCACGGGCGGGCTCGTGTCCTCGCTCCTGGCGCTGCTGTCCGACAGCAAGGAGAAGGTGACCCACCTCGCGGTCGCCTTCGACAACCCCATCCGCTCGTTCCGGAACGACCTCTTCCCGGACTACAAGTCCGACGTGGGGATCGACCCCGACCTCCGCGCCCAGTTCGACGACGCCGAGGAGGCCACCCGCGCCCTCGGCATCGCCGTCTGGTCGATGGACCGCTGGGAGGCCGACGACGCCCTCGCCTCCGCCGCGTGGCGCTGGGGCCGCGAGGTCGACGTGCGCATCCTCTCCCCCGACAAGGACCTCGGCCAGTGCCTCGCGTGGCCCGGCGTGGTGCAGGTGGACCGCATCCGCGAGCGCGTGATCGACGCGGCGACCCTCCGGGCGACCCGCGGCGTCGAGCCCTCCAGCATCCCCGATCTGCTCGGCCTCATCGGAGACGACGCCGACGGCATCCCCGGGCTGCCGGGGTGGGGCGACAAGTCCGCGTCGACCGTCCTGGCGCGGTGGGGGCGGATCGACGCGATCCCCACGATCCCCTCGGCGTGGGACGTGAAGGTGCGCGGCGCCGAGAAGCTCTGCGCGACGCTCAACGCGCAGCGGCAGGACGCCCTGTTGTACCGGGAGCTCGCGACGCTCGTGCACGACGTGCCGCTGCCGGAGTCGCTCGACGATCTGCGCTGGCGCGGCGCGCCCCGGGCCCGCTTCCACGCCTGGTGCGACACCGCGGGGCTCGGGCGGCTCAAGGAGCGCCCCTCCGCCTGGCTGTAGGGCGTTCGATGAAAATTGAGGAAGAACCGTGACAGTTCCAGGCACACGGGGGCGCGCGTGCCTAGGTTCTCGGCGTGGAACCGACACTATGCCCGCCCTCGGATGCCGGACCCACCCCCCCGGCCGGTGTGCTCAACGGGCGCTCCGGCGTGCGGTACACGGTCGGCCCCGCGCCCATCGGCGCCGGGGCGCAGGCCGAGGTGTGGCCCGCGGTACGTGACGACGGCCTCTCCGTCGCCATCAAGTTTGCGCGGCCCGCGCGCTCTGCCATCGAGGCCCTCGACTCCGAGGGTCGCTTCCTCGAGGCGCTCTCCCGTGCCGGGTCCGGGTGCACGGTGCCGTGCATCGACCGCGTCGAGTGGGAAGGGCGGCCGGGCCTCGTCCTGCCGCGGCTGCCGAGCGACGTGGGCGATCTCGTCCGCGCGCAGATCGCCGCCGAGCCGGGGCGCGCGCTGGAGGCCGTCCTGCAGGTGGGGGTGCAGCTTGCGCGGGCGCTGGCGGCGCTTCATGTCGCGGAGCTGGCGTCCCCGGGGTCGGGGTCCGGCGACGCGCGGCTCGTGCACCGGGACGTAAAACCCGAGAACGTGCTCGTGGATGCGACCGGCGCGGTGCGCCTCGCGGATCTCGGCGGCTCCCTGCTCGCCGACGGGCGCGCCACCGTGGAGCTCGGCGTCTTCGGCTCGCCACTCTGGGCGCCGCCCGACCAGATGCTCCCAGGCATGGCGGAGCCGAACCCCACGTGGGACACCTACGCCGCCTGCGTGATGGTCTACGCCTGGATCGCGGGCCTCCGCCCGACGTTCCAGGCCGACCCCGCCCCGCGTCTCCTGCCGCGCGGCCGCGAGATCCTCGACCGCATGAACGAGATGGCCGTCGCCGGGCCGGCCGAACGGATCCCCGCGATCGAGGCGCTCTTCCGCGTGCGGGACGGCGCCCGTGTCGAAGACGTGATCGACCGGCGCGCGCCCACCCGGTTCTCGACCCCCGATCGCGAGGCGCTCGCCGCCGGCATCGTGGCGCTCGCCGACGCCGCGGTGTACGGCGACGACGCGCTCCAGGGCGCCCTCTTCGAGCTCATCGCGGTCTTCGAACGCGGGCTCGCGCCCCACGTCGCCCCCTCGCCGCCCAATCGTTTCTGGCGCGCGGACGAGCTGGCCGAGGAGCTCGAGGGCGTGGCACGCCGCCTCGCGGTTGCCCGGCGAAACCGCGCGAACCCGCCGATCGCGCTGCCGTTGGGGATCGAGCGCACGGTCGTTGAGCGCGCGGGGACGGGCGTATTCGAGCGGCACGTGATGCTGCCCGACTTCGGCTCGCTCATCGAGACGGCGCCGCTGTGGCAGTCACGGGAGGCGCGGCCCGTGGTTAGCGCCCAGCCCCCCGTCCCGACCGAGCACAAGGGCGCCCGGGGATGGTGGCTGCCGCTCGCCGTGGTCGTGGCGGTCTTCGCCGTGTGGCCGGCCTTGCCGCCGCCGTCGTCCGTCGCGAACCCGGGCGCGCAGACCGCGCTCGTCCCGGCGGGCGCGTTGGCGCCGGGGTGGCGCGGGGGCTCGACCGGCGCCGCGGTGGGCTCCGTGGTGCCGGCCTTCCGCATCGCGCGCACCGAGGTGAGCAACCGCGCGTACGCCGCGTGTGTCGCCGCGGGTGCCTGCGAGCCGCTGGCGTGGGCTGCCCCGGGCTCGCCCTGGGAGCTCGGCGTCGGCACGCGGGGGAGCGCGTTCCGCCTGCTCGTGGGCGATCGGCAACCGGCGGTCGGCGTCACCTGGGACCAGGCCTCGACGTGGTGCGGATGGGCGGGCGGCCGCCTCCCGACCGAGGCGCAATGGGAGCGTGCGGCCTTCGGTGACGAGGAGCCGCGCCCCCGTTCCTGGCCCTGGGGAGAGACGCCGCCCGACTGCACCCGCGCCAACCTCGGCGCCTGCGGGCTCGGCCTCACCGTGGCCGTCGACAGCCTCACCCCCGGCGCGAGCGCGTGGGGCGCGGTCCACATGGCGGGCAACGCGTGGGAGTGGACGGACACCGCGGCGCGCGGCGGCGGCGCGCGGGTGCTCCGCGGCGGGGCGTTCGACACGAGCGAGTCGCCGCGCGGGGGCCAGCGGGCGCCGGCGCGGACGCAGGACCGGCCCTCTCGGGTGTCCCCGACGTATTCGTTCCGGTGCGTGTTTCCGGAGTAGGCGGTCAGCCGACGCCGGGGACCTCGATCCACTTCGCCGAAGCGACGGAAATCGGCGGGGTTCAGCGTCATCGGCCTGCGAACACGGTGCGCAACGTCCGTCGTCATCGTAGAGATCCTCGCGCGACCAGGCGCCCGTGACCGGAGCGTCGGAGAGGACGAGGCGCAGCTCCGGCGGGGGCTCGGCCGGAGGCGCCCGAAGCGCGGCCTCCTCGCCGCCGCCATCGTCGCCTCCGTCGGCCCGGCCCCCGCCCCCACGATAAGCCCCCGGCCATGGGCCGCTCCGCGTCCGAGGGCGCCCCCGGCGCCACCCCGCTCCCCCCGACGCCGCCCGGCGGCCCACTGCCGACGTTCGCGCGCCTGCCGACGATCGCGGGCCTGGCCGTGCTCCTTGCGCTCGCGGCCTGGCTCTGCCGCCCCTGGCTCTTCGACACCGCCCCGCTCTTCGGCGAGCGCGACGCCGCCTTCAGCGCCATCGCCCTGGCCCACCTGCAGGGCGCGCTCCTCACCCTCGGCGACTGGACCGCCGCGCCGCTCGGCTGGCCGTTCGACCGCGGCACCACCCGCGCGGACTGGATGTTCGGCCAGGCCGTGCTGATGCTGCCCGCGCACCTCGCGGGCGTCGACCCCTCGCGCATCTACGAGCTGGCGTCGTTCGCGGGGCTCGTGCTCACCGCGTGGGCCGGGTACCAGCTCGCGCGGCTCCTGGTCGGTCCCGGTCCGCACGCCGTGCTCGCCGGCCTCGTCGCGGGGCTCGGCCCCTTGCAGCTCGGCCACGTCGCGCACGTGAACCTCGTCCACCACGAGGTCGCGCTGGTACCGCCGATGTTGCTCGCGCTCGGCATCGCCAAGGGGCGGGCGTCGCTCGCGGCGGCGGGCGGGGCCGCGGCGGGGCTCGCGTGTCACTTCGGGCTCTACATGGGGCTCCACGCCGCGCTCGTCACGGGGGCGGTGGTCGCGGGGCTCGCCGTGACGGGCCGTGGCACGAAGCGCGCGTGGGCTGCGGCGGCGATCGGGCTGGCGGCGGCGCTGCTCACGGTGGCGCCGGTCGCCCAACTGTACAGCGGTGCTGCCACCGAGGGTGGCGTGCCCTCCGAGGAGATGGTCGAGGGCTCCTGGGACCTCGGCACCACCTTCGCGCTGAACGAGGGCTCGGCGTTGCACGCGTGGATCGGCGCGGCGTCGCCGGTGCGGCTCCTCTCGTCGCGGGAGTCGCCGAACCCCGGGTTCCTCGTGGCGATCCTGGCGGTGGTGGGGCTCTGGGCGCGCGGGCGCCCGCGGTTCGATCGCTCCGGCGGGCCGTGGATCGTGGTCGGTGGCGTCGCGGCCGTGTCAGCGGCGCTCGCGGTGGGCAGCTCGCCGCGCTTCCTCGGCCACGAGCTCCCGTTCCCCGGGCCACACAAGCTCCTGGAGGACCTCACCGGCGGCAACCTCCGCGCGCCCGTCCGTTGGTTGGTCCTGACCCACATCGCCGTGGCGCTCTACGCGAGCGCGGGCCTCGCCACGCTCACCGCGAAGCTGCCACGTTGGGCCGCGCTGGCCGTCACCACCGGCGTCATCGCGTTCGCGGCCTTCGAGCTCCCCATCCGCCCCGGCGCGCGCGGGGCGCCCCCCAGCGACGCCTATTGCCTCCTCGGCAGCGTCTCCGAGCCCGGCGCGCTCTACGAGGTGTTCGGCCAGCGTTGCGCGTGCAACGGCACCAGCCGGCTCCGCGCCACTTTGTTCCATGGCCGGCCCGTCGTCGGCGGCAACTACGCCCGTTACACACCCGGGCTACGCTCGGTCAACCAACTGCTCAACGGTTGGCCCGCACCCGGCGCGTTGGCCTTCCTCCGTGCCACGCGCTCGCTCGTGCTGGAGCACCCGCCCCTCCGCGCCGCCCCGCCCGACGGCGCCACCTGCTCCGTCGCCGACGGCCACCGCCTCTGCGTCCTCGCTCCGCGCGCACCCCTGCCCGCCCCCGCCGCTGTCACCACCACGCCCACGGGCCCCATCGTCGGCTTGCGTTGGGCCACCGTCCCGCGGGCCCGCGCCGTGACCCTCACGTGTCCCGGCGCCGCCCCCGAGGTCCACACCGTCGACGTGTGGCAGGTCCTCGCCCAGGTGCGCGGCGTCGACACGTTCGACGTGTTCCTCGAGGCCCCGTGCGCCGCCGGGGTGGCGGTCGCCGGCACGTCCGAGCCCGGCACGGCGCTCTACCTCGACCCCGCGGAGGCCGACGCCACCTGGCTCCCCGCGCTCCCGCCGCTCGGGCCGGGGGTCGCGGGGATGTTCGAGGGTGGGTGTCCGGACCCCACCGCGAGGTGACCGCACGGTTGGGGGCGCTTGCCGGGATCCCGCGCTACACTTCCGCCCGATGCTCTGGCTCCTGCTCGCGTGCGCGCCGAAGGGCCTCCCAATCCGGTTGGATCCCGAGGTCTCCGTCCATATCGTCGGGCGAGAGGACGGCGAACGGGCTCCGTACACTCTCGATATCCCGGTTCGCTCCCGTGGCGCGTTCGAGCACGTCGAACTCCGGGTGGACGGCGCGAAGATCGGCGAGGTGACGGACGCCCCCTTCCATTGGCGCGCGCCCAGGGCCGGCCCGATCCAACTGGAGGCGCGGGCCGTCCGCGAAGGCGTGGTGGTCGGCCTCGACACGGTGCGGTTGGAGGTGGGGGTGGGCCTCTCCGACGCCGTGGCCCGCTGGATGGACACCTACCCGTCCGACGGCTCGCTCGGCTTCCATTGGCCCCCCGACGACGGCGTGTGGTGGGGCACGACGCGGGACCTCTGGTACCAGGGCGCGCTGCTCTCGCCCGGCGATCCCGAGCGCCGCTCCCATTGTGTCGGCCTGACCTGGGAGGTCGCCATGAGCGTCCTCGAAGAGCAGGTGGGCGGCCCTGACAACGCGATCAACGGCCTCTCCGTGGCGGATCTCGCCGAGCTCCGCGCCGATTGGTTCGTGCGCGAGGTTCGCGGTGCGGGTGCCGCCGAGGCGGTGGTCCGCTTTGGCGTCGGCGAGCGCGTCCCCTTCGCGGATCTGCGCCGCGGCGACTTCCTGCAGATGTGGACCGTCGGCGGGGCGGGCCACAGCGGCATCTTCCACGAGTGGGTCAAGGACGGCGAGGCCATCATCGGTGTGCGCTATTGGTCGACCCACCCGGCGCTCAACGGCATCGGCTACTGGGCGGACTCCTTCGGGGGCTACGGCCTCGACAAGGCGCACTTCTACGCGGCGCGGTTGTTGCAGAAGGCGGATTGGGTGCCAGCCAAGTCCGAGTGATGCTCGCGGTATCGGGCCTCTTGGGGCGGGGGCTTCCCCGCAACGCCCCACCAGGGGGCGCGCCCCCTGGACCCCCGTCTCGCTCGCCATGTGACAGAGAAGTGAAAGCTCGTCACCCTGGACCCGCGTTGGCCCGTGACTATGGATGGAGGCACCGGAGAGACCCCATGTCACTTTTGAGCGTCGTGCTCGTGCTCGTCGTGATCGGCGTGCTGCTCTGGCTCGTCAACAGCTACATCCCGATGGACTCCAAGATCAAGTCGATCCTCAACGCCGTCGTGGTCATCGGCGTGGTGCTGTGGCTCCTGCAGGCGTTCGGGCTGATCGGGTCGTTGAGCGGCATCAAGATCGGGTAGGGCGGATGCTCGACCCCTGATGCGTCGTAAGCGCAGTCCACTCGAAGGAGCAGGCACCGACGGAAGAACGATCCCCCCTCGCGGCGGATCCGAATCCGATCGCCGAGCATCCCGCGTCGGTCGAGCGCACCGGTCAAGGCGCCGCCGCTGCTGGCCCAGTCGGGGCTCCGAGCCATGTCGCGCTCGGAGCCCCCCACCACGCGGGCGAGGCGGCTGGAGGGCGGCCGCGCCCCGCGCGGCCGGTCCGTCCGGGCGTCCGCGCCCGGACGACCGAGGCCCGAGGCCGAGCCCGCAAGACGCCGACCCCGGGCCCCGCCCGGGGGCGCCCCGCACGGCCTCTCCGTCGTCTCCCTCCAGATCCGCCTCCCGCCGCGCTACATTGCCGCGTGCCGCTCCTCCTCCTCCTGCTCAGCGCCTGCCGCGTGGAATTCGGGCCTGCCGCCGAGATCGCGCCCATGAACGTGGGCGAGAAGGCCGAGGTCTGGGTCTACACGTCGATGTACCAGCACGTGCTCGACGCGATGGACCCCATCGTGGCCGAGCGCCTGCCCGGCGTCACCGTGCGCTGGTTCCAGAGCGGCTCGGAGAAGGTGGCCCAGCGTTGGGAGGCCGAGCACGAGGCGGGCCAGAGCCCCGCGTGCGTCGTCGCCACGTCGGACCCCGCCTGGTACGTCGACCTCGACACGCGCGGCCTGCTCGTGCCCTACGTGTCGCCGCGCGCCGTCACCATCGACCGCGCCTGGGTGACCCCCACGTGGTCGACCGTGCGGCTCTCGTTCATGGTGCTGGGCGCGCCGCCGGCCGGGGGGCCCGCGCGCTTCTCGGACCTCGCGGGGCCCGAATGGAAGGACCGCTTCTCCAGCGGCGATCCGCTCTCGTCGGGCACGACATTCACGACGTTGGCGGCGCTGGATGCCACCTACGGGTGGGACTTCGTGCAGCAGCTCTACACCAACGGTTGGATGGCGGCGGGCGGCAACAGCGCGGTCATCGCGCGGATGGAGAGCGGGGAGCGGCCGGTGGGCATCGTGTTGCACGAGAACCTGCTCGCCAAGGGCTTGCCTGCCACGATCCCGGCGGACGGCGCGGTGGCGGTGCCCGGCCCGGTGGCGATCCCGACGGACTGCCGCGCGAAGGACGCCGCGAAGCAGGTGATCGACTGGCTCTACACCGACGAGGCGCAGGCGCTCATCGTCGCGGGGGCGATGTACAGCCCGTTCCCCGAGTTGGCCCCGCCGACCGGTGGGCCGCCGCTCGCCGAGCTGCCGCGCTTCCCGACACCGCCTGACTTCTGGACCACCACGGCCGCGGGCGCCCCGGCGCTGAAAGAGCGCTTCCGCGCGCTCGTGCGGTAGTGCGGTTTCCCACCATCAAGGGCCCCACGGTGCTGCTCGCGCTCGTGGCGGCGATGTTGGTTGCGCTGGTGGGGCTGCCGCTCCTCGCGTTGCTGCCACGCATGGGCGCGCTCCACGCCCTCCCCGGCGAGGCCGACGCCCTCGGAAACACCGTGCTGCTCGGCCTCGGCACCACGCTGTTCGCGCTGGGCATCGGCGGCCCGATGGGGTTCGCGCTCGCCCGGGCGCGGCTCTTCCGCGGCGCCGACCTCCTGCTCGTGCTCCCGTATGTCACCCCGCCGTACGTGAGCACGATCGCCTGGATGATGCTGGCGAACCCGACCACGGGCTGGCTCACGCCGTACCTGCCCGTCGACATCTACACCCTCGGCGGGATGATCTGGGTGTTGGGCCTGCACCTCGCGCCGTTCGTGGCAACCACGGTGCGGGACGCGTTGACACGCCTCGATCCCGCGTTGGAGGAGGCCGCGTGGCTCTCCGGCGCGAGCCGCCTGCGCACCCTGTTCAGCGTCACGGTCCCGGCGCTCTTGCCAGCCTGGGTGGCCGCGGCCACGCTGGTGTTCGCGTCGACCGTGGCGAGCTTCGGCGTGCCGTGGATGTTGGGAGCGCCGGCCCGGGAGCCGGTGCCGGTGCTGTCGACACGGATCGTCGAGGTGCTGGAGCTGGGTTGGGTCCAGGGGCGCCCGCTCGCCACGAGCCTCGCCATGGTGCTGCTCGTCCTCGGCCTGGGCGTGCCGCTGCTGTTACGCCGCCTGCTCGCCGGCCGCGCGTGGTCCGGGGCGCGCTCCGTGCGGCCCCTGGTGCCGACGGACAAGCCCTGGGCAACCGCGCTGGTGGCCGCTTGGGGTGTCCTCGCGGTCGCGGTGCCGACGTTCACGTTGCTGGTGGCGTCGTTCACCGACAAGGGCGCCTTCTCGCTCGTGCACTGGGCGCGCGTCGCCGGGGATGCCCGCATCGTCGATGCCCTGTCCCGCTCCACCGTCGTATCGGCGGGCGTCGCCACGCTCACGGTCGGCGTCGGCGGGTTCGTGGCGTGGGCGGCGACCCGCGGCGGGCGGTCCGCGGGGGCGGTCGCGGGGCTCGCGCGGGCGGGGCTGGCCATCCCGGGGTCGGTGCTCGCGCTGGCGCTGCTCCTGGCGTTCTCGCAGGAGGTGCGGGTCATCGTCGCGGAGCGCGCCACCTTCACGCTCGCCCTCGCCGACACCGCGTGGCTCCTCGGCCTCGCGTGGTTCGTGCGCTTCCTGGCCCTCCCCGTCGATATCGTGGGGGCCGGAACCCGCAACGTCCACCCCTCGCTCGAAGAGGCCGCGCGAGTCGCCGGGGCGGGGCCGTTGCGCGCGCTCGGGACCGTCACGGTGCCGCTCCTCGCGCCCGCGCTCGCCAACGCGTGGTTCCTCGTGTTCGTGGGCGCCATCTGCGAGGTCACCCTCGCCACGATGCTGGCGGGGCCGCGCACGCCCGTGCTCGGCACGATGCTGTTCCAGCTCCAGACCTACGCCGATCCGCGCGCCGCCTGCGTGCTCGGGGTGGGGCTCTCCGCGCTGCTCGTGGGCGGCACGGCGCTATCCCGGAGGTTCGTCCGATGAGCGTGACGTTGACAGGGGTGCGCCGCGCGGTCGGCGCCCACACCATCCTCGACGGCCTCGATCTCGTCGCGGAGAAGGGCTCGATCCTCGCGTTGTTGGGACCGTCGGGGTCAGGCAAGACCTCCTGCTTGCGTGTCATCGCCGGCTTGGATCCGGTGGACGGCGGCACGGTGCGCCTCGGGGACCGCGATGTCACCCATGTCCCGCCGGAGAAGCGCGGGGTCGGCATGGTGTTCCAGACCTGGGCGCTCTGGCCGCACCGCACCGTGCGCGCGAACGTGGCGTGGCCGCTCCAGCTCCGCGGCATCGCGGATGCCAACGCGCGCGCCGACGCCTTGTTGGGCCGCGTCCAGTTGGGTGGCACCGGCGACCGCTACCCCCACACCATGTCCGGCGGCCAACAGCAGCGCGTCGCGTTGGCGCGGGCGCTCGCGATCGAGCCCGACGTGCTCCTGCTCGACGAGCCCCTCTCCAGCCTCGACGCAGCGCTGCGCGACGAGCTCCGCGCGCTCCTCGCCGAGGTGATCCGCGAGCGGGGCCTCACCGCCGTGCTCGTGAGCCACGACCCCGAGGAGGCGCTCTCGCTGGCCGATCGCGTCGCGATCCTCCAGGCGGGGAAGGTGACCCAGGTGGGGACACCCGCCGAGGTGTACGCGACCCCGAGGACCGAGGCGGCGGCGCGGCTCACGGGCCCGGTCGCGGTGGTGGGCGCGACGCGGCGCGGCGGGCGGGTCGACCTGCTCGGCTGGCACGGCGCGAGCGCGGGCCCCGACGGGGCGGTGCGCGTGGCCATCCGGCCCGAGGACGTCGGCTTCTCCGACGGCAAGGACGCCGCCCACGGCGTGCCGTTCACCGTCGAGCGCGCGAGCTTCCGCGGGGCGCGGACGCGCTACCGGGTGCGCGCGGAGGAGGTCGTGGTGGAGGTCGAGCGCGAGGCGCCGCCGATCGGGCGGCTGCGCGTGGGGCGGGCGGTCGTGTTGGAGGCTACGGAGTCGCGATGACCCCCGCCCTCCACGTCTACGTCTATCGCGAGGGCCTCCTCGCGCGCTTCGGCCACGATCTCCGGCTCACCGTGCCCCGCTTCGAGGTGACCCTCCGCGGCGGCCGCGTCACCGCCTCGTTCGAGGTCGGCTCGATCCGCGTGGACGGCGCGGCCACGGGCGAGAAGGTCGACGCCGGCGCGATCTCCGATGCGGACAAGGTCGCCATCCGCGGCCGGATCACCGACGAGATCCTCCTCGCGGCGAAGCACCCGCTGGTGACGCTCGAGGGCGAGCTGGTGCCCCATCCCCAGAGCCCGGTCGTGCGCGCGCGCATCACGATGAAGGGCCGCACGGTCGACGAGGAGATCCCGGCGAGCCGCATCCCCGGCATCCTGCGCGTGAACACCGTGATCGTGCCGTCCCGCTGGGGCATCGCGCCCTACAAGACGCTCGCCGGCGCCATCCGCTTGCAGGACCGCTGGCGGGTCCAACTGTACCTGCCTTGGGAGCCCCCGCTGGACGCGCTCCCGGGGGCGGAGAAGACGTGGGTGGGCGTGGGGTGAGGCGTCGGCGGCCGTCAGGCTCCTACCCCGTGTACGCGCAGACCCCCATGCGCGGCGAGTTCACGACCGGGAGGGCGTCCGCCGCGAAGTCATCCAGGCAGTCGCACGGTGCGTCGCACGTCGGGCAGGCCATGGCCGAGCAGTACGGACACACCCGCGTGGCCGCGGCCGTGCACGCTTCCCCGTCGCACGGCCAGACGATCGGCGCGTTGCGCGCGAGCAGCGTGACCTTCGCACGCCCGGGCGCGATCGTGCCGAGCACGCGCCCGCGCAGGGCGGTCGTAGACCCGAAGTCGTATTCGTAGCCGAAGCCGGCCCCCGGTTGGAGCACCGAGCCGACCTTGGCCGCCATGGAGCGAGGCTTCGGCCCCCAGCCGAAGTCCTGCCACCCCTCGGTGGACGACTCGAAGCGGGTGCCGGCGATCTCGAACGCGCTCATGTGTCCGCAGCACTCGAGCCACAGGGCGCGGAGCGTCTTGTCCAGGTCCAGCAACGTCGCCGTGGGGGCGAGCGCGAAGTGCATCCACCAGGTGCCGGGCCCTACGTCCACGGCGACCAGCAGGCCGGGGCCGGCCCCGATGCAGGCGGCGAGGTGGGTGCCCATCGCGGCGTTGGCGAAGTCCTTTCCACACTTGTCGCAGCGGCCTCGCGTCTTCGGGGAGGCCATGGTCCACTCCGGAACGCGCGCCGCCTAACGCGCTCCGGAGCCCGGCGCCCGGCCGACCGCCCGCCGCCGCGTCACGAGCCCCACCAACGCGGGAAGCAGCACCCAGCCGAGCGCCCTTCCACTGCCGATGGATGAGCAGGTCCCTGTCTCTTCGACGGGCTCTACCTCCACCGGCTCGGGCGCCACCGGCGCGCCCACCACCGTGAACGTCACGCTCTCGCTCGACGGCCCCGTTCCCCACGGGTCCACCGCCGCCACGCTCCACGTCACCACGTCGCCTTCGACGACCTCCGCCGCGAGGTCGAGCCACGTCCCGGTGACCTCGTCCTCGACGGCCGCGCCGCTATCGACCGACCACGTGACCACGTAGGAGAGCGCGTCGGCGTCGGGGTCGACCGGTGCGGTCCACACGAGGAGGACGCGCGGCAACTCCGCGGTGTCGGCGACCAACGTGGGGGTCGGCGCCCCGGGCGCGGCGTTCGCGACGGCGGCCACGGCGGCCCCGGCGTCCACGCGGCCGCACCCGTAGTAGGGGCTCCGCCCGTCGCCGTCCCACCCCGCGAGGTCGGCGTCGATCTTGATGCCCGTGTCACACAACACATCCCGCGCTTGCTTGGCCGTGATGCGCGGGTTGGCCTCGAACATGAGCGCCATCACGCCCGCCACGACCGGCGTGGAGGCGCTCGTGCCGGAGAAGCCGTCCGCGAAGGCGTCGTCGCCCTCGAACGAGCCGTAGCCGCCGGGCAGGAGGTCGGTCGTGAGGATCGACGTGGGCGCGGCGATGTCGACGGACTCTCCGTAGCTGGAGTACCAGGCCCGCGAGTCGTACCACTCCACCGCGGATACCACGACGGCCTTGCGGTTGCGCAACATGCCATCGCCCGCGATGTCACACGCGCCATTGCCCGCCGCGAACACCACCGCCGAACCAAGCCCGCCGCGGCCCTGCTCCTCGGCGTACTCGAACATGTCGCTGAACACGTCGTCCGCGGGGATGGACTCGCACGCCGTGCCGAACCCCCACGAGTTGGAGAGCACGGAGGCGCCGGCGTCGACGGCCTCGGTGAAGGCGTTGTAGAGGTCGTCGAGGGAGGTCTCCCCGCCGATGAGCCGGATCGCGTAGACGTCGGCGTCGTAGGCCACCCCGGCAACCCCGTAGCCGTTGTTTCCGAGGGCGGCGGCGATGCCCGCGGCGCCGGTGCCGTGGGGCCCGGAGGAGTCCTCGAAGTCGGGGCTGGGATCGTCGTCGCGGCCGATGTAGTCGTAGCCCGCGATGACGGAGAGATCGGGGTGATCGAGCTGCACGCCCGAGTCGAGCACCGCGATCAGTTGGCCGGCGCCCGTCGCGTAGCGCCAGGCGACCTCGGCGTCGATGTCCACGTCCACCGTGCGGCCGCCCTGGCCCGTGTTCTCCAGGTGCCACTCGCGGTCGACCCAGGGGTCGTCCGGGAGCATCGCGGGGACCAGCGTGAACACGAGGTCGGGGAGGGCGTAGCGGACGCCCCGGCCCTGGAGGGTGCGGGCCAGCGCGAGATCGTCGGTGCCGGCGCTCGGCTCCACGCGGAGGAGCCCGCCTGCCAGCGACGTGACGCGCGCGACCCCGGGCGTCGCCGCGACGGTCGCCGGATCGCCGCGCACGAGCAGGCGCCCCGTGCGGCCCTTCACGGTGCCGGCCGCGACGAGGTCTCCGAAGGACACGGCATCCTGGCCCGCGCCGGGGGAGAACGTGTCATCCGCGGCAGCCACTCCGATGAGGCCAGGGGCGAGGAGGGCGAGGGCGACGAGGCTCGGCATGCGCGGGAGGATAGCGGAACGCGTAGACTCTCGCGCGATGCGTATGCACCTGCTCCCGCTCCTCCTCCTGGCGCACCTCGGCTGCGACGGCGACGACCCCCCGGTAGAGACGCCCGACCCCGAGGTGCCTTCGGCGCGGTGCGGCGACGGCGTGTTGGACCCCGACGAGGCGTGCGACGCGGGGGACGCCAACGACGACGTGACGCCCGACGCCTGCCGCAGCACCTGCCTCCTGGCCTCCTGCGGTGACACCGTCGTGGATGCCGGCGAGGGGTGTGACGACGGCGCCGCGCTCGGCGGCGACGGCTGCGATGCGAGCTGCGCCATCGAGGCCGGGACGCTCGAATTCGAGCCCAATGACGCGGCGGCCGAGGCCACGCCGCTCCTCGACGTGGGCCACGGCTCGCTCCCCGAAGACGACGTCGACTGCTGGTCGGTCGCTGTGCCACGGTGCGGGGCGGTGCGTGTCACCGAGTTGGCGCCGTGCGGGTCTGCGCTCACGATGGCGCTCTACGGGCCCGACGGGGCGCGGCTCGCGGCGGGGGCGCCGGGGGACGACGGCTGCGCCGTGCTCGATCCCGCGGATCAGCCGGGCGCGCGCTGGGTCGTGGAGGGGAGCTGGGCGGTGTGTGTCCAGGCCGTCAATGGCGGGGTGGTGCCGGGGTACACGGTCGGCGTGTCGATCGAGGACGCGACGACGTTGGACGCCGAAGCCGGCGCGGACCTGGACGACGACGGCGAGCCCGACTCCTGCGACCTCGACCGCGACGGGGACGGCATCGGCGACCTCGACGACACCTGTCCGGACGTGTCCAACGGCCCCGACACGGTCCTCGCGCTCGGCGCCACCGGCTACGTGCGCACCTGGCTCGCCGCCGGCCCCTACACCGGCGATCCCACGACGGACACCTGTCGTCCCGCGGACGTTGCGCGCGTCGGGGAGGACCTGGAGGGGTTCGCCCCCGAGGTGGGCGCCGCGGCGGGGGAGGGGACGTGGCGCGTGCACCTCCTCACGGGAGACAGCTTCGACCTCACCGCCGACTACGCCACGGTCGACGCGCCGCGCGAGGCCTACGCGATGGTGTACCTCTCGAGCGAGACGGCCCGCGCCGCCACGCTCGCGGTGGGTGCCGACGACGGCGTGTTCGCGTGGTGGAACGGAACGCGGGTGCTCGACATCGCGAGCTGTCAGGGCGTGGTCGCGGACCAATTCCAGGCGCCGGTGGACGTCCAGATCGGCTGGAACACGCTGCTGCTCAAGATCCGCGATCAGGGCGGGGGCTGGGGACACAGTGCCCGCTTGTTGGACGAGGCCGGCGCGGCGATCACGGACCTCGTGCCGGGGCTCGATCCGGGGGGCGTGTGGCTGCCCGATCAGACCGACTCGGACGGCGACGGGGAAGGGGACGCGTGTGACGACGGGTAGCCAGCCCGGCCTGCCGCGACCGGGTTCCTGCGCGCGCGTGTAGATGGCGCTTGACAAGCGCGGGAACCGACGAGAAAGTCCCGCGCATGCTCACCCTGCTCCTCCTCGCCTGCACCGGTCCCGCCACAACCGACGCCCCCGACACGGGCGCCACCGATTCGGCGGACACGTCCGACACCGTCGACACGGAGCCCGAGGTCATCCTCTGGGCGAAGTACAAGGTCGACACGTCGTCCACGCTGCGCGGCGTCTACTCGTCCGGGCAGGGGGTGTACCTGGTCGGGAGCCGCGGCCAGGCTTGGGTCGGCTCGGCGACCGACGCGTGGGCCGCCTACGCGCTGCCCGCGGAGCTCGTGGGCGTGGACATCAACGGGCTCTGGGGCAACGGCGCCGCCGAGACGCTCCAGCTCGCGGTGGCCGCGGACAACGGCCTCGTCGGCGTGCTCAGCGGCGGCCTCTGGACCGTCTACACGCTCGGCGCCGGCGCGAACCTCTCGGTCGACGGTACCTCGCTCGCCAACCTCTTCGTGGTCGGCGACAACGGCATCCAGCACTTCGACGGCGTGGCGTGGACCGTCGAGAACCTCCCGCCCGTCACCATGAACGGGGTGTGGGCGTACGAGGGCGGCGCGTTCGCCGCGGGCAACGAAGGCGTGGTCATGAAGCGCGCGGACGGCGGCACGTGGGCCGAGTCCGAGACCAACAAGGTCGCGAACTTCTACGGCATCTCCGGCGCGGGCGGCAGCGACGTGTGGGTAGCCGGCGACCAGGGCGTCATCCTCCATTGGAACGGCACGAGCTGGACGCAGGTCGAGAGCGGCACGACGGAGACGCTGAACGCGCTCTACGTGGGCGCGACGGACAGCATCCTCGCGGTCGGGAACGACGGCGTGACGCTGAAGTACTCGGGGGCCGGCTGGAAGGAGCTCGCGAACGAGACCAACCAGAACCTCTACGCCGTGCACGGCGTGTCCGCGGCCAACGCCTGGGCGGTCGGCAACGGCGGCCTCGCGATGCAGTACAAGGAGTAGGGTCGAGCGGGCGGACGGTCGCACGGGCAAGGCCAAAGCGTGCCCGTCGGCATAGAAGCGCGGATGTCCGAGCTCCTCTACGGTCCCCGCGCCGACCTCTACGACGCCATCTACGCCTGGAAGGACTACGCCGCCGAGGCCGAGCGCCTCCACGTGCTCCTCGCCGAGGAGGGCGTGGCCGACGGTGCGCGCGTGGTCGAGGCCGCGTGCGGCACCGGCAAGCACCTCGCCGAGCTGCGGCGCTGGTACACGGTGGCGGGGGTCGATCTGAGCGCGGAGATGCTGGCGATCGCGCGGGCCCGCCTGCCGGATGTGCCCCTCACCCAGGCCGACATGCGCGACCCCATCTTCGGGCCGCGCGCCGACGCCCTCCTCTGCCTGTTCTCCTCCATCGCCTACCTCCACGACCGCGACGCGTTGACCGCCGCCCTGCGCGCCTTCGCCGCCAGCGTGCGCCCGGGCGGAACCGTGATCATCGAGCCGTGGATCGCGCCCGAGGACTTCAGCCCCGGCCGCGTCGGGATGGTGCGGACCGACACCGACGCGCTGAAGGTGTGTCGCATGCACAGCGCCACGCTCGAGGGGGACCGCTCCGTGCTCGACTTCGCGTGGCTCGTCGGCCGCCCCGGCAAGCCGATCGAGCACTTCACGGAGCGGCACGCGCTGTGGCTCTGCCCCCGCCCCGTGTTCGCGGACGCCCTCGACACCGCCGGCTTCGACGCGCGCTTCGAGCCCGACGGGTTGATGAAGCAACGCGGGCTCTGGATCGCGCGGCGCCGATGACGCCGCCGACGTCCACCGGCGCCCGGACCATCCACCACGAAGATGGGGTCGCGTGGCTCCGGCGCGCACCGCTCCCCGCGGGCCACGCGCTCGTCACGTCGCTGCCCGACCACTCCGAGCTCACCCTCGGGTTCGCCGGCTGGCGATCCTGGTTCATGGAGACCGCCGAGCTGGCATGCCGCCAGGTGGCCGACGAGAGCGTCGCCATCTTCTACCAGACCGACGTGAAGCACGAAGGGTGCTGGATCGACAAGGCCTACCTCGTCTCGCGCGGCGCCGAGGCCGCGGGCAGCGCGCTGTTGTGGCACAAGCTCGTCTGCCGCGTGCCGCCCGGCCAGGTCACCTTCGGCCGCCCCGCCTACGCGCACATCCTGTGCTTCAGCCGCTCCCTCCGCCTCACCCCCGGCCAATCCTCCGCGGACGTGTTGCCCCGCCTCGGGGAGATGCCCTGGCCGCGCGCCATGGGGGTCGACGCCTGCGAGGCGGTGGTGACGTTCCTCCAGAAGTCCACGGCGTGTCGCACCGTGGTCGACCCGTTCTGTGGCATGGGGACCGTCCTGGCGGTCGCAAACCGCCACGGGCTCGACGCCGTGGGGGTCGAGCTCTCGGCGCGGCGCGCGTCCCGGGCGCGGCGGCTCCTGTTGGGAGGGCCGCCAGACGACGCGCCGGAGTGAATACGTTTAAACGAACGCGTATTCATGGGTAAAGCTACGGACATCCACGGGTGTCCATTGCTCTTCCTGCTCGCCTGCACCGTCGTACCGCCGGAGAAGGAAACCCCCGCCGACAGCGTTGACACGGGGGACACCGACACCCCGGCGGACACCCACGAGGAGACCGACACCGACACCGACACCGACACCGACACGGACACGGACACGGATTCGGACACGGACACGGACACGGATTCCGACACCGACGCCGACACGGGCACGGTGGATACCGCCGCGTCCCCTTACGCGGCGACCTGGTGCCACACGCTCGTGGAGGGTGACGGCGACGTGCTCCTGGTCGTGGTCGACATGGCCACCGGGAGTTGGGTCGAGCAGGATCGATGGAGCGGGTTCGCCAGCGGCTTCCACACCGGGGGCCTCGCGACGGACGGGACGAGCTGGGTGTTCCCGGGCTACGACGGGAACAACTTCTCCTGGTACTCGGTGGACGCCGCGACGGGTGTGGTCACCACCGGCGCGGACGCGGGGTACGCCGTCACGGTCGGGTGGTCAGGCTCGGACTGGGTGACCGTCGACACGTACGAGGGCAAACTCGACAGCTACGCCAGCTTCGCGGATCTAAGCGCGCATTCGCCGTCCGCGAGCGTCGACGCTCGAGGGTTCACGCGGCTCGGGATCGACGGCACCGACGTGTACGGCGCGTGGCACTCCACGCACGAGGTCGATGTCTACGATCTCGGCACCGGCGGGTACATGCGCTCCATCACCCTGGACGACTGGGACACCTGGGTGTGGGGCGTGAGCGTCGCCGGTGGCAAGCTCCACCTCATCGACGACGGTCGGCAGTACCCGGACTACCGGATCCAGTCGTTCGACCAGACCACGGGCACGATGGTCGAGCGTGTGTTCCCCACGGTGCCGGGCCGCCCGAGCGGGCTCTGGTGCTCGACGACGCCTCCGTAGCCGCACCGGGGCGCCGCTGGATGCGCGCGCCACCGCCGACGCTCACCCCGCCGCCACGTCCACCGTCGTGAGCAGCCGCACGTCCCCGCCGCCCTCCACGAGCCGGAAGGGCTCGACACGCGGGGCCTTCCCGGGCACCTCCACGATCACGAGCCCGCGGCTCACGCCCATCGGACCCGCGCTGAAGTACTTCACGCCGACGGAGTAGCGCCCTGGGGGCAGCATCTTCGCGCGGATGACCTCGGGGCCGAGGCCGCCGGTGAGGTCCTCGTAGAGCTCCAGCCCGCTCCGGTTCTGGCGGTTGCCGTAGAAGCAGGTCTCGCCCGCGGGATCGACGACATGGAGGTCGACGTCGTTGCCGTCGGTCTCCCACGCGAGGGTGACCCGGAGGGCGTCCACGCGGGTGGGATCCGCGTCGTTCTTCGCGGCCCGCGCGCGGATGGCGGCGGCCTCGGCGGGCACGGCGGCCATCCAGTCGCGGTAGACGATGCCGAGCTCCTCGGTGAGCACCTTTCCGATCCCCTGGTAGAACGAGGGGAAGGTCATGGTGCGGGCCGCCTCCAGCACCTCCGCGGCCTCGGCGTAGCGCCCCGACGCGCGGAGCACGAACGCGAGGTGGCGGTGGGCGTTCACGCGGTCCGGGCGGAGCTCGATCGCGCGCCGCAGCGGCACCTCGGCGGCCGTGGGGTCGCCCGCGCGCCAGAGCAGGAGCCCCGCGCGTTGCAGGAGCTCGGGCTTGCCGCCGGCGAGCTCCACCAGCGAGCCGAAGGCGCGGCGGGCCAGCACGAGGTCGCCCTGCGCGAGCGCGGCCTCGCCCATCACCTCGTAGACGTGCGGGTTGTCGGGATCGTAGGGCTGCCACTCCCGCGTCACCGCGCCGAGCCGCTTCATGTCGCCGACCTGGAGGAGCGCGTTCGCGAGCTGGTTGTAGGCCTCGCGGTCGCGCGGGTTGGCGGCGACGTTGGCCTCCAGGGCCGCCAGGGTGGTCGAGGGCACCTCTACCGCGTGGATCCAGGCGGGCGCCTCGGTCGGGGTGGGGGCGCCCTGCGAGGCGGCGCGCTCCCTCCGTTCTCCACGACCCGCGGAGCCGGGCGGTGGGGGGGCCGCCGCGGGGGCCCTCCGCGCGGGGCTGCTCGCGGACGCGCTGCTCGACGGGCTCGGACGCGGCGCGCTCTCGGCGGTCTTGTCGGCCTCGACCAGGGCGTCGTCGGCCATGTCTTCCTTCCGCTCGGAGGCCGGCTCCGCGGAGGGCGGGGCCTCGCTCGGCTTCTCCTCGGAGGGCTCGCTCTCCTCGGCGCCGGCGGACGCCTCCTCCGCGGCGCCGCCCGCCTCGGCCCCGTCCCCGTTGCCGTCCCGGGCGAGGTCGGCGTCGCCCGCAGACGGCGCCTTCGTCTCCGACCCGGCCTTCGCCTTCAGGTCTGCCTGCCCCCACGCGCCCGTGGCCCGCGCCGCGACCGCGATGCCCTCGGGGCCCACGGTCAGGATGTCGGCGAGCGCGCGCCGGTCGAGGCCGAAGCGGGCGTAGTCGGCCTCGCTCTCCAGCACGAGGAGCGTCGTCTTCGGGCACAACACGCGGTGGGCGACCGAGAGGCGCACCTGCTCCGCGGCGAGCGTGGCGCGGGCCTCCTCCGAGGTGGCCTCGGACTCCAACCGCGCGAGGTCGGCGAGGTGGGCGCGGATCGCCTCGCGCTCGACCAGCGGTCCCGTGCCCTTCACGTCGGGGGTCGGGCCCGCGACGAACATCGCCCGGCCACGGCCCGTGCCCTCCTGGGTGACCGACGGCGCGGGGCTCTTGCCCGGGCGCGTCTTGCCGACGACGACGATCTCGCCGCCCGCGGTCACGTCCCCGGCGCCGATGGCGTGCACCCAGAGGGCGTCGGCGTCGGCGGCGGTGAAGCGCGCGCCCGGCGGGAGGGAGAGGCGCGCGGCGGCGGTCGCGGCGTCGGCGGCGAGCGCGTCGGTGAAGGGGATCTCGACCACGCGGCCGCGGCCCTCGGTGAGCGCGGCGAGCACGGCGCCATCCTGCTCGGCGCCGAGGACGAGCGCGTGGACGGCGATCCCGGAGGGGAGCGCGCGCGCGGCCGCAGCGAGGCGGGCGGGGTTGGTGTCCCCGAACGTGGCGACACCGTCCGTGGCGAGGACGACGCGCGTGTCGGGCCGGGCGGTCGCCGCGACCTGGGCGAGCACCCGCGCGAGGTCGGTGCCGCCCGCGAACCCTCGGTCCCGCAGCGCCCCGCCGATGCTGGCCGCGACGGTGCTCGCGGGGCCCTCCGCGAGGCGCACGACGTCCTGGTCGAAGCCATACACGGCGACCGGCGTGCTGCCGGGGATCGAGCGGAGGAGGGCCTCGATCGCGGCGATGCGGTGGCTGGCGCCGTCCGCCGCGGACGCCGAGGTGTCGACGTAGAGCGCCCACCGGCCGGGGGTGGCCGCCGCCGCGGGGAGGCCGGGCTGGAACGTCGCGACGTAGTAGTCGCCGGACCGAAGCACCTGGGTCGCGGGGCTCGTCCCCGCGGGGCCGCTCGCGCGCCACCGCACCGCCACGTCGGCGTCGGGGGCCCAGGCGCGGCGCACGATGTCGAGGTGCTGGACGCCGTCACCCGAGCGCTCGGCCTTCGGGAGGTCGGAGGTGACCTCGCCGGGGAGCGCCGCGAAGCGGCCATGGAACGAGAACTCGCCGATGACGGGCAGGCCGCGCAGCGGGAGGACGTAGGCGCGGGCGCCGTCGTCGGCGCGCAGGAGCCGCGTGTAGGAGAGGACGATCCGCACCTCGGCGCGGGGCTCGATGGGGAACACCTTCGCGGAGAACCGGTTGCCGGCGTCCATCTCCAGGAGCGCCGGGTCGCGCATCTCGTGGAGGATGGCGTCGTACGCCCGGTGCGCGGCGGCGCGCTCGACCACCTCGCCCTCGACGAGCTGCCCGTTGACCTCGTTGGCGAAGCGGCTGATCGTGGCGCCGTCCGGCAGGGTGAGCGCGAACCGGCCCTCGATGCGGCGGTCCTGCGGGTTCTGGAAGCGCAGCTCCAGCTCGGTCAGCGACAGCGGTCCGTCGACGGCGACCTTCGCGGAGAGCGACGTGAGCGTGAGCGACTGCCCGTCGGGATCCGAGAGCGAGATCGGCGCCGTGAGCGGGGCGACCTCCACCGCGGCGGGCTCGGCCGATGCGCTCCGCTGGTAGGGACCCGGGCGCGGTCCGGCGACGGGGCGCGAGGCGGCCCCCACGTCTCCACCGGGCCAGCACGAGAGCACGAGGGTGAGGAGCCCGAGGCGGAGGAAGCGAGGCGACATGTTCGGTCCGGTGTGGCCCCGCAACGAGGCCGCGCGCGGCGCCCTTACAGCGCCCGCCGGCGGAGCACCGCCGATTCTCTCACGCCGCTGCTCTCACGCCGCCGGGCTCACGCCTCGCCGTCCATCCCGGGCTCGATGAAGCTCCACTTCACCTCGGGGCGCTGCGCGCGGAGCTGGCCCTCGACGCGGTTGATCGTCTCGGCCACGACCGCGGCGGTGAGCGCTGCCGAGAAGTGCAGCTTCATCGCCACGAGCACCTCGCCGGGCCCCTGCTGCACGGTGATGACGCGGTTGCAGCTCAACACGTTCGGCTCGCCCTTCACGATCGCGCGCACCGCGTGCTCGATGACGGGGTCCGCGGCCTCGCCCACGAGCAGCGACTTGACCTCGACCGCGAGGAACACGGCCACGCCGATGAGCACCGCGCCGATCGCGATGGTGCCGCCGGCGTCCCAGCGGGAGTCCCCGGTGTAGACGGCCATCCCGATGGCCGCCATCGCGAGCGCGAGGCCCACGGTCGCCGCGGCGTTCTCGCCGAAGACGACGACGAGATCGGAGTCCTTCGTCTGGCGCAGGTAGCGCATGAGCGGCACCCCGCCGCTGCGCTTCGTCATCTCGCGGTAGTTCGACACCGTCGCGCCGCCCTCGATGAGGAGGGAGAACGCGAGGATGCCGACGGCGAGCCACACGTTCTCGACGGGCTCGTGGTGCTGGAGCTTGTGGATGCCCTCGTAGATCGAGAACACGCCTCCGCCCGTGAACAGGAGCAGCGCCACCATGAACGACCAGAAGTAGAGGCTCCGGCCGTAGCCGAGCGGGTGCGCGGCGTCGGGCGGCCGCTGCGACCGGTTCACGCCGAGGAGCAGCAGGAGCTGGTTGCCACAGTCGGCGGCGGTGTGGATCGTCTCCGCGAGCATCGCCCCCGAGCCCGTGTAGAAGGCGGCGACCCCCTTCGCGATGGCGATGGCGAGGTTGGCGAACAGCGACTGGTAGATGTGCCGGGTGTCGGAGGCGGACATCCGCCGTACCTAATGCGAGAGGGGAGGGAGCGCGGGGGCGCGATAGGCTCCCGGGTGTCGGAGAGCGGGATGGACGGGATCACGGGCAACCCCGCCGCCGGGCGGGGCTACGGCGCCGCGCTCCGGCTCTCGGGCGGCATCCTCCGCCGCCGGTTCGGCGTGCTCTTCGCGTTGTTCGTCGTGTGTGACCTGCCCCTGCGCGCGGTCGGCCTCCACTACGGGCTCGGCGAGGGCGACATGCGAACGACCCTGGGTTTTGACTTCCTCTCGCAAGTCCTGCTGTTCGTGGCGCAGCTCGGCGCGGCCCAGCTCGTCGCACGGGAGGTCGACGGCGGGCCCGCGATGGGCCTCTTCGCGGCGGCGCGCGCCGGCTTCTCCCGTTGGGGGGCGCTCGTCACGGCGTGGATCGTCTTCGCGAACCAGCTCAGCGTCGGTCTCGTCCTCGGGCTCCTCCCCGGCCTCGTCTGGCTGGTCCAGGGCCGGTTCTTCGTCCAGGCCGTCGCGTTGCGGGAGGAGCGGCACCCCTTCCACCACAGCCGCGCCGTCGTGCGGGGCGACGCCTGGCGGCTCGTCCCGGTCACCGCGGTGGTCCTGGGGCTGCCCATGGCGGTCGACGCGCTCGCGGCGCTCGCGTTCCCGGCGCTCGCGTTCCCGGCGCAGGGCGGCTCGTGGCTGCCCCTCCTCGTCTCCCCCGTCTCCAGCGCCGTCCTCGCCGGCCTCGCGGTGTTCGACACGGCGCTGTTCCTCGAGATGGAGCGCCGGAAAGGCCTCGGGCCCCCCGAGCCGGCCCGGGCGGAGGCCACGGCCTGACGCGGTGTCCTCGAGGTCATCGTCGCGGGCGTGTTCGCGGTGCCCGGAAAGCGATCCCAGCGTATGCAGCGCGGGGCTACAGTTGCGCCATGGTCTTCCTCCTCTACGTGCTCGCCTGTTCCGACGGCAAGATCACCGTCGGCGACGATCCCCCCGTCGAGGTCGAGCCCGCGCTGACCGTGGCGGGGCCCGCCGCGCTCGACCCGCTCTACGGCACCCCCGCGACGTTCGCGCTCTCGCGCACCGGCGGGGACACCGTCTCCGTCACCGTCCTCGACGCCACGGGCGCCGTGGTGCGCACCCTCGCGGACGGCTCGGCCTGGGCCGACACCCTCGCCTGGGACGGCCGGGACGACGCCGGCACCGCGCTGCCGATGGGGCGGTACACGCTCCACGGTGACCTCGCCGCGGAGGGCGCCACCGTCGCCTCCAGTGACACCCTCGTCGATCTCGTGCGCGTCGGCGCGAGCGCGGGCACGCTCGGCGGAGACCGCATCCCGTTGATGTGGCACCAGGCGGGCGGCGCCGGGATGTATTGGGACGACGGCGGGGACACTGCCACGTTCACGCTCGCCGCGCTCGACGTCGACGGGGTCGTGACCCCCATCCCCGCACCCTGGGACGATCTCGACACGCGCCCCGAGGACCTCGTCGGCCAGAACCTCCCCGCCGCCTACGCGTGGGACGCCCGACCGACGCTGTCGCTCGTCGTCGGCGGCGACGTGGGGAGCGCCGTGCTCACCCCCGCCATCGACGGTTGGACGCTGACCGCCGGCACCGTCGCCCCGGGCGAGACCGTCGTGCTCACCGCGGACGCGCCCCTCGCGACCGGCCCCGGGGTCATCGAGGAGACCCTCGAACTCCGCTGGATGGCGGCGCGGCCGGACGGGGGAGAGGCCCTCGTCGGCACCCAGGACCTCCCGCTCCGCGTCTACGCGCTCCTCGGGGCCCCCACCTTCGAGGAGACCGGCGCGCCCTACCTCCCGTGGGTGGCGGTCATCGATCCCGCGCTCCGCGCCATCGGCGGCGTCGAGGCCACCGAGGTGGCGGTGATCTCCGCGCTCGTCGCGCACATCTACTTCGACCTCGGCCTGTCCTACGACACGCGCTGGGGGGCCAGCTCGTACACGCAATACGACGGCAACACCTTCAACGACGCCAACTTCGACCTCTCGAGCTTCCTCGCCCGGAGCCGCGGGTCGGTCATCAACTGTACGGATTGCGCCTCGATCCTCGAGGCCTTCGCCAACATGCTCGGCGCGACGCTCTCCTACACCATCCTCCTCCCCAGCTTCGACCTCAACTACATCAAGGCCATCGGCGGCGACCGCTTCGACCACTGCCCGTTCGACAGCGGCGGGTGCGGCTTCAGCTACCACGCGGTCACGACGCCGGACGACGGCGGGACCATCTACGACGCCACGCTCGCGCTCGACGGCGACGCCGATCCCGGGACCTACCCCGGCGAGGAGCTGCTCGTGCAGGCCATCTCGGGCGACGAGTACCTCGAGCGCCTCGTGGACGACGGCGACGTGCGCTACCGCTACACCCAGAAGGAGACGCTCCAATGATCCCCCTCCTGCTCATCGGCGCGGCGCTCGCGGGCGGCGTGCACGTCGGCATCCCGGTGACCGGCGTGCCGGGGCTGGGCGAGCCCTCCTTCCTCACCCCCGCGACCGGCTGGACCGCCGCCGTCGAGGGCGGCTGGGTGCGCGTCTACGTCGGCCCCACCGAGGCCGCCGGGGTGGAGTGGTACGCGCGGATGTTGGAGTCGCTCGGCGTCCAGCCCGCCGTGCTCCCGGACCTCGGTGCGCACCCGGGCGTCGCCGCGCACCTGGGCCCGGTCGACGCCGCCCATGGCGACGGCGAGACCCTCGTGGCCTTCCGCGACGGCAACGTCGGCGTGCTCGTGCGCGCGCAGGGTGGCGCCCGGGCCATCGCGGACGTGCTCCTCGCCGCGATCGTGGACGACGGGCCGGCGGTGCGCACCCCCACGATCTCGTCCACGGCGGGCCCGGAGAGGCGGTGGGAGGTCGACGCGCCCGGCTCCGTCCACTTGAGCTTCACCGGCGGGCGCGCCGTGCCGTTCCAGCGCGGCGTCTACACCCAGGCCCCGCGCGAGATCGTGTCGTGGGACGCCTGGGGCCGCGCCTCGGTGCTCACGCCGTGATGCTGCTCCTCCTCGCCTGCACCGGCCCGGCGGATGACACCGGCGAGCCCGCCGCGCCCGTCGACATCCTCACCGAGCTCGCCGCGCCCGGCCCCTTCGCGGTCGGCCACCAGGACACCACCGTCGTCTACGCCGACACCGTCGGCACCGGCGAACGCACGCTCCACCTCTCGCTCTGGTACCCGACGACCGCCACCGACGGCGACGACGCGACCTACTTCGGCGGCGTCATCGCGGCGGAGGGCGTGTGGCAGGACGCGCCCGTCGCCCCCGGGCCGTTCCCGGTGGCCGTGTTCTCCCACGGGCACCAGGCCTACGCGGAGGCGGCCGCCTTCCTGATGGAGCACCTCGCCTCCCACGGGTGGGTGGTGGCCGCGCCCGACCATACCGGCAACACGACGCTCGACGGCGCCGACCGCGTCACGGAGATCTACGGCCAGCGCCCGCGCGACGTGTCCGCGGTGCTCGACTGGCTCGAGGCCGCCTCCGCCGGCGGGGACCTCCCCCTCACCGACACGCGCGTCGCGATGGGGCACTCGTTCGGCGGCTACACGACCCTCGCGCTCCTCGGCGCCACCTACGCCCCCGCCGCGCTCGACTGCCCCGATGCGACGACCGGCTTCTGCTCCACGATGACGCCGACGTTGCGCGCCCTGTTCGAGGCCGGCTTCGCCGAGCCGCGGTTCGATGCGGGCCTGGTGATGGCGCCCGGCGACTACGGGCTCTTCCAGGCCACGGGCATCGGCGCGATCACGACGCCCACCCTCCTGATGACCGGCACCGAGGACCAGCCGCCGGGCTCCGAGGTGGACGAGCTCTGGGCCGCCCTCCAGGGCGACGGCGCGCGCCGCGTCACGCTCGACGGCGCGGGTCACAACTCCTTCACGGACTTCGCGGACGTGATCGAGGACGTGACGATGCCCGCCGAGACGAGCACGCGCATCGTGGACGTGTACGGGCTCGCCTGGGCCCGGCAGGCGGACGGGGACGCCGACGTGGCGCCGATCCTGGACGGGGAGACCGCGGTCGCGGCGGAGGCGACGCTGGGGCAGTGAAGTCGGGCGCCGAGGCCTACTTCGGCGGCTCCGCCAACCCCACGTCCGCCACCTTTGCCCGCACCGCCGCCATGAAGTCCGCGCCCGGGTCCGGCTTCGACGTGCGGTAGGTCGGGTCGCGCTCCTCGAACAGCGGCGTGGCCTCCATGCGGCGGTACTCAAGGTGGCCGAGCAGGTGCGTGATCGGCTGGCGCGACGCGATCCAGCGCACGAGCGCCGCGTTGGCGTCGACCTGCGCGGGGGTCAGCGGCCAGTCGGCGCCACCGCCCACGTTCTCCACGCCGATCGCCACGTGGTTGAGCCCGATGGTGTGGCGCACGATGCGGTCCTCAGGGAAGAGCCGCTGGATCGTGCCGTCGCGATCGACGAGGTAGTGGGCGCCCACGTTGAGCGCGCCGGCGTCGGCGAGATCGGCGCGCCCCGAGAGGGTCGCCGCGGAGAAGGTGTTCCAGGCGCTCTTCGCGGTCGGCCCGGCCGTCCAGTGGAGCACGATCGCGCGCGGCACCATGCGGGTATCCTGCGCGTCGTCGCCGGTGAGGGCGGCCGTGCGGTGCGCGCGGAGGTAGGCGACGGTGAGGCGCTCGCGCTCGGGGCCGAAGGGGAGGAGGGTGTCGACGATCACGGGGGCGGGGACGACGAGGGGGGGCGGCGCGGCCGTTGTGTCGGCGTGTATCACCGGCGCCTGTGCATGTATCACCGGCTCCAGCGCGTGTATCACTGCCTCCGGGGCGTGTATCACTGGGGCATGTGTCACCACCTCCGGGGCATGTGTCACGGGCGCGGCGGGCGGGCCTCCATCCGCCGCCCGGCAGGCCGCGAGGAGCGTCACCATCGCGATCGTCGCCATCCTGGTGCCCGGGTGCAACGCGCCCGAAGCCCAGCCGACGCCGGCCCCGATGGTGGAGGTCTCGACGCAGCCGAAGAGGGAGGAGGCGACGCTCTGGTTCGGCGGCGACGTGCACCTGGGCGCGTCGGCGCGGGGCGGGATGGAGGGCATCGCGTCCATCCTGGGCGGCGCGGCGGGCGTCGTCAACCTGGAGGGGCCCCTCGCGGAGGGGGCGGGCGGGGCGCGCATCGAGGGCGCGCGCGTCTGGCTGGCCAACCCCGTCGACACCCCGTCCTGGCTGCGCGCGGCGGGGATCGTGGCGGTGTCCGTGGCGAACAACCATGCCGCCGACGGCGGACCCGCCGGGCGGGCCCGCACGATCTCGGGGCTGCGGGAGGCGGGTGTGGCCCCGGTCGGAGGCACCGCCGGTTCAGCGCGGCTCGACATCCGCGGCACCGTCGTGACGTTGCTGGCGCACGAGGTGGAGGAGCCCGGGCTCGCGGAGGTGCTGGCCGCCGAGCTGCGCGCAGGGGAGGGGACCCCGCGCGTCGTGGCGCTCCACGTCAGCGGGGCGCGGTCGTACCTGCCCTCGCCGGCGCTGCAAGCGGCGGTCGCGGCCGCCGTGGCGGGCGGCGCGGACGTGGTCGTGGCGCACGGCACGCACGTCATCGGGCCCGTCGAGCGGCGCGACGGCGCGGTCATCGCGTGGGGGCTCGGCAACCTGCTCTTCGATTGCGTGTGCACCGCCGAGGCGGAGGCCCTCGTGTTGCGCGTGACCCTCGGCCCCGAGGGGCCCGGGGTGGCCGAGATCGTCCCGGTGACCGCCGGCCTGGGCGGCGCCGGGGTCACCCCCGCGAGGGACGCCGCGGGGGTCTACGATCTGCTCGACGCCATCGGCAGCGCGCCGCTCACGCGGCTCGGCGATCGCGCCTGGTTCTAGGCGTCGTGCTCGGTTCGTCGCATTGGGTGTGCACCCCGCCGGGGCGCGGACGGTGCCTTATCAGGCACCCTCGAACCAACCCTCCTCCTTCTGGTGCTCCCACTCCTTCATGGGGCCGCCGAGGCGGTCCTCCATGCTCTGGACGAGCTGGATGTTGCGCTTGTCCACCTCGGTGAGCTGGGCGTCCTTGTAGGAGTCGCGCGGCTGGTACCAGGCCTTGTCGGCGAAGTAGGTCTGGAGCACGGCGGACTTGAACGGGCGGCCGTGGCGCGCGTAGATCGTGTTGCGCAGGAGCCGCAGGTCGCGCCGCGACATCTCGTCGAGCTGGCCGACGGCGAGCTGCCCCGCGAGGACGTTGGGATCCTCGAGCGGGTTGCGGTCCGCGACGGGCACGTCCGCCGCCCCGGACCACTCGCCGAGCGCGGCCCCGATGAGCGAGAGCTCGACGGTGTCCTCGGGGGAGATCGCCTTCTTGGCGCCGATGGCGGCGCGGCGGGCGACGAGCTCGTCGCGCGAGACCCGGGCCTCGGCGTCCGCCAGGAGCGCGACGTTCGCGCGGTCGGCGTCGGAGAGCGTGGAGAGATCGACCGTGTCCTTCGGGGCGTACCAGGGCTGGGCCCGGAAGTGCTGGTCGAGCCAGGGCTTCACGAACGGGTTGCCGGCGCGCGCGAAGACCGTGTTCCGCATGAGCGAGAGGTCGCGCAGCGTGCGGCCCTGGAGCTCCGCCGCGGTGAGGACGTGGTCGTAGTAGAGCGGCCGGCCATCGGAGCCGACGGCGGTCCCGGTGCTCGCGGCGGCGCCCGGAGCGGCGCTCGCGGCGGCGCTCGGAGCGGTGGCGCTCGGCGTGGG
>JAUXTN010000087.1 GCA_030684355.1 Pseudomonadota bacterium
CCGCCGCGCGCGGGTCGGTCCTCTGGTACCTCCACGCGGACACCGGCGTGCCGAGCGGCGCCCTGGCGGCCCTGCGCGCCTCGACCGCGCCCTGGGGCTGCTTCGCGGTGGCCCTCGACAGCCACGATCCGCGCCTGCGCTGCACCGCCTTCGTGATGAACGCGCGCGCGCGCCTCACCGGCAGCGCGACCGGCGACATGGCGATCTGGGCCCGCCGCACCCTCGTCGACGCCATCGGCGGCTGGCCCGCCCTCGCCGCCTTCGAGGACCTCGCCTTCACCGACCGCGCCCGCGCCCACGCCCGCTTCGAGGTGCTCGGCCCGCCGGTCACCACGTCGGCGCGCCGGTGGGAGGCCCGCGGGGTCACCCGCACGATGGTGGAGATGCTGGCGCTGCGCGGGGCGTACCGGGCGGGGGTCGACCCGGCGCGGCTCGCGCGGCTCTACGAGGCGGGGGCGCGGGGGTAGCGAGGCGGCGAGGCAGCGACGCAGCGGCCCTCGAGCGCCGATCAGCCCGCTGCGGCCGCGATCGCCGGCGACCGGAGCGCCACGTGGGGCCCGCCCGGACGGCGCACGCGGCGGATGACCCCCGAGAACAGCAGCGCGGGGTCGACGTCGGCGTCTTCGAGCTGGGGCTCGCCGTCGAGGAGCATCTGGAGGCGGTCCGCCGTGTCGGGCGCGGTGAGCGCGCTCTGCACGGCGCCGCGGATCTCGTGGGCGATGGGGCCCATGGCGCGGAGGTATTCGGTGGGGGAGTTCGGGAAGCCGCGCTGGGCGCCGATCGCCAGGGCCGCCACGATCGCGGGCACGCCGCCGGAGAAGCGCGCGGCCCGCTCGAGCTCCTGGGGGTCGACCACCCCGAGCTGCAGCACCAGGCTGTCCGCGGCCTCGAGCTCGCCGAAGTCCGTGAGGTCGATGCGCGAGCTGCCGCCCACGTCGAGCGCCGGAGTGTCCACCGAGCCCGCGAGCAGGATCGTGCAGCGACGGTCGTGCTCCACCTGCTCCGCGTAGCGCGACCACACCTGCGCGATGTCGTCGAGCACCTCGACCGGCAGGTGCTCCGCACCGTGGGCGAGGAGCGCGATGGGGTAGGGCGCATCTTCCTGCGCCTGGTCGAGCAGCATCGCGGCGGCGTTGAAGAAGCCGCGGCGGTCGCACACCATCGGCACGCCGTGGGTGCCCCACTCTCCGCCGCCGAGCTCGCCGATGACGCGGAGCAGGAAGTTCCAGGCCTCCGGCGCGGTGCGGCCCATCAGCGGGCGGAACGACACCGTGCGGCAGCCGATCTCCGGCTCGCCGACGGCGAGGTCGAGCGCGAGGTCCTCCAGGAAGGACTGGGGCGCCGACCAGCGCGGCGTCAGCATCGCGATGGGCTCGAGGCGGCGGAGGTGGCCACGGATACGCCGGGCCAGCCGCCCCCGGGGGGAGCCCTCGATTCGCAGCTGCTCGGGGTCGAACGCGAAGTCTCGTCGGCCTTCGAGCAGCACCTTCCGGCGCTCGGCGCGATGCATGTCCCGCCGACAATACGATCCCTGCTCTTGCCACGTCAAGATCAAACTTCCACTTTTGTCGAACCTCGCGCCCACGGGTCTGCAATCCTGCTCGGACGCGGTAGAGTGCGCCCGGCATGCTGACGTTCCCTCATGCGACGAGCCCGCGGGTGCTGACGCACCTGCTCGAGCAGGTGGCGGCAGGACATCGGCGGCAGCGCGCGCTCGGCGAGGTGCTCGCCCTCGAAGCGCCCATCCTGCGGTCCTACCTCCTCGCCGCCGAGTGGCTCGGCCTGCTCGACCTCACCGACGAGCCCGCCCTCACCCGCGCCGGCCTCGCCTACGTCTACGCGGGCGCCCGCCGGCACCAGGTCCTCGCCGCGACCATCGCCACCCACCCGGTGCTCGGCCCCCTGGTGAAGCACGGGCTCATCGGTCCCGACGCGCTCGCCCGCGTCGTCGCCGCCGAGGACCCCTCGCTCACCCTGCGCACCGTCCGCAAGCGCGCCCTCGCCCTTCGCCGCCTCCTCGGCCCCGGGCTCCGCCCGCCCGCCCGCGTCGCCGTGCCGCCCCTCCCGAACGAGCCCCCGCCCCTCTCGGGCCCGGAGTCCGACGTGGCCGCGTCCGAACAATCGGCGCCCCTCCGCGCCCCCGAGCAGCTCACGCTCGGCTTCGCGAGCGAGGCCGCCACCCCGGCCCCCCCGCTCGACCTCCGCGCCGGCGCCGACGACAGCCCCGACGTCTACACCCACCTGCTGCGCGCGCTCCTCGAGCATGGCGAGCTCGATCCCCACCAGGTCCGCGGCCTCCTCGACGACGCCGGGGGCAGCAGCTGCGGCATCGGCGGCTACCTCGCGATGGCGACCCGCCGCGGGGACGCTGTGCGGATGGGCGACGTGCTGGTCGTCACGAGCGGCGCGGCCGCGCGTCGGGAGCTGGCCGAGTCCCCCGTCTCCGTCGCCCTCTCCGACCCCGACTTCCGCCGCCACCTCGGCGAGGTCGTCGCGGGGCGTCCGGGCGACACCCGGCGCTTCCGACCCTGGATGAACCGCCTCTTCCGGGCCGGCACGGTCGAGGAGAACCTCGAGCGCCTCCTCTTCGGCCGCCGCCTCGCGTCGTTCCCCGTCGCCGGCAACCCGGGCGAGCCGAACGCCACCTTCGCGGACCCCTTCCTCGCCTCCGTCGACCGCCGCGGGCTCGTCGTCGCCTTCCCCGCCTCGCTCGGCGTGCTCGCGGGCGGCCTCGCCCCGATCAACCAGGTCCTCCGCGGCGCCCGGCAGGGCACCGTCGCGCGCGCCCCGACCGCCCTCGATCGCCGCGTGTGCGCCCACGGCGGGCTCCTCCACCCCGGCGAGGCGCCCCTGCGCGTCATCCCCGACATGGTGAGCCTGCGCGCCCGCGCCCTGAAGAACGTGCCCGCGTTCGCGATCCTCGCCGCGCTCGGCCTGCTCGACCGCCGCGGGGTCCTGAAGCTCCGGGTCTACGGCGCGGAGGTGCTCGTCCAGGCCACCGGGCAGCGGCCGCGGCGCCTCGACGCCGTCATCGACGCCCTCGGCCACACCCGCGGCTGGGTCGTGGCGCGGAGCCCGACCGGCGCCCCCTGGCCGCGCTTCGCCGAGATCGCCGAGGGGCTGGGGCTGCTCGTCTCCGTGGGCGCGTTCCTCACGCTCGACGAGACCCTCTTCCGCAAGCTCGGCACCGATCCCGAGCACCGCGACCTGCTCGAGGGCCTCGAACCCCTGGCCGAGCAGCTCGCCGCGCGCCTCGGTCGGCGGTAGCCCGGCGTTGCCGTCGGCGTCGGCGTCCGACGCCACACCCCGACCGCCCCCCGGATAGGCGCCCGCATGCCGACCGTGTTCCTCTACGGGACCTCCCTGCCCGGGCAGCCCGATCACCGCTGGGTTCTCGGGCTCCCGACCTCCGCGGCCACGGTGCGCGGCGCGTTGTGGCGGGGCCCGCGCAACCGGCCGATGCTCGTGCCCGACGGCGCGGGGAAGCCGATCCGCGGCGTGCTCGTGGAGGTCGAGCCCGACCGTCTCGCCGTGATGGACCTCGTCGAGACCGCCGGGGACGGCCCGCTCGTCCGCGTCACGGTCCGCGCCTCCCACAACATGCGCTCCGTGCCGGCGGAGGCGTGGGTGTTCCCGATGGGGGCGCGCCCGCCGCGCGGGTGGCGGAAGCTCGCGACCGAGGACTGGGCGGGGTTCACCCGATGACCCCCACCATCGCCTGGGAGCCCTGGGGCGAGGCCGCGTTCGCGCGCGCCCGGGCCGAGGGGAAGCCCGTCCTCCTGCACATCGGCGCGACCTGGTGCCACTGGTGCCACGTCATGGACGAGGGGAGCTACCCGCACCCGGTCGTGGTCCGGCTCGTCCAGGAGCGCTTCGTGGCGGTGCGGGTCGACACCGACCAGCGCCCCGAGGTCAACGAGCGCTACAACATGGGCGGTTGGCCCACCGTAGCGGTGCTCGACGCCGAGGGCGAGGTGCTCGTGGGCCGCACCTACGTGCCCGCGCAGGAGCTCGCGATGCTCCTCTCCAGCGTCTCCGAGCCCGGCCAGCGCTGGTCGATCGCGCCGTCTGCCCCCGAGCCCGCCGCGGAGGCCTCGCCCGGCCCCGACGCCGTGTGGGAGCACGTGAAGAAGGCCTTCGACCGCTACCACGGCGGCTTCGGCGACTACCAGAAGTTCCCCCAGGTCGGCGTGTGCGAGTGGCTGCTCGACCGCGTCCTGCGCGGGCACGACGACGGCGGGATGCTCCGCAAGACGCTCGACGGCATGGCGGACGGCGGGCTCTGGGACAAGGAGGAAGGCGCATTCTTCCGGTACTCCACCCAGGACGACTGGAGCGAGCCCCACTACGAGAAGATGCTCGAGGACAACGGGCGCATGCTGCGGCTCTACACGCGCGCGGCGGCGGGCCTGGGCGCGCGTGGCAGCGCGACGTGGCGGGCACGCGCGGAGGAGACCGTGCGCTGGGCGCTCGCGACGTTGTGGCAGGACGGCGCCAGGGACACCGCGCCCCCCGTCGACACCGGCGCGTTCGGCGGCAGCCAGGACGCCGACGAGGGCTACTACGCCCGCCCGCTCGCGGAGCGCGGGGAGCCGCCCCGCGTGGACCCCACGATCTACGCGGGGTGGAACGGCATCTTCGTCTCCGCGCTCGTCCGCGCCGCCGCCACGTGGGGCCGCCCCGGCCTCGCGGGGCTCGCGCGCCAGGTCGGGACCGTGCTCCTCGCGCGCATGGGCCCCGACGGCGCCATCGAGCGCGCCCCGGGCGGCGTGAGCGGCCTGCTCGTCGACCAGGCCGATGTCGCCGACGGCTGGCTCCACCTCTGGCAGCACACCGGCGACCTCGCGTGGCGGGACGCCGCGATCCGCGCGCTCACCTTCGCCCGCGACCACCTCGGCTCCCCCGACGGCGGCTGCTACGACGCCCCGGACGGCGGCCTCGGCCTGTTGCGTCACCGTCGCCGGCCGCTGCTCGGAAACGCCGCCTTCGCGGAGGCCTGTTGGCGGCTCGGCACGCTCACGGGCCAGCCCGATTGGCTCACGACCGCCCGTGCCTCCGCGGACGCCGCCCTGGCCGAGGGCGAGCCCTGGGGCTTCATGGCCGCCAACGCGTGCGCCATCCGCGAGCGGCTCGACCGGCCCGCCGTCACCGTGAAGGTGTGGCGCAACAATGCGCTCCGGGACGCGCTCCTGGCGGACCCCCACCCCGACGTGCTGGGGCTGGCCCTCGACGCCGCGGAGGCCGGGCGCCTCGGCCTGCAGGAGGGCCACGCCATGGCGTGCACGCGCGCGGCCTGCGCCCGGCCGTCGGGGGAGCTCGCGGAGATCCGACGGTCGATCCAGGGGTTGTTGACGTAGGCTCCTCGGGCGCGTCCCCCCGTCGCGGGGCGCCGGGGGGCCGGGCTCCTCCAGGCTCGGCCTTCGGCCTCGGTCGGCGCGGCGGACCGCGCCGGACCGCGCCGCCCGGGGGGGACGGCGCGCCTTGCGGATCCCTCGCGCGGGAAGCCGTGGCCCAGCAGCGTTGGCGAGCCCGGGGCGGGACATGGACAGGGCGTCGGGATGGCGAACGCCCGGCGGGCACGAGGCCGCATCGTCGGGGGCGCGGTCGACGCGAAAGACCGATCTCCGACGCGCCCAAGGCAACCGGATTCACATTCGCGCGTTAGCTCCGGCTCATCCGCAGGCATCACTCGTAGTTGAGGTTGATCCGCGTGCCGTGGGGAAGGGCGTGCTGCGCCAGATACTCGGCCCAGGTCATTCGGGGCTGGTGCCGCCGAGCGTCCGAACTCGGCGGATGGTCCCACGGGATCCGCATCCGTCAAGTACGGGTTGAAAGGGCCATCTGTGCGCGCCGCGGCGGGTACGCGGACGCCCGGTCCTGCGGAGTCGAGTCGAAAGACCGCTCGGTGCGGCGCAGCCCCTTCGAAAGACCGCGGTCTCCAAGGCCTCAGCGTCGGACGGCCCCATGCAGGGCCTGGGGTGACGGACAAACGCCTGTGTTTCATGGGTGACGCGCCCGGAGCGCTGGGTCGCAAGCCTGAGGAGAGCCAAGATCGAGGCCGGCCCGGTCTTTCGAGTGGGCTGCGCTTCAGGGATCGGTCTTTCGAGCGGACTGCGCTTACGACGCATCAAGGGCTTGCGGACTCACGACTTCCGAACCACGGGCTCTCCCCCGAGCCATCAACGGAACGTGGTCGTAGAACCTGTGCAACGCGGATCCGCATCCCGTGGGATTTCGGTTACCCCGCGAGTTCGGACGGAAGTAGCGTCCGAACTCGGAGGATGGTCGCTTACCCCGCGAGTTCGGACGGGAATAGCGTCCGAACTCGGAGGATGGTCGCTTACCCCGCGAGTTCGGACGGGAATAGCGTCCGAACTCGGGGGATGGTCGCTTACCCCGCGAGTTCGGACGGGAATAGCGTCCGAACTCGGGGGACGGTCCGGTCGCCCCACGCCGCGTCGGTGACGACGGCGTGGGGCACCGGCCCCTACCTCACCGGCCAAGCGTGAACAAGCCCGCTTGAGCTACTCGCCCGCGCCGATCCCCGTCGCGAGGCCGCGCTCTTCGGCCTCCGTCGGCGGCGTCCACGCGATGCAGGTCACCGGGCACGCGTCGATGGCGTCCTGGATGAGGTCCATCGGGCCGTCCTGGGCGATGGGCGTGGCCTTGCCGTCGTCCGGCAGGTAGTACACCTTGTCGGTCTGCTCGACGCACGTGCCGCAGCTGATGCACTCGAACTGGTCGATGGTGAGCACCTTCCCGACGGCCTTGGCCCGGGAGGAGTCGTTGTCGACCGGGCCCCAGTACACCTCGCCGTCCTCGGCGGTGTTCAGGCCCTCGCCACCGGTGACGGAGTCGACCGAGCGGCCGTTCGCCTTCGCGCGCGCGAGGTAGGACGCGACGTCGGTGGAGCCCATGTCGGCGTGGAGGACGCGCCCGGCCACCTGGCCGGTGGCGGCGGCGGCGGCGAGGGAGGCCACCGAGGGCGCGGCGGCCGCCGCGGCGAGGGACGCCAGCGAGGGAGCGGCGGCGTGCGGCGCGGGCTTGACGGCCGCCGCCTTGGGTGCGGCGTGCGGCGCGGGCTTGACGGCCGGCTTGGCAGTCGGGGCCTCCATCGCCGCGGGCGCCACCGGAGCGGTGGCGTGAGGCGCCTCGGCGGCGACAGGAGCGGCGACGCGCGCAGTGGACTTCTTGGCGGCCACCCTCGGCGCGTCGGCCTCGACGACCGGCGGTGTCGGCGGGACAGCGGTCGCGACAACTGGAGCCGTCGCGACGACCGGCGGTGTCGGCGGGACAGCCGTCGCGACCACCGATGGAGCCGTCACGACAACCGCCGGTGCCGTCGCGACCACCACCGGCGCCGTCTCGACCGCGGGCGCCTTCGCCACCCCGGGTACCGAGGGGGTCGCGACAGCCGGTCGCGCCGGCGCCACCACGGGCACCGAGGGGGTTGCGACAGCCGGTCGCGCCGGCGCCAGCGCGACCGCCGGGGTCGCGACCGCCGGGGTCGCCACCGGCGCCTTCGCCACCCCGGCGCCCACCCCCAAAACCGGACGCGCTGGCGTCGGCGGCGAGGTCCGCGTCGACACGTACGGGTCCGCGGCGTCGACGCGGCGGCCCTTGATGTCCTCGACCACGCCCTTGATGCGGCTCTTGAGGCTCGACTTCAGGTTCCCGAACATCCCTAGCTCTCCGGCAGCACGAGCCGCGTCACGGGTTTCCCGCCGACGAAGTGCGACTGGACGATCTCGCGCACGTCTTCCGCCTTCACAGCCCCGTACCAGGTGTTCTCCGGGTAGACCACCATCATCGGCCCGGCGCGGCACGGCCCCAGGCAGCTCGAGCTATTCACCTTCACGGTGTCGAACAGCTCCAAGCGCTCCACCTCGTCGTTGAGCGCCATCAGGACGTCGTTGCAGCCGCGCTCGCCGCAGGAGCCCTTGGGGTGACCCGGGGGGCGCTTGTTCGTGCACACGAAGACGTGGTGCTTCCAGGTAGGCATGGCGCCCATCCTACTCGCGCCAGGGCCCAAGTGTCGGTAATCTACCCCTCCGGGGCGGCAGGGACGGCGGCCACCCGAGGGGCGCCCCGTACCTTCGAGGTGGCATACTCCGTCACGATGTCCACGCGCCGGCCCGGTCTCGCGCTCAAGCTCGGCGCGCTCCTCACGCTCGGCGTCGTCGCGGCGATGCTGCTCTCGTCCGCGTTCACCCGCGCCTACGATGGCAGCGGCGACACCGCGTGGGTCGCCCTCGCGCTGGGCGTGGCGCTCGCGAGCGCGCTGGTGTTCGCGGCCGTGCTCGACTGGCTCGTGGTGCGGCCGCTCGTGCGCCTGGCCCGCCAGGTGCGCCGCATGGAGACCGCCGACCTCGCCGAGCCCTTCGTCGCGACCGGCATCGACGAGCCGCGCGAGCTCGGCGAGGCCCTGGAGCGGCTCCGCCGGCGGGTGCTCGTCGAGCAGGAGCGGCAGAAGCAGCTCAACGAGGACCTGGAGGCGCGGGTGCGCGAGCGCACCGAGGCCCTCGCGGCCGCGCAGCGCGAGCTGTCCGACGCCGAGCGGCTCGCCAGCGTGGGCCGCCTCGCGGGCGGCGTGGCGCACGAGATCAACAACCCCGCCGGCGTCATCCTCGGCCGCGCCAGCTATCTCCGCACCGTGATGGAGGAGACCGGCGGCGACCCCGAGCAGATCGCCGACCTCGCGGTCATGGAGCGGCAAGCGGAGCGCATCCGCCAGATCACGGGCTCGCTCCTACGCTTCGCGCGCAAGAGCACCGGGGAGCGGCGCGCGGTCGACCTCGCCGACGTCGCCCGCGACGCCATCGCGCTCGCCCGGCTCGAGGCGCGTGCCCGCGGCATCGACGTCAAAGGCTCGCTGCGGCCCGCGCCCGTCCGCGCCGACCCCCACGCGCTGGAGCAGGTCGCCTACAACCTCCTCCGCAACGCCGTCCACGCCGCGCGCAGCACCGTGCACGTCCGCACCGGCCCCGACGGCCTCGTGGTGGAGGACGACGGCGCCGGGATCCCCGCCGAGCACCTCCCCCGCGTGTTCGAGCCGTTCTTCACGACCAAGGCGCCGGGCGAGGGCACGGGCCTCGGCCTCGCGGTGGTGCACGGCATCGTCACGGAGCACGGCGGCCGGATCGTGGCGGAGAACGTGCCCGGGAGCGGGGCACGGCTCCACGTGACGCTGCCCGCGGCGTAGGGGGCGCCGCGCGCGACGACGGCACCGGAGCGATGCGCCGAGGCGCGCTCCCGCCGCCCGGCCGGCCGCCCCCTGCTACGCTACGCCCATGGCCAGGGTCCTCTGCGTCGACGACGAGATCGAGATGCTCGACACCACGCGGCGCATCGTCGCGCGCGACGGGCACGAGGTGGTGGCGGTCGGCTCGGGCGGAGAAGCCCTGGCCGAGCTGGAAGGCGACCCCTTCGACCTCGTCCTGACCGACCTGATGATGCCCGGCATCGACGGGATGGCCGTGCTGGCCACGGCGCTGGAGAAGTCGCCGGGCGTGCCGGTCGTGCTGATGACGGCCTACGCGACGATCGAGACCGCCGTCGCAGCGATGCGTGCGGGCGCCTGGGACTACGTCACCAAGCCCTTCTCCATGCAGGAGCTGCGCGTGGTGGTCGAGCGCGCACTGGGCCACGGACGGCTCGCCCGCGAGAACCGCCGGCTCCGCGCCGAGCTGGAGGCCCGCGGCGCGGCGCCCGCGTTCGTCGGCCGCTCCGCCCCCATGCGCGCCATCGACGAGCTCATCGCGCGCGTCGCCCCCACCGACCTCACCGTGATGATCACGGGCGAGTCGGGGACCGGCAAGGAGGTCGTCGCACGCGCGGTCCACGCCCGGAGCGCCCGCGCGGACGGGCCGTTCGTGCCGGTCGACTGCGCGGCGATCCCCGCGAACCTCATGGAGAGCGAGCTCTTCGGCCACGAGCGGGGCGCGTTCACCGGCGCCACGACGGGGCGCCGGGGCCTCGTCGAGGAAGCCGACGGCGGCACCTTCTTCCTCGACGAGATCGCGGAGATGGACAACGCCGTCCAGACGAAGCTCCTCCGGCTCCTCCAGGACCACGAATTCCGCCGCGTGGGCGGCAACAAGATGCTCCGCGCGAACTTCCGGGTCGTCGCCGCGACCAACCGCGACCTGGAGATCGAGGTCGCCGCCGGGCGGTTCCGCGAGGACCTCTTCCACCGCCTCAACGTCGTGCGGGTGCGCCTCCCGCCGCTCCGCGAGCGCCTCGACGACGTGGGGCCGCTCCTCGACCACTTCATCGACCGCTTCCGCCAGGAGAACGGCCGCGCCACCCTCCGCCTCGCGCCGGAGGTCCGCGCGCACCTGTGCGCCTACCAGTGGCCGGGCAACGTCCGCGAGCTCGTGAACTGCGCCCGCTACCTCGCCGGGCTGGCGCGGGGCCCGGAGGCCGACCTCTCCGACCTCCCGCCGGGGCTGCGCGCGCCCGTCGTCCTGGGCGCCGGCCCGACGCGCCCCGCCGACGACCACGACGACGCCCCCCCGCTCGACGCGATCCGCCCCGAGCTGCCGTTCAAGCACGCGAAGCGAATCTGGTCCGACTGGTTCGACGAGCGCTACATGCAGCGGCTCCTCGACGCCCACGGCGGCAACGTCTCGGCGGCCGCGCGCGCCGCCGGGATCGACCGCAAGTCGATCCAGCGGATGATGAAGCGCCAGGGCGGCGCCGACCGGCTCGACGCGGGCGAGGACCTCGACGACCCCGACTCGTTCGAGGGGCCCGACGCCGGCGGGACAATGCGCTAAGGTTGCGGCCGATGTCCGAGATCACCAGCACGATCGCGAGCGCCGGAGCCCGGCAGATCCACCTCCGGCGCGCGCGGCTCTCCTGCGTCGACGGCGCCAATGCCGGCCAGAACTGGCAGATCGAGCGTGACGTCATCCGCATCGGCGCGCGGGAGGACAACGACATCCGGCTCACCGACACGACAGTGTCCCGCCTCCACGCCGAGATCGTGCGCGGTCGCGACGGTACGATCCTGCGCGATCTCGGCAGCACGAACGGCACGTTCGTCGGCGCCGTGCGCGTGAAGGAGGTCTACCTCGCGCCGGACACGCGCTTCCGCTGCGGCAAGACCGACCTCATCTACAGCCCCGCGGACGAGATCATCGACGTCGTCCCCTCCCAGAACGACCGCTTCGAGGGCCTCGTCGGGCGTGGCCTCGCGATGCGCGAGGTGTTCGGGATCCTGGAGCGGGTCGCGCCGACGGACCTCACGGTGCTCGTCACCGGCGAGACCGGCACCGGCAAGGAGCTCGTCAGCCGCGCCACGCACAACCGGTCGAACCGCAAGAACCGCCCGTTCGTCGTGTTCGACTGCGGCGCCGCCCCGGAGACCCTCGTGGAGTCCGAGCTCTTCGGGCACGAGCGGGGCGCGTTCACGGGCGCCATCGCCTCGCGGGAGGGCCTCTTCGAGGTCGCCGACACGGGCACCATCTTCATCGACGAGATCGGCGAGCTCCCGTTGGAGCTGCAGCCCAAGCTGCTGCGCGTCCTCGAGCAGCGCGAGGTCCGCCGGGTCGGCAGCACCAAGGTCCGCCACGTGGACGTGCGGGTCGTCGCCGCGACCAACCGCAACCTCCGTGACGAGGTCGCGGCCGGCCGGTTCCGGGAGGACCTCTACTACCGCCTCGCCGTCGTCGAGATCCGCCTGCCGGCGCTGCGCGAGCGGCGGGATGACGTGCCGCTGCTGGTCGAGCACCTCCTCCACCGCGCCGAGCACGCCGGCTCGGGCGGAGGGCGCGGGGTGAAGAGCCTCTCCCCTGAGGTGCGCGCCCTCTTCGACGCCTACCACTGGCCCGGGAACGTGCGCGAGCTCAACAACGTCATCGAGCGGGCCCTGCCGTTCACGGACGGGAGCGTCATCACGCTCGACGCCCTGCCCGAGGCCCTCCGCGCCGCCCGCCCGCCCGCGCCGAGCGTGCCGCGGCCGAACATCCCGGCGGACGCCGCGTTCTCCAGCCTCCCCCTGAAAGACGCGAAGGACGCCCTTATCGAGGAGTTCGAGCGGCAGTACCTCATCGACCTCATCGAGCGGCACGACGGGAACGTCTCGCGCGCCGCGCGGACGGCGGGGATGGACCGCAAGTCGATCACGCGGCTCCTGAAGAAGCACCAGATCCGGTACCGGGACGTCTGAATGGCGGCCCTGCTCGTGCCGAGCTTGATCGCGGGGGTCGGGATCGGCGCCACCGTCGTCAGCGTCACGGTCGCCGTGCGCGCGTTCGGCAACGCGCGGCTCCTCGCCGAGGCCACGCCCACCCCGATCGCCGAGCTCGACGAGGGCCTGCACGAGGTCGCCGGGCGCCTCCAGGCCGACGGCGTGCTCTACGCCCCGCTCACCGGCCGGGCCGCGGTGTTCTACCGTCTCCTCCTCGAGCAACGCCGGCGCAACCGGTGGGAGACCGTCCTCGACCAGCGCGAGGCGCGGCCGGGCACGATCGGAGACGACACCGGCACCGTGACGCTGCGCCTCGACAGCGCGGATGTGGTCGTCGCCTCCCCCGACCGCGTGCGCACGGGCATCTTCGCGGTCCCGAGCGCGGAGCTCGCCGCCCTGCTCGGCCGCGTCGCGCCCCCCGAGAACCCACCCGCCGGCCCGTTCCTACGCTGGCGCGAAGAGATCCTGTTGGCGGGGGACCGCGTGTTCGCCGTCGGCACCACCCAGGCCGGCGAGTCCGGCTGGGCCTTCCAGGTCGGCGCGGAGACCCCCCTGCTCGTGTCGGACCGCGACGAGGTGGAGGTCGTCCGGCACCAGCGCCGCGCGGGGCAGCGGTGGGCCGCCGTCGGCCTCGTCGGGCTCCTCATGGCGCTCTGGGGCGGGTGGGGCCTGCTCCCGCTGCTGTAGCCAGGACGACTGGCGCGTCCGCTTCCCGGCGGGTCCGGGTCACCCGGCGCCAGGACCGGCTCGCCACCCAACTCGGCGCTCAGGCGCCCGCCATCCGCCCGATCCACGGCCGCCCGGGGAACACGCTGCGATCCATCGCGGCGAGCGCCACGCTCTCCGCGGGATCGATGCGCAGCCCCGTCGGCGGTGGGCCCCAGCCGAGCGCGCGCCCGCCCGGGCGGAGGCCCCGCGTGAGCCCGGTGGCCTCGGCCGGCGTGAGCGGGGCCCGCCCCAGGAGCACGATCGACCACGCACCCGGGACCGCCGCAGCGAGCGCCTCCGCGCGCGCCGAAACGCTCGTCGCGATCGTGGCGATGCGGGGCTTCAGCGCGGCCAGCCCCGCGGGCGTGCTCCACACGGGCGCGCCGTCCGGCTCGGGCCACGCGCCGGAGAGGAGCCAGCGGGCGTAGGGGCTCTGCGCAAGCGGGACCCGGGACAGCACGGCGTCGAAGCGGGCGAGGGCATCCGTCTCGTCCGCCCCCGCGAGCCGGGCCAGCCGCGGGAGCGCCACTCGCCCGGCCGCACGCCAACGAAGGCCTCGCCATCGGCCGTGGAGCACCGCTTGCTGGGCGTCGAGCGTCGGGGCCGCGAGCAGGGCGCCGACCGCCGCACGCCCGACCACCCACGGGAGCACGCGCACGCGGAGGTCCGTCATCGCGTGCTCGACCACGCCCGCCTCCGCGATCCCCTCGCGGATGGCGGCTTCCCGGGGGTCCCACCACGCCTGGACGTCGGGCGGGAGGCCGGGCCGAAGGTAGTGGTAGAACCAGACCCGGCGGCCGAAGTGGCCGAGGCCGAGCAGCGAGCGCACGCTCTGGGCGGGGAGCTCCCGGGCCGCAGCCCGCTTGAGCGCCACGAGCGCGTGGGCGCCGGCATCGGGCGCGTACGCATGCACGGTGCGGACGCCCATCGCGCCGATCGTGAGGGCGTCGTCGCCACTGGCCTCGAACACCGCAACGTCGTCGTCCGGGCCCGCCGCGAGAGCGCCGAGCAACGCGGCATCCTCCCAGGACCAGGCGCGTGCGAACAGGGTTGACGCTTCCAACGTTCCCGCCCCCTCGCATCGAAATCCGGCGACCTCCGCCGGAGTGCCGCGTAACGCGCGCCGTCGGATGCGATAGCCTGTGTGCCCTCTCCCGCAGGTCTCCCGGTGATCCGCAGCTCCGCCGCCCTCCAGCCTGTCCTTGACGCCATCGCCGGCGCCCGTCGCGTGGCCGTCGACACCGAGTTCCACTCGGAGCGGCACTTCTACCCCCGTCTCATGCTCATCCAGATCCGCGTGGACGAGGGGCCGGCCTGGCTCGTCGATCCGCTGGCGGACCTCGATCTCGCCCCGCTCGGCGCGGCGTTGTCGCGGGTGCCCCTCCTCCTGCACGGCGGCGTGATGGATCTCCAGATCCTCCACCGCGAGATCGGGATGCGGCCGTGCTCCGTGTTCGACACGCAGATCGCCGCCGGCTGCGCGGGGGACGGCTTCCCGATCCGCTTGCAGGAGCTGGTGCGCCGGCACCTCGACCTGCGCATCCCCAAGGCCGAGACCCTCTCGGACTGGTCGCAGCGCCCGCTTAGCGCCGACCAACTCCACTACGCCGCGGACGACGTGCTCCTCCTCGGCCCCCTCGCGGACGCCCTCACCGCGCGCCTCGAGGCCATGGGAACGACCGCCATCGCTGAGGCCTGCACCGCCGAACATGTCGAGCGCGCGCTGGCCGCCGAGGATCACAGCACGGCGTGGCGGGTGGTCCCCGGCAACCAGCTGCTCGACGACACGGAGCGCGCCGTGCTCCAGGCCCTCGCCGCGTGGCGCGATCGCACCGCGCAGGAGCGGGACGTCGCCCGGTCGAACGTCGTGTCCGATGCCATGCTCCTCGACATCGCGCGGCGGCAACCCGGGACCTTCGAGTCGCTCCGGGCCAATCGCCGCATGCCGAGCCAGATCTGGAAGCGGGACGGGGCGGCCGTCCTCGCGTGCGTCGCCGCGGGCCGGGTGGCCCCGCCGCCCCCCGCCCCGGCCTCCCGGGGCCGGTTGTGGCGGGAGCTGGTGGGCGCCGCGGCCCGGACCGCCGAGGCCGAGCGGGGCGTGGCGCCCGAGCTCGTCCTCACGGACGCGACACTCGACCGCCTGGCCGACAATCGGGCGATCGAGCCCTGGCGCGAGTCTGCGCTAGGCCCTTCGTTCCGAGCCTTTATCGAAGGTCGAAGAGGGATCGTTCTTCCGGGACGATGGACCGATGACAATCTTTGATTTGATCTTGCAGCCTGAGCGGGGACTCCGCTATGCTCGGGGTGGAGGCATCGTGCCTCTGACCGGATAGTGGCGCGCAGAGAGGGAGGCGTGTCATGACGTTACCGGTGAAATCTCCCTCTTCTCAGGAGCACCCCATGATCAAGCAGCTCATCCGCGACGAGTCCGGCGCCACCGCCATCGAGTACGGCCTCATCGCCGCCCTGGTGGCCGTGGCCATCATCGTCGCCCTCACGGCGCTCGGGAGCAGCCTCGACGACCTGTTCACGGGCATCTCTGACGAGCTCAACGCCGCCACGCCCTAATCTGGCGTGACAAACGGATGGGCGCCCCTCCCCCGGGGCGCCCATTTCGTTTTTTGGGTCTGGAGGCGGTCGCGGATCGCTCACGATGCGCGCGCTTACGCCTGTATGTGAGTGGTTTGCCGAACCCCACGACGTGCTTTAGGTACACCTCGCCGGGCCAGCTACCGAGGGCCCCCCAGCGACATCATCTCGTAGGAGCATGGATGCAGCGTCAGCAGTCCGGTGGTCGCACACGCGCCATTATCTTTTTGTTTGGGTCCCTGCTCCTAGCATTTGTCGCTGCCGCGATCGTGTTCAATGTGATCCGGAAGTCGCAGGAGCAGATCAAGCAGGCCCAGAAGCCCAAGGAGACCATCCAGGTCGTGATCGCGGTTCGCGATCTGTACATGGGGCTGCCCATCGCGCCGGAGGACGTCGTGCTGCGCAACGTCATCCCCGAGATGGTGCCGCGCGACGAGACGTTCGACGAGCTCGACAAGGTGCTCGGCCGCACGCCGCGGGAGCGCATCCTGGCGAACGAGTCCATCCGCGAGGAGCGCCTCGCATCCGCCCAGCAGGGTGTCGGCCTCAACGCAATCGTCACGCCCGGGAAGCGCGCGATGACGATCGCCACGGACACCGAGACCGCCGTGGCCGGCCTCCTCCAGGCGGGCAACTTCGTAGACGTGATCGTGACCATCAAGCCGGAAGATCCGGAGGTGGTCGGTGCCAAGTACGTGGTCGAGACCATCCTTCAGAACGTGAAGGTGCTCGCGGTTGGGTCGAGCCTCGGTGGCAACGCCGCCAAGGAGGCCGAGGCCAAGGATTCCAAGAAGAAGAAGTCCGAGACCACCAAGAAGCTCAAGCCCTCCATCACGGTCGAAGTCGACCCGACGGAGGCCGAGAAGCTCGCGCTCGCACAGAGCCGCGGTGACATCCACGTCGTCCTCCGTAGCGACATCGACATCCTTCAGATCGACTCCCAGGGCCTGATGACGACGAGCCAACTCATCGGGTTCGACCCGAAGGAAGTGGCGGACCCCAACCCAATTCGGCGGCGCACGGGCCCCCCTGCCACGCCGACGACTCCCGTTACTCCGAAGGCAGAGGTCATCTCGGGCGCATCCAAGACCGAGGTGTCCTTCAATCCCGACGGAACGAGCGACGAGACCACCGAGAGGAACAAGCGGAAAAAATGAGCGCACTCCACTCCATCCGTCGCCTCGCCGGCGCCGGCCTCCTCACCCTGGCGCTCGCCAGTGTGTCCTCCCCCGCTCTCGCGGCGGAACCTCCCGCCAACCTGATCGACGTAGGTATCGGCGAATCCGTCATCCAGCGTGACAACCGCAACATTGCGCGCGTCCTGATCAGCGACCCTTCGGTGGCCGAGCTCCGCCTCCTCGAGGAAGGGCAGTACCAGGTGCGCGGCCTCGCGGTCGGCTCCACGGACCTCTGGGTGTGGTACCGCGACGACCTTCAGCACCCCGTCACCTTCAAGGTGCTGGTCTCCGCCGACCTGACCGACGTGGGCCGTCGCATCCGCGGCGCCGTCAACGGCCCGGCCCCCAAGATCTACCCGGTGAAGGAGCGCCTCGTCGTCGAGGGCGCGGTGGAAGATCTGGAGACGCTCGAGCGCGTCTCCGCGATCGCCCGCATCTACGACCCCGAGTTCGTCAACCTCATGACCGTGCGCGGGGACCACCAGGTCCAGCTCAAGGTCGTCTTCGCCGAGGTGAACCGCAGCGGCCTGCGGGAGCTCGGCCTCTCCGTGCTGTTCAACAACAACGCCGGCCTCATCGCGCAGCTCCCCGGCTTCGCGCCGGGCACCGACGTGATGCAGCTCCTCGGCAGCTACACCGGCGCCTTCAACGTGAGCGCGATCCTCGCGGTGCTGGAGCAGAACAAGCTCTCGCGCACGCTGGCCGAACCCTCGCTCGTGGCGCTCTCGGGGCAGCAGGCGGAGTTCCTCGCGGGCGGCGAGATCCCGGTCCCGACCGACCAGCGCGACGACCGCGTGAGCATCGAGTTCAAGGAATACGGCGTCAAGCTCGTCTTCGTGCCTACGGTCCTGTCCGGGAACCTCATCGACATGCGCGCCTACGTCGAGGTCAGCGAGCTCGACCCGAACACCACGATTCGCCTCGCGAACATCGAGGTGCCCGGCATGCTCATCCGCAAGGGCGACAGCCACCTGCGGCTCGAGAGCGGCATGACGTTCGCCATGGCGGGCATGCTCCACGAGCGCACCACGTCGACCCGCGCGGCGGTCCCCATCCTCGGCGACCTTCCGCTGGTCGGCGCCCTCTTCCGCTACGTCAAGCACAAGCGGGAAGAGACGGAGCTCGTCATCTTCGTGACGCCCGAGCTGGTCCGGCCGATGGCGCCCGGAGAGGTGCCGCCCGCACCCGGCAAGACGGAAGGGTACAATCCTAGCGACTTCCAGCTGTTCCTCATGGGCCAGCTGACGGTTCCCGGCTCCCGGACCGCGGAGCCCACCGGCGAATACGGAATGCAGCGGTAGAGGGGATCATGAGGCAGGCGGGAAGCACGAGCAACGTCGCGTCCGTCGTGGTGATCGGAGTCGATCCTCGCGCGATGGGGCAAATCCGCGAGACGCTCGGCACGGAAGCCGCGCTTCCGGGGCAATCCACCAAGTACGAAGACGCGCTGGGGGTCATCCGAAAGCTGCGGCCGGACGTAGTGATCGCCGGGTTCGACCAGGACTTCGAGGAGGCCATCCGGCTGGCCCCGCAGATCGTCGCGGAGAACGGGCGCACGCGCCTCGTCGCGCTCGCCGCGCACGCCAACCCGGATCACATCCGGGCGGCGATGCGCGCCGGATACCGCGAGTTCGTCGTCCTCCCGGACGACGCCGAGCTCCTCCGGCAGGCGGTGCACGAGGCCATCTACCAGGAGGGCGGGGACGAGGATCACGGCGAGGTCGTCACGATCTGGGGCAGCAAGGGCGGCGCCGGCTCGACCTTCCTCGCGGTGAACCTCGCGGCCGAGCTCTCGCCCGTGCACCGCGTGTGCGTCGTCGACCTCGACTTCTCCATGGGCGATGTCGCCGCGTTCCTGGACATCCAGCCGACCCAGTCGATGTCGGACCTCCTCCGCAACCTGCACAAGATCGATGAGCGCATGCTCGCCGGCTACGTGATCGTGCACCCCAGCAAGGTGCACGCGCTCGCGCAGCCGACCGATCTCGAGCAGCGCGAAGAAGTGAAGGGCGACACCGTGATGAGGATCCTCACCACCGTCGCCCGGTCTTACCAGTACTGCATCGTCGACTGCGGGAGCCGCCTCGACGAGGCGTCGCTGACCGCGGCGACGGTCGCCGACCGCATCCTGCTGGTGTCGTCCCCCGACGTGCCCGGCATCAAGAACACCTGGCGCCGGCTCCAGCTCCTCGAGCGCCTCGGCATCGAACGGAACCGGATCCACGTGGTGATCAACCGCTGGGATCGCAAGGACGCAGCGTTCACGCTCGCGGACGTGGAGTCCAACATCCAGCGCAAGGTGGACGCCACCGTCTCGTTCGACCGCGCGGCCGCGCGCTCGGTGAACGAGGGCAAGCTCTTGCGGGATGTCGACAAGAAGTGCCCCGCGGCGCGCGACATCGAGTCGTTGGTCGGCCTCGTGACAGACGGGGAGATCGCCGTCGAGAAGCGCACGGCGGGCCCCATGGGTTGGTTTTCCCGATTCTCCGGAGGGTAGCTCGTGTCCTCGAGACTGATCGATCGGGTCCGCGGCGCCCAACAGCGCTACAAGACCGGCAGTACCAGCGCGGACTCCGCGGAGTACGAGCGCATCAAGAAGACGCTCCACGGCGAGCTCCTCGAGATGATCGACTTCGATCGCGTCGGCTCCACGCCGCGCGACGAGCTCGCCTCCCGCCTGCGCGACACGCTCACCGCCGAGGTCGAGCAGCGGCAGCTCCCGCTGAACCGGATCGAGCGCGATCGCCTCGTCGACGAGATCCTGGACGACATCCTCGGCCTCGGTCCGCTCGAGCCGCTGCTCAAGGATCCGGACATCTCGGACATCCTCATCAACGGCTTCGACAAGGTCTGGATCGAGAAGAAGGGCCTCCTCCAGCGCATCGACGTGCGGTTCAACGACAACCGCCACCTCATGCAGGTCATCGAGCGCATCGTCAGCGCCGTCGGCCGCCGCGTCGACGAGACGAGCCCCATGGTCGACGCCCGTCTCGCGGACGGGAGCCGCTTCAACGCCATCATCCCGCCGCTCGCCCTCGACGGCCCGATGGTGTCGATCCGTCGCTTCGGCACGCGCGCCATCACCCCCGAGGACCTCGTGGCGTTCGGCGCCTGCCCGCGCCCCGTGATGGACGTGCTCCGCGGCTGCGTCAAGGCCAAGCTGAACATCATCATCTCCGGCGGCACGGGCTCCGGCAAGACGACGATGCTCAACGTCTTGTCCAGCTTCATCCCCGACGGCGAGCGCATCGTCACGATCGAGGACAGCGCCGAGCTCCAGCTCCAGCAGAACCACATCGTCCGCCTGGAGACCCGCCCGCCCAACGTCGAAGGACGCGGCGAGGTCACGCAGCGCGAGCTCGTCAAGAACTGCCTCCGCATGCGCCCCGACCGCATCATCCTCGGTGAGATCCGCGGCGGCGAAGCCATCGACATGCTCCAGGCAATGAACACCGGTCACGACGGCTCGCTCGCGACGGTGCACGCGAACACCACGCGGGACGCCATCGCGCGCTTCGAGACCATGGTCGGCATGGCCGTCCCCAACCTCTCGGACCGCAACATCCGCGAGATGATCGCCCGCGCGATCGACGTCATCATCCAGCTCGACCGCCTGCCGGACGGCTCGCGCCGCCTCATGGCGGTGACCGAGGTGGTCGGGATGGAAGGCCCCATCGTCACCACCCAGGACATCTTCACGTTCGAGCAGCGCACGGTGGATGACGACGGCCGGGTCCGCGGGACCTTCCGCGCGACCGGCACGCGCCCCAAGTTCGCGTCGCGGCTCGCGCGGCACGGCGTGGAGCTGCCGGCCGAGCTCTTCCGCTTCGAGCAGGACGTCTAAGATGGTCCAGGAGAACATCATCCTCGTCATGGGCGTCGCGATGGCGGCGGCGGCGCTGCTGCTCTTCGCCCAGTTCATGTACTGGACGCTGCAGAGCCGCTCCGACAAGGCGCAGCGCGAGCTCTCCCGCCGCCTCGGCACGCTGGTCGACAAGAACGCCGGGCCGGCGCTCCTGCGCGCGGCGAGCTCCGGCGCCAAGGGGATCGGGGCCCACCTCGAGGACCTCATCCGGCAGGCCGGGACCCCCTACAGCCTCTCGGCCCTGTACACGCGCATGGCGCTCGCGGGCGGGGTCGGGGTGTTCATCCTCCTCGTCGTCGTGAAGAACCCCTTGGCGCTCATCGGGATCGTGCTCGCCTACGTGCCGGTGATGCTGCTCTCCAGCGCCGCCGCGACCCGCTCGAAGCGCCTCACCGAGCAGCTCCCCGACGGGCTCGACCTGCTCGCGCGGTCGCTGCAGGCCGGCCACGGTCTCTCCGAGGCCCTGCGCAGCGTCGCCGAAGAGATGCCCCTGCCGCTCGCCCAGGAGTTCGGCCGCGTCTACGAGGAGCACAACCTCGGCCGCGACCTCCGCGAGTGCCTGCAGAACCTGACCCGGCGCAATCCCGGCAGCTTCGACCTCCAGATCTTCGTCGGCTCGGTGCTCCTCCAGCGCGACACCGGTGGCAACCTCGTGGAGATCCTCAACAGCATCTCCAGCACCATCCGCGGCCGCTTCATGTTCCAGGGCAAGGTCGCCGCGCTGACCTCGGAGGCGCGCTTCACCGCCTACATCCTGGGCGGCTTGCCGTTCTTCGTCATCGGGATCATCCTCCTGCTCTCCCCGGACTACCTGACGCCGCTCGTCACCGACCCGCTCGGCAACATGCTGCTCCTCGGGTGCGGGCTCTCGTTCTCGTTCGGCGTCTTCGTCATGCGCGAGCTCTCGAAGGTGGAGATCTGATGGACCCCTCCCTGCTCTACCTTGCGCTCGGTGCCACGGTGGTCGCGATCGGCGGCGCCGCGTTCGCGCTCTACCAGGTGCTGAACCCCCAGCGCACCGCGTCCGACCGCCTCGCGGAGATCGGCAACGCCAACCCCGAGGCGGGCCCCTCGGCCATCCGCTCGGTGCGGCTCCAGGCCCTCACGACCTCCGCCGCGCGGCTCGCCGTCTCGGACGACGAGCAGCTCGCCGCGCTCCGCAAGCGCATGCTCCAGGCGGGCTTCCGCGATCGCAACGCGGTCGAGATCTACAGCGCCATCCGCACGGTGGGCGCCCTGGTGTTCGCGGTCCTGGCGTTCCTCATCCTGCCGAAGGACAAGCCCGTCTACATCGTCGGCAGCGCGCTCGTCGGGGCGGCCGCGGGCTACTACCTGCCCGCGATCTGGGTGAGCAACCTGCTCGATCGCCGCAAGAGCGACCTCCTCAAGGCGTTCCCCGACGCCCTCGACCTGCTCGTGAGCTGCGTCGAGGCCGGCCTGGGGCTCGACGCCGCGTTCCGCCGCGTGTCCGAGGAGATGGAGAGCGCCGCGCCCGACCTCTCGCGCGAGCTTCAGCTCGTCACCGCCGAGGTGAACGCGGGCGTGCCGCGCACCGAGGCGCTGCGCCACCTGTCGGACCGCACCGGGCTCGACGACATCAACGCCCTCGTGAACGTCCTCATGCAGGCCGAGCGCTTCGGCACGAGCGTCGCCCGTGCCCTGCGCCTCCACAGCGAGCACGTGCGCGTCCGCCGCATGCAGCGCGCGGAGGAGAAGGCCGCGCAGGTCTCGCCGAAGCTCACCGTGGCGATGATCCTCTTCATCCTTCCGTGCCTCGTGGTCATCCTCATCGGCCCCGCGATCATCAACGTGAAGAACATCCTCCTCCCCACCATGGCAGGCCAATGACGCGCTGGACCCTACTGCTCGCCGCGGCCATGGCCGTGGCCACGCCCGCGGCCCACGCCGGTGTGGCCGCCCCGGAAGTGGTCGACGAGCGCTCCCAGGCCGACGCCCAGGTGGGCGTGATCTCGGCCCTCATCGACAACGGGCTCCACGAGCGGGCCCTGCAGGTGCTCGGAGAGGTGCGCGCGCAGGGCGGCAAGGACAAGCGGTTCGACGTGCTCCAGGCCCGGGCGCTCCACGCGACCGGCATGAGCTCCGAGGCCCGCCAGCTCCTCGAGGCCCACACGAAGCGCTCCCCCCGGGACGCCCTCGGATGGGCCGCGCTCGGCGTGGTGCTCGCGGACAGCGGCGACATCCCCGGCAGCGTGGCCGCGCTCGAGCGCGCGCGGCGCCTCTCCCCGGACGACCCCGTGGTGCTCAACAACCTCGGCTACGCCCGCCTCGCCGCGAACGACACGGAAGACGCCATCCGCCTCTTCCGCACCTCCCTGGAGCGGGACCCCTCGCAGGCCCGGACCCGGAACAACCTCGGCTTTGCTCTCGCCCGGCTCGAGCGCGACATGGAGGCGCTCCAGGCCTTCCGTGCCGCGAACCCTGAGGCCGACGCCCGCTACAACCTCGGCGTCGCCTGTGCCAATCGCGGGGATCGCCCCGCCGCCCTCGCTCAGTTCAACGCCGCGCTGGAGGCCGCCCCCGGGCACCCCGCGGCCTCCGCGGCCCTCGACCGGCTGCTCCTGGAGGTGTCCCCATGACCATTCTCCTGGCCCTCGCCTGCGCTCAACCCGTCCACTACCAGTACGACTTCGGTCGTGCATCCTGGGAGTCCGCGCGCATCCAGGCCGACCTCGCCCGCGAGAGCGTCGCCGAGAGCGTGTACCCGCTGTCCGGCATGGAAGCCGCGAAGATGCGGGAGAACGTGGACAAGTCGACCTCGGACGAAGAGTCCGGCGAGATCGAGAGCACCAAGTGATCTCCCTCCTCCTCCTCACCGCGTGCGGCGGGCCGCCGGCCGAGGTGCCGGACAAGGTGAACCAGATCACGGCCGACGTGCTCCCCGAGCTCGTGACCATCGGCTCGGTCGACCTGCCGTGGCTCTTCTGGCTCACGATGGTGCAGCTCAGCAGCGAGGACTGGCGAGACTGCCCCAGCGTCTTCCTCCGCGAGGACGGCGGGACCAGCGTGACCGGCAACGACTGCGTCGACTCCACCGGCGTGCAGTGGTTCGGGACGGCGTCGCTGTCCATCGATCCCGAGACGGGACGCCAGGTCATCGTCATGCAGGGCTTCGGCGCCAACGACAGCGTCGGCGGCTGGATGGCGGACGGGCAGGTGTCCGTCACCCCCACGCTGACCGGCTACCTCATGGACACGGCGGTGTCGGTCGCGAGCCTCGCGAACGACGAGTCCTTCGTGCTGTGGGCGGACACCGCGTCCGCGTACGCCACCTACGGCGACGTGGTCTATGCCGACCGCTCCGACGGCCAGGTGGGCGTCGAGGGCTGGGGCACCGCCGAGCTCACCGCGCGGCTCGTCCCGGTCTCGCTGCTCAACGACTGCGGCTGGGCCTCGGCGTTCTCGGGGCGGCTCGCGTTCGACAGCTCGAACGCGGCGCTCGTGACGTTCAACGAGGGTGGGCTGCCCGTGGGGCTGCCCCCTCCGGCCGACACCGGCGCCACCGGCGACACCGGCGACACCGGCGCGGACGACACCGGCCTGCCCGACGTGGACGACTCCGACGAGCCGGACGGCGTGTGCGGCATCTGTCGGAACGCCTCCATCGACGGGACGTCGTTGGGGGAGTGCATGGACCTGGAACGTGTTCTCAGCTGGCCGTTTCCCGCGCCGTTCTAGGCCTCGCAGGCGAGAGAGTTGTGGAGTAGGAGTTTGCACATGAGAAGCCATCCTCGACGAGGGGGCGCGGCACTCGAATTCGCGCTCGTCCTCCCCATCCTCCTGGTGCTGGTGGTGGGGATCATCGAATACGGCTGGCTGTTCCTACAGCAGTCGAACGTGCTGTCGGCGGTTCGCGAGGGCACGCGGCTCGGCGTGACCTACGCCACCGACGACTCGCCGGACCCGCCGACCGCCGCGGAGGCGAGCGTGCAAGCGCGGCTCACGTCCTACGGCTTCGACACCAGCACGGCGACGATCGACGCCGTCTACGAAGGCGCCTCCCCGGAGCAGATGCTCCGCGTCACCTGCAGCGTGCCCTATCAGCCCCTCATCGGCTTCCGCATCGCCGTCCCGGAGAACCTCACCGGCTCGATGACCATGCTGCTCGAAGTCCAGGACTGACAAGCCTCGCTCCCGTCTCTCCCCACGAACCCCGGCCCCGCATCTCCGCCGCCCCTTCCACCGCCCCGCCGCTCCGCCAGCTCGCCATGCGTGGGCTGGTCGTCGGCACGCTCGTGCTCGCGCTCGTCGGCTTCGTCGTGTTCATCGCGGGGTCGAGCGCCCTGACGGAGGATGCCGTGCGCGCCATGTGGCGGCGCTCGGATCTGAAGTTGTTCGCGCTCGCCTTCGCGATGATGACGGCCGGCCTCTACTTCCTCGCCCTGCGCTGGCGCGCGATGATGACGGACCGCACCGGCGTGGAGGTGCTGCCGCTGACCGGGGTGTTCGTCGTCGGGACCCTCCTCCACTACGCCCTCCCCGGGCCGGTGGGCGAGTTCGCGGCCGCGGCGCTCGCGGGCCGGCGCTTCCGCATCTCCACGGAGATGGCGTTCGCGGCGAGCGTGCACGCGCGGTTCATCGGGCTCGCGGTCGCCGGGTTCGTGTCCGCCGCGCTCTTCGCGACGCTGGACATGCCCGTGCCGGACGGCATGAGCCGCTGGATCGGCCTCGCCACCGCCGCGATCGCCGGCGGCGCCGTGGCCCTGGGGGTCCTCTCCGCGTACCCGGCCGTGCTCCGGGAAGCCTCGGCGCGGACCATCGGCCGGATCCGCTTCCTCCGGCGCGTGCACGCCTCCGTGGAGCGCCTGGCGGACTCCTTGCAGGCCGTGGGCCGGCTCGGCCCGCGCCGCTACGCCTGGGGCGTGCTGTGGGCCCTCTGCGGCCATGGCGCCGTCGCGGGCGGCATCTGGATGGCGGCGTACGCCCTCGGCGCCACGCCCGACCCCGCGGGGCTCGCCTTCACCTACACGATGTCGACCGCCGGCGCGGTCGTCCTGTTCGCGTTCCCGGGCTCACAGCTCGGCTGGGACGCCATGTTCGCCTCCTTGCTCGTCGCGACTGCGGGCCTCGCGGTCCCCGATGCCCTGGCCGTCACGCTGCTCGTGCGGCTGCAGCAGCTCTTCATCGTGCTGCTCGGGGGCATCCTGCTGCTGCGGGTGGCAGCGGTGCGCACGGATGATACCGGCCCGCTCATCGGTTAGACGGTCGACCCTGGAGAAACGATGCGGATTCGCCTTTTGCTCCCCGTGCTCTTCCTGACGCTCGTTGCCGCCAAGGGCGGCAAGAAGAAGGGTGAGCCGGCGCCTACCCCCGCACCCGAGCCCACCGCGGCCGCGGCTCCGGTCGAGGCGGCCCCGGCCCCCGTCGAGGAAGCGCCGCCCGCCCCGCCGCCCGCCGTCAAGAACGCGGACCTCAGCATCACGATCGCCTACGCGGACGGCACCTCCAAGGCCGGCCGGGTCACCGGGATCGAGCGCACGGTCGACTTCCAGGGCGACGAAGGCTGGACCACCGAGGACGGCAAGCTCCGGCTCACGGTGGAAGCCGCGGGCACGGAGAAGCAGGTGCCCTGGAAGGACGTGAAGTCCCTCGCGGTGGCCGCCGGCAAGATCCCGGACGAGGTGGACTGCACCTACAGCTCCGACTTCTCGCCGTGGATGTACGAGTGCACTCTCCGTACGAACGTCACCGCCACGATGAAGGACGGGTCGAAGGGCACCGTCAGCAACCGGCACCGGTGGCGCTTCTCGTACGACGACGGCTCGAAGGTCGAGCTGTCCGTCTACAAGTACACCGTGCGCGAGCAGGACGACCGCGAGCTCCAGTTCGGTGACGAGGCGACCGAGAACTTCGCCCTCTACACGAAGCTCCAGGACAAGCTCCGCTCCGACGCGAAGACCACGCTCGTCAAGGCGATCACGGTCCAGTAAGGCAGGCGGGGCGCGCCTTTCGGCTGCACCCCACCCCTTCATCCGTCACGCAGGTGCGGGGGGCGTTGCGGGGGGCTCGCCCCCCGCCCCAAGCATGCCGCTTAGAACCGCCGCTGCGCGTTGGGTGGCGTGGGGATCGGCTCCTGCGCGAGCCGCTTCGCGAGCGCCCCGACGATCACGTCGGTGTCGGCGATGTTGTCGCGCGAGAACCCCATCGGTGCGGTGGCGTTGATGACCTCGAGGCAGCCGTAGCACACGCCCTCGACGACGAGCGGCATGCACACGAGCGACCGCGTCGTGTAGCCGGTGAAGGCGTCCATCTGCTTGAAGAAGCGGGGGTCGGCGTAGGCGTCGCGGAGGCTCACGGCGATCATGCGCTTGACGGAGAAGCCGGCCACGCCGATGTCCGGCGGGATGACCAGGCCCGCGAGGCGGTCCGCCCCGGGCCCGAAGGCGCCCTCGAACCCGAGCCAGCCGTCGGTGTGGCGACGGAGGACGGCGCCCGACTCGGACGGGGCGAGGTCCCGGAGGGCGCCCAGCGCGCGCCGGATGGCCTCGTCGGCGGTGGGCGCGGCGAGCACCTCGTCGACGTAGTCCTCCAGCCCCACGGTGCCGTAGACGGCGGCGTCCGGGATGATGGACAGCTCGGCCTCGCCCGTCGGCTCGTCCTGGTCCCCGAGCTCGCCCCCGATGGAGACGACCGAGTACCCGGCGCCGGTGCGCGCGTCGCGAACGAGGATGTGCCCGTTCGGCAGGGTTTCGCAGGCGATGCTGGTGAGATCGGTGACGAGCCCGAGCTTCCCGAGCCCAAGTCCTAAAGCGGTCAACCAGTTTTCAGCCTGAACGTCGACGCTGCCGGCCTGCAGCGAGTGCACACGGAACCATTCCAAGAGGTGGCCTTCGGTTTGCCATGCAGATTAGCTGCGGGCCGTCGGGAAGTAAAACCTTTGGCCTCCTCTCCCTCCGCTCGCATCGCCACAATGGCGCTCCTCCTGGTCGCGCTGGCGTTGCGACTCTGGGCACTCGACTTCGGCCTGCCGATGGCCGAGGCCCGGCCAGACGAGCTCACCATCGCGTTCCAGGCGATGAAATTCGGGCGGGGGGATCTGAACCCCCACTCGTTCAACTACCCGAGCTTCTTCAAATATCTGATGTTCTGCGTGTTCGGCGCCTGGTACGCCGTGGGGCGCGCAATCGGGCACTTCGCCGGGCAGGAGGACTTCCTCCGGAGCTTCTTCGACGGCGCGGTCAGCTTCCGGCTCCTCATGCGCGCGTGGAGCGCCCTCGTCGGCACGCTCGGCGTCGCGCTCCTGGTGCGGTCCCCCGGCGGTCGGTGGGGCGCGCTCTTCCTCGCGGTCGCGTTCCTCCACGTGCGCGACAGCCACTTCGGCGTCACCGACCTCACCATGGTCACGCTCGCCACGGCGGCCGTCCTCGCGGCCGACACCCTGCGCCGCGACGGACGCGTCCGCACCGCGCTCCTCGCGGGGGTCCTCGCCGGCCTCGCCACGAGCACCAAGTACAACGCGGGCCTCCTGTGCGTCCCCCTCGCGCTCGCCGCCTGGCAGGCCCCGGGGCGGCCCGTGCGGCTCGTCGCGGTCGCCGCCGGCGGGATGGTCGCGGCGTTCCTCCTCGGCACGCCCTACGCGCTGCTCGACTTCCCCACCTTCGTGCACGACTTCCGCTACGAGCTCAGCCACCTCGCCACCGGCCACTACGTCGACGTCGGCAACGCGTGGGTGCACCACCTCACCGCCTCGTTGCGGTGGGGCATCGGCGCGCCGCTGCTGCTCGCGGGGCTCCTCGGGGTCGGCGTCGCGTTCGCCTCCGATCGACGGGCGGCGCTCGTGCTCTACAGCTTCCCCGTCCTCTACTTCCTGGCGATCGGGCGCGGAGAGACCGCCTTCTACCGCTACATCCTCCCGGTCGTGCCGTTCCTGTGCATAGCGGCCGGCGCGCTCGTGGGCCGGCTCCAGGCGCGCCGGGGGCTCGCATGGGCCGCGGCGCTCGCGGGGCTGCTCGCGGCACCGACCGCGCTCTCCAGCCTCCAGGCGCTGAAGCTGATGGGCGCGGGCGACACGCGCGACGCCATGGGCGCGTGGATCGAGGGCAACGTGCCGACCGGCGCCACGATCGTGCACGCGGGCGCCTACACCGGCGCGCCGATGCTCCAGCGCAACGTCGCGAACCAGACCCGCGAGTACGACGCGAAGGCGGGGCGCGCGGACAGCGCCGGGTTCCGCAAGCCCGACGAGCTCCGGTGGTACGCGCAGGCGCGGCCCATGTACGACGTGCTCTTCGTCGAGAAGGAGGGGATCGACTTCGCGAGCCAGCGCAGCGTCGAGGCGCTCGCGGCGGACCCGCCGCCGTGGCTGCTGGTGGAGGACTATTTCCTCGTCCACTACAGTGCGGTGCCCGACGCGGTCGTAGCGCTGGTCCGGGACCGTTACGAGCTTGTCCGCACCGAGGCCGCCACCGACGGGCCGACCGACGCCCCGGTGTTCGACCAGCAGGACGCCTTCTACCTCCCCGTCGCCCGCTTCCAGGGATTCATCCGCATGGGCCCGACCCTCCACCTCTACCGGCTGCGCCCCCTCCCGGGCGCGATGACCGGGGCCGAATGAGCGACGCCCAGGCCACCGACGCCGCCCCGCAGAACCTCATCGTCCGCTTCCGGGTGTGGCTCGTGTGGGGGATCGCCCTCGCGGTGCTGCTCTACGTCGCGGGCTCGCTCTACGCGGGCATCGGCGCGGTGGGCGACGCCCTCTCCGGCTTCCAGTGGGTGCTGTTCGTGCCCGTGCTCGGCCTCACCCTCGTCAATTACGGCCTGCGGTTCTGGAAGTGGCGCTACCTCGTGGGTCGGCTCGGCGCGCGCATCCCCCTCCGGGACGACGTCGTCATCTTCGCCTCCGGGCTCGCCATGGTCATCTCGCCCGGCCGCGCGGCCGAGCTTTTGAAGCCGTGGCTGGTCCGCGCCCGCGTGGGCGTCCCGATGGCGCACACCATCCCCGCCCTCGTCACCGAGCGGCTCACGGACGGCATCGCGTGCCTCGCGCTCGCGGCCGTCTCCGTGTCCACCTACGCGGGGGACCGCGCCGCCTACGTCTTCGTGCCGATCGCGCTGGTCGCGGGCGGGCTCGGCGTGCTCTCGCACAAGGGCCTCTCGCTGGCGATCCTCGGCGTGCTCCGCCGGCTCCCCCTCATCTCCAAGGTGGGGGACAAGCTCGAGGAGATGTACCTCGCGATGCGGACGTGCGTGGCGCCCGTGCCGCTCCTCCTCACGGTGGCGGCGAGCCTCGTCGCGTGGGGCGCCGAGTGCGTCGGCTACATGCTCATCTTCCGCGGCTTCGGCATCGCCGCGTCGCTCGACGTCTCCACGTTCCTCTACGCCTTCGCGACGGTGGCGGGCGGGGCGATGCCGGGCGGGCTCGGGGTGGCGGACGGCGCGCTCGTCGGCGGGGCGATGGAGCTCGTGCCGGGCGTCACCGAGGCCACGGCGGTCGCGTCGGCGCTGCTCATCCGCGTCGCGACGTTGTGGTTCGGCGTCATCCTCGGGGCGTTCGCGCTGCTCCGCGCCGGGGCGCTCCTGGAGCCGCGCAAGGCCTGAACCGGGGCCCTACGCCGTCGTGCACGCCGGGCACCGCCCGGTGAACCGCACCTCGCCGACCGCGGGGCGCCCGTCGAGCAGGAGCGTCACGGCCTCGGCGGGCACGTCCTCCAGCCGCCCGCAGACATCGCAGCAGCGGTGATGGTGCGGCGTGGTGTTCGGGTCGTAGCGCATCTCCCCGTCGGTGCCGCGCAGGACCCGGACGGCCCCGATCTGCTCGAGGAGCGCCAGCGTGTTGTAGATGGTCGCGCGGCTCGAGACGGGGCGGCTCGTGCTCGGCAGGGCGGCGGTCACGGCGTCGAACACCTGGCCCGCGGACGGGTGTTCCAGGTTGCCGTCGAGAAAGCGCAGCACCGCCCGGCGCTGCGGGGTGAGCGCGCAACCCTGCTTGCGGAGGACCTGCTCGACCGCCTGGACGTCCATGCCACCTCTCCGTCGGGAGCGCATCGGAGGGCGCCCTGCAAGAGGGCTATCCGGAAGCGCGCCGGGCCGCCCGGATCCCCGCCCCGGCCCCCCCGCCTCGGCCCGCGGGAGGCCCGGGCGTCACCGTTCGAGCGGCACGAGGCCCACGATGACCGCCTGGATCCGGATCGCCTCCTCGATCTGCGGCTGCGTGGCCCCGGCATCGAGCGCCGCGCGGGCATGCGCGGTCGTGCAGCTCTTGCAGAGCAGGTGGACGCTCACCGCGGTGCAGAGGAGCTCCACCGTGGCCTTCGGCAGGTGCCCGGTCATCAGCGGGGAGGCACGCAAGTTCGCGTGCGGATCCATCCCGGTGCCGGGGAGATCGAGGAGGGTCTTCGCCCGGTAGTAGGCGTTCACGGTGCGGCAGGCGAGCGCGACCTCGACCGCGGCCCGGCGGCTTATGTCGAGCACCCCGAACGACGCGGCGAGCCCGTCCAGCCAGCGGGCGAGATCGGGGGCGTCGGCGGCCGCGGCGGTGCCGAGGCCGATGAGCACGCGCTCGTTCCGGCCGAGCGGCGGGCGCTCGGTGACCACCCGCTCCAGGTTGAGCATCATGTCGCGGAACAGCACGGGCGACCCGACGAGGTTGCGCAGCGCCGCCGGCAGCGGCCCAGCGCCGAGCTTGTGGTGGGCGCGCTCGTACAGCGCGGCGGTGTCCCCGGTCGCGTGGGCCTCGTCCACGCGGGGCAGGTGCGGCAGGCTCATGGCGGCGCCTCAGGTGGGGACGATGTTGTCGTCCCCCTCCTGCCATCCGCACGCGCACAACCCCCCGCTCTGGAGCGCGTCGAGCACGCGCACGACCTCCTCCACGTTGCGCCCCACGTCGAGGTCGTAGACGGACGACCACCGCACGCGGCCGGTCGGGTCGATGATGAAGGTGCCGCGCAAGGCGACGCCCTGCTCGTCGAGCAGCACGCCGAAGTCGCGGGCGATGCGCTTCGTCACGTCGCCGACGATCGGGTACTTCAGGTCCTGCAAGCGACCGTCCGACTTTACCCAGCCCAGGTGGCTGTTGACGGTGTCGGTCGACGCCCCGAGGACCACCGCGTTGCGATCGGTGAACTCCTCCAGGAGGTCGTTGAAGGCGACGATCTCGGTCGGACACACGAACGTGAAGTCCTTCGGGTAGAAGAACAGGACCACCCACTTCCCCTGGTCCAGGTACTCCCGCAGGGCGATGTCCTTGAAGTCGCGCCCCACCAGCGCGGGCGCCTTGAAGTCGGGTGCCGTCGAACCGACCTGGATGCTCATGTGTGCGCTCCCCGCAGAGATGCTAGGCCGCGCGGGGGGTTGGGCAAGGCGAGGCGGGGCGGGGCGGGGCGGGGCGGGCGCCCCTTGGAGTACTACAGGCACTTCTGCGTGTAGTTGGACGTGTTCTCGTCGCAGCTGAACCAGTCCCAACTGCAGCTGGTCACGTACGACGCAGTGGATCCGCAGGTTGCGATGCCCCCCGCCCAGCCCGCGGTGGAGGGACAGCTCACGATGTTGTTCGTGCATCCGCCCGCGACGGCGTAGTACTTCTCCTCGCTGCTGTCGCAGTCCCAGTCGAAGCTACCGTCGCCGCGTGACGACGTGGAGTAGGTCGTGGCAGTGGGATTCGACCCCGAGTTGTAGTCGTAGCAATCCGTGTTCGTCGCCGCCGTGTAGTACCCGTCGTAGCTACACAAACAACGCGAGGACACGGAGTCGGACCCGTATCCGTCCCCGTCGTAGTCGTAGTAGTAGTCGAAGCACCCCGAGGCGTCCCGCTCGTCCGCGGTGCCGTCGCAGTCGTCGTCCGAGCCGTTGCAGGACTCGGTCGCGGCGGGGCTGATGGCGCCGTTGCCGTCGTCGCAGTCGCCCGCGTTCTCGGTGTAGCCGTCGAAGTCGTCGTCGTAGGCGTTGGTGCCCTCGTCGACGGTGCCGTCGCAGTCGTTGTCCGTGCCATCCTCGAGCTCGGGGGCGCCGGGGTAGCTCACCGCGGAGGCGTCGTTGCAGTCGCCGACGCTCTCGGCGAGGCCGTCCCCATCGTCGTCGTAGCAGGTGGTCGTCTCGTCCACGATGCTGTCGCAGTCGTTGTCGACGCCGTCGCAGCTCTCGGTGGCGCCCTCGTAGGTCACCGGGCTGGTGTCGTCGCAATCGCCGTCGAGCTCGGACTGGCCGTCGGCGTCGTCGTCGTAGCCGACGGTGCCGTTGTCGGCGACGCCGTCGCAATCGTCGTCACGGCCGTTGTAGTACTCGGACGCGTTCGGGTTCACCGACGCGTCGCCGTCGTCGCAGTCGCCCTGGTCCTCGGTCCAGCCGTCGTCGTCGTCGTCGACCGCGCTCGCGGAGACGACGGTGAAGTAGTACTCCTCGCGCGCCGGCAGGCCCTGGCTGTCCGTGACCTCGAACGTGAGGCGGTGATCGCCGGGGGAGAGGGACTGCTCGCACTCGGCCACGCCGATGGCGTCGGGGACGGGGGTGCAGAAGACGCCGTCGACGTCGCTCTCGAAGCTCACCACGAGCGTCTCGGGGGCGTCCTGCTCGTCGGTCACCTGGACGACGAAGTTGAACGCCTCGCCTTCCTGGCCGGACTCGCCGTTGCCGGGGTGGACCACGTTGATCTCGGGGGCGTCCGGCACGTCCATGACCGTGAGGACGATGGTGTACTGGCTGCGCTCGCCGGCCTCGTCGCTCGCGGCGAGGGTGATCGCGTGGTTCCCGGGGGTGAGGGTCCCGTTCGAGTAGAGCGCGAGGCCGCTGGAGTCCGCCTGCGGGGGGTCCAGGAAGATGCCCGCGATGTCGCTCGACCAGCCGATGATGAGCTCCTCCGAGGGGGTCTGCGCGTCGGAGACGAGCCCTTGGAACGTCACGACGTCGCCCTCGTTGACGCTGGTGCCATCGGGCGGCGACGAGATGCTCACGACCGGAGCGGAGTTGTACACGCCAAGCTTCTGGTCCCCGCCGCAGCCCGCCGTGAGGGCGAGCGGGAGCAAGAGGAGGGTGGCGATCCGGAACGTCATGGGGACCTCGTACAGCGCCCAGGATAGCAGGGATCACGCGCATGTACGTAGCCGCCTGTCTACAGCTCCGAACGGGGGCCGACATCCCCCACAACCTCGACCGCCTCGAGGCCCTGGCCGAGCGCGCGGCGGGGACGGGCGCGGCGCTCATCGCCACGCCGGAGAACAGCACGTTCCTCGGCTCGCCGGCGCAGAAGGTGGCCATCGCCGAGCCGATCGACGGCCGAACGCACCGGCGCCTCGCGACGCTTGCACGCCGCTTGCGTGTCCACCTCCTGGTGGGGTCCGTGGCCGAGCGGTGTGACGTTCCCGGCCTCGAGACGCACTGCTACAACACGTCGCTGCTCTTCGGCCCGACCGGCGAGCTGCTCGCCCGGTATCGCAAGCTGCACCTCTTCGACATCGACCTGCCCGGCGGCCCGACGTTCCGGGAGAGCGCGCACATCGCCCCGGGGGACGACATCGTCGCGGTCCCCACCCCGCTCGGCGTCATCGGGCTCTCGATCTGCTACGACCTCCGCTTCCCCGAGCTCTACCGCAAGCTGGTGGACGCCGGCGCCGAGATCCTCACCGTGCCGAGCGCGTTCACGCTCCAGACCGGGAAGGACCATTGGCACCCGCTCTTGCGCGCCCGCGCCATCGAGTGCCAGGCGTGGGTCCTCGCGCCCGCACAGGAGGGCCGCCACGACGAGGCCGGGCTCCGCCACTCCTACGGCCACGCGCTCATCGCGGACCCCTGGGGCACGGTCGTCGCGGAGTGCGGGGACGGCGAGGGGTTCTGCCTCGCCGAGATCGACCTGGAGCGGGTGCGCCGGGTGCGGGCGGCGATCCCGGTGGAACAGCACCGGCGGATTCGGTAGCAATCAGGAATAGCGAGATTGGCACATCGGGAACTCGACAAAACTATCGAAATCCCGGCCTCGCGCTCGAACCAGGCCTACCCCGGCCCCCGAATCGCCCGCGCAAGCACGACCTCTTCGTTCTCCCGCGTGGCCTCGATGATCATCCACTCGTTGTCCGGGTAGAACGCGACGACACAGCCCTCGGCCGGGCAGAAATCCAGGCAGCTCGTGCCGGTGATCATCACCTGGCCCTTGAGCCCGCGCTCCTTGACCGCCTTCTTCAGGTGCTCACGAAAGGTCGTGCTGCCGTTCATCCCGCAGGAAGGCTTCCCCGATGAGGGATCGCGCACGTTCGTGCAGACGAGAACCTGGCGGACTGCGTAGGGAGCTTTCACGGCGCGCGACATGGGGGGCCCCTTAGCGAGGCGTGCGCGTCGGGGCGACCGAGATAGGCGGGGGGCCAAATCGAATCGACAGGGAGGTGGGAATGACCATTCGGGACCGGCTGCACGCGATCGCGGGCAACCTCTGGTGGTGCTGGGATCCGGAGGCAACCGCGCTTTTTGCGGGCCTGCACCCCGAACGTTGGGAGGAGGTGCACCACAGCCCCCTCGCCCTCCTGGACGAGCTGCCGGACGAGGCCCTGGTTCCCTGCGAGGCCCGCCTCGCCGCCGTGGAGGCGCGGCTCGCCGCGTACCTCGCGGACACCGACACGTGGGCGGCCCGCAACACGCCGAGCCTCGTGGCGCCGGTGGCCTACTTCTCGATGGAATTCGCCCTCCACGAGTCGCTCCCCATCTACTCCGGCGGCCTCGGCGTCCTCGCGGGCGACCACATGAAGTCCGCCTCGGACCTCGGCGTGCCGTTCGTGGGCATCGGGCTCCTCTACCGCGAGGGCTACTTCAAGCAGGTCATCGCGCACGGCCGGCAGGTCGTGGCCTACCCGCCGGTGCCGCTGGAGCACACGCCCCTGCGGAAGCTCGACATCGTGGTCGACGTGCCCCACGGCCATCACACCTACAAGGCGACGGTCTGGGAGCTCCGCGTCGGGCGCGCCCGGCTCCTCCTCCTCGACTCCGACATCGAGGGGAACCCCGCCGAGCACCGCGAGCTCTCCCAGCAGCTCTACGGCGGCGACGAGAGCACGCGCATCGCCCAGGAGGTGCTCCTCGGCATCGGCGGCGTGCGGGCCCTGCGCGCCCTCGGCATCCAGCCGAGCGTGTTCCACATGAACGAGGGCCACTGCGCCTTCCTCGTGCTGGAGCGCTGGCGCGAGGAGATGGCGACCTCCCGCTCGCACGACGAGGCCTTCGCCAAGGCCAAGGCGAGCGCGGTGTTCACGACCCACACGCCCGTCGCGGCGGGCCACGACCGCTTCCGCTGGGAGCTCGTGCAGGACACCCTCCGCGGCATGCGCGAGGAGATGGGCCTGCCCGCGGGCTCCTTCATGGACCTCGGCCGCGTGCGCGCGGGCGACATCAACGAGACCCTCTGCATGACCGTCCTCGCCCTGCGCGGCTCGCGCGCGGCGAACGGCGTGAGCGCGCTCCACGGCGAGGTGAGCCGCCAGATGTGGAAGGACCTCTACCCGGGCACCCCCGTCGCGAAGGTGCCGATCGGGCACGTCACGAACGGCGTCCACGCGCCGTCGTGGATGCACCCGCGCGTGCAGGGGCTGCTCGACGAGTACGCGCCCGGCTGGCGGGACGGCGAGGCCCTCTCGCTCGCGGCGATCCCCGACGAGACGCTGTGGGGGCTGCGCAACACGCTCCGCGAGGAGATCGTGCGGTTCGCGCGCGCGCAGGCCGGCCGCGACTGGCTCGACCCCGAACGGCTCACCATCGGCTTCGCCCGCCGCTTCGCCCCCTACAAGCGCGGCAACCTCCTGTTCTCCGACCCCGACCGCCTCGCGCGGCTCGTGTGCGGGGAGCGCCCCGTGCAGATCCTCTTCGCGGGCAAGGCGCACCCCCGGGACGCCGCGGGCCAGGGCCTCATCCGCGACGTCATCCGGTGGACGCGGGACGAGCGGTTCCGCGGCCGCGTCGTGTTCCTGCCCGACTACGACATGGCGCTCGGCCGCCGGCTCGTGCAGGGCGTGGACGTGTGGCTCAACAACCCCCGGCGCCCGCGCGAAGCGAGCGGCACGAGCGGCATGAAGGTGCCGTTGAACCTCGGCATCAACCTCTCCGTGCTCGACGGGTGGTGGCCCGAGGCCTACGACGGCACGAACGGCTGGGCCATCGGGGACGAGCGGGAGTACGCGAAGCAGGAGGAGCAGGACGCCGCGGACGCCGAGAGCCTCTACCGGCTGCTCGAGGAGCAGGTCGGCAACGAGTTCTACGAGCGGGACGCCACCGGGGTCCCGCGCGCATGGGTGCAGCGGATGCGCCGCAGCCTCGAGACCTGCTACCGGGCCTTCCACACCAACCGGATGGTCGAGGAATACGCCCTTCGGTACTACACAAAGCGGTAGAACCGGGCCGGGAGGGGCGCGTCGGCCACCCACCGCGCGGACGACGCGGGGTACTGTGGTCCTCGCATGATGCTGCCCCTCCGCTCGTGTCTGTTCCAGCGCCTGGGGCTCGTGGCCCTCTTCGTGGCCGCGGCCCCCCTCGCTGGAGCCCCCTCGCTCGTCGCCTCCGCGCTCGCCGCGCCGGCCTCCCCCGTGCCGGTGTCGCTGCCGGTCGGCCAGAAGGTGGAGGACTGGACCGATTCGCTCGCCTCCCGCGGCCTCGCCGTCTCCCGCGTCGCCGGGCTCCCGATGGCGGGCCCGGGCGTCGTGCTGGTGGACCGCAAGGACTACTGGGAGATGACCGTCCGCGACCGCAAGGGCGCGGAGCAGACGGTCAACGTGGCGCCCTGCACGACCGCCGAGGAGCGCGAGGACCTGCTGTTCTACGCGTCGACCTTGCTCGGCAAGGCCCCCGAGGTGGCGGAGCCGCCCGTCGCCGTCGTCCCGCCCCCGGTCGTCGTGACGCCCGCGGTCACCGCGCCGCCCCCGGTGGCGCCGCCCCCGACCACGACCGCCGCGACGACCCCGCCGCCGTCCAAGACCACCACCACCCAGGGCGCCGGCGCCGGCGCGGTGGCGGTGGACCCCGGCGCGACGACCACGAAGGAGCCGGTGACCACCGGCGCCAAGGCCCCGCCCCGCACCACCGGCGCGACGCCCACCTCCGAGGGCACCGGCACGACCGCCGCCAAGGCCCCGGCCCGCACGTCGGGTGCCACGCCCACCGCCGAGGCCACCCGCCCCGCCGCCGTGACCCCCGCCGCCGTGACCCCCGCGCCCGGCTCCGCCACGACGCTCCCGGCCCGAGAGGACACCGGCCCCGGCCCCTGGATCAGCGCCGGCGGCGGGATCGGCCTCCGCGCGGCCGCGGGCCCTGCGGGCGATCTCCGCCTCGACGGTGGCTGGTACCTCACCGACGCCCTCCGCGTCGGCGGCGGCCTCGGCGTCCGCACCGCATCCGCGCTCCCGGAGGCCGGCGACACCCGCACCATGGGCAACGTCGACCTCATCGTCGAGGGCGCGTGGTCCATCACGCGCTCGAAGATCCGCCCCTACCTCGGCGCCCACATGGGCCTCGGCATCCGCTCGTTCGCGGACGCCGGCACGCCGCTCCTCACCGCCACCGTCCCCATCCTCGGCGGCGAGGTGGGCGTGGACATCCCGCTCGGCGCGACCGCGCTGCACCTCGCGCCCTCGGTGCGCGTCCAGGGCGACCTCCGCGCGATCGAGCTCCGCAACGAGACCGGCGCCACGCTGCTCTCGCCCGTCGAGATCCGCGCGGGCGTGGTGCTGGTCTACCGGCCGGGCTGATCGGGCGGCCACCCTCCGAAAGAGGAGTCTGAGGCGGCGGTGCCCCCGGCGGTGGCTCCCCGGGGCGCCGTGCGGCCGGGGTGGGCCGGTGGGGCCCCTCTGGGGGGAACCGGGCTGGGCCCCGGGACGCGGTTCTCGGCGCCTCGGGGTGCCACCGACGGGACAGGGAGCCTGTTCTCAGGCTCAACGCCCCCTGGGGATCGCGCGGTTGTCAGAAGCTCCCGCTGGTGATGTTCCACGTGATCGACTGGTCCGGGATCGTGCCGAGGACGGTCTTCACGTAGGTCTTCGACGCGGGGTCGTACACGTAGCTGCGCAGCTCGTGCTGCTCGTCCGACGCGACGTAGAGCTCGAGCTTGCCGTCGCCGTCGAGGTCGGCGCCGTGGGCCGCGTGCTCGAAGCCGCCGGACTTCGGCTCGATGTTCGTGGAGGTCCACGTGCCGTCCTTGTTCTGCTCCAGCATCCAGATGCCGGTCTTCATCGCCGCCGCGACGAGCTCGATCTGGCCGTCGCCGTCGAAGTCCCCGGGGACGAGGAAGCGCGTCTGCTTGTCGTCGATGGTCACCGCGACGGAGTGCGTGAAGGTGCCGTCCTTGCCGAGCGCGTAGTGGCGGATCTCGACCGGCTTGACCACCTTGGCCTTCCCGTCGACGAGCTCGGTCTCGGCCTCGATCACCGCGAAGAGATCGACCTTCCCCTTGCCGCCGAGGTCAACCGCGAGAATCTCCTTGGCGTGACTCCCCGCGAGATCGTCCACGACGGAGCGGACGTACGTGGTCCCGTCCCACCGGTACATGACGACCTGGCCGGGCTGCGACTTGCCGCTCGACTGGTTGCGGCCGCTCGGCGTCGCGAAGAACTCCTGCTTGCCGTCGCCGTCGATGTCGCCGATCTCGATCTCATGCACGAACGTGTCGGGCGTCTTGTCGAGCTCCACGACCTCGACCTTGCCGTTGACACGCTTCGCCACGCCGATCACGCCGGCGTCGTGGCTGGCCATGACCATCTCGGGGGTGCCGTCGCCGTCGACGTCGCCGATCTCGAGGTCCCGGATGCGGTTGAACTTGCCCTCCCACTTCGGGTTCCAGAGGCCCTCGGTGGTCCACTTCCCGTCCGCCCAGCGCCAATCCTTCAGCCACGCCTTCTCGGCGCCGATGGTCAGGATGCCCCCCTCGTAGGGGAGCGCCTTGTGGAACACGTTGGAGTCGGTGTCCTCGAGCTTCGTCGTCTTCCAGCCGTCGGGCGTCTTGCGCCAGAGGGTGACGAGCGCGGGGCCGGGCTTCGGCTTCCCGGCCGCGTCCTTCACGAATTGCGCCTGGGCGAGCAGGAGCGTCGGGAACGGGCCCCCCTCGAGCGGCTCCTGGACGGCCACCGGCGCCGGCGGCGTGACCGGCGGCGCGGGGGGTACGACGGGGGCGGTCTCCTCACCGGAGCAGCCGACGAGGAGAGAGGCGATCGCGACGATCGAGACAGCACCGAGCGCGAGGGCGCGACGAGACATGGCCGGACTCCAACGGGAGCGCCGGACCTAACGCCCGGTCCGGGCGCCCGCATCTGGACGTCGGAGAGCGCCGCCGTCCGTGCTACCGTCCAACCGTGATCGGATCGCTGCTCTGTTGCCTCGCGCTCGCGCAGGGCCCGTCCGAACCGTCGGCTCCGCCCATGAGCGCGCCCGCTGCGGTGCCCGCGCCCGTCACGCCCGCTCCGCCCGAGCCCGCGCCCCCCGCCGCCCCCGCGTTCGTCCCCCCCGTGCCGCTCGCCCCGCTCGTGCTCCCGTGGCCCGCCGACGTGCCCGCCCCCGCCGAGGCCGTCCCCGCCATCGTGGAGGTCGAGCTCCTCGTCGACGAGGCCGGCGCCGTCGAGTCCGTCACCCTGGTCACGGGCGACGAGCCGTTCGCCGCCGCGGCGCTCGCCGCGATGAAGGCGGTGCGGTTCACGCCGGCGATGGAGGAGGGAGTTGCCGTCGCGGTCCAGGTGCCCGTGCGGCTGGAGATCGCCCCGCCGCCCATCAACGTCGACGGCGTCGTCCGCTACGCGGGGGACGCCCCGGCGCCGGCCGTCGGCGTGCTCGTGAGCGTCGGCGGCCAGAGCGTGCGGACCGACGAGGCTGGGCGGTTCGCCTTCCGCGGCGTGCCCGACGGCGACCAGGTGCTCACCGTCGTCACCCCGGAGCCCGTGAAGGTCGACGACAAGCCGCTCCTCATCGGCGAGGGCGAGGCCGTCCACCTCGAGCTCTGGGCGCGCACCCCCGAGGTGCCCGCGGGCGTCATCGGGTTCTACCGGCGCGAGCGCGACGAGGTCGTGCGCCGCACCATCACCGCGGAGGAGCTCCGCACGCTGCCCGGCACGATGGGCGATCCGCTGCGCGCGATCTCCAACCTCCCCGGCGCGGTGCGCACCCCGCTCGACGCCGGCTGGCTGCTCGTCCGCGGCGGCGATCCGCGGGACACGGGCGTCTACATCGACGGCGCGCGGGTGCCGCTCATCTACCACCTCGGCGGGTTCACGAGCGTCGTGCACCCGGGGTTCATCGACCGCGTCGACTTCTACCCGGGCGGCCAGTCCGCCCGCTACGGCCGCGCCACCGCGGGCGCCGTCGACCTCCTCACCCGCGCGCGCCCCGAGAAGGTCGAGGCCCGCGTCGGCGCCAACATCGTGCTCGCGAGCGCGTACGCGGCCGCCCCCCTCGGGAAGCTCGGCGGCATCAGCGGCGGCATCCGACGCTCGTACCTCGACGGCGTGCTCGGGCTCGTGCCGGGCATCACGAAAGAGCAGGCGCAGGTGGCGCCGCGGTTCTTTGACTGGGCGGTGCGCGGCGACTACGGCCCCGCCTCGGTCCTCGGCCTCGGCTACTTCGACACCATCGACGCCTCCACCGCGGACGGCAACCGCGCGCAGGTCACGATGTTGACAAACCGCCTGCACGGCAGCCTGCGGCTCGAGGTGCTCGGCAAGGCGCTGCTCATCAAGCCGCACTACGCCTACGAGAAGAACATCCTCGAGATCGACGTGCTCGAGCGCGTGCAGACGCAGGAGCGCAACGGCGGCGGCGGGCGCATCGAGTTCGCGGACGACGGCGAGGGCCTGTTCGGCTGGTCGGCCGGCGTGGACACCTCGTTCGACTGGTTCGGGATGGAGCTCAACGGGCAGCAGCTCTACGCGCACGTCGACTCGCCCGACGCCTACGCGGACGTGCGCATCGGCGAGAAGATCCGCGGCGTGGTGGGCCTGCGGCTCGACACCCTCTTCGTCTCCCGGCAGCTCCCCCGCGCGGCGCCGTCCCCGCGCATGAGCGTCGTGGTCCCCATCGGCGACATCGTCACCCTCGTCGGCGACGCCGGGCTCTACCACCAGCCGCCCCCCGCCGACATGCTCGTCGGGCCGCCCGAGGGGAGCACCCTCGCCATGGAGCAGAGCTACGGCGGCGGCGGTGGCGTGCGCATCGACTACGGGCCGTGGCAGGTCGGCATCGACGCCTACAGCCGCAAGATCGCGCGCATCACCGCCTACGAGGCCGACGGTTCCCTCGGCCAGATCGAGGGCCAGGCGTCCGGCGTCGAGACGATGGTGCGCTACAGCACCGCCCGGCTCTCGGGGTGGGTCGCCTACAGCTACGGCCACAGCCAGCGGCGCGAGGAGCCCGCCGACGCCTGGTACCCCTCCAACTACGACCAGCCGCACACCCTCGTGGCCGTCGCCTCCACCGACCTCGGCAAGCGCTGGACCCTCGGCGGGCGCTGGCGCTTCGCGAGCGGCTTCCCCGTGCCCGCCACCGAGGACCCCATCGAGGCCTACGACGTCCTCGGCCAGACCGCCGTGACCCTCGTGCCCGACCGGTTCGGCCGCACCGAGGCGTTCCACGGCTTGGACGTGAAGATCTCGAAGCAGGCCCAGTACAAGCACTGGCGCCTCGAGTACTACCTCGACGTGCAGAACCTCTACAACCGCCGCGTCGCGGAGCCGGTCATCTCGGGCGTGTGGGAGGCCTACGGCACCCAGACGTACGGGTTCGGGCTGCCGATCCTGCCGATCCTGGGGATCGAGGCGATCTTCGGGGGCTGATGGATCAGCGTCCGAACGGGTCCATGCAGCGCACCCCCGTGCGCTCCACGTCCCGGAGGTTCCGCGTGACCAGGGTCAGATCGTGCACGAGCGCAGTCGCGGCGAGGAGCCCGTCCACGGTCGGCACCGGGTTCGGCACGTTCATCGGGCCCCAGCGTTCCGCCACCGCAGGATCGACGGGCAGGATGCGGTCGCCGAAGCTCCCGGTGAGACGCAGGAGCCACTGCTCCAGCGCGAGCGCGGAGGGCAGGTCCCGGCGGCGGATGGACTCGATGCCCCGGCGCACTTCCCCGAGCACGAGCACGCTCGTGTACACCTCGCCTTCGCGCGCGTCGGCGAACCAGGCCCGCACGCTCGCGTCCGCGCGCTCCCCCTTGCGCAGCTCGGAGAGCACGTTCGTGTCGACGAGCCAGCCGCTCACCAGCGCACGTCGCGCGGGAGGTCCCGGGGTGCGGCGAAGTCCTCGTCGGTGCCGACGTCCGGCATGGTGGCGAGGAGGTCCTTGAAGGACGGGCGCTCGGCGTCGCGCTCGAGGACCTCGCGGAGGATCGCACGATGCTCCGCCTCGGCCGACCGACCGTGGCGCGCGGCGCGCCGTTTCAGCGCGACCACCAATTCATCCTCGACGTTCCGCACGATGAGCTGACGCACCGGGCACCCCTGCTATCAATGATAGCGTCGCCGTGCGCCGCCGTCCACGCCCCCCTCACCGCAACCCCTCACCGCAACCCCGGCGCGTTCGGCTTCCCCTTCCACGTCCGGTACTTCAGCGCGTCGGCGACGTGCGCCGCCACGATGGGATCGGCGTCCTGGGCCATCGCGGAGAGCACGGCCTCGGCGTCGGGCGAGGGCAGCGTGCGGTAGCAACGGAGCGCGGTGTAGCGGACGCGCGGGCGCGGATCGGCGAGGAACGGCCGGAACGCCGCGGCTCCGGTGCGCTCGCGGAAGTAGAGGCCCTCGACGAGGGCGAGGTCGAGGTCCTCGTCGGGGGTCTCGCCGACGAAGCGGCGGCCGCCGCCGAACGTCGGGATGCGGGGGAGTGCGTCCTCGCCGGCGATCTTGAAGGGGGCGTCGTAGCGGCCGAGGCGGCGGTCCCGCCCCTCTCCGCCAAGGATGGGGCCGGTGAGGACGGTGCCGGCGGTCCAGGCCGCGCGGGCGGCGGGGAGGTCGCCGTCGGCGAGGCGGATGGCCTCGAGCGCCCAGGCCCCGCGGGCGTGGGGGAGCTCGTCGGGCGGCGCGGCCTGCGCGAGCGCGGGGTCGGCGGTGCCGGTACCGAAATACCGGTTGAACCACCACCGCGCGCGGAGGGTGTCGGCGGCCTCGATCTCCAGCTCGTCGGGGAGGGCGGGCACCCCGGAGAGCCAGGTGGCGAGCGGCTCCTCGAGGGGGGGGATGCCCCAGCCCACGTGGGTCGTGCAGAAGGTGGCGAAGCGCCCGGCCCGCCCGCAGTGGGCGAGCGCGGGGACGACCTTGCCGGCGCGGCCGAGCTCTTCCCCGGCGCGGAAGTGGCACTCGTCGAGCCACGCCCCGGCGGGGAGGGCGGCGCAGGCGGCCTCGGCACGGTCGGGGTCTCCCTCGCGGCCGGCGCGGGCGGCGCTCTCCACGAGGCAGCCGATCCGGAGCTGCTCGAACGGCTCCTGCGCGCAGACCTCGGGGCCGGCGCCTTCCGCGAGCGGCCGCACGACGGGGGCTTCGCCGCCGCCCTCGCACGCGAGGAGGAGGAGGAGCACCCGCTACGGCGACGGGCGCGGCGGCCCGGCGAGGTGCGGTCGGCCGATGACCTTGTCGCACTTCTCGCGCAGGACCGGGGTGCGCGTGAGCGCGCACAGCGACTGGGCACGCTGCGGGTTGTCGACGGCGAGGCGGTAGAGGAGGAGGTCCCGCGAGGCCTCGTCGCTCATCGAGTCGACGGCGGCGCGGAGCGCCTGGTCGTCGTTGACGAGCGGCTTGACGGCGTCGTAGCGACACTCCTCGCGCGCGATCGGATCGCCGAGACCATCGCACCCGGGGAGCCCGGGCTCGGTGCGGCACGCGAACGCGAAGAGGAGGAGCCCCACGGTCAGGGCCGCCACGCCTTGAACGCGCTCCAGGGCGCCTGCCCGCCCGCGACGATCTCCGCGAAGTTGGCGCGGCCGATCGCGGCCTCGCCGGTGTCCACGCAGTGCTCGTAGGCCTCGGCCTCCAGCCGCCGCCGCTCGTCCTCGCTCCGGCCGGTCGCCGCGAGCGCCGCCTGCTTGAACGTCGCCACCGCGGTCGGGGAGCGCCGCTTCACCATCGTCGCGAGCGCCTCCGCCCGCGCGAGGCCGGCCGCCACGTCGGGCACCCGCTCGTCGACGAGGCCGATGCGGTGGGCCTCCTCGGCGTCGAGCTGCTCGCCGGTCATGCCGAGCCGAAGCGCCTGGGGGAGCCCGATCAGCGATGCCAGCTCGCTCGCCCCGCCCGCGCCCGGCACGATGCCGAGGCTCGTCTCGGGGAGACCGAAGCGCGCGGAGGGCCCCGCGATGCGCCAGTCACACGCGAGCATGAACTCGGTGCCCCAGCCGAGCGCGATGCCGTCGACCACCGCGACGTGGAACACCGGCGCCCGCCGCAGCCGCCCGAGGATCGCGCGCTGCCAGCGCACGTGCCGCTTGATCGTGGCGGTGTCCCAGCCCGTGCGCTCGGTGACGTTCGCGCCGGAGATGAAGATGGGGGTGCCCTTGCTGGAGACCCGCTGCGACGAGGTGACGAGCACCCGCGCATTGCCGCCCTCGAGCCAGGCGCACAGGCCCTCGAAAGCGCCGATCTCCGCCTTCCCCATCTCGTTGGCCTTGCCGTGGTTGAGGTCGAGCCACGCGACCTCCTCCTCCAGCCTCACCTTCAAGGTCCCGAACATTCGCTCGCTCACGATGGCCTCGCCACGATGTCGAACACCACCGCCATGTCCGGGCTCACGGTCGAGAGCACCGTGGAGGGGTCCGGGAGGTTCCAGTCGGTCCACTTCATGTCGTGGCGTCCCTTGATGCGGAGTTTCTCGCCCTCCCACGCGAACGTGGCGGGCACGACGACGTCGCGCGTAACGTCCCGGATGGTCAGCGTGCCGATCAAGGAGAGGACGCCGGAGCCGGCACCGCCTCCGAACGGGGCCAGCGCGCCCTCGATGCGGCTCACGACCAGCGTGATCGCCGGGAAGCGCGTGGCCTCCAGGCACCATGCCAGCATGCGGCTGTCCCTCGGCCCCAGGCCGGTGGTGAGCCCGCCGGCCTCGACCGTGAAGGTGCCGGTGCGGGCGGCCGTGTCGAGCTGGCCGGAGAACGCGAGCGCCTGCCCCTCCACCCCGTGCAGGGAGGACGCGAGCTGGAAGGCCACCTGCCCGTCACCCGGGCCGAAGCCGAGCACCGCGGCGAACGCGGGCGCACACATCGCGAACCAGAGCCCCATCACGCCTCCGGGCGGAGCAGCATAGCGCGCGGCAGCGTGGTTGCTGTAGCCCACGCACGTCCATGGGCCGGGAGAGAGCGGCGGGGTGGGACGCCGCTACCAGTAGCCGTGGGAGCGTGCCATCCGGATCTCCCAGAGGCGCTGGGGATCATCCCAGGTGCCCGCCGGGGGCGCGCCGGGCCCCGTGCGCACGCCCGTCATCGCGGCACGCAGCTCCTGGAATTTTCCGGCCTGCGAGAACACGAGGTTCTCCTTCTGCCAGGGGTCCCGCATCACTTCGTGCACGGTGAAGTACTTCTGGCTCGCGGGGTCGCGGAGGCGCTCGTCGAGCTGCGGGTCGAGCACTGTGCCGTGGTGGAGGTAGCCCCGGAAGAGCAGCTCGTACGTGCCCTCCCGGTAGAGCAGGGTGTCGCCGAACTCGGCGTAGGCGTACTCGTCGCCGGTGCCGGCCACGGGGCCCGCGAAGAGATCGGCGCCCGGGAGGCGCGCCGGCGCGACGGCGCCCGCGAGGCCCGCGAGCGTGGGGAAGAGGTCCAGGAGCTCGACGACGCGGCCCGACTCGGCGGGGTGCATGCCGCCGGCCACGGCCGGGGGCGCGTAGACGAGGAGGGGCACGCGCGCCGTGCGGTCGAGCATGAAGCTCGTGCTCGCGATCGGCACCGGCATGTCGAAGAAGCCGGTGGGCTCGATGAGGGAGACGCCGTTGGTGGCGGTCGCGAACACCCACCGGGCGCGCCCGCTCGGCGCCGCCGCGAGGGCGCCCACCACGGAGGCGAGGCCCGCGCCGGCGTCGTGCGCCACGTCCCCGAACACCGTCGCCACGGTGGCGGGATCCGCGTCCGTGCGGCCCGGGTTGAACACCGGCATCGACTCGTCGAGCATGAGCCGGATGCCCATGCGGTCGAGCACCTTCGGCCGGTCGACCACCTGCGTGTCGGCGGTCGTGACCACGAGGAGCCGCGGGGCGTCGGCGTTCTCGGACCACCAGCCGCCCGCCCACCGCAAGAGCGCGGGCCAGTCGGTGCCCGTGTCGGCGCTGAAGGCGATGGTCTCGACCTCCTGGAAGCCCCGCCCCAGCGTCTCCGCGCCGGTGACGCCCGCCACGGCGAACGCGGTCCGGTAGCCGTAGAGGGCGAGCACCTCGGGGAGCGTCGGCACCGCGGCCGGGATGTCGGCGCACCAGAGCCGGTTCGCGAGGGCGTTGCCCTGCACCATGCGCGTCTCCACGGCGGAGACGCCGTCCATGAACAGGCCGCAGAGCGGGATGCTCGTGGGGTAGCGCCCGGTGAACAGGGAGCCGAGGCTCACGTAGGTGGCCGCGGACTGCGCGTAGGCGGCGGTGAACCGCCGCGTGGGGGCGCCGAGCGCGTCGATGAAGCGGGCCTCCGGGCCGGGGACGCCGGGGGGGTCCGCGCGCAGGCCGGACGGGAGGAGGAGGACGAGGTCCGGGCGGGTTGGGTCCGCGGTCACGGCCGGAGGGGCCGGAGATCTCGGCGACGTCGGGCTCTCCGCCGGGGCGCACCCGCCGAGGAGCGCCCCCAGGAGCCCCCCACAGAGGAGCCCACCGAGGAGCGCCTGCTCCCACCGCCTCGAACGCGTCACGCGCCCTCCGTTCGCCGCGCGCGGGGGCGGCCGCCGAGATCGATGAGCGCGGCGCAGCCGAGGAACCCGAGCGACTCGACGAGCACGCGCGCGCCGCCGCTCCCGAGGTCCGGGAGGCGGGTGACCACGAGGCCGCCGAGCAGCGCGAGGTTCACGATCGGCGGGCCGTAGATCAGCACCCGCAGGATCCCGAAGGCGCCGCGGCGGAGCAGCGGGTCGAGCGGGCGGCCCCAGACGAGCCGGAAGGCGAGGAACACCCACGCCGGCACCGCCGCGAGGTGGAGGTAGAGCCACCCGGTGCTTGCGCCGCGCTGCGCCGTCCAGAGCGCCCCGCGCACCGACGCCTGGCGCGCCGCGGACGCAGCCGGGAGCGCCCCGGAGGCCACCTTCATGTCCGCCAACGACCAGTGCATCCCGTGCGCGAGGCTCGCCAGCGCGAGCTCCTTGTGCACGACGTAGGAGATGGCCCGCGACGGCGCGCCCTTGAAGCTGTACTCCGACCAGTGGATGCGCACGAGCGCCCCGCCCATGACCGCGGGCGTGTCGCCCTGCCCCACCCACCCCGGCCGCGGCAGGTAGTGCGGGAGGTCCGGCACCACGCCCTCGGGCGCGATGAGGTCCATCTCGTACCAGCGCGGCACGGCCCAGAACGCCACGACGAGCGCACACGCGAGCGCCCCCACCGCGCGGAGCGCCCCCCGCGCGCGCCGGGCGCCCTTCGCCACCCCCTCCGGGACCGCGCCGAGCGCCCCGGGGAGCGCCGCGAGGATGACCAGGAGGCCGATGGTCGGCCGCATCACCGGGTAGGGCCCCCAGTCCATGCCCCACGGCCGCACCGTGTCGACGTAGGGAAACGACGCCACCCGGTAGCTCCACGTGAGCGCGAGGTAGCCCGCGAGCGCCGCCAGCAGGCTGATCGTGGCGCCGACCGCCGCGGGGATCCGCCGCCCGGCGAGACTCATGAGCGCCGCCGCGCCGCCGCCGCCCAGCGCCGCCCCGTGCGCGACGGTCACCTCCGTCCCCGTCGCGACGAGCCACGCGCCGAGCCCGACCACGACCGCGCCGCCGCCGACGCCCTGGAGCACCCGCAGCGCGCGTCCGCCTCCGCCCTCTCCTGTCTCCGACCCGCTCGCCATCGTCCCAGCCTACGGGACCGACGGCGCGAAGTCACCCCCGAGCGGCCGCCCGGTCGGGGTGCGCAGCCGGAAAAACACCTGGACCTGCGCTATGATGCCCGCCCTGTGGAGACCCCCATGTACCGCATCGTCCTTCCGACCCTCTTCCTCGCGCTCGCGGGCTGCTCCGGCGGCGACCTCGTGTGCGGCACCGGCACCCACGAAGAAGACGGCGCCTGCGTCGCCGACGATGCGGCCGACACGGACACGGACACCGACACGGACACGGACACGGACACCGACACCGACACCGACACCGACACGGACACCGACACCGACACGGACACGGACACGGACACGGACACGGACACGGACACGGACACGGACACGGACACGGACACGGACACCGACACCGACACCGACACCGACACGGCTACCGACGCCCTCGCGGACGAGCTCGACCGCATCATCGACACCAACACCTGCGAGACCAACGCCGGCGTCGACGCCGCCGGTGCCCAGTCCTACACGTGGTACCTCCTCTATGGCGACGAGACGAGCGGCTGGACCGGCGAGTCCGGCTGGCAGCTCTTCGCGAACACCACCTGGACGAACGAGGGGAACAGCGACTGCGTCGTGATGTGGGACCTCACCGCCACCGCCACCTCGCCCTCGGACTGCTCGAGCTGCGACATCGGCGTGGAGCTGCACGCCACGCTGAACACCACCACCACCACCTGCGCGGCGACCTTCTACACCGGCTCCGAGAGCTTCGACGACCTCGTCAGCGTCGAGCTCGCCTCCGACGGCAGCGCGACCTGGTGGGCCTACGGCAATCCCGCGGGCACCGGCATCTGGACGGCCGACGGCATGGTCGACGTGAACGGCCCCGCCTGCGTGTTCTTCTAGGGAGCCCGGAACGAGGCAGCCGGCGCCGTTCCTAGGCGGGCCACCCCGCGCATCGCGAGCGTGGCCGGTTCGCGCCCTTCCCCCGGACGCAATAGGACGGCCGCCGGACGGGAGGGCGGGTGTACATCGCGACGGTCGGCCGGGCCTTTCCGCCTCACTACGCCGACCAGGACACGCTCATCGCGGCCTTCCGGGCCGCGTGGGCCGAGCGCTACCACAACGTCGCGCGCATCGAGCAGCTCCACCGGAACGTCCTGGTGGGCGGCCGCCACCTCGCGCTCCCCATGGCCGACTACCTGGGCCTGCGCGGGTTCACCGAGGCGAACGACGCCTTCGTGCGCGTCGGCACCGACGTGGGCGCCGCGGCCGTCACCGACGCCCTCACCCGCGCGGGCCTCACCCCCCAGGACGTCGACGCCATCTGGTTCGTCAGCGTGACCGGCATGTCCGCGCCCTCCATCGACGCGCGGCTCGTCAACCGCCTCGGCTTCCGCCCCGACATCAAGCGGACCCCCATCTTCGGGCTCGGCTGCGTCGCGGGGGCGGCTGGCGTGGCGCGGGTCTCCGACTACCTCCGCGGCTTCCCCGACCACGTGGCGATCCTCCTCTCCGTCGAGCTGTGCTCGCTCACGCTCCAGAAAGAGGACCTCTCCATCCCCAACCTCATCGCGAGCGGCCTCTTCGGGGACGGCGCGGCCTGCGTCGTCCTGGTGGGCGAGCAGCGCGCGAAGGCGATGGGGCTGGCCGGCTCGGACCGCCCCGCGGCCCCCCACGTCGTCGTGACGCGCAGCGTGTTCTACCCCGACACCGAGTCCGTCATGGGCTGGAACATCGGGTCGGACGGCTTCAAGATCGTGCTCTCGGCGGAGGTGCCGGACATGGTCACGCGTCACCTCCGCGGGGACGTCGACCGTTTCCTCGCCGACGCCGGCCTCGACTACGCCGACATCGCCACGTGGATCGCCCATCCCGGCGGCCCCAAGGTGCTCGAGGCCATGGAGTCCGTGTTCCCGCTGCCGCCCGGCGCGCTCGCCCGCACCTGGACGAGCCTCCGCGAGGTCGGCAACCTCTCCAGCGCGTCGGTGCTGATGGTCCTGCGGGAGACGCTGGCGGAGCCGCCGCCGCCGGGCAGCTACGGCCTCCTCATCGCGATGGGGCCGGGGTTCTGCTCCGAGCTCGTGCTCCTGCGATGGTGACCCGGTGAGCCCCACCGCGCTCGGCTTCCTCGGGGTGCTCGCGCTCGTCGGCCTCGAGCGCGTCGCCGAGCTCGTCGTCGCGACGCGGAACGCCGCGTGGAGCTTCGCGCACGGCGGCGTCGAGCACGGGCGGGGCCACTACCCGGCAATGGTCGTGCTCCACACGGGCTTCCTCTTCGGCGCGGCCGCGGAGGTCGTGCTGCTCGATCGCCCGTTCGTGCCCTGGCTCGGCGCCCTCTGCCTCGTGGCGTTGGTGGCGGCCCAGGCGCTGCGCTGGTGGGTCATCACCACGCTCGGCACCCGCTGGAACACCCGCGTCATCGTCATCCCGGGCCTCGCCCCGGTCGAGGGCGGGCCGTTCCGCTGGCTCCGCCACCCGAACTACCTCGCGGTGGTCGCCGAGGGCCTCGCCCTCCCGCTGGTCCACGGCGCCTGGGCCACCGCGCTTACGTTCACGGTCCTCAACGCGTTCCTGCTGCGCGAGCGCATCCGCATCGAAGACCACGCCCTCGGGAGGACGCCGTGACCGACACCGAGATCCGCGCCGGCATCGCGGAGGTCGCCCGCGCTCATCTCGGCTACGAGGGCGAGCTCCTCGACGACACCTCGCTCGTCGAGGCCCTCCGCCTCGACTCGGTGCGGCTGCTCACGCTGGTGGCCGAGCTGGAGAACCACTTCCGGGTGGTGCTCGAAGACGGCGACGAGGCCGGGATCGAGCACGTGGCGGACCTCGTCGCGGTCCTCCGCCGGCGGATCGGGTGAGCGCCCCGGGCCCCGCCGGCGAATAGCGTGGCTCCGCCGTGAAGCCGCGTCGCGCCGGACAAGCGGCGAGTGGTTACGAACGAGGATGCGCATCGCGTCCCTCCGGGTGGAGAATTTCAAGAGCGTGGGGCCCGCCGTCGAGCTCTCCGCGCTCGGTGCGCTCGAGATCTTCCATGGCCCGAACGCGGCCGGGAAGTCGAACCTGCTGCTTGCGCTTCGCGCCGCGTGGTCGTTGCTCCGGCGCGCACCGGACCTGTTGGTGCTCCGCCAAGTCATCGAGCAGGCAAAGCTGGCGGACTACCTGGAGGTCCGCGGTGCAGTGTTCAACCGGCGGCTTCCGAGCGAAACGCCGTGCCGCCTGCGCCTCGAGCTTGTGGAGCCCGCGCTCGTCGCCTCGTTTCGGCTTCAGCGAGACGAGACGGGCGCGGTCCGCGTGACCGTGGAGGAGCTCACCATCGAGGGGGAGGCGCAGCGCCCACCGTTCACGCGAGCCGATCCCCACGACGATTGGCTGGAGGAACTCTACGTCCCCGAGGACGACAATCCGGACGCCGACGCCGCGGCGTTTCGCGAACAGGAGCTCACACACTGGCAGAACCGCCTGCGCGAGCGCCTGCAATCGCTCATGGCCGTCGAGAGCAACCCAACCCTCCTGCTCCTCGACGACCGCCGCACCCCGCCCGGAAAGCGCTCCTGGGAGCACCTTCTCGCGACCCTGCGCGATTCCCCCGCCGCCGCGGCGCGGCTTCGCTACCGAGCCGTCGTCCAGGCGATGAAGGCGTTCCCCGAGGCCGGAGACGGGGACCTCACGGCGTGGCGCGAAGGCGACGCCGTCGGGGTCGGCATCGAAGAGACAACTACGGGGGAGGTCATCTCCCTCGATGAGATGGGCGCCGGCGTCGAGCAGGTGTTCCGGCTCCTCGTCGCGGTGTTCGGCCTCCCCTCCTCGGTCGTGGCGATCGAAGAGCCCGAGCTCAATCTCTCGCTCGCGGTGCAGGAGCGCATGCTCGCGTCCCTGCGCCAGGCAGTGGAACGCGGTCGCAAGCAGCTCCTCCTCACCAGCCACTCGTTCGCGTTCGACGGCGCGCCGACGTTCTGGGAGGTGCGTCGCGACGAGCAAGGGTTCACCCAGGTGGAGCGTCGCGCGCGTCAGACGCAAGGGAACACCCTGGAGGCCTACGAGCGCCTCGTCACGACGCAGTTCGGCTGCGAGCCCGAGCCGCCCGCGTGGGTCACGCGCGACGGGCTCTTGAAGCTCCCCGACTGGGTGCGAAAGGGGCTCGACCTCAAGTACGGGGAGATGCTCTTCTTCCGGTTCAACGAGCACCACGTGCTCGAGGCGCTCACCGCCGAGCAGCTCCAGGCCGAGGAGGAGCCGAAGGCGTGACGCTGCTCCTCGACACGAATGTCCTGCGGGACCGCAAGCTCACGGTGGCCCTCTCGTTCGCCGCGCAGAAGGCGGGCGTCCCGGTCCTCGTCCCTGTGCATGTCTGGGCCGAGTTCTTGCGGGCGCGCGGGGCCCACCACGGCGCGGGCTTCGACGCAACCCAGCTGCGCGCCTGGCTGCAGGACTTCCAGTTCAAGCTCGAGGCGTTCGACGAGGACGACTCCGTGGCGCTCGAGGCGTGGACCCGCGCGACCTACGGCGACGAGGGCGCCTACCAGTCCTGGAAGTGCCGGAAGTGCCTCTCGGCGGTCGAGGGCATCGCCGTGGCCGCGGGCGCCGACACGGCGCGCATGCGCGCAGCGTGCGACGGGCATGTCGGGGCCCCGAGCACCATCGACTGGCTGACGATCGGCATGGCGGTACGCCGCGGTTTCCGGATCGTCACCTCCGAGGGCCGCGGGCCCCACTCCGAGTTCGAGCGCGTGCAGGACGTGCTCAAGCCCGACGAGGCGCTCCGGCTCCTCCAGGACATGCCCGCATGACCGAGCTCGCCAACGTCTACCTCTTCGGCAGCCGGCGCACGCGGGTCGGAACGACCAGCATCTGTCTGGCCACCGCCTGGAACCGTGCACGCCGCGGGCGTCGCGTGCTCGTCGTCGACCTGCACCCGCAGGGCCACGCGAGCATCTGCCTGTTGAAGCCCGAGGGGTACCGGCTCGTCGGGAAGGACGCGACGATCGCGGACTTCTGGACGGAGGACGACGCGACGCTGGAGGAGCGCTGCCTTGAAACGGTCCACGCCGACATCGATGTGCTGGTGGGGGGCCCGGGCGTGGTCCAGGGCTTCGACGCGCGGACGATGGCGATGGTTCAACGACCTGAACTGCGTCCTCCGGCGGTACGCTGGCGGCGGTCTCTCGCCGACCTCGCCGCGCGCTACGATGACGTGCTGATCGACACGCCGCCCGGGTGGCCACCGCTCGTCCGATCCTTCCGCGGCATCATCGATCGGATTGTGATTCCCTGGGTCCCGGATGCCCTGTGGGACTCGGACCTCGGCGCGGGGAAGGCGGGGGCGCCGCTCGCGCGTCGAGTCCAACACGTCGTCAACCGCTTCAGCGGCTCCGAGGAGCATTCGGGCAGCTTGCAACGCATTCGCGAGATGGTGGCTACGGGTAGCAAGCGGGTCGAGTTCCTCCCCAACCTCCTGATCGTCCCCCGCGTCCCCTGCGAAGAGGAGATGGTCCCGACCGCATGGCGGAATCCCACCTTCCGAAAGCACCTCGCGACACTGCTCGACTGAGGCGCCGTGACTGACTCCCCGACCACCCTCGGCCGCGCCCTCGCCGCCGCCGCCGCCGCCGACAACGGGCAGGGCCTCCGCTTCCTCGACCGCCACGAGCGGGAGACCAGGGTGGACTGGGCGACGGTGTACGCCCGCGCCCAGCGCGCCGCCGGGGGCCTCGTCGCGCGCGGCGTCCGCCCCGGAGACACCGTCGGCCTCGTGCTCCCCACCGGCCCCGCCTTCTTCGACGCCTTCTTCGGCGCCGTCCTCGCGGGTGCCGTGCCCGTGCCGCTCTACCCGCCCGTCCGCCTCGGCCGCCTCGCCGAGTACCACGCGCGCACCGCCGCGATGCTCACCGCCGCCCGGTGCCGCCTCCTCCTCACCGACGCCCGCACCTGGCGCATCCTCGGCGAGACCGTCGCCCTCGCCCGCCCCGCGCTCGGCGCCGTCGACATCGACGACGTGGCCGGCGAGCCGCACGTCCACGACGTGACGCCCGACGCCCTCGCCTTCGTGCAGTTCTCGTCGGGCACCACGGTCGAGCCGAAGCCCGTCGCGTTGCAACACGCCGCGGTGCTCGCCAACGCGGGCGCCATCCTCGGGGCCATCGCGAAGACCGACGCCGACCAGGCCGGCGTGAGCTGGCTGCCGCTCTACCACGACATGGGGCTCGTGGGCGCCGTGTTCGTCGCGCTCCTCCGCGCCGGCGACCTCACCCTGCTCGGCCCCGAGCTGTTCATCGGCCGGCCCGCGCTCTGGCTCCGCGCCCTCGGCCGCACCGGCGCGCTCATCAGCCCCGCGCCGAACTTCGCCTACGCCCTCTGCGTCGACCGCATCACCGACGCCGAGATGGAGGGCGTCGACCTCTCCCGCTGGCGCTACGCGCTCAACGGCGCCGAGCCGGTCTCCCCCGCGACGCTCCGCCGCTTCGTCGACCGCTTCGCCCGGTGGGGCCTGCGCCCCGAGGCCCTCACGCCCGTCTACGGCCTCGCCGAGGCCTCCCTCGCCGTCACCTTCTCCGCGTTGGACGAACCCTTCAAGACCACCCGCTTCGACCGTCACGCCCTCGCCGACGGCCGGGCCGTCCCCGATCCCGAGGGCGTCGAGCTCGTCAGCGTCGGCACGCCGCTCCCGGGCATGGCCATCGACGTCCCGGAGGACCGCGTCGGCCCCGTCAAGGTGCGCGGGCCCTCGCTCTTCGCGGGGTACCTCCACCAGCCCGAACGCACCGCGCTCGCGATGGTGGACGGCTGGCTCGACACGGGTGACCTCGGCTTCGTCCACGACGGCGAGCTCTACCTGACCGGCCGCGCGAAGGACGTCGTCATCCTCCGCGGCCAGAACCACGCGCCCCACGAGATCGAGCAGGCCGTCGACGCCGTGGAGGGCGTGCGCACGGGCTGCGCCGCCGCGGTGGCCTGGCGCCCGGAGGACGCCGAGAGCGAGCAGCTCGTCGTGTTCGTCGAGGTGAAGGCCGAGATCGTCGAGGCCGCGACGCAGCGGTCGGGATCCGCGCTCTTGGGGCAGGGGCTCCGCCCCCGCAACGCCCCGGAGACAGCGCCGGGGATCGACGGTGCCCCCACCCTCCCCTCCGCGGTCACCGACCCCGACGTGGCGAACCGGTGCGCGGTCGCCATCCTCGCCGCGACGGGGCTCGACCCCGCGCTCGTGGTGCTCCTCACCCCGGGCACGCTCCCGCGCACCTCCTCCGGCAAGATCCGCCGCGGCGAGGCGCTCCGCCGCTGGCTCGCCGGCGAACTGCTCCCCCCCGAGGAGGTGAACGCGTGGCGCCTCGCCGGGGCGCTCGCGAAGGGCACCCTCGCCCACTGGAGGACGCGTCTTGGACGTTGACTACGCCATCGTCGGCGGCGGCCCCGCGGGCCTCGCCGTGGCGATCGAGGCCGCCATGCACGGCAAGACCGCCGTCGTCGTGGAGCGCTGCCGCGGCCCCGTCGACAAGGCGTGCGGCGAAGGGCTCATGCCCCCCGGCGTGGCCCGGCTCCGCGCGCTCGGCGTCGAGCCCCCGGCGTGGGGGTGCCACCCCTTCACCGGCATCCGCTACGTCGACGGCGACGTGATCGCCGAGGCCCGCTTCCTCGAGGGCCCCGGGCTCGGCATCCGCCGGCTCGCGCTCTCCGAGGCGATGCTCGCGCGCGCGGCGGCGCTGGGGGTCACGCTCTACCAGGGCACCGAGGCGATGGGGTTCACCGAGGACGCCCAGGGGGTCACCCTCGAGACCTCGCGCGGCCCCGTGCGCGCCCGCTGGCTCGTCGCCGCGGACGGCCTGCACAGCCGCGTGCGCAAGGAGGCCGGCATCGACGCCACCCCCGCCGCCACGCCCGGCGGCTCCAGCGGCCGCCGGCTCGGCATCCGCCGCCACTTCACGGTGCGCCCGTGGAGCGACAAGGTCGAGGTGTGGTGGGGAGACGGCGTGGAGGCCTACGTCACCCCCGTCGGGCCGGAGCGGGTGGGCGTCGCGTTCCTGTGGAGCGGCGGCAAGGGCGATCACGAGGCGTTCCTCCAGCACTTCCCGGCGCTCGCCGCGAAGCTCGGCCCCCCCGAGTCGACCGTCCGCGGCGCCGGCCCCTTCGGGGTGCGTGTCGCGCGACGCACCCGCGGCCGCGTCCTGCTCGTCGGGGACGCCGCGGGCTACCTCGACGCCCTGACCGGCGAGGGCCTCTCGCTGGCGTTCGAGAGCGCGGAGGCGCTCGTCGCGGCGACCCTCGCCGGCACCCCCGCCCGCTACGAGGCCGACTGGGCGCGGATCACCCGCCGTCACCTCCTCTTCACGGGGCTCCTGCTCCAGGTCGCGCGGCGCCCCTGGCTCCGGCGGCGGGTCGTCCGGGCGCTCCGGCGCTTCCCGAGCGGGATGGAGGGCTTCCTCGCGATGAACACCGGCCACTGGAGCCCCTTTCGCGCGTTGCCGTCGGTCGGCGCGGTGGGGATCGGCCTGCTCACGGGTTGAAGCGCGCGGGAGGCCTCGGCCCCTGGCGCGGCGCGTAGATCCTTACGCACCGGGCCGCGCGAACCGCGTACGAAATTACGCATTGGACGCACCGAAACCCGCGTCTTACGTATGTTTTTGCCGGCCCCCACGGGCGGCACGGAGCTTGCAATGGCTTCCTCGCGAACCCACTCATCCTTGGCCGGAGGATCTACGATGCAGCCCCAGACCGAACTCCAGGACCTCTACCGAAACCGGAACCGGTCCGTCGCGCGCAGCTTCTACCGCCAGCTCCGCACCGAAGGCTTCTCCCACCAGCAGATCATCGAGCTCTCGACGACCCTGCTCGACTTCGTGACGGAAGACCTCAAGGAGAACAACGAGGCCTCGAGCAAGTAGCTCCGGCATCGCACGAACGGCCGCCCTCCGGAACCGACCGGAGGGCGGCCGTTCGGCGTTTTGGCAAGCCGATCTTCCAGGCGCGCCCTCCCGTCTCCCGGGCCATCCGCCGCGGTCGAGGCAACAAGTCATTGCGCCGCCGGGGCTCCGCCATCCGTAGATCGTGGGGGACGGCGCGCGGGGGTCCTCGTGGTGTGGACACGCGTGCTCGTACCCCAGATCTGGAGGAGACATCGTGGTTACAGACGTGATCCGGGACCGCGCCCGGGTGGTTCGCGGCGCCGGTGCGGCCGCGGCGGAGCGCCTCGGGGCGGTGGAGCGCTCGCTCACCATCGAGCGGCCGGCGGAGGACCTCTACCGGCAGTGGCGCGACCCGCAGGTGATGAAGCAGGTGATGGCCCACCTCGGGGTGGTCACCCCCGCCGGCGAGGGCCGCCTGCACTGGCTGATGGTCAACCCGACGGGCCAGGTGGTCGAGTGGGACACGCAGCTCGTGGAGGACCGCCCCGGCGAGGTCATCCGCTGGGCCACGGCGAACGGGCCGATCCCGAACGAAGGCTCGGTGCGCTTCCACGCCGCGCCCGGCGATCGCGGCACCGTCGTCACCTTGTGCCTGCGCTTCTCGCCCCAGAGCGGCCCGATCGGCGACATCGCGGCGCGGCTGGGGAAGAACTTCAACCTGCGCAACCTGACCGGCACCGCGCTGCGGCGCTTCAAGAGCCTCGCCGAGACCGGCGAGATCCCCACGACCCACCGGCAACCCTCCGGGCGGGGCGCCGGTCGCGACGAGTGAACGACTCACGAGGAGACACTGATGCGAGCACTGTGCTGGAACGGCGTGAACGATCTGCGGGTACAGACGGTCGCGGACCCCGAGATCGTCAACCCCCACGACGCCATCCTCCGCGTGACGATGTCGACCACGTGCGGGTCGGACCTGCACTTCATCGACGGGTACCTCCCGACGATGGAGCCCGGGGACATCATCGGGCACGAGTTCATGGGGGTCGTGGAGGAGGTCGGCCCGGAGGTACGCAAGATCAAGAAGGGCGATCGGGTCGTGGTCCCGTCGTCCATCTCGTGTGGCGCCTGCCACTATTGCAAGAACCAACTGTACTCGTTGTGTGACAACACCCATCCCAAGCCGGAGCTCCAGGAGGCGACCCTGGGCTATCCGACCGCCGGGATCTACGGGTACACCCATGCGTTCGGCGGATACGCCGGGGCGCACGCCCAATACGTGCGGGTGCCACACGCCGACGTGGATTGTTTCCAGGTGCCGGAGGGCCTGCGCGACGAGCAGGTCATCTTCCTCTCCGACGCCGCGCCCACCGGGTACATGGGCGCCGAGTTCTGCAACATCCAACCCGGGGACACCGTCGCCGTGTGGGGGTGCGGCGGGGTGGGCCTGATGGCGCAGAAGAGCGCCTGGCTCCTCGGCGCGGGGCGGGTGATCGGCATCGACCGGCTCCCGGAGCGGCTCCACATGGCGCGCGAGCACGCCGGGGCCGAGACCATCGACTACACCGAGGTCGAGAGCGTGGTGGACGTGCTGCGGGAGATGACCGGCGGGCGCGGGCCCGACGCCTGCATCGATGCCGTCGGCATGGAGGCCCACGGCACCGGCGTCGACTACGCCTACGACCGCGTGAAGCAGGCGCTGCGGCTCCACACCGACCGTGGCACCGCGCTGCGCGAGGCCATCACGGCCTGCGCGAAGGGCGGCACCCTGGCGATCCTCGGCGTGTACGGGGTCATGGACAAGTTCCCCCTCGGCGTGATGATGAACAAGGGCCTGACCGTCCGCGCCGCGCAGCAGCATGGCCAGCGGTACATCCCGCGCCTCCTGGAGCACCTCCGGAAGGGCGAGCTCGACCCCTCGTTCCTGGCGACCCACCGCTTCTCGCTCGAGGACGCGCCGACGGGGTACCGCATGTTCAAGAACAAGGAGCAGGGCTGCGTGCGGGCCGTCTTCACGCCGTGATCGGGCCGGCTTGCGCTCGGCCCGATCAGCTTTACTAAGTCGGCGAAGCTCCGTTTACTCGCGCCTCCTTGTTCGCGCCGAGCGCAAACAAGGAGGCACTCGAAACGGAGCCGCCTCCGGATCCTCCGGGCCCGAGCGCCCGGAGGGCCGAGTCGGTCCGGAGCTACGCCGCGGCGAGCGCCGCCCGGTTCGCGACGAGGAACGCGCGGACGGACTGGGGCGGGCGGCCGGTGAGGCGGACGAGGCCGTCACTGATCTCCTGGAGCTCGCCCTTCGCCGTGCTCACGTCGAACGAGGCGTAGATCTCCGCGACCGGCTGGGGCAGCCCGTGCTGCACCATCCCCTGGATGAGCGCGTCGACGGGCACCGACACGTGCGCGATCGGCTTCCCGACGAGCTCGCCGAGGAGCGCGGCGAGGTCCGCGCCGGTGAGCGCCTCGGGGCCGGTCACCTGGACGACGCGGCGCCCGGGGGTGCGCACGGACACGGCGGCGGCGGCGGCGCGCGCGCAGTCCTCGCGCGTCACGTAGGCGACGGCCCCGGTGCCGGTGGCGTTGACGAGCTGGCCCGACGCCGCCGCGCCCGGCAGCGAGCCGAGGAGGAGCTCGGCGTAGAGGTTGTTGCCGAGGATCGTGTAGTCCAGGCGCGAAGCGGCGAGCGCGGTCTCGGTCCCGAGGTGGTCCGGGGCGACCGCCAGCGTGGAGGTCGCCGCGTTCGCGACCGACGTGTAGACCACCTGCTCGACCCCCGCGGCCTCCAGGGCCCGGATCGCCCGCTGGTGCTGCTCCAGGCGGCGCCCGGGGCGGTCCAACGCGTCGGTGCTGACGAGGAGCGCCCGGTTCGCGCCCGCGAAGGCCCGGACGAGCCCGGCCTCGTCGTCGAAGTCGGCTTGGCGCACGTCGACCCCGCGCGCCGCGAACGAGGCCAGCGACGCCGGCGTGCGCGTCGTGGCGATGAGCGGGCCCGCGCCCTGGTCGAGGAGGAGCTCGAGGACGCGGCGGCCGAGGTGGCCGGAGGCGCCGGTGACGAGGAGGGGAGAGAGCGACATGGGAGCACCCTGGGTTGAGGTGCACGGAAGGTACGGCTGTCCCCCAAGCGGGACAATGCGATAGATCTGCCGGCTCTGGTGCGAAATGGGAACAATCGATCTGAACCTGCTGCGCGCGTTCGCCGCGGTCCACGAGACGGGCAGCTTCTCCCAGGCGGCGACGCGCCTCGGCGGGCCGCGCTCGACGGTCAGCCGGTCCATCGCGCAGCTCGAGGAGTCGCTCGGCGTCGCGCTCTTCGTCCGCACGACCCGCGCGGTGACGACCACCGCCGCCGGCCGCACCCTCTACGACCGCATGTCCCCCGCGCTCGCCGCGCTCGTCGCGTCGCTGGAGGACCTCCCCGAGCGCGCGGAGGCGCCCTCCGGCACGCTGCGCATCACCTCCACCGCCGACCTCGGCACCGTCGTGCTCGCGGAGGCGGTGGCGCGCTACACGGCCCGCTACCCCGGCACGCGCGTCGACCTCCACCTCACGACCGCGGTGGTGGACCTCGCCCGGGACGGCTTCGATCTCGCCCTCCGCGTCTCGCCCTCCGGCGTGCTCCCGACCTCCTCGCTCATCGCGCGGCCCGTCGGCCGCATCGTGTTCCAGCTCTACGCCTCCCCGCACTACCTGGCCCGCCGCGGCACCCCCCGCTCGCCGGAGGAGATGGCCGGGCACGACCTCGTCACGTTCCTCGGCGCGCCCCCGCTGCGGCTCTCGGCGGGCACCACGAGCCTCACCGTGGCGGACACCCCCCGCGTCTCCTGCGACGACACCGTCTGCGCCCGCGAGCTCTTGCGCCTCGGCGCCGGCATCGGCGCGCTGCCGTCGTTCCTCGCCGACGACGACGTGGCCACCGGCGCGCTCACGCGGGTGATGCCCCGGTGGGTCGCCGTGACCGGCCGCGTGTTCCTCGTCCACCCCGTCCGGAAGCACGTCCCGGCGCGGGTGACCGCCTTCCGGGACCTCCTCGGCGAGCTGTTGCGCCAGCGCCCGCTGTCACCCTTGGGACCCGACGCGCGCTGACGCGCGGGGCCGAGGGCGCGCTGACCCCGCACCGACCCGCGGCTACTCCCAGGACGCGTCGCCCCAGGTGCCCTGGAGCAGCACCGCGATGCCCTGGCTGCGCTCGTCCTCCCACTCGTATTCGAGGTCGACCAGCCCGCCGGTCAGGCTGCCGCCGAGCACGAAGCGCCACCGGGTCACCTCGGTGTCCGCGCGCTGGGCCTGGACGGCGGCGTCCGCCTCCGCGGCGAAGTCGCCCTCGACCGTCACCTCCGCGTAGTCCGCCATGCCCCAGGTCAGCTCGTCGAGCGACCACGCGTCGATCCGACCGTCGACGGTCTCCACGAGGCCCCCGTCCAACGCGGAGATCTCCAGCGTCAGCGGCACCTGCATCGAGGTGCCGACGCGGCAGGCCCCGGGGACGTTGCCCTCGGTGGACTCGGCGAGCACGGGGTCTCCCGCGGAGGCGACCGTCACGTGGAAGGTGTCCGCGGTGCGGCCGTAGGTCATCGAGTCCCACTCGACCTGGAGGGTCTGGTCGTCGGCGACGAGCGCCCGCGCGTCGTCCGCCGAAAAACCGAGCGCGGAGGTGTCGTCGGGCGCGGTGACCGACGTCGTCACCGGGCAGTTGTAGACGATCTCGTGGTTCTGGCAGGCGAGCAGCAGGAACAGGAGCATGGCCGTACCATAGCCAAGAACGGGCTCCGTCGCGCGCGGTGACCGGAGGGCGGCCCGCTTCCGAGCGGGCCGGTCCCGCCCGCGCGCCGTGCACGGCGCGCGGCCTACTGGATCTATATCCAGTCAACCAAGCCTTAACAACGGCAAATCGCTGGCTGGGTAGAATGCCACCGCCCCCGGGCCCAGCCGGGGCGCGGCGAAGCGCGCGTCCGCAGGGCCGGCCGCGCGTCCAAGCTTGGCGGCCAAGTAGCGCTCACGGCCTTCCCACCGACCGTAAGGCGATCACGCCCGCACCTTGAAGTCTGTCACCCTCTCCAGAGCGCGACATGGCTCGGCTCCCCGACTCGGCCAGCAGCGGCGCCGCTTTGATCGGTGCGCTCGACCGACGCGGGATGCTCGGCAATCGGACTCGGATCCGCCTCGGGGGTGGATCGTTCTTCCTCGCCCCCGTCGGTGCCTGCCAGGAGTGCCCGTTGCGGGCGAATTGGATGGCGCGCGCGTTGCCCAGGCGCGCTCCTCGTAGCAGACGCCATTTCCGTCCGAACTCGCGGGGTAAGCGACCATCCCCCGAGTTCGGACGCTATATCCGTCCGAACTCGCGGGGTGAGCGACCATCCCCCGAGTTCGGACGTTCTACCGTCTGAACTCGCGGGGTAAGCGAACTCCTCGCGGACTCGGTCGTTCGGCGGCAGCACCGCCGGATGACCTGGGCCGAGCACCTGGCGCGGCACGCACGTTCTTGGGAGCCCGC
>JAUXTN010000123.1 GCA_030684355.1 Pseudomonadota bacterium
GTGTTGTTGGGCCTGGCGCCGCGCCGGGCGGTGCCACTGTACCTGCGCGGGTAGAGCGAGGGGTTTGGGCGACCGACGTGGGGCGCGGTGCCCGGCGCCTGCCAATCCGAGTGACACGAAAATATCCCGAGGCGCCGCCGCGCCCCTGTGGCACGCCACTTCGCAAGCGACAGGTACGCTCCGAACCCGGCGGTGACTCCAACGCCGCGGTCAACATGGCGACCCAGCGCTTCGGCTCCGCGCCAAACGGCGGACGCTCGGTCGCGCCCCTCCCCGTCACCGCGAGCCCGGCCCCCGGCCGGACATCGTCTCCTCCACGTCGACCAGCGCCTGCTGGTTGATCTCCGCGAGGCGCTGCCAGGGCTCGTCGAGTTCGAGGATGAGCCACATCACCGCCGCGATGGCGACCACGAGCGCCAGCGTCGGCACGAGCGTGCGGAACCCGCCCAGGCCCGTGCTGAATCCCTGGACAAGCAACGCCAGCGCGGCGACCATCAGCATCGTCCACAGGATGGGCTGCGGCAGCCGGTAGTAGAGGGAGATGGCCACGCGCTCCTCGTGCAGCTCCATGATCTCGTTGACGGACCCGATGATGAGCCAGGTGATCGACCGCGTGTCGTCGTTGGCGATGCGGGTGACGGTGGTCCACATCTCCGCGTGGAGCTCCTCCGAGCGCGCCAGCGCCTCGGAGTAATGCTCGCCCGACCCAGGGGTTCGCGACGCGACGTACTCGCGGAGGAGCTCCCGGAGGCGCGCTCCGTCCGGCGTGCTCACCAGGCCGGCGCGCAGCCAGGTGGTGCCGATCGCGTTGGCCTCCTTCAGGACGAGCTGCTTCCGGGCCTCGTACCGGGCCTCGACGATGCTGAAGCTGAAGGCGAGCATCAGCCCCAGCAGGGCCAGCAGCGCGCCCAGCAGCACGTTGGTGTGATCCTTCGACTCCTCCTTCGCCCGCGAGCGGCGCGCCAGCCACCGTCCGACCTCGCTCGCGCCCAGGAGCAGCAGCGTGAGCCCGAGCAGGAGGAGCCCGGCGGGAATCTCGTCGAGGGTGCTGGTCGGCATGTACGGGCTTCGCCCCTGTAGACCATAGGTGCGGCCCTGGCCGGGGCGAGGCTCTCGCGCGGCGGCGGCGGTCGAACCCCGGCGGTGGCGAGCGATCCGGCCGCGCGCGATGGCCCGGCCGAGCACCCGTACGTCTGGCCGCGTCACAGTTTTTCCGATCGTACGGGGGGTGTAGCTTCCGGGCAGGCTCGCGGTCGCAACGTGACGGCGCGCCTTCGAAGGGGGAGAACATGAAGTCGTCCAGTAGGAGCGCGCTCATCCTGTTAGCCGTCGCCGCGGCCGTCGGTCCGTCGGCCGTCCGCGCGGCGCCGCCGCCGTTCCCGCCGGGGGCGCAGGACGAGCGGGTGCGGACCGCGGAGGGGGCCGTCCAGTACATCCTCGTCGTCGGGGAGGGCTTCCGGCCGGCGGGGCTCCAGGCAGTCGGGGGCAGGGTCGAGTGGGAGTGGCCCGCGGCCCGAATCGTGGTTGCGAGCTCGCCCAGCGACACCTTCGTGGCGGACGTGCGCGCTGCGCCCGGCCTCGACGTGACGTCGGTCGCGCCCGCGGTGCTCGTCCTCTCCGAGGCGCAGCTCACGCCCGGCGCCGTGCCGGGCGCGAAGGCGCAGCCGTTGGGCAAGGGGAAGCCGAAGCCGGGCAAGGAGGACGCCTTCCTCGACAACCTCCAGTGGCCCCTCCAGGCCATCGGCGCCGTGCGTCACCCCGACGGCCGGACCCCCGTCTGGCAGCTCGACGACGTCGACGGGCACGCCTACGAGGGGCGGGGCACCACCGTCTGCTTCATGGACTCGGGGATGCCCATGATGGACCTCCCGAAGGGCAAGCGGCTCCACGAGGACTACGCCTGGTACGACGCCGACACCGGCGGCATCGTGCCCGTCTTCGAGGACCAGGCTGCCCTCGACGCGTACTACGCCGCGTACGGGGAGGACGAGGGCATGGACCCGTCGACCGCCATCCTCGACGAGAAGCTGGGTGGCTTCGACACGGACAACCACGCGACCGGCGCCAGCGCCATCTTCAACGTGCGGTACAAGCCGGGGAAGCAGTGGGCGATGCGGGGGATCGCCCCCGGCGCCAAGGCGATCAGCTACGGGTCCAAGGACGCCTACGGCTGGCAGAACCTGGAGAAGGTCATGTGGGCCTTCCAGCGGGCCGCCGGCGACGGCTGCCAGGTGCTGGCGCACGCCACCGGGTTCTTCTTCTCGAAGAACGTGGAGCTCGGCTCCTACACCGAGGACTACCGTCAGATCTTCATGCACGCGCTCCAGGCGCTCGACCAGGCGAACATCCTCGTGGTGGTGCCGGCAGGGAACTGGGGCATCGACGTGCAGGCCCTGCACACGAGCGCGGGCGGCCCGTGGTGGACCCTGCCCCAGAACTACCCGCCCAACGTCCTCGTCGTCTCGGGGGCCGGGCCCCGCGACTACGATCCCGACGCGCCAGACCTGAGCGTCTACGACCCGACGCCCGGTACGCCGCGGGGGACCACGCACAACCTGGATCGTCCCGGTTGCTTCGACCCCCCGATCGGCACCACGGGCTACGGGACCATGTCCGCGGCCATCGATCTCGCCGCGCCCGCCGGCAGCCAGCCCGAGGACCCGAATGGGTACTTCGTGCCGAGCGGCTGGGAGGACAGCCGCTTCGGATACCACGGCTACACCTCGGCCACGAGCCAGTCGATGCCGACCGTCGCGGGGGTGGCGGGGCTGGCCATCGAGGCCTACACCCTGGCCCACGGGAAGCCCCCCACGGTGGCGCGGCTGAAGGAGATCCTCACGCGCTCGGCGGACGACGGCGTGGGCCCGGCGCGGGACACGATCTACCAGTGGACCCCGGAGCTGAGCCAGACCAAGAGCTTCGTGATGGACTTCCTCTCCGGCTACACCGCGGCCTGGCAGCTCGTCGAGGTCGACGTGGACAAGCCCGGCCGCGACGACTTCCTCGGCTTCGGGCGCGTCAACGCCCTACAAGCCATCGAGGAAGCGAAGAAGTGATGCGCGCCTGCGCGGCCATGCGCGCGCATCGCCCGTTGCTCTCTCTACGGGCGCGACGGAGGAACGGTACGAATCCTACTCCCCCGGTCCCCCGAGGCTCACGTACGCGGCGCCCGCCATGTTCCCGCCGTCGTCGTCGCCCGCGGCGCCGATGAGGAGGTCGCCGCAGCCATTTCCGTCGAAGTCCTCGCCACGCACGCCGCGGCCGACGTAGCCGCCGGCCACGCTGCCCGCGAGCAGCACGTCGGCGGTGGCGAGGCTCCCCGTGCCCGACACCGGGCCGAACACGACGTAGACTCCGCCGCCGTCGGTCGACCAGGCGTCCACGTGGGTGGCGCCGACGAGGAGGTCGAGGGCCCCGTCGCCGTCGTAGTCCACGGTGGAGAGGGAGTGACCTGCCTGGTCGTCGGCGTTCTCGCCGGTCAGGATCGCGTCCGCCGCGGGTCTCCCGTGGTCATCGCCCAGCCGGCGCTGTCGTATGCGCTCTCGCCCAAGAGCTTGGCGTCCGCGGTGGAGAGGTCCACGTCACCGGAGGGGGCGCCGAGGAGGAGGTACACGGCGCCCGCGTACGTGCCGCCGCTATCCTCGTAGTCCGCGCCGACCAGGAGGTCGTCCGCACCGTCCCCGTCGAAGTCGGCGGCGGTGAGGGAGCGGCCCGCGGCGTCCCCCGCGCCCTCGCCGATGAGCTTGGCGTCAGCCGTCGCGACGTCGCTCGTGCCGCTCACCGAGCCATAGACGATGTAGGCCGCGCCGGCGTCCGTGCCGCCCTCGTCCTCCGTGTGCGCGCCCATCACGATGTCGTCCAGCCCGTCGTCGTCGAGGTCCGCGCCGTGGACCGCGTAGCCCAGGTAGTCGCTGGAGTCCTCGCCGTAGACCTTGGCGTCCGCGGTGGAGAGGTCGCCGTCGCCGGTGATCGGGCCGGAGAGGAGGTACACCGCACCCGCCGACGCGCCGCCACGGCCCTCGCCCCAGGCGCCGACGAGCAGGTCGGTCACGCCGTCGCCGTCCATGTCGCCGCTCCCGATGGCCAACACGTAGTCGTCCGCGCCCTCCCCCACGATCTTGGCGTCCGCGGCCGACGCGTCGAGATCCGCGAAGGTCGGGCCGAACACCGCGTACACCGCGCCCGCGGCGCTGCCCGCGTCGTCGTCGCTGTAGGCCGACGTGAGAACATCGGGCGATCCGTCGTCGTTCACGTCAGCCGTCCAGACGCGGCCGCCGAGGCTGTCGAGGGTGTCCTCGCCGGTGATCTTCGCGTTCGCGTCGGCGAGGTCCACGGTGCCGGTGTCGCCGCACACGGAGGCGGTGGAGTAGTCCTGGTCGATCCCGTCTCCGCAGACCTCGGGGGCGCCGGGGTAGATCGTCGCGTCGGCGTCGTCACAGTCCTCGTCGCCGGGGCAGGTCGCCGCGGAGGCGGCGCCGTCCCCGTCGGCGTCGAAGTCCTCGTCCACCGCGCCGTCACAGTCGTTGTCGACGCTGTCGCACGTGCCGATCGCGAGCTCGGTGGCTCCCGGAGAGACGGTCGCGTCGTCGTCGTCACAGTCGTCACCGCCCCACGCCGTGGCGTCGTAGCCATCGCCGTCGGCATCGGCATCGAGCGTGACGGACACGCTGGTCGTGGCGGTCTCGCCCGCGGCGTTCGTCGCCGTGGCGCTGAGCACGTACGTCCCCGAGGACACGCCGAGGGTGCCCCACGAGCCAGCCACGTACACGCTGCTGTCACAGTCCCCGAGGGCGCCGTGGGGGCCCCACGCCAGGACGCTCGTGTCGAGCCCCCACGAGAAGGGTGCCTCGGTGAGGGTCTCGATGTCCACGCCGTCCACCTGGAGCGTCACCCAGGCGAGCTCGGACTCGTCCGCCACGTCCACGTCGATGACCTCCGTGCCCCGGATCGTGTCACCCTCGGCGTGTGAGGTAATCGCCACTGTCGGCGAGGTACGGTCGACTGAGAACGTGATTCGCGTCTCCGAGCTCTGGCCCGCGGTGTCGAAGGCGACCGCCTCGAGCGTGTGCGGGCCCTCGTCGAACTCGTCGGTGTCCCAGTCCAGACCGTACGGCACGGACTCGTCCTCGAGGAGCAGGCCGTTGTCGACGAAGAACTGGATCTTCAGCACCCCCTGGTCGTCGGAGGCGCTCGCGGACACCTCCACTACACCCCGCCCAAAGGTGGAGTCCTCGGGCGAGGTGAAGCGCACCGACGGCCGGTTGTCGCACGGCGTGTCGGTGTTCTCGACGTTTACCGAGACCGTGTGCTGCGCGCCGAGTCCCTCCTCGGTGAAGCCGGTGGCGCGGAGGGTGTGGACGCCGTTGCTCACCGCCGTGGTGTCCCACTCCCAGGAGAACGGGGCAGCCTCGTCGGTCGCCTCGGTGGCACCGTCCAACGCGAACATGACCGTCTCCACGGCGTCACTCACCGCGGCCTCCACCACGACCGTGCCGCACACGCTCACGCCGGCCGTCGGGTTGGTCATCTGGACGTCCGAAACGTCGAGGCCACTGTCGTGTTCGATCGTCACGTTGGCGCTGGCGCTCCCCTCGTTCCCCGCGGCGTCCCGGGCAACCCCGGCAACCTCGTAGTTGCCGTTGACGATGCCGGTCGCGTCCCACTCCAACGACCGACCGTCGGGGCATACCGATTCGGCGGTGTCGCCCAGGTTGCCACCGGGTTCGAACCATCACGAGGCCATGCCTTCGGGGATTCCGGTGCCGACCTACCGGAAACCCTTCGATGCACCTCCCGAACTCGCGAGTGCCAAAAATGAAGATGGCGCAGAATCCCTCGGGGGGACCCTGCGCCATCCGGTATGGTCGGGGTGACTGGATGATTATAGAACTTTCTGGATCGACACGCAGGGGTGCTCGGGGGCGGAAGTGGTGGCGTTGAAGGAGAGCTTGGTGGGCGGGTGAGGTCGCGTCCGTGGTAGAGCGCTGAGCTCCACGCCCGGCAGATGCTCGCGTCGGGAGATTCAGGAGCGACTTGCCGTCACACGCTGGATGCACATATAGTGTGCATGTGCCGCCTACCGCCGATCAGGTCGCCGCGTTCCTCATCCGCCTCGCACAGGCGGTCGGTGAGGGGCGGGTGGAGATCCGAGGGTATGCGCTCGATGGGCTCC
>JAUXTN010000133.1 GCA_030684355.1 Pseudomonadota bacterium
CCGCCCGCGTCCGCGCGGGCGGACGACCGAGCGCAGCGAGCCAGGAGGGCGGCGGCCCCCGGAGGGGGACGCGCCCTGCGTTTTCCGCGAGCCCCGCGGCCGTCGGTTCGCGCGCCGGGCTGCGGGAAGCCGGCCGAGCGCGCGACCCGAGCGTCAGCCGTGCGGCGGGCCGTTGGCAACGCCGCGGCCTGGGAGAACAGCCCTTGTGATACCCGGTCAACACCTTGTTCTACACCCTCATGTGCGGAAGGGCGGTTGTGTAGATCGCATTCCGTCCAATCCTGCCACCGCCGCGGAAGTGCGCTGGGGCGACGTCCTCGATGAGGCGAGCCCTCCCGCAATTGTAGGGTACGTTGCGCTGATCGAGGTTGTTCGGCCTGAGCCTGCGCCGCCCCCCGTGTCACGGTGGGCGGCGGCGAGCCGGTCGTGCTAAGCTCCTCCGGCTACCCCGGTGTCATGCCCACCTCCTTGCCGCGCGTCCTCGTCGTCGACAAGGACGCGCACGTCTGCCGCCTGCTGGACACGATCCTCCCCGCCGCCGGCTACCAAGCGCAGTTCGCGTTGGACGGCTACCTCGCCCTCGACGGCGCTCGGCTGGACCCGCCGGCGATCGTCGTCACGGAAATTCTGGTCCCGCGTCTGGACGGCCTGGCCCTTTGTCGCCTGCTCAAGGGTGACGAGAGCACCCGTTCCACCAAGGTTCTCGTGCTGAGCGTGCTCGACGCCGAGAGTCGCGCCCTCGCCGCCGGCGCGGACAGGTTCATGCGAAAGCCCATCGAACGCACGATCCTCGTCGAGGCGCTCAGGATGCTCGCCGCTTCGTCTGCCCCCTGGAAAGAAGGTGCCGAATGAGCCCGTCCCCGCACCCTCGCATCGGCTCCGGCAACGCGCTGGCGGACGAGATCCTGTGCGGCGGGTTCCCCGCGAACTCCATCAACATCGTGATGGGCCTGCCGGGCACGGGCAAGAGTCTGTTCGCCGAGCAGCTCGTGTTCGCCAACGCGGGTGACGATCGCCCGATCGTCTACCTCACGACCATGTCGGAGCCGCTCGCCAAGGTGCTGACGTACCTGCAACGCTTCGCCTTCTACGATGAGAAGAAGCTCGGCACGGCGGTCATCTACGACGAGGTCGGGCCCCTGCTCGCGAAGGACGGGATCGGGGCGCTTCTGCCCGCGCTGGAGGAGACGATCCGGACAAACTCCCCCAAGATCATCGTCATCGACTCGTTCAAGGTGCTGCACGATCTCTCTCCGTCGGTGTCGGAAATGCGGCGCACGCTCTTCGAGCTGAGCGGCATCCTCACCGCGTACCAGACGACGGTGTTCCTCATCGGCGAGTACAGCGACGAGGACGCCCAGCGCCTGCCCGAGTTCGCGGTCGCGGACGGCATCGTGCAGATGCTCCGCAACCCGCTGAGCACGCGGGACGAGCGGTTCATCCGCGTGCTCAAGCTGCGTGGCAGCCGGTACCTCGAAGGGTTGCACGGCTTCAAGATCACGTCGGGGGGCCTCGAGATCTACCCACGCCTCGTCTCGCCGGACGTGCCGGAGGGCTTCGAGTTCCGCGACAGGCGCTTGACCACGGGCGTGCCCGGCCTGGACGACCTCCTCGGCGGTGGGGTCTGGTGCGGCAGCATGACCCTGCTCTCCGGCCCCACGGGCGCCGGCAAGAGCACCATCGGGCTCCAATTCGCGCTCGAAGGCTTGCGGCACGAGCAGCGCAGCCTCTACGTCAACTTCCAGGAAAACCCCACGGTCGTCGCACGGGCGTTGCACAACCTCGGTTTTGCCGTCGAAGACGCCCGGGCCCAGGGGCTGTACCTGATGTACGCCTCGCCGGTGGAGCTCCAGATCGACAGCTTGATCGTGACGATGTTCCGCATGATCGCCGCCGAGGGCATCCAGCGCGTCGTGATCGACGCCCTCGGGGACCTCGTGATGGCGTCCAGCGATCCGCAGCGGCTGCACAATTACCTGTACGCGCTGACCCAACAGTTCGCGGTCCTCGGTGTCACGAGCATCCTGACCTTCGAGTCCGACGCAGGCTCGTCCGAAGCGGCGACGAGCGCCCCGGGCGGCCGCTTCAGCTACATGGCCGACAACATCGTCATGCTCCAGACGCAGGTCCGGGACGAGCAGATGACGCGGTCGGTCACGGTGCTCAAGGCGCGCGGAACGCAGCACGATCTCCGGGTCCGTCCCCTCGAGATCACGGCCTCGGGCGTGCGCGTGGGATGACGGTGGAGCACTCCGCGTTGGCGCCGCACGGTGCCTTCGGTTGCGGACGGCACAGCGGTCCCTCGCGGGGCCCCTACCCAGAGCGAACCGGGCGGCGTAGCACCAAACGGCCCGCCGGCCGGACTCCGGAGCACCGGACCGTCCGAACTCGGGGGATGATGGCTTAGCCTTCGAGTTCGGACGGATATAGCGTCTGAACTCGGGGGATGATGCGCTACCCCGCGAGTTCGGACGGATGTAGCGTCTGAACTCCGGGGATGATGGCTTAGCCTCCGAGTTCGGACGGAGCGGGGCGCCGCCCGCGGAGCCAGACCGCGAGGTCCATGTGCCGCCCGCCGGTCAGACACCACCCGGGCGGAGGAGCGCCCTTGACACAGAAATCGGTCGTCGGCGAGGTCCGGCGCGTTGGCCCGCCACGTTGGGCCCGCCCCCCAATCGATGACATCGCAGATCCACCGACACGAACGGATGACGACGCCCAAAAGCGCACCCGAACGACACCGCCCCATGCGCGGTGGCGGCGCCGCTCGGGGCGCCGGGCACCGCCGCGCGGCGCTGCTCGAGCCCCCTGCCTCCCGAATCCCTACGCCCCCAACAACCGCAACACCCCGCCCTTGTCCGGCCCCTGCGCCAACACGGTCTCCGGCGTACACCGTGGACAACCGTGGTCGCAGGGACACCCCTGTAACAATCGGCGCACCCAAATCAGGGCGTTCTCGACCACGTCGGCGTCGAGGGCCTCGGCCATGCCCATGCCGCCGACGTAGCGGTCCACCGCCACGATGCCCGCGGGGAGCTGCGCGGAGAGGCCGGCCTCGACGGGGATGACGTGGACGTCGTCGTCGCCGGCGAGGAGGTGCACGAGGAGCACGTGGTCGAGGCACGCGGCGAGGTGGCGCCGGGCGGGGAGGCTGGCGGGCTGCGGGAAGAAGATGCCACGCGCGCGGGTGCGGTAGCGGCTGGTGACAGGGGCGTAGTCGAGCGAGCCCTCGCCGGCGCGGCTGCCGGAGACGGTCTCCCGCACGTCCACGTCGAAGGCGGCGAGGATGTAGACGCGGCGGTCCTGGCGGACGGTGTGGGGGTCCTCGACGACGACGGCGTCGCGCACGGTCACGTCGAGCGCGGCGGTGGTGACGGGGCGGTCGGGCGCCACGCGGATGACATCCAAGCGGCCGCGCTTGGCATCGAAGGCGTGGAGGGGGACCTCGTAGCGTTGGTCGCCGTCCGCGAAGACACGCTTGGGGTAGTAGCGGGTCTCGACGACGGCGCGGTCGCAGCGGCCGAGGAGGCGCCCCCCGTCGCGGTCGCGGAGCTCGACGACGTCCTCGGTGACGGTGTCGCGGAGGGTGCCATCCAAGTCACCGGTCTGGGCGGGGGCGAGCGCGACGCGCCACAGCCCCTCGCGCGACGGGGTGCGGCGCAGCACGAAGGCGTCGGCCTCGGCGGTGGGGTGCGCGTACTGGTCGGTGAGCGAGCGGCCGAAGAGCCCGGCGAGGGAGTCGATGTCCTGGCGGCCCTCGCGCAGGGCGGCGACGAGGTGGGTGCGCGCGAGGTGCGGGTTGGCGTAGCCGACGAGCGGGCGCGGCGCGGGGAGGCGGCCCTGGGCGGCGGTGGCGCGGAGGTGGTCGGGGCCGGTGAGCAGCCGCGTGATGGGGCTCGTAGGCCACGCCCAGAGCGCGTGGTGGGTGCCGCCGTGGGCGAGCGGGAGGCGGTTGGGGAGCGTGCGCCAGGCGCCGACGAGCCAGGTCTCGTCGAGCTGGCTGATGGAGGCGTCGCCGCCGAGGGTGGCGCCGCGGTGGAGGCGAACGTCGGCACCCCACACCTGCACGCCGGCGTCGAACGCGCCGGTGGGATCGCCGACGGCGACGGCGAGGGCGCGCTGGGCGAGGGGCTCGGCGGCGCGGCGGGGCCAGGGGTCCCCCGGCTTGGCGACGAAGCGCTCGGCGGCGGGCCAGACCTTGACGGCGGCGGAGGCGCGCGGCGCGAAGGGGACGGCGGACACGCGGATGGGCGGGAAGAGCCGCTCGACGAGGCCGATGGTGCCAGGGCCGCCGAGGCCGGTGGCGAGGACGGAGAAGCGGGCGCCGGCGGCGCCGAGCGCGAGCGCGAGCCGACGGAGGGTGAAGAAGCGGTGGGTGGCGACGAGCGGGGAGCCGCGGTCGACCTGCGAGAGGACGACGAGGCCGACGGTGCGGGCCCAGGGGACGCCGTCGCCGACGGTGCTGTTCCAGAGGGCGCGGATGCCGCGCGAGGAGAGCTCGTTCGTGTCGAGGAAGGCCACGGCGGGCATGCGGCGCTGGCCAAGGGCGAGGCGGAGCTCCTCCTCGCCGACGACGAGGGGGCCGCCGCTCCAGGCGCCGCTCCCGACGAGGGCGGTGGCGACGACGTCGCGGAGGGCGCGCGGCTGCTCGGTGACGACGAGGCAGGGGATGCCGGCGCCCTGGGCCGCGAGGAGGATGCTCGCCGCGAGGAAGGTGGCCTCGGTGGGATCGGGGAGGTCCCCGACGAGCCAGCCCTGGCCGGGCTTGTCGGCGAGGCGCGCGATCTGCTCCAACGCGAGCGGGGGGGCGCCGACGGCGCCGACGTGCCGCCACGCGTCCGCGGCGAAGGTGGGGCCGCCGGTGCCGCGCTCGGCGGGGATCTCCATGAGCGGGCCGGCGGCGGGGTCGAGCGCGCCACGCTCGCGCCAGAGGGCGGGGACGTCGACGCGGTCGGGGCGGGTGGCCTCGATCTCGGCCTCGGGGGCGGCGGCCTGGGGGGCGTCGCGGCCGGCGAGGGTCCAGATGGCGAGGCAGGCCATGGCGGCGGGGAGGAGCGCGGCGGCGTCGAGGAGCACGCGCGTGGCGGGCTGGACCTGGCCGACGGCGTAGGCGTGGTCGAGGCCGAAGAGGGTGAGGAGCGCCGCGACGGCGACGACGATGCCCGCGGGCCCGGCGAGGGGGATGCGGAAGGCGGGCCGCGCCGTGTCGCCGCGGAGCCGCCACGCGGCGAGGGCCGCGAAGGGGACGACGAGGGCGCCGTCGAGCGCGGCGAGGGGGAAGACGAGGTCGGCGGGGACGGCCTTGGCGAGGCTCAGCGCCACGGGGGTCAGCGCCACGGGGGCCGGCGCGCCGGGGATGGCTCCGGACGCCGCGGTGGCCGCGGTGACCAGCGCCGGGGCCACGGGGAAGTTCGCGTTCACCCAGGTGGCGAAGGACGCGGCCCACGCGGCGGGATCGGCGCCGAAGCCGGTCACGAGGCCGAGGAGCCGCGCGAGCACGGCCCACCCGAGGAGCGCGGGGACGGCCCAGCCGAGCGCGATGGCGGCGCGGCGGGAGCGGGCGCCGTGGCCGGGGCCGACGAGGAGGAGCGCGACGGCCCACGCGAAGAGCGGCCCGCCGATGGCGACGAGGCCGAGGAGCACGGTGGCCCAGCCGGGGAGGGAGAGGGTGATCACGCGGCACCGCCGTTCCGCGCGGGGTCGCGCTGGACGCCG
>JAUXTN010000146.1 GCA_030684355.1 Pseudomonadota bacterium
CCGCCGCCGAGGCCGCTGCCGACGATGCCGCCGCTGCAGCCGCCGCCGCCGCGTCCAGCCGCGCCGCCGTGCACGCCGTCGCCGAGGCCGCCCACCATGGCGTGCTCACCGATGACATGGTCGAGGATCTCTTCCTCCGCCTCGGCGAGCTCTCCTCGTGCGAGGGGGTCGCCCAGGCCTCCGCCGTCGCGTTGCGCATCGTGCTCGACCTCGTGCCCGCGGGCGCCAGCGCCGTGCTCATCCGCACCCGCTCCGGCGACGGCCTGCGCTTCCGCGCCGCGTCCGGCCCCGCCGCCACCCGGCTCATCGACTCCGTCATCCCGCTCGACCGCGGCATCGCCGGCTACGTCTGCCAGCTCGGCGTCGGCATCGCGCTGGAGGACGTGCACCGCGACCGCCGCCACGACGGCCGGCTCGACCGCTCCACCGGCTTCACCACCCGCGCCATGCTCGCCGTGCCCGTGCGGGCCGACACCGGCGCGGTCTACGGCTGCCTGGAGCTGCTCAACCCGCCCCGCCCCTTCACGGAGGGGGACTTCGAGGTCGCCGCGCGCGTGGCGGCGTCCCTCGGGTCGTTCTTGAACAGCGTGTACGCGGAGCGGTAGCCCGGCCGGCTGCCACACGGCCTGTCTATTGTAATCTGGTCGGCGAAGCTCCGTTTAGTTCGCGCCTCCGTGTTCGCGCCCAGCGCAAACACGGACTCACTCGAACGGAGCCGCCTCCGGATCGCCGGTCTTCCCGGCCGGGTCTGGTAACTCGCCGGGAAGATCGGCTACGGGCCGCGACGGCCGGCCTCGCTACGCCTCCCCGGTCTCCAGGAACTTCTCCACCCGTGTCGCCGTGAGCTTGAACCCCGGTGCCACGCGCCCGGCGCGCAGGGGGGCCTCGGTCACGTCGTCCACACAGGTGAGGATCGCGTGGGGATCGTCCTCGTCGGGCGCCACGTCGAGGTCGGCGCGGACGCGCTGGCCATCGGTGCGCGTGTAGGAGAACGTCTTGTGCAGGAGTGCGCGGGCGTGGTGCTCGTGCCGCCGGATGACCTCGCTCGCGGTCTTCACGAGGGTCATGAACGCCGACGCGTCGAGCGGCTTGGGGTTCTTCTTGTCGCGCCCCATGGTCCACGGGCCGACGAGCGCCGGCTCGGACTCGCCGATGAGCGTCATCTCGACCGCCCAGCCGTCATCGTCCTCGTTCTTGATGACCTTCGCGATCCACCCGTTGCGACGCCACAACCGGGGCGTCATCACGTCGTCGGGCTTCTCCTGCTCGTCGTCCAACATCGGGCAACCCCCTGAACAGGTGTATAACGCGCCGCCCGTCCGCGTGCAGGGCGAGCCCGCGTTCGATCACCGAAGGGCGCCCCGGCCCCCGCGGCGGGGGCCGGCGGGTGCCCTCCAGGCTCGCTGTCGCTCGGTCGGCGCGGGCCCGCCCCCGGGCGGGCTGCGCCGGACCGCGCCGCCCTGCGGGCGGCGCGCCTTCCGGTCCCCCTGGCGCGCGTAATGCTCGGGTCTGGTCGTCCCCGTGCACCCCCGGGCCGGACGCCGCTACTCCTGCTTCTCGTTCGCCCAGACCTCGGCCACGCGCAGGTCGCGCCCGCATCCCATTCGATAGGGGAGGTAGCGACCGGGGTTCTTGTCGTGGAAGTCCTGGTGGTAGTTCTCGGCGGCCCAGAACGTGTCCAGCGGCAGGATCGGCGTGACGATGGGGCTCGCGAGCACCTTGCGCGCGTCGATGGCGGCCTTGCTCGCGAACGCGGCCTTCTTCTGGGCGTCGTCGACAACGTAGATGGCGCTCTCGTAGGAGTCGCCGCGGTCGCAGAATTGGCCGCCGACGTCGAGGGGGTCGATGTGGTGCCAGTAATAATCGAGCACCTGGTCGTAGGTCAGCTTGGACGTATCGTAGACGACGCGCACCACCTCCTTGTGGCCGGAGGTCTCCGAGGTCACGTCCCGGTAGGTGGGGTTCTTCACGTGACCGCCGGCGTAGCCGGAGGTGGTCTGGACGATGCCATCGAGCTTGTCGAAGTCGGACTCGAGGCACCAGAAGCAGCCGCCGGCGAACACCGCCACGCCCTGCCCGGGCCCCGGCGCGGGGATGGCGGCGGGCGCGTTGTCGTCGACGACGGTGGCGTCGACGCCGCGAGCCGGGGGCGCGGCGTCGACGGCGCAGGCGTAGAGGGCGAAGCAGGCGAAGAGGATGGACATGGTGACCTCGCGGACAATCTACGTAGCGCCGCGGGGGGAGGATCGGCGGGCGTGCGTCACGAACGGTCTGGGGGCGCCGAAGAGCCGTTTGCCCCGGGCAAGTGCGCGACGGGGTAGGATGCCGCCATGACACCCGAACAGATCCAGAACATGGCCCAGACCCTCGCCGCGGGGCGCCGCATCGTCGCACCGTCCGCCGAGCACGTCTCCCTCGGCACCGGCTTGCGCGCCGTGCTGTTCCTGCTCATCTGGGGCCTCGGCGCGGGGCTGGGCTTCCTCCTCGGCGGCCTGTTCGGCGGTGCCGACGGCGCGGTCGTCGGGCTGTTCCTCCTGGGCGGCCTGTCGTTCCTCCTCGGCCTGTACGTGAGCCGGGTGGTGCGCATCGCCGCGCAGTGGGAGCGCGGCGTGGTGCTGCGCCTCGGCAAGTACAACCGGCTCTCGGGGCCGGGTGTCATCTACGTGTTCCCCGTCTTCGACAACGTGCGGTTCGTCGACACGCGCCTGCTCACGCTCGACATCCCCCACCAACAGGTCATCACGAAGGACAACGTGCCCGTCATGGTCGACGGCGTGCTCTTCTTCCAGGTGGTGGACGCCGAGCGGGCCGTCATCTCGGTGCAGGATTACCGCTACGCCATCAGCCAATACGCCCAGGCGAGCCTGCGTGACGTGATTGGGAGCATGTCGCTCGACTCGCTGCTCTCCGAGCGGGACGAGATCCAACAACGCATCGGCGAGGCCGTCGAGGCCCGCGCCAAGGCGTGGGGCATCCACATCGACAGCATCCGCCTGCTCGACATCAACATGCCCGAAGACTTGAAGCGCATGATGTCCCGTCAGGCCTCGGCCGAGCGCGAGAAGCGCGCCACCATCACCAAGGCCGAGGGCGACCGCGAGGCCGCCGTGAACCTCGCCCACGCCGCCGGGACGATGGCTTTGAGCCCAGGCGCCATGCAGCTCCGCACCCTGCAGTCGCTCGACGCCCTCGGCTCTTCGACGTCCAACACGGTGGTGTTGGCCGTACCGGTGGAGGTGTTGGAATTGGCACGCGCGATGGGCATCCGAGCGGGGGCGGGGCTGGAGGGTTTGCCGAGCGTGCTGCCGGCGCCCGCGAGCCCGCCCGCGCTGCCGGAGCCGGTGGGGACGGCGGGGTAGGCTCTCCCCATGCAGATCGACGAGGTCCGCACCTTCGCCCTCACGCTCCCCGGCGCGACGGAGGCCCCGCACCACGAGCTGTGGTCGTTCCGCGTCAACGACAAGATCTTCGCGACCTACCCCGGGGACGGGCTCCGGGTGCACGTGTTCGTCGACGAGGCCCAGACCGCTGCCGTCGTGGCCGCCCACCCCGCCGCCGCCGAGGAGCTGTGGTGGGGCAGGAAGCTCGCGGGCGTGCGCCTGCGGCTCGACGTCGCGCCCGACGCGCTCGTGCGGAGCGTCCTGGTGGACGCGTGGCGGCGGAAGGCGCCGCGGCGGGTGGTCGCGGTGTACGACGCGGCACAGCAGTGACCACAAGCGCGGGCCGTGCGACCGCCGGCGCTCAGAGCACGAGCGCGTAGAGGACCTCCGTGGCCAGCTCGGGGTCGCGTCCCTGGTTCTTCTTCCCCTTGTACCCGGCCGCGGCCGCGGCCTTGGCGAAGGAGCCCAGCCCGTCGTAGGTGCTCGTGACCAGCGCGAGGAGGCTCTTCGCCGTGGAGGGGCTGACCTTCATGTCGTTCCCGTCGCTGTCCTTCACGCCGAGGAGCGCGCCGAGCGTCTCTTCGAATTCGCGGGCGCGGGTGGTCATGTTCCCGATGTGCTCCACCGACAGGAGCGAGAGCTTCACGAGGCCGAAGAGCTTGTCGAGCCGGGCGGCCCGGTCCTTCTGGCTGGCCTCCAGGGCCGCGCCGAGATCCTTCAGCGCGACCCCGCTGCCGGCGGCCTTGCCGACGATCGACACCACGTCCTTCAGCCCCAAGGAGGGGTAGGTGACCTCGGCGACGTAGGGGCGGGTGGTCCACCCGCTGCCGGTCTTGTTGAAGATGTGGGCCTCGCTGGCAGACGCGGTGATGTCGAACCACCCGACGTCCTTGCCGGCGTTCTTGGTCACGATGTCGGGCCGGGTGGCGCCACGGGTGGCTTGCGTCGAGAGGGTGTGGCCGTTTGGCAGTGCGCTGTCCAGGCTCCCCGTGTTCATGCTGGCGTTCGCCAACGACTCGACGGCGTATCCGTACGCGGCGTGGATGAAGGGGGTGTCGCTGAGCGCGCCGAGGAGCGCCTTGCCGGTGTTCGTCTCGGCGTCGCCACCCACCTCGTCGAGCTTGGCGGCGCGCAGCTTGGCGTCCGCGAGGATGGCCGTCACCAGGGTCTTCCACCGCCCGGTGTACCCGTCGACATCGGGGATCCCCAGCGGGGCGGCGATGACCGCTGCCGCCATCTTGTTCACGACGCCGTCCAGGCCCGTGACGAAGCCGTCGTATGCCTTGTCGGTGTGCTGGTCCGTCCACGCGGGATCGCGTTGCACCGCCTTGGAGGTTGGCGCCTGGCGGGCAGGCGGAGCCGGCGCGTGCGCCGCGGGCCGGGAGAGGAGCGGATCGCGGAGCGCGTGCACCGCGAGCGGATCGGCGAGGCGGTCGGTGGTCGCTCGAGCCGCGGGATTCGCGGCCCCTACGGCGCGTGCATCCGGGCGCGCGAGGCCGGGGGTGCGCGGGGTAGGCTCAGGCATGGGGCTCCTCGCAGGGCCGTCGGACAGCGAGGAGCGTACCGCAGGTGCGCGCACCGCACAAACAGTCCCGTTCACGATGGCGGCCGGCCTCCCCACTCCCAGATCCGTGGCAACCCCGCATAGAGGAGCCGGTGGTAGAGCCGCGCGGGCAGGAGGCGCCGCAGGAGGTCGAAGGCGAAGGCGTCCCACGTGCCGGCCACGCGCAGGGGCGGGTTGGTGTCCTCGATGAGGCGCGCGATGGTCTCGGCGACGTCCGCCGGGGAGTGGAAGGTGAGCTGCATGAGCGCCCCGACGAGATCGCCCATGTTGAGGTAGTGATGGTGGTAGGCGTCGTCGGGGTCGGCCAGCGCGGCGGCGCCTTGGGCGGTGAACCGCACCTTGCGGAAGCCGTCGGAGTTGATGAAGCCCGGCCGCACCAATGACACGAATACGCCCCACGGCCGCATCTCGTACCAGAGGGACTCCGAGGCGCCCTCCAACGCGAACTTGGACGCGCTGTACGCGCTCATCGTGGGCATGGCGGTCATGCCACCGACCGATGACACGTTGATGATGCGACCGAAGTGGCGCGACCGCATGTGGGGGAGCACCCGCCGCACGAGCGCCATGGGGCCGAGGTAGTTGGCGTCCAGTTGGATCATCATGTCCACGTCGGGGGTGTGCTCGGCGACCGCGCGGTAGCTGACACCCGCGTTGTTCACCAGCACGTCGACGCCGCCCCAGCGGGCCTCGATCGCGCGCACGGCGGCCTCGCGCTCCTCGGGGACCGTGACATCCAACGGAAGGAAGAGGACGCGGTCGCTCTCGACGATGCCCTCGGCGGCGAACCGCTCGAGCGAGCTGGCGCGCGCGGTGAGGGCGAGGCGGTGGTGGGTCAGCAGCAGGAGGCGCGTCAGTTCGAGGCCGACACCCACGCTCGCGCCGGTCACGAGCACGGTGTAGGGCCCGGGCGGCACGCGGCGGCGACGGGTCAGGCGCCGTGCGAGCGCGCGCCCGGCGTTGCGGAGGCCGCGCAGGAGCGCGACCAGCCGGGCGAGGGGGCGACTCTGGGGCCAGTGGAGGCGCGAGGGGCGTTCCGGTTCCATGCTCGAGCCCTCTTCCTCCCATTCTACTACGCGCCGGCGGCACGGATCGTGGGCGACGGCGCGCGGCTCGTTACACTTCCCGGATGGTCGGCCTGTTCCTCCTCCCCCCGGCGCTCGCGACGATCCTCGTCGACGCGACGGAGGCGGCCCGGATCGCCGCGGATCCCGCCGCCACCGTGCTGGACGTGCGCGAGCTCCCCGCCTACCTGCTCGGGCACGTGCCCGGCGCGGTGCGGACGGATTGGCGGCTCGGCACCTCCGGCTCCACGTCCGGCAAGATCCGGGACCCGGTGGCGCTCGCCGCCGCCTACGCCGCGCTCGGGGTCCGTTCGGACGCGCCCGTGCTTGTGGTGGGCGCGTGGAGGGACGGCTGGGGCGACGAGGGCCGCGTGGCCTGGAACCTCGCGTGGCTCGGCCACCCCGACGTCCACGTGCTCCGCGGGGGCATGGGCGCCTGGCGGAAGGGCACGGAGATGGTGCCGAGCCGTCCGGACCCGGGTGCGTTCGTCGCCCAGGTCGACCCGACGCTGCGGGTGGATGCCCGCGCGCTGCGCAACGGGCCCGACGCATGGACCATCGTGGACGTGCGCACCCCCGCGGAGTTCGCCGGCGCGACGCCCTACGGGGAGCTCCGCGGCGGGCACCTGCCGGGGGCGGTGAACGTCGAGTGGGGCGATCTGTTGGCTGCGCCGCCGACACTGCCGCGCGACAAGCCGGTGGCCGTCTATTGCACGGGCGGCGTGCGGAGCGGGATGGCTTGGGTGGCGCTCGCGGACGCGGGTTACACCGTGGCGAACTACGATGGGTCGTGGTGGGAGTGGTCGGCGTTGTACGACGTGGATTGAGGGCGCCAGTCTCCGTCGGATACGCTATCCTTCCCCGATGTTGCTCTACGGCCTCCTCTCCGCGCCGGCCCTCGCGGCGGACCTGACCTGGACCTGCGGCGTGGTCGCGTCGCCCGCCGATGCGCTGCCCTGGCGCTACGACGGGGTCGACGGGCTCGGCGCGGCGAACGCCGGAGAGTCCACGCTCGCCGCGCTGCTCGCCCGCGTCGACGCGGACTGCCTCGCCGACTGCGCGGACCCGGGGGAGGACTGCCCGGCGCGGAGCTGCACGACCGCCGCGGGGGACATCGTCACGTACGAGGCGGCGACCACGTGGTCCGACGAGTCGTACTCGAGCGCGTCCGAGGCGGCCCTGGTGGTGCGGGTCGAGCCGGCGGCCGACGCCGGCCTCGGCTGGGACTGGGCCGAGGTGCGGAAGGGCACGAGCAGCAGCTCCTCGTCGTCGGCCTGGTGGGGCATCCAGTACACGTGGACCGTGTCCTGGGGCGGCACGTTCGACGCGGCCTGGCCGGCGGATGGCGCGTTCGTCGCGACGTACTTCACCTCGAACGAGGGGCAGGGCGAGAGCTGGGACGACGGGGCCTGCGCCTGGAGCGGCGCGTCGAGGAACGACGCGGACCATGTCACGGTCGACGGGGTGGCGGTCGTCGTGGGCGGCCTCATGCAAGACCTGAGCTGCAACGGGCTGTGGGACTACGAGATCGGTGGCGGCCTCGCGTACCTGGCGGAAGAGCGGTACGGCTACGTCGATTGGGCGACGTGGGAGTTGGTCGGCGGCACGGACGCGGACGGTGACCGCTGGACGGTCGAGGCCGGCGATTGCGATGACGCGGACCCCACCCGCTATTGCGAGGCGGTGGAGACCTGGTACGACGGCATCGACCAGGACTGCGACGGGGCCGATGTCACGGACGCGGACCGCGACGGGTACGAGGGCGGCACGGGCACGGACTGCGATGACACGCGGGATTGGATCCACCCGGGCGCCACGGACAGCGCGGGGGACGGCGTCGACGGGGACTGTGACGGGGTGGACGGGACCGACGGCGACGGCGACGGCGTGGCCGCGGGGCCCGACTGCGACGACGCGGACGCGTCCGTGTACCCGGGCGCGGAGGACGTGGTGGGAGACGGCGTCGACCAGGACTGCGACGGGGTCGACGCGGTCGAGGCGGACACGGGTGACACCGCCGACGCCGCGCCGGTGGAGCCGCCCGCGGAGGACCTCGACGTGGAGGGCGAGGCCGCCGCTACCGGGTGTGCCACGGTCGGTGCCCCGGGGAGCTCGGCGCTCCTGATCGCCCTGACGGTGTCCGGGTTGGTCGTCGGGCGGCGGCGCGTGGCCCGCTCGCCGGCTGGCCCGTCGGGAGGCGCGCCCTCGCGGGGGTAGCACCGTAGAGTTGGAGTTGGGCCAGCACCGTAGAGTTGGAGTTGGGCCCCCACCGTTTCGGTTGCGCCCGCGGTTGCTCGCGCTCCGGCTGTGTCCAGTTTGGGACGGCACGGAGGGGGGATGAGGGAGCATGCGGGGATCCCGGCGGAGACCCAGTTGGAGTCGACCCATGCGCGCTTCGCCGCGCGTCGCGCCGCCGGGGCGGTAGATTGGGACGCCGAGCTGGGCGCCTGGGCCGCGGTCCGGCACGCCGAGGTGAAGCGGGTGCTCTCCGATTGGGAGGGCTTCTCGTCCGCGCGCGCGGCCTCGCCGACGGGTTTCCGGCCGAGCCTCATCACGACCGACCCGCCCCGCCACCGGGCGCTCCGGGAGGTGGTGGCCAAGGCGTTCACGCCCCGGGCCGTGGCGGCGCTCGAGCCGCGCATCCAGACGGTCGCCGCGGATCTCCTCGAGCGGGCGTGCCACCGCGACACCTTCGACCTCGTCGCGGACTTCGCCCACCCGCTGCCGGTCATCGTGATCGCGGAGATGCTCGGGGTGCCGGTCTCCGACCGCCCGTTGTATCGCCGCTGGGCGGACGCCATCCTCGGGGGCGGGGGCTCCCGGCTGCTGCTCGGCGCCCCACCGACGACGGAGGGGCTCCGCGCGCGGGACGAGATGGACGCCTACTTCGCCGACGCGTGCCGGCAGCCCGGGCGCGGGGAGCGGGACGACCTGCTCGGGGCGCTCCTCGCCGGGCGCGACGGCGACGTGGGGCTGACCGGGGAGGAGATCCTCGCCTTCTGCTCCCTGCTCCTCCTCGCGGGACACATCACCACGGTCAACCTCATCACCAACGCCGCGTTCTGCCTCCTCGGCCACCCCGGTCGCCTCAGCGAGGTCGCCGTGGACCGCACCCTGGTGCCCGACACCGTCGAAGAGGTGCTCCGTTACATGTCCCCCGTGCAGGGGTTGAGCCGCATCGCGACCGAGCCCGTCGAGCTCGGTGGCGTCAAGATCGAGGAGGGAGAGCGCGTCGTGGCTTGGATCGCCGCGGCCAACCGGGACGAGCGGGTGTTCGCGGACCCCGACCGCTTCGACATCCGGCGCCGCCCCAATCCGCACCTCGCCTTCGGCATGGGGATCCACTTCTGCTTGGGGGCGCCGCTCGCCCGCCTGGAGACCCGCATCGCGCTCGACGCGCTGCTCGACCCGCTCGTCCACCTCCGGGCGAGCCGCGCGGAGCCGCCGGAGCTGAGCGCGACGGGGACGTTGATGGGGTTCTCGCGGTTGGTGGTGGAGGCGGCGTAGGCGTCTTGCGGGTGTGTGGTAGGCTCGGCGGATGTTCGATGACCTGATCCAATACATCTCGCGGCAACTTCACGGGCTCTGGACGACGCTCATCGACGTCAAGAACGCGCCTCCGAAACCAGGGATTCAAGGGTTCCTTGCCGGTGCCCAGACGGTGGGCGGCAACGTGCTCTCGCTCCTCCTCTACATCCTGCTCCTGTGCGTGTTCCTGCAGGCGTGTTGGCTGCTCCTGGTCGGGCAGGTGGGCGACTCGGAGGTGGCCGGCCGCTACCTTCGCGCCGCGGGCGCGGGGATGTTCGACTGGAGGCGACCCTTGCCGGCCATCTTCGCCCTGCTCTCGATCGTCGCGTTGTTCCTCGGGTGCCTGCGGCTCTTCCAGGGCCTTGCCGCGTGGATGCGCGCCTACTCGGTGTTTGGCCTGATCGGGCTATGGAAGACGGGCGCCTGGCTGGCGGAGGCGGCGCCTGGGCTGCTCGAGGTCTCCGACGTGGAGGGGCTGCAGGCGTATGTGCTTGGGCTTCTGGACAAGCTGTCGTAGTTCCCTGTCGCTCTTTCGAGTGCCTTCCGGTTTGCGTTGGGCGCAAACCCGAAGGCGCGAAGTAAACGAAGCTTCGTCGACTCGATAACGATAGCCAGGCCGTGCGCAAGGCGGCCTCGCTACCCAAACACCCACCCCCCCTCCGTCACCAACCCGTCCACCCCCTGATCCCAAGGGTCCAGCGGCACGGTCTCCACCACCTGGAACGACCAGGCCACGCCGATCGCGCGCCCGCGCGGGCCCGCGAGGACGCGATCGTAGAAGCCGCCGCCCTGGCCGAGGCGGGCGCCCGCGGAGGTGAAGGCCACACCGGGGACGAGCAGCACGTCGATGGCGGAAGGGTCGATCATTGGGAGCGCCAAGGTTGGCTCCGGGATGCCAAACGAGCCGGGCACGAGCGGCTCGCCGGACCAGACGTGGAACGTGAGCACCGAGCCGGTCACCCGGGGCAACACGAGCGTCACGCCGCGGGCCTGGGCGCGTGCGAGCGGCTCGGTCACGGCGATCTCCCCACGCACGGCCATGAAGCCGGCGACGACGCGCGCCTCGCGCCACGCGGGGTGGGTGTCGAGGAGCGCGGCTAGGGTGGCGCCGGTGGTGGCATGGGGGGTGTGGGCCGCGCGCTGGGCGCGGAGGGCGGCGCGGAGGGCGACCTTGGGGTCGTCTTGCCGGGTGGGGTCGGCCACGGCGCCTACCCGCCCGCCGCGACCCGCACGTGGGTTGCTCCGGCCTCGGCGAGGCCGACGAACCACTGGACCGCGAAGGCGTGGCGGAGCGGATCGTCGGGCGGCGCGGTCACCCCGGGGAGGGCGGAGGGGGCCCATGTGCCTTCGAGCCACACCGCGCACGTGCGGGGCCCCGCGGGGCAGGTGGAGCGCAGGTGATCGAGCACGGCGACGCCCATCCGGCTGTCGTCGAGGTGGAGGAGCACGGCGCCGTCGGGCGGGGTGTCACCCGTCGCGCCGATCCACGCGCGCGCGACGCCGAGGCGGGTGTCCCCCCCGAAGTCGACGGTCACGGGGAGCCGCAGCAGGCGGGTGGGCGGCAAGCCGTCGAGCCAGGCGAGGAGCGCGACGGGGTCGGCGAGGGCGGGCCCGTCGACGAAGGCGGCGGCGACGTGGGGCTGGAGCGTGCTCGGCACGGTGGCCTCGGGCGGGGGAGGGGAGAGGGCCGCCCGCGCGCACCCGGTCAGCAGGAGGGCGGCGAGGCCGACGGCGGCGAGCCCGCGGATGCCGAGCGCGCTCGCGGGGGCGACCCGTGCACGCGCGCCAACGTCCGTCGGTGTGGCCGCGCGCGTCGGGCTGGAGGATGGGTCCACGTCTGCTCCGTCAACCGGTTCGGTGGCGAACGGCGCCGCCACACTCGGCCCTGTAGCACCGTCGCCTGCGCCTCGCCGGTTGAGGGGCCGCGCGGCTCCGTGCTACACCAGGAGGCCACCCGGAAGGCCCCGTGCGCCCGGTCCTCTTGCTGCTCCTCCTCCCCCTGGCCCTCACGGGCTGCGAGCGCGTCCGCGCCGCCGCGCACGCCTTCACCGCGCCGGACGCGCCGCCCCCACCGCCACCCGCGCCTCCGGTTGCGGCCGACGAACTCGACGCCGCGGCGGGCGGAAGCGCGGACGGGTCGCCCACGCCCAGCGACGACGGCACCCCCGCGACCGGCACCGCGACCGTGAGCGGCTCCGGCGCCCCCAACTCCGGCGCCCCCAACTCCGACGCCCCTGGGGCCACCCCCAGCGCCGCCACCGCCGGGGAGCCCGTGCAGAAGGGCGTCCACGTCGGCGACGAGAACGGCGTGCACCTGGGCCGCGACGGCGATGACCGCGGCGCGACCGTCGGCGGCGAGTACGGCGTGCTCGTCGGCGATCAGGAGGAGGTGAAGGGCGTGCGCGTCGGCGGGGACAACGGTGTCATGGTCGGGAAGGACGAGGAGACCGAGGGCGTCCGCGTCGGCGGCGAGAAGGGCGTCGAGGTCGGGAGCGAGGGCCTCTCGATCGGCGGGAAGAAGATCTTCGGGAAGAAGGAGGAGAAGAAGTAGGCAGAGGCCGCGTGGCGGCGGACGCCGGGAGGGCAAGGTCTCCCCGCGATGGCCGCGTGGCGGGCACGGAAGGCCCACTTGGCGCATGGCGCAAGGTCCCCCCGCGATGGCCGCGTGGCGGCGGCGGAGCCCGCGGTCCGGGCAAGGAGCCAGGGAGGAGCCGGGCGGTACGCGTCCGAGTCGCGTGGGCGCGGCCATCGAGAGCCCGAGCGCGACCCGGCCGTCCACCGCCCCCTTCGGCGTCAGGTGGAAGCCGAGATTACAGCGAGACGTCGACCTGCGCGAACTCGCACGTGGGCCCGCACTCCGGCCCGTTCGGCTCGAGGATGGCGTACTCGACCGCCAGGACCTCGTCGATCACCGTCTCGCCGGATCGCACGATCGTGAGGTGCACGTCGGTGGCCTCGACGGTCTCCAGCCACATGCCGTCGAGCATCTGGTCGGCGGGCGGGAGCTCCGTGCCGCTGATGACGACGTAGCCGGGGCCGGTGCAGCTCTCGGTCCCGTCGAACGGGAGGGACGCGGTGCATGCCACCGTCTCGCCGCCCGCCACCGCGGTGACCGTGTAGTCGCCGGGCTCGGTGAGGCGGAAGTCGAGGGAGATCCCGTCGGCGCACCCGATCTCGGTGCAGGCGCCGGTGTCGACCCGGTCGTTGCCAAACAGGAGCGCGCAGCCGGAGAGGACGAAGAGCAGCATCGGGAACCTCTGCATGGAACCAAGCAAGCGGCGTGCCAGTCGCCCCCGTTACTGCGTGAAGCGCATGGTGAGGCTCACCTTGGCGGGCGTCCCCGCGGCGGGCTTCGGGAACCGGATCCGGTGGAAGCGCGACTCGACGCACGCCGCCACGCTCCGGTCCGAGAGCGTGGTCCCCCCGAGCGTGGTCCCGGTGACGGAGCCGTCGGAATCGACGCCGAAGGTCAGCTCGACCTGGCCGGTGAGGGTGGGATCTCCCCTCAGGGCGCGCTCGTAGCAGTACCGGAACTGGTTGCTGTGGCGCTGGAGCACGGTGCGCACGACGGGCTCCTCCAGCCCGGTCACCTCGAGGGCGGCGAGCTCGACGCCGGGGATGACGAGCGCGGCGGCCTGGGGCTTCCGCCACGTCCCGCCCTCGGCGCAGGCGCCGTCGGTGATGCCCGCGAGCCAGGTGACCTCGGCGTCGTCTTGCACGACCCCCGCGCGCGCCTTCCAGCCGTCGTAGGGCGCGCCGCACACCTCGTGCCCGAACGCGCGGCCCGCGGCGAGGTCCGCCCACGCCATCAGCGCACGGGCCTTGTGGATGTTGGCCGGCTTGGCGGCGAGCAGCTCGCGCACGGTGGTGGTCCAGCTCTCGGTACGGGCCTCGCCGTCCTGGGGGTCCTTCCACCGGATCTTGAAGGTGACCGGGTCGGCCGGGACCGGCGCGCCGCCCCGCATCTTGAGATCCTGCAAGAAGAGCTGGGCGTTGCCCGATTGGTAGTCGATGGGGGTGATGTCGGCTTCGTCCGTGCTCGACTCCTCGCCGTAGAAGCGCGCCTGCGCGAGCGACTCGGGGAGGTCGACGGAGAAGCGCACGTCGTGGGCGAGCGTGCGGGTCATCGCGACGAAGCCGGGGCCGAAGAAGCGGTCCACCACGCGGTCGGAGCCCAGGTAGAGGTAGGGCCCGTGGCCGGCCTCGGTGAGCTTGTCGAGCACCACGTCGGAGAAGTCCTCGCCGACGCCGATGCCGGTGAGCCGGATGCCGTGCTCGTTGTAGGCCTTGCCGACCTCCGCGAGCGCGTCGGGATCGAGCTCGCCTTCGTTGACGAGGGCGTCGGTGATGAGGACGACGCGCTGGTTGCGCCCCGCCTCGGTGCCGCCGGCCGCGCTCCGGCCCGTCGCGATGCGGTAGGCCTCCCGGAGCCCGATCTCCAGGTTCGTCGCGCTGCGCGGGCGCAGGGACTCGATGGCGCGGTCGAGCAGGCCGGGGTCGTCGCGGCCCGCCACCCAACCCTGGACGGGGGTGCACATCGTGTCGTCGAAGAGCACGAGGTCGAGGCGGTCGCCGCGCTCGAGCTGCGGGACGGCGAGGCGCAGGCCGCGCTTCACGAACTCCATCCGCCCCTCGCCCCACATCGAGCCCGAGCGGTCGAGGACGAAGGTGAGATCGAGCGGGCGGTGGGCCACGTCCGCGCCGCGGACCGCCAGCGCCATCGTGAGGTTGCCGTCCTTGTCGGGGTGCGCGCTGCCGGTGACCGAGAACGCGCGACCGGCCGCGACGGGGTCGGTCGCGAAGCCGAAGTAGTTCAGGAACTCGTGCGCGCGCACCTGCCGGGGCTCGATGGGCTCGCCGCGCTCGGCCGCCCACAGGAGGCGCTGGGCGGAGGCGAGGCTCATGGAGTCGTCGTTCGAGAGGTGGATCTCGGCGCCCCATTCGGGCTCCGCGCCCTTGTCGGCGCTCGCGTCCATGTCCGCCGGGCGCGCTGCGGCCGGCGCCTGGGAGGGCGGCGCCCCGCCGACGCTGGCGGTGCTGCCCATCCCCGAGCCCGACCCGGCCCCGTAGCCCGATCCCGAGCCTCGCCCGCCCGTCGCGACGCCGCCGAGCCCGCTCGCGGTGCCGCCCCCGGGACCGCTCGCGGTGCCGCCGCCGA
>JAUXTN010000182.1 GCA_030684355.1 Pseudomonadota bacterium
GCTTGGGGGGCCGCCCGCCGCGGGGCGCATCCTGGGCGAGGCCGGAGAGCCGTTGGGTGATGAACCGGTGCCGCCAGAGGCCCACCGTTTGCCGGCTCGTGCCCAGCGCAACGGCCATGTGCTGGTTGGTGTGGCCCTCGGCGGCCAATAAGGCAATGTCTGACGTCAATTAGAATTGATGGTTGGCGACAATTAGAACTGTGGGGTCCGTCCTCCGGGTTAGGGAGCCTTCCGGGCTCCGTCGATGCCGTCGTGGTTCGCGTTCATTCCCAGGGCCCGCTTCAGGTCAGGCTCCTTCTGCGACCGATGCGGCCTGGCTTCTCGCCTTGGCGGCCTGGGCCCGATAGCTGGGGATCGGGAGTTCCAGAATCACGGCATGATGGACCACTCGATCCACCGCCGCGGCCGTCGTCATCGGGTCTTTGAAGATCTGGTCCCACTTGCTAAACACCAGATTGCTCGTGATCACGACCGAGCGTCGCTCATACCGTTCGGCGAGCAGGGTGAACAACACCTCCATCTCCTCGCGACTCTGTTGCACGTAGCCGAGGTCGTCCAGGATCAGCGCCTCGAAGCGGTCGAGTCGTTTGAGTTCTGCGGCGAGGCGGAGATCGCGCTTAGCGGCGAGCAACCGCTGGACGATCTGGAAGGTGGGGGCGAAGAGCACGAGGCGACGCTGTCGCACGAGCTCCAGCCCCAGGCCGCAGACGAGGTGCGTCTTGCCGGTGCCGGGATTGCCGAAGACGATGACATTGGTGGCCTGATCCAGAAACGCCCCCTCCCGGAGCTGGGCCACCGTGGTGCGAACGTTGGGTGGCAGCCGGGTCAGGTCAAAGGTCTCTAGGCTCTTCTCCCGCGGGAGTTTCGCGTCCACGAGGAGCCGCTCCACGCGGCGGGCGGCCCGCTCACTGGCTTCCTGTGTGGCGAGCGCCAGCAAGTAGGCCTCATGCGCGAGCCCTTCGCGCGCCGCCTGCGCGGCGACCACGGCATACTCACGCGCGAAGGTGGGCAGGCAAAGCGCTTTCAAAATCAGAGGGAGCGTGGCGGTGCTGGGCGTCTTCATTGGGCACCGGCCATGACCGCGAGACACGCGTCGTAGACGGTGAGATCCGGCGGGGTAAGCCCACAGGCCGGGATCACAATCTCCTCCGGCTGCACCACGGTCTTGACCTGCACATAATCGCGGAGTGTCCCGCGATCGAGCAGAGCGGTCAGGGTGCGTTCCACCGCCCGCTCGCTGGTGCTGGCGGCGAGGTGGAGGATCCGGACGTACTCCACATCCGCCCGACTCCCGTGGCGCGTGACGAGCGCATCGTAGGCCTGACGGAAGACCACGGTGGGAAATAAACCCTCGCGATAGCGATAGCGGGCAAAGGCGCCGGGCTTGCGGACCAACGACCAGATTAGGTGGCGATAGTCAATGACGGCGTGGCCCTTGCCCTGCTGCCGCTCCATCGTGGCCAGCAGCTCACCGGCATAGCGCACCTCGATCCGTTCGGGATACAGCCGGACATCGACCGTCTCCCCCATCAGCCGCGAGGCCACGGAATAGAGATTGTGGCCGACTCGAATCGTCGAAAACCGACTGACGAGAACCGACAGGGACCGGCCATCTTCCAGCCGCGTGGGCGGCAGGGCCCGCATCGGACGCAAGTCCTCCTGGAGTTTCGCGTGCCGGCCGCGATTCCGGCTGACCACGAGGTCCCGCAGGAACGTCGCATAGTGAGCCTGACTCGCAAAGTCGCGACTTCCGCGAAGCAACAGTGCCTGCGCCACCGCGCGTTTGAACCGGTGGTGGGCTTGTTCCACATCGCCGTTCTCGTGCCCGCGACCGGGGGTGTTGGCATCGGGCCGCATCCCATAATGGTCCAGGACCTGCTGATAGCGAGCGTTGAAGGTCCGCCCGCCTGCCCGCAACGCGTGCGTCGCCGCCGACAGATTATCCGTGCGATGGATGGCCGGGACACGCCCCAACTCCCAGAGGGCGGCTTGCAACCCGGCGACCAGCGTCTCGAAGCTCTCGGAGGCACAGATCACCCCGGTCTCCCAGTTCGAGTGGGGCAAGACGAAATGATAGAAGAGATGATCGAACGGTTCCCGGTTGAGCGTGATCGCCAGCGCGCGCATGCTCGTGAAATCACTCTGGGCATATTCGCCGGGGCGGTGAATCTGCGGAAACATCACCTCACGCTCAGGCCCGTGGGTGGCCCGCCAGCGCCGGATCCGGCGCTGTAACGTACGGAGTTGGCCGTCAGCCACGACCAGGTCGGGCCGTGCCCGCAGCGTTTCAAAGATCGTCACGGCCTCGAGTCCGGGTGCCTGAACCAACAGCGCCTCAATCTCTGGCCAGATGGCCGCGAAAGGGTCCGGGCGTGTGCGATAGGCGCGGGGCACCGGACGCTGACTGGGGAGCGGGCCTGTTCGGTACCGCCGGGCCGTGTTCTCGCTCATCCCCGCCCGTATCGCCGCGGTCGAAAGTGGTGTGCCAGTGCCAAGTTCCATTATCAGTCTCCTCACTTGCCGGTCCGTGACCATGCGCCCTCCCTTGGTAGAGCGGAGAGGGTACAGGACTGGCGGTTAGGAGGTGCGGCACCCCGCAATTCTAGTTGTCGTTACCCCGCAATTCTAATTGTCGCTGAACACGCGTGAGCTCTTCGGCCTCGGTGCGTTGTGTGGCCCATGTGGCACCTTGGGCTGCAGCCTGCTGGGACTATGCGCGCCAGCGATACAACACGTTCTCCGGAATCCCTCAATCCCGAGCCACCTGGA
>JAUXTN010000153.1 GCA_030684355.1 Pseudomonadota bacterium
CCGCGCCCGTCGCCCCGGCCCCGGCCATGGCTGCCGCGCCCGCGCCACGACCGCCCCCCGCGTCGCCCGCCGTGAACGGCACGGCTGCCGCGGCCCCGAACGCCAACACGGCGTCCGCGGACGGTGGCGCCGCCGCGGCGACCGCCAGCGCCGCCGCCCGCCCGCTCCCCTCGTCGCCCGGTGCCGCGTCGGCCCCGTCCGTCGCCATCACCACCGGCGCGTCCGTCCGCACCCCCGACACGCTCAAGAACGGCCTGCGCGGCGAGCCGCAGCCCTACAAGCTCGCTCGGAGCGCGGACACGCCGCCCATGCGGCGCCGCCTGCCCGTGGGATCGAGCCTCGCGGACGTCGTAGGGCACCTCGTCGGGCAGGTGGTTCCGCTCCGCGTGGCGCTCGACGGGCGGCTGCTCGGGTGGTATCGGCTCGGCCCCGCGTCCGGGCCGCTCCCCGCGGATACCCGGCTGGAGACGCTCGATCCCGAGCAGACCCTCGTGTTCCACTTCGTGGAGAGCCGCATCGTGACGTGCGACATCGAGATCCACGCCGCGGACCGCGTGACCCGCCTCCGCGCGCCGGTGGCCACGGCCACCCCGGTCGCGAGCCTCGTCGACGCCCTCGCCGTCCTCGTCGACCTCCCCGCCGGCGACTGGTCCGCCGCGCTCGACGGCGTCGCGCTCGAGCCCTTCCACATCCTGGAGGACCGCCCGTTCGGCCCCCGGAGCGTGCTGGCGGTGAAGCGCGCATGAGCAGCCAGGAACGCTGGTTCGTCATCCTGAAGTTCCAGAACGGCCCGCTGTCGTTCCAGGGCGAGATGCCGCTGCGCGGCCCGGTCATCCGCCTCGGCGCGAACCCCGGGCCGGGCGGCTTGAAGCTCGAAGGTTACCGCGGCCTCGACGATCGGCAGGCCGTCCTCACCGCGTACGACGGCGGCACCGCCTCGGTCGCGCCCGTGGGGCCGAACCAGGTGCGCATGGCGCCGCACGAGCACGTCGACTGGAACGAGGTCCAGCCCATCCGCGGCCCGACCTTCCTCTCCGACGGCTGCGCGCTCCACTTCGGGCCGCCCGGCCGCGGCGCCACCGCCGTGTTCATCCAGTGCCGCCGCCTCGGGGCCTGGGAGCAGGGCGCCATCCTCTCCGACGCCTCCCAGCTCGACGCCGAGGTGCGCCCCACCGAGGTCCGCGAGCTCGATGCCAGCAAGCGGTTTCCGCTCTGGGTCATCCCCATCGCGCTGACCATCCTCACGATGTTCGTGAGCGCGCTCGGCGGCATGCTGTTCGTGTTCCTCCAGCGCGACGTCGACCGCCTCGGCCCCGTCGACGAGGGCCAGGAGGACTTCGGGTGCCGCGGCACCACGGTGTGCCAGGACTCGCTCACCGAGAAGGTGGACGTCCAGCTCTACAAGGGCGTGCAGCAGGCCTTCAACGCGTTCCTGATGAAGCCGAACATCGCCGCGGCGGAGTGGAAGGAGCTCGAGAACCCCGAGAAGTGGGACAAGAACCTGATGGAGTGGGTCACCCGCTCCGAGCAGATGCACGGCAAGGGCTGGACCTTCTGGCGCCAGCTCGACAAGTCGCGCGAGGACTACGCCGCGGTCCTCGCCGAGCTCCGCAAGGCCAACCTGCCCGACGTGCTCGCCGCGATCCCGTTCCAGGAGAGCCGCTACAACGCCCGCGCGTCCGACCCCATCCTCTGCGCCTACGGCTACTGGCAGTTCCAGCCCGAGGTCGCCAAGCGCGCGGGGGTCGAGGTGCGGAATTGCAAGTTCCGCGGCGTCACCGAGCTCTGGAGCCCCACCCGCCTCGCGCCGCCCATCAACGTGCTGAAGAACGCGGACTACGTCGAAAACGGCAAGTGCCAGATCCAGAGCTGCGAGGTCGATCAACGCAGCGACCGCCGCTTCTCCACCATCGGCGCCGCGAAGCTCCTCGGCGAGGCCTTCAGCGACAAGGAACTCCGCTACTCCGGCGCCATCACCCAGATCACGATCGCGAGCCACAACGCCGGCTACGACAACTCGCCCCACCAGGACGGCCGGGTCAACGTCTACAACATGCTCCACGCCTACCGGAAGTACCTCCAGGCCGAGAAGCTCGAGCGCGCCCCGGACTTCATCGGGCGCAACATCACGTGCACCGCGGCGCGGCCCGCGGAGAACTTCCTCGACCGGTGCGGCGGCTCCCTCGGCAGCGTCACCCAGCACTACGTGCCCTACGTGATCTCCCAGCACCTGCTGGCGGTGTGCTACTACGGCTCGAACTACGCCGACGAGTTCACCGTGTTCGACAGCTACCGCGAGTTCGTCCGTGCGAACGGCTACTGCAACGACATCCGCGTGCCGACCAAGGAGCAGGTCGCCGCGCAGGGGAAGGGCAAGTGAGCCGCCTCATCTGGATCGCGCTGTTCCTCGGCGCCGCGATGGCCTTCAACGGCTTCCTCCTCTACAACGAGGAGATCGTCCCGCCGGACGCGAAGACGCAGGCGGAGACCCGCCAGGAGGACCAGCTCTTCGGGATGCGCTTCAACGCGCCGGAGCGCGAGGCGAACATCGGGAAGATGGGGTTCGGCCCGGACGAGATCAAGGACATCCTGAAGCGGATCAACACCTTCGAAGAGAAGTACCGCGTGAAGGACCCCGCCTACAACCAGGTGGTGGTGAAGATCGAGGCCACGGAGGACCAGGACGCCCTCGCCGCGGCGTTCTGCGGCACCGGCGCCACGCTCCCCGTGCGCTACGCCGCGATGGCCTTCCTCGTCGAGGAGAAGGACACCAAGCTCCAGGCGGTCGACCTCCAGGAGATCAGCGCCTTCCAGTTCGGCGACTGGGCGAAGGCCGCGCGCATCCAGACCGCCTACGAGGAGGGGGATCGCACGAAGGATCGCAAGGAGGACGCCGTCCGCATGGTGATGGCCGCGGTCCTCGCGCGCGCCGAGGGCGTCCTCATCGAGCATGCGTCGCCGTGGGGCGGCGGCTTCCTCGGTGGCGGCTGGACCTGGGCGGGCGTCCAGTCGAAGTACCCGGGCGTCAAGACGCGGGTCGTCGACTACGTGGCGCTGATGCACCTGGTGCTCGAGAGCGCGAACGCCGAGGGCGGGCTGTGCACCACCTGAACCAACGCCGCGCGCTATAGTGCGGCTTGCCCGGGCCCGGCCTGCCGTTCAGCCCTGAACCCTCTGCCTGCTGACCACGACGACGACGAGGACTTTCCATGGCGGAGCCCAGGCGCCGATTCCGATTTCTGAAGGAGCTCGCTCAGGGCGGCTTCGGCAAGGTGTACCTGGCCGAGATGATCACGGGCGACAATTTCTCGTCGGTCGTGGCCATCAAGGTGCTCCACAGCAAGTGGGTGGACAACGACGAGGTCGTGATGCGCTCGCGGGACGAGGCGCGGCTCCTCGGCCGGCTGCGCCACCGCAGCATCGTGCGCGTGGAGGATCTCACCGCGATCCAGGGCCAGTGCGCGATCGTCATGGAGTACCTCCAGGGCGTCGATCTCAAGACGATCAGCAACGCGCTCCGCGAGCAGGGGAAGCCGTTCCCGCGCCAGGCGATGTTCGAGGCCATCGGGGGCGTCGCCGCCGCGCTCGACGCCGCGTACAACCACGAGCCGCTGCAGGGCGGCGGGGCGCTGAAGGTCATCCACCGCGACATCAAGCCGTCGAACGCCATGATCACGATCGAAGGCGACGTGAAGGTGCTCGACTTCGGCACGGCGCGCGCCAGCTTCGATGACCGCGAGGCCAAGACTCAGGCGCTCGCCTTCGGGTCCGCCGCGTACATGGCGCCGGAGCGCCTCATGGGCGAAGAGGACCACCCCGCGGGTGACATCTTCAGCCTCGGCGTGACGCTCTACGAGCTCCTCACGCTCGACAGCTTCGGCAAGATCCACATCCGCCCCGAGCGCTTCGAGAAGACCGTCGCCGAGCGCCTCGGCGTGCTCGACCTGACCGGCCTGCCCGAGCCCCTGCACGACGAGTTCCGCGAGGCGCTGCGCCTCATGCTCGCGTACGAGCCGGAGAACCGGCCCACCTCCACGGAGGTCGTCGAGCTCATGGAGGCCTTCAGCGAGGCCGCGCGCGACGGCGGGCTCAAGCGCTTCGCCCGCGAATCGGTGCGCGAGATCATCGAGCAGCACGTCCCCGAGCAGGACCCCAACGATCCGCTCACGGGCACGCTCGTCTACGAGGACTCCGCCGGCTTCCCCGCCCCGGTCGACGGCGCGGACGGCACCTCCGGCGGCATGCGCATCAGCGGGGCGTTCCCCGCGTCGGGCCAGGTCACCGGCGCGTCGAACGCGATGGCGCGCCCCTCGACCATCTCCGCCGCGCGCCCCGCCAACCCCGCGGCCCGCCAGGCCCAGAACTCCGCACCGCGGACCGGCGCGTCCGCGCCCCGCCCCGCCGCCG
>JAUXTN010000161.1 GCA_030684355.1 Pseudomonadota bacterium
GTGGTGGCCGCGCCCCCCGCCGTGCCCGCGGTCGCCTCGTCCGGCAAGGCCGCCCCCGCGGGCCCCGCCGTGCGCAAGGCCATCCGCGACGCCGGCATCGAGACCTCCGCCGTGGCCGGCAGCGGCAAGGGCGGCCGGGTCACCCGCGCCGACGTCGACGCCGCCGCGGCCCGCCGCGCGCCGGTCGTCGAGCCGATGGGCGACGAGCCCGTCGAGATCGTCCCCATGACGAACCTGCGCAAGAAGATCGCCGCGCGGCTCGTCGAGGCGCAGCAGAACGCCGCGATCCTCACGACCTTCAACGAGGTCGACATGAGCGCCGTCATGGCGCTCCGCGAGCGCTACCAGGACCGCTTCGTCAAGAAGTACGGCATCAAGCTCGGCTTCATGGGCTTCTTCGTGAAGGCGGCCGTCGAGGCCCTGAAGGCCTTCCCTTCGGCCAACGCCGAGATCCGCGGCACGGACATCGTCTACAAGCACTACTACCACGTGGGTGTCGCGGTCAGCGGCCCCCGCGGCCTGGTCGTGCCGGTGGTCCGCCACGCCGACCAGCTCTCCTTCGCGGAGACCGAGCAGGTCATCGGTGAGTACGGCCAGAAGGCGCGCGACAGCGCCCTCACCGTCGACGACCTCCAGGGCGGCACCTTCACCGTCAGCAACGGCGGCATCTTCGGCTCGATGATGAGCACCCCCATCCTCAACCCGCCCCAGGTCGCCATCCTCGGCATGCACGCCATCCAGAAGCGCGCGGTGGTCGTCGACGACCAGATCGTCATCCGACCGATGATGTACCTGGCCGTCTCCTACGACCACCGGTTGTTGGACGGGCGGGAGGCGGTCTCGTTCCTGGTGCGGATCAAGGAGTGCATCGAGGCGCCGGAACGGATGCTCCTGGAGATCTGAGGGCCGGACCGCCTAGATCAGCTCCTCGACCAGCTTCTGGTAGCTCTCCAACCGGTCCTCCTCGCAGACCTCCTCCGCTCCGCACCCGTCCTCGCCCATGTGCATGCAGTCGCGGTACTGGCAGCGCAGCTCGGCGAGCTCGGGGAAGTAGAGGTGGAGGTCCTCGCGGTCGATGTGCTCGAGGCCGAACTCGCGCACGCCCGGGACGTCGATGACCCGCCCGCCGCCGGGCAGATCGAAGCGCACCGCCGCGATCGTCGTGTGGCGGCCGCGGCCCCACTGGTCGAGGACGCCGATGTCGCGGACGACGCCGGGGACGATGACCTGGAGCAGCGAGGTCTTGCCGACGCCGGAGTGGCCGACGAACACGCTCGTGTGCTGGGCGAGGAGCTCGATGAGCGGCTCCAGGCCCTTCTGCTGGTGGGCGGAGACGAGGAAGATCGGGTAGCCGAGGGCCTCGTAGCGGGCGAGCTTCTCCAGGACCTCGGACGGCATGCCCTGGTCGCACTTGTTCAGGACGATGGCGGCCTTCATGCCGGCGGCGCCCGCGGCGACGAGCACGCGGTCGATGAGCCCGGCGCGGAAGGGGGGCTCGCGCGCGGCGACCACCATCACGAGGAGCGAGGCGTTCGCGCACACCACCTGCGTCTTGTGCTCGCCGCTGCGCATCAGCTCGGCCGTGCGCGGCGCGAACGCGACGACGGCGCCCTCGTGCACGCGCACCCGGTCCGAGATCGCCACCTTGGCGCGCACCGGGAGGATGTGCTCGCCGCCCTCTCCCCCCTGAGAATCGGGGTCCAGGCGCACGCGCACGCGCTTGCCGACCATCTCCACGACGTCGCCCCACACGCCGGGCTCGGGGGTGTCGACGGCGGGGGTGGCGCGGGGGGGCGGGGCGGCGCGGGGCCGTTCAGAACGCGGCATCGAGCTCCAGGTAGGCGAAGAGGCGGTGGGTGCGATCGAAGGCGGCGTCCGGCGCGAACCAGGCGCCGCCGAGCCCCGCGGTGGCGAACGGCGAGAACGACCACCGCGCGGTGCCGTCGATCTCGTTGCCGAAGCCGCCGCCGTCCAGTGGGCTCCAGAAGCGATGGAACGCGAGGCTCGTGGCGATGGGGCGCCCCACGCGGGCCTCGACCACGAGGTGGGCATCGGCGAGGCCGCGCCCGTCGCTGTCCTCGGGGCCGTCGAAGCGGCCGAGGAGGCCCTGGAACCGTCGGCTGTCCCCGAGCACCGGCTGCCACGCCGCGGCGCCGCCCGGAACGGCGTTCCCCGAGGCGTCCAGGGCGTCGCCGGAGAGCCCGTCGTAGCGGGCGTACACGACGAGGCGCTCGTCGGGGCCGAAGACCCAGCCGCCCGAGAGCCCCACGAGCGTGCCGGTGCCGGCCTGGCTCGATTGCAGGTAGCCCTCGGCGCGCCCGCGCCAGCGCCCCGTGTCGAACTGGAGCCACACGCCCGCGGTCGAGGTGGTCTCGGCGGTGCGGCGGGCGTCCACGACCCAGACGGCGTCGGCGGTCCACGCGGTCATCGGGTTCTCCGCGCTCGCGCCGAGGCGGAAGACGTTCACCCCGAGGCCGAGGGGATCCTGGTCGGGGTCGAGGAAGCGGCGGGCGTTGACGTACTCGATCGAGACGGGCGAGAGGCGGCCCTCCACCCGGAAGGCGTCGAAGAACTGGCCCTCGGGGGAGAACTCGTCCGCGCCGAGGATGCGGCCCTCGTGGAGGGTCAGCGGCTGGCGGCCGAGCGTCGCGACCGCGCCGACGTTGCGGGTGAGGTCACCCTCCACGCGGACCCAGCCCTCGGCGATGCTCGGGAGGAACGCGGACGGGGCGGCGATGTCGCTGGTGGCGGTCCACTTGCGCACGTCCTGGAAGCTCACCCGGGCGGACACGCCGAGTCGACGGACGCCGAGGCCGAGGCGCGCGCGCTGGGACACGGAGAGGCCCGCGGCGAGGTCGTCCGTGGCGTCGCGGTCGCCGACGAGGAGGCGCTGCCGCACCTGCAGGAGCGGGGACCACTCGACCGGCGGGGCGTCCTGGGCCCACGCGGCCCCGACGAGGTGCGCGAGGAGGGGGGTCACCACGAGGGGGAACACGCGGGCTCGAGGTCCGCCGGGCGCGCCTGGGACCAGCGCACGTAGCCGTCCTCCGGGAGGAGGTTGGGATCGTCCGTGCGGCGCGGCCACGTGATGTCGTTGGCGACGGTGCCGGTGAGCCCCGGGAAGCTCGTGAGGTCGACGCGGAGGGCGAGCGCGGAGGGGCGCGCGTTGTCGCGCATCGGGCCGGAGGCGTGGATGCCGTGGGTGAGCCCGCCCTCGATGAACGTGCCGCCCGCGTCCGGAAGGGCGCGCAAGAGGTAGCGATAGACGTAGTTGTTCCGGTCCATCGTCTCTTCTTCGGTGAGCGGCGGCGGGCCGGACATCGGGTCGAAGCCGGCGGGGTCGAGCGCGAGGGCGAACCCGCGGAGCGACGAGGGGCCGGGCGCGACGGGGCCGTCGAGCAACATCCCCTGGGACAACCACTCCGGCGGCGGGGCGCCCTCCTGGCGGGGGAGCGCGGCGACGGTGCCGTCGGGCGAGACGCGGGCGCAGTGGAGGTGGGCGCGCGAGCCGGCGTCGTTCATGTCGCGGGGCTCGGGCTCCGGGGAGCGCGGGACCTCGCGATCGTAGAGCCCCAGGCTCCACCCGGCGCTCTCCGCGCCCTCGACGACCGCGTAGTGGAGCGTGACGAGGACCCCGCCGTCCACCGCGGTGGTGAGCCCGTGGAAGTAGTCGGGGCCGCGGTAGTCGAAGTCGTTGCACACGCCGCCGACGAGGGTGGCCTGCAGGTCCACCGCGTCGTGGGCGTCGGAGTGCCAGTCCACCCCGAGGTCCATCGCCGCGAGGCAGATGCCGCGGTCGGCGCGCGACGAGGTGTCGATCTCGAAGCCCTGGAGGACGAGCCCGGCGCCGGGGACCGCCTCGGGGAGGGGCACGGTGACGCGCCAGGCCTCGCGGTTGTCGCCGAGGAGGCCGGCGGCAGGGGCGTCGCGACGCACCCGGTCACGGGGGATGACGGAGATCCGCGCCTGGTACCGCGTGAAGCGCAGGCCGGTGCCGCTGTAGTCCGTGAACGCCACGGCCTGCTTGTTGTGGCCGACGCGCGAGCCGCCGGGGAGCCACCGGCTGGCGAGGCCGGCGCTGCCGCCTACGCGGATCTGCCAGAGGCCGCCGAGGGCGCGGGTCCACGCGCCGAAGATGTCGGTGCCGTCGCTGGTCGTCTTGCGCGCGAGCACGGCGGCGAGGTGGGAGAGGCGATGATCACGGACCCACCAGCGGAAGTCGAAGCCGTTGAGGCCGAGCGGGAGGGGATCGGGCTCGAGCGTCACGTCCACGAGCTCGGCGAACCGCTCGTTCCGGGGGCGCGGGGTGCGCGCCTGGAGCAGCGTGAGGTCGGGGCGCGAGCGGGCGTCGGCGTCGTTGTCGAAGAGCACGATGGCGTTGAGGCCCTCGCGGCCCTGGCCCGAGTCGAGCACGGCGAGCGCGGCCGGGCGGTCGACGAAGGGGCCGGGGAGGTCCACGGGGTGGAGGCGCCCGTCGTGCACCTCGTGGAGGCGCCCGCCGAAGGCGGGCTCGACGTCGAAGCCGTACGAGTCCCACGCGGTGAGCGCCCAGAGCCGCCCCGCCGCGAAGCAGAGGCCGCTCACGCCCTCTTCGGGGCCGGCCTCCGCGCCCTCGATGCCCTCGGCGACCACCTGCAGGTCCGTGGCCCGCCCCGCGCGCGCGCTCCCGAGGTTCCAGCCGAGCACGCGCGCCACGGGGCCGTTGCAGCGTCTGAGCCCGACGTAGACACGCTCGTCGAGGGGGTCCCACGCGAGGCCCTGCACGAGCATGTCGCCGTCGCACGTGGCCCGGCCCCAATCCGAGAGCAGCCCGCGCAGCCGCTCGATCTCGGGGACCTCGACCTCCTGCCAGATCTCGCCGCGCCGCTCGAGCACGAAGAGCCGCTCGGTCTGCTGCCGCGGCCGCGCGACGTAGTCCTTCTGGTAGCCGGTGCGCCGCCCGATCGTCGTGTACTCGGTGACGCCGATGACGCGGTTCGGCCCGAACGGGGCGAGATCCTCGACGTTGTAGGGCGCCGTGATGCGGCGCTCGCGGGGGAGCCAGCGGATGGGCTCTTCGCGCATCCGGACGCCGGCGCGGTACGACCGGGCGAGGCACGAGGGGTCGTCGCAGCCGTCGCGCCCGTCGGTCAGCGGGAAGACGGTGAGCGCGCTGCCGCGGTTCTCGATGCGGTCCGGGACCGGCACGAGCAGGGCGCGGGCGTCTCCCTCGGCGATGGTCACGATGCTGCCGTCTTCGAGGACGGCCACGCCGCTCGGCTCCAACGCCGCCGTGCCCGGCCCTTCGAGGGTGAGGAGCGGGTAGGTCCGGTACTGGGCGCAGCCGAGGAGGACGAGGAGGACGGCGGCGGTCACGAGCTCGCGCCGGTCATGGCCATGCCGACGGGCCGTCGAGGTGGGCGCGCACGAGCACGACGTCGCAGACGAGCTCCTCGCCCCGGCGCATCCGTAGGTGCAGGACCGCGGCGCCGTCGACCCGCCCGACGAGCGAGCCGCGCACAATCACGGTGTCCCCGGCCTTGGCGGCGAGGCGGAAGCGGACGCGCTCGGCGACCGGCACGAGGCCGATGGGATCGCGACCCCGCTCCGCCAGCCAGACGCTCACGGCCTCGTCCGCCCAGTCGACGTAGCGGGGGTGGTTGACGTGGCCCATGGGGTCCATCTCGGTCCACAACGGGCGCACCTCGAGGTCGGGGAGCGCCACGGGCGTGACCTCCTCCCACTCGGGCAGGGTCACGGGGAGCCCGGCGGGCTCGATCGGGAAGGCGTCTACCAGGGAACGGGGGGCACGGGCGGGACCGCCGTCGGGGCCGATGTGCACCCACTCCACGCTGCCGCGGAGCACGCCCTCGATGCCGCTCTCGCGCCGCATCAGCAGCTCCCGCCGGCTCTCGACCACGCGCGTGGTGGCGACGAGATCCTCGCCGTACTCGGCCTCCCGCAGGTGCACGCCGGTCATCTCCCGGACGACGAAGCCGGAGCCGACCTCGCGATAGCGGGAGGGCGGCCAGCCGACGCTCGTGGACTGGAGGATCGTGCCCTCCTGGACGAGGCGCCACAGGTCGCCCGCGCGGGCGCGGTCGCGAGGGGAGCAAGCATGGCGCGGGATGCGGACGGGGTACATCGGCGGTGGGTCTAGCTTGCTGGCGCCCCCGTTGCATCCGGCCATCTCGTTCGAGCCGTGGCGACGCGCGCGCCTCGAGGCGCGCTAAGGGGCCGCGGAATGACCCGGCGCACGCTCCTCGCTCCGCTCGCCGTCTTCGCCGCGATCGGCGCCGGTGGGCTCGCGTGGCTGTGGCCCCACCTCGTCTGGACCGCGCACGACGCGCCGTGGGCCCGACCGCTCCCCGAGCACGCGGTGGACGAGGGGTACGCCGACTTCTACCGGTGGCGGGGCGGCCCGGCCTGGCCGGCGTGGGAGGAGGGGTGGCTCGCCCGGAGTCCCCCGCGCCCCGACGGCCCGCTGCTCGTCGACACGACCCACACGTCGAAGCAGCCGTGGGACGAAGACATCGCGATGGACGCCTTCGGCTACAGCCACCAGCACGGCTACGCGCGGGCGTTCGCGCCGATCCTCGCGGCGGGGGTCGAGGTCGACACCGTCTCCTGGGGCTGGTCGGGGCGCCGGCTCGCGGGGGCGAGCGCGGTCTTCCTGAACCTCGTGAGCGGCGACCACGTCGGGCTCGGCACCGCCGAGGTCGTGGCCCTCGAGGCCTTCGTCCGGCGCGGCGGCGGGCTCGTCCTCATCACCGACCACTCGAATTGCTACTTCCACGCCGAGGTGCTCGCGCCGTTGACCCGCGCCTTCGGGATCACGCTCCCGCCGGTCACCGCGGCGGATCCCGCCGACCGCCTGACCCCCCGCTCCGTGAGCTGGATCCGCGTCCACGCGCGCAGCGACCACCCCGTGATGGCGGGCGTCGAGACGTTCGGCCTCATGACCGCCGGTGCGGTGCAGGGGCTGGAGACCCTCGCCGAGACCTCCGCGGAGAGCTGGTTCGACCGCTGGGAGCCCTACCTGAAGGAGGAGTCCGCGGGCTTCACCGGCGACCTGGAGCGCGAGCCGGACGAGGCCCCGGGGCCAGTGCCCGTCGTCGCGGCGGGGACGCACGGGTTGGGGCGCGTGGTCGTGCTCGGCGATCAGAACGCCTGGGGCGCGACCCTCATCGGGTACGAGGACAACGGCCGCCTGTTCACCAACGCGGTGGCGTGGGCGATGGGCCGGCCGATCCCGCCTCCCGTGGTGGGGCCGAACGGCGTCACGACGCTGACCGGAGCGGTGCGATCGACGTGCACGAGCGTGGCGGACGAGGACTTCCGCACGCTCCAGGTACAGGTGCAGCGGTGGGCTGCGCGCACGGGGGCGGGCGAGGCGTGCACGGCGAAGGGGCCGGGCCAGAGCGGCGGCGTCCTGCTCCTGCCGCAGGGGCCGCGCGCGGACCTCGATGCCGTCCTCGATGCGCCCCGGGTCCTCGTCGTGCTCGACCCCGAGGCCGGCATCACCGACCCCGTCCTCGCCGCGCTCGGCCTCGTCCGCGGGGGCGACGATCCGCGCCCCGCCGAGGCGCGCTGGGTGGTCGAGCGGCCGGCCCCGGACGTGCCGATGCTCCGCGCCGGAGACGACGCCATCGAGGCCCGCCCGATGACGGTCACCGGCGCCATGGACGTGTGGATGGCCGACTCCCTCGGCCGGCCCGTGGTCGCGGCCGTCACGCGCGGCGACACCCGCGTGGTGCTCCTCCTCGACGCCGACCTCCTCCGCAACGCCGCCCTCGGCAAGGAGCGCGACGATCCGCGCAAGGGCCTCGAGCCGGGCGCGTCGTCCCGCGCGATGGCCGCCCATCGGCTCGCACACCGGCTCCTCGGCGCGCTCTACGGCGGCTGAGGCGGTTGCCCGGGTGCTCCCCGTGGCTACCTTGGCGGGCGGAGGTCCCCATGGACGTCGTCATCACGTACTGCACGGCTTGAGGCTACCTCTCGCGCGCCACCCGGGTGGTGGAAGCGCTGCGAGAGGGGCTCGGGATCGAGGCAAGGCTGGTCAAGGGCAGCGGCGGCGTCTTCACCGTCGCGGTGGACGGCAAGATCGTCGCCAGGAAGTCGCTGGTCACGGGCTTTCCGTCGGAGGCCGACATCGTCGCGGCGGTGAAGGCGGCGCGGGAGCGGGTGAGCTGACCCCCGCTTCCCGTCGATGACGCGGGCGGCGGCCGTCGATGACGGGGGCCGGGGCGCCGCTTTCCGGAGCTACCGCCCCCGGCCCATCCCGCGCTGGAGCGCCGTGTACGCCGCGTTGATGGCCTTCATCCGCTCGTGGGCGGCGGGCTGGGCGTCGGGCGGGGCGCGATCGGGATGGTGGAGCTGGGCCGCGCGGCGGTAGGCGGCGCGCACGTCGTCCCACGTGGCGCCCGGGACGAGGCCGAGCGTGTGGAGGTGCCCCGTCGTGGTGGGCGACGGGCCCGCGCGCGACGCCGTCTTCCGCTTCTGGCGCGGCCCGCTCGAGCCCTTCACGCCGAGGCGCGCGGCGAGCGCCGCGATCCACGCCGCTTCGCCGGGCGCGGCGGCCCCGGTCCCGTGCGCGAGCAGGTCGAGGAGCTCGAACACCTTCGGCAGGCCCTCTGCCGCCACGCGCGCGCGCAAGCGGGCCGCGATCATCCGCTCGCCCTCCGGTGCGAGGTCCCGGGCGAGGTCCGCCGCGACCGCCCGCCCCACGCCGTCGAGCTGGAAGAGCCGGGCCACCTCGGCGTCGCGCCGGGTCGCGCGCCCGGAGCCCATCAACGCCGCCGACCCCGCCCGGGTCCCCGCCGCGGCCTCCGCCGACACCGCCGCGAGGAGCACGGCGGCCAGCGCGTTGTCGAGGCGCCGCGCCCCCGGATCGGGGAGCACGAGCGGCCAGATGGCCTCCTCGATGGGCTCGCCGTCCTCGACGAGCCAGGCCTGGAGCGCGAGCTCGTCTCCGACGCGGCGCGGGAGGGCGGCGTAGGGGAGCGTGGCGTAGACGATGCGCTCCTCGCCGAGGATGAGCGGCGGGATGCCCACGGACACGGTGAGATCGCCATGCCGATCCCGGAGCGGCGGGACGGCGCCGCGCACGTAGCGGCCGTCGTCGCGGAGACGGAGCTCGATGCCGCCGATCTCGGGGTCGAGATCGGTGCGCAGCGGGAACGCGAGCGCGGCCGCCGGGCCCGCGGGGCTGACCCAGCCGTGAAGGACGCGCAGCGGGCCGAAGGGCGCGAGATCGTCGTCCTCCTCCAGCTCCTCGAGCTCGGCGCCCTCGAAGAGCGCGGCGAGGTCGTGCGGGCCCGACAGCTCGGCGCCTCCGAACCGCGGTCCTACGTCCTGCGCGTCGACCTGCCCCCACTCCATCGCGTCCCCTCCCGTGTCCGTATCCCCGGTTCGCGGGGCGGCGGCAAGGACGGGCCCTACCTGTGAGCGGCGCCCCATCGCTCTCGCGCGACGACGGGACTACCAGGTCTCGGGCGGGTGCATCCCCCCGTCGGGGCGCTTCATCCAGAGCTGGCACCGCACGGGGAGATGCTTGCGATCAAGGGCTTCGCACACGTTGGTGTACTTGCAGGCGTGGAAGGGCAGGCCGTCGCGCACCTTGCGGGGCCAGTCGGGGTCCGCGAGGAGGCCGCGCGCCATGCCGACCAGGTCGCACGCCCCGGACTGGAGCGCGCCCTCGGCCACCTCGTAGGTGTTGATGCGCCCGGCGCCGACAACGGGGGTGGTGAAGCCGGCCGCGCGCACCGCCGCCCGGATCGCCGTCGGGAGGTGCAGGTTGTAGCCCTCGCCGTAGCCCTTCGTCGGCATGCACATGAGCCCGGAGTGGCCGGTGTAGGGGTAGGCGGCCTCGCCGACGGGGGGGCGCTTGGCGTCCTCGAAGCGGCCGCCGCGGCTCACGGAGAGAAAATCGAGCCCGGCCTCGGCGAACCGCACGCCGAACCACGCGGCGTCCTCCACGTCGCTCCCGCCCTCGACATCCTCGCTGCCGAGGAACCGGCACCCCACGGTGAAGTCGGCTCCGACCTCGCGCCGCACCGCCGCGATGACCTCGAGCGCGAGCCGCGCGCGGTTCTCGAGGGAGCCGCCGTACCCGTCGGTGCGCCGGTTGGTGCGCGAGAGGAAGCTCGCCATCGTGTAGGCGTGGGCGAAGTGCAGCTCGACGCCGTCGAAGCCCGCGAGGCGGGCGCGGCGCGCGGCGGCGGCGAAGAGGCCCGGGAGCGCGGCGATCTCGTCCCCGCCGAGGTCCTCGACCTGCTGCCGGTAGCCGCTCGCGTAGTCGCGCCACTCGCGCGCGGTGAGGCGCGCGCGGAGCTCGTCCTCGGTCCACGTCGAGCACCCCGGGTAGCGGCCTTCGAGCCGGGCGAGCGCGCGGGCGGGATCCCGGCGGGCGATCTTCAGGAAGTCGATGATCTGCGGGATGACGCGCACCTCGCCGGCGTCGTGGACCTGCGCGGCGAGGTCGGTGAGCGCGGGGAGGTAGCGGTCGTGGCCGATGCGGAGGAGCGGGCCGCTCGCGACGTCGCGGATGCCCATCGCCTCGAGCACGATCATCCCCGCGCCGCCCTTCGCGTAGCGCACGTAGCGGCGGCGCACGTCCTCGGTGACCTCGCCGGCGTCGTTCGAGAGCCACGTGACCATGGCGGGGAGCCACACGCGGTTCGGCACCGTCAGGCCGTTGAGGCGGAGCGGCGAGTAGAGGAGGGAGTCGGCGGGTGGGGGGAGGATCACGACGCACCCGCGAGGAGGTAGAGCTTGTAGAGCTGCCAGAACGGCAAGAGCGCGAACGGGAGCGCCGCGATGGCCGCGATGTTCCATTGCTTGCGGTACAACCAGGGGACCGGCAGCAGGAGCCCCACGAACGTCGGGACGGCCGGCCACACCAGGAACGGCCGCACCGGCTCGGTGTTTCCGAGCCACATCTGGGCGCCCATCGCCAGGTACGGCCCGACGACGATCATCGTGACCGCGCCGAGCAAGCCGGCGGCGTAGGCGCTGACGAGCGAGCTTAGGGCAAAGAGGGCGGAGATGGCCTTCACGCGCGGAGGAGACTATCCGGGCGCGTGCCCGAACGACCCGAATGGAAGGCCCCCGCCCCGCTCCCGCCCGCTCCCGACGGGAAGCTCCGCGGCGTGCTCGGCGGCACCGCCCTCTACGATCAGCCGCGCCACGCCGAGGCCCGCGCGCGGCTCGACGCCTTCGTCGCGGGCGAAACCCCGCTCGCCGTCGAGATCGGGTTCGACCACGGCATGCGCATCCTCGACCACGCGCGGCGTTGGCCCGACATCCAGTGGCTCGGGTTGGAGATCCGCAAGCGCCGCGTCGCCGCCGCCGCCCCGCACGCCCCCCCGAATTGCCTGTTGTGGCGGGCGGATGCGCGCACGATCTTCACCCAGCTCCTCCCGCCCGGCCGCGTCTCGTGGGTCTACATCCTCTTCCCGACCCCCACCGAGAACCCGCGCCACCTGCTGCTCACGCCGCCGTTCGTCGCGGGCGTCGAGCGCTCGCTCGCTCCCGACGGGGCGGTCTACCACGCGACGGACGTGCAGGGCCTCCACGAGCACGCCGCCGGGCTCTTCGCCGGGTGGCCCGACGCCCCGATGCCGCCGATGGGGCCGGTGTTGTCGCGGCGCGAGCGGGTGTGTGCGCGGGACGGGCTCCCGATATACCGTCTGTGCCGCAAGCGGCCCCTTCCTGAAGGAGAGTGAACGTGGACTGGGAGGGCGTGACGGCGCGGGTGGTGGTGGAGGCGTGCTCCGCGACGCCCGAGGACATCGTGCTCTACGCGGGGGATGACGCCGTCGCGGCCGAGCTCCTCCCGCGCGTACAAACGCTTGCTCGTCGCGACGGTCTGGTCGACCCGCCCGCGGGCCTCTCCATCATCTGCCTGCACGGCTGGTTGCGGCGCCGTCCGCCCGCCGAGCAGAAGGCCGTCATCCAGGCCGCCGCGCGCCTGCTCCCACCCCGCGGCCTGCTCGTGGTGGGGGACGTGATGTGGTCCTTCCCCAAGGACGACATCGACGCGCCCGAGCAGTTCGGCGACGCGTTGGAGCACGTGCAGACCACCGCCACCATCGAGGCCTGGGCGCGCGCCGCCGGCTTCCTCCCCGACCTGCATCGCTTCGGCCCCGGCGTGGCCGTGCTCATCGCCATCCGAGGGCAATCATGAGGATCCTGGTCACCGGCGCCTCCTCGTTCGTGGGCGCACACTTCTGCACGCTGGCCGCGCGCGCCGGCCACGACGTGCTCGGGCTCTGGCGCAACACGCCGATGCTGGTCGACGGCGTGAAGTCCGTCACCGCGGACGTGACCTCGTTCTCGCCCGCGAAGGTCGACGTCGTCGTGCACCTCGCCGCCAAGGTCATGGCCCCGGACGCCCGCGAGCAGAACCGCCGCATGCTCGATGCCGTGCTGGAGTGGGGCTTCCCGCTCGTCTACGCGTCGAGCACGATGGTGCACTGGCCGCGCAAGAACGCCTACGCGGAGTCCCGGATGGAGGACGAGGCGCGGGTCATGGCGTCGGGACAGAAGTGGCTGATCGTGCGCCCGTGCGCGCCGTGGGGCCCCCCGCACGCCACGCACAAGCCCGCGCACAAGGAGAGCTTCGCGACCCTCGCGACCCTCGTCCGCCGGGCCCCGTTCGTGCCGGTCCCCGGCTCGGCCGAGGTGCTCCGCCAGCCGGTCCACGTGGACGACTTCAACGGCGCCATCCTCGCGCTCCTCGACCGCGGCGTGTGGAACGCGGCTTACGATGCCGGCGGCCCCGAGGCCCTGACCGTGCGCGAGATCATCGAGCGCATCGGCGGCACGCGGAAGGTGCGCATCGTGGAGGTCCCCGAGCCGCTTGCGAAGCTCGGCGGGCGGTTCCTCAAGAACTTCTCGGCGGACACGCTCGCGACCTTCGCCACGAACGACACGGTGGATCCGCTGCCGCTCCAGCGGGCGTCGGGGATCGTGCCGCGGCGCTTCGACGGGGTCGGTCTGTAACTTCGATCCTGTGTTTTCATGGGGCGGGGCGCCGCCCCGCAACGCCCGGAGTCAGCGGCCTCACGGCCCGGGGCGTTCCCCCGCCCACACGAGGTAGACCACCCCGCCGGAGCCCCCGAGCCACGCGGCCTCGATCTGGCGCCGATCGTAGGTGCGCGGGACGGCCGCGTCCGAGGCGGAGGCGGGGTCGTTCACCCGCACGTCCCCGTCGTCGGTGAAGCCGGTGACGACGAGGAGGTGCCCCGCGGTCGAGCTGATCGGAGCGTTGTCGAGCTCGCCCGCGCTCCACGCCGCGGAGATCGCGACGGGCACGCCCGCCGCGAGCCACGGCTCGAGGTCGTCGATGGCGTCGAACCAGGCGACCTCGCCGGCCAGCCCGAACGTGGCCGCGTAGGCGACGTTGAAGGGCCAGTTGCCGTTGCCCTCGTAGGTGTGGTCCCAGGTGCCGTCGGCGGCCTCGGGGACGGTGACGTCGGCGGAGCCGGTGCGGTCGGCCCACCACGCGAGGAGCATGGAGGTGGAGGTCGGGCTGCACCACGCCTCGCCCGCGTCGAACACCATCTGGGAGCGCGCCGGCACGTCGAGGGCCGTGCCCCACGCCTCGCCGCCGGCGTCGGTGCCGCGGCCGGCGCCCGTGTCGGCGAACGCGAGCGCGAGGCGGGTGAGCGTGGGGGAGGTGACGCCGTCCTCCGAGAACAGCGTGGCGCGGATGCGCACGGCGTCCGCGGGGGTGTCGAGCGCGACGGTGTCGGTCCAGACCTCGCCGGAGGCGTCGGACTCGCCGTCGAACGAGTGGCGGTCGACGGTGCCGTCGCCGGACGCCCACACCCCGAGCCGGTACCAGGCGGTCCACGTGCCGCCAACGCGGGCCTGGACCTGGATGGAGATCCACGTGCCGGCGGGCGTGGCGGCGTTCCAGGAGGGCACCACGCCGTCGAACGCGATGCCGGGCTCGAGCGTCTCGGAGGTGAACGAGCCGTAGTGGTAGGCCCCGCCGTTGTAGACCCCGGCCGTGTCCGTGCCGGCGGTGAGGCCGGTCGTGGCCAGCCGCAGGTCGTCTCCGAGGAGCAGGCCCGCGCTCTCGCCGGCGGCCCAATCGGCGGCGGTGGCGAGCCCGCACCGTGCCCGTGCGGGTCCGAGCGTGGTGCAGCCCGTCGCGCCGGAGCTGGCGGTGTCGTCGGTGTCCTCGGGGTCGTCCGTGTCGTCCGCGGGATCGTCCTCCCCGCCGTCGCCACCGCCGGGTGTCGCGCGCACCACGCCGCCCCGGTCGGAATCGGCGATGCACGCCGCGAGGAGCGCGAGGACCACGAGATGGCTGGACATGCGGGCTCCTGTCGCGTCTGGGCCGTAAAGCCCCCTATCTCATGCGGGCATGCCCTTGACAGGGGCCGGGAACCGGTTCATAGGCGGCGCCAAGGGGCATCCCGACATGCGCTTCTCGCCCTACATCATCCTGTTCATCGTCGCGGCGGCGGCCGGCCTGTTCTTTGCCGGCTTCTCCACGCACGACTTCGTCGAGCACCTCGACCGGCAGGTCCACAGCATCCACTGCTCCTTCATCCCGGGCCTCGACAACCCCGACGCCAGCGGTGCGTCCGGCTGTCACGTCACGATGATGAGCCCGTACTCGTCCGTCTTCCGCGGCACCCTCTGGGGCGGGCTCCCCGTCTCGCTGCCCGCGATGTCCGTGTTCGCCTTCCTGCTCTTCCGCGGTGTCGACCTCCTGGTCAACCGTGGCTCGCAGGAGCGCGGCCCGCGCATCTTCCTCGTGGCCGCCGCGGCGCTCCCCGTCCTCACCTCGCTGGTGTTCGGGTACCTCTCCCTCGTCGAGCTCGACGCCGCCTGCAAGCTCTGCATCGGCATCTACTCGTCGAGCCTCGTGTGCTTCATCGCCGCGCTGCTCGAGCTGCGGGCCGCGTCCCAGCCGGGCCTCGGCTCCGAGTTCGGCATCCTCGGCGAGGACCGCGCGTCCGAGAACGGGGACCTCCGGGACTACGGCCTCTCGTTCGGCCAGGGGGTCGGCTTCGTCGCCATCCCGGCGCTGGTCTACGTCATCGCGATGCCCGACTACGCCGGGTACACCGGCACGTGCGGCGCCCTCGCCAAGCCCGAGGATCCGTACAACATGATGGTCGCGCTCGGGCCCCAGGGTGCCGGCGCCGAGGCCATCGAGGTGTTCGACCCCCTCTGCCCCGCCTGCAAGGGGTTCGAGACCCGGCTGGAGTCCTCCGGGCTCGAAGACCAGATGTCGCGCCGCGCGGTCATGTTCCCGCTCGACAACACCTGCAACTGGATGGTCAGCAGCGCGGTTCACCCCGGCGCCTGCACCGTCAGCGAAGCCGTGTTGTGCGCCGAGCCCGGCAAGGCCGACGCCGTGGTGGACTGGGCCTTCGAGAACCAGACCGCCATCCGTGAAGCCGCCAAGGCCGATCCCGCCGCCGCCGGCGCGATGGTCCTCGCGCGCTTCCCCGAGATGAAGAGCTGCCTCGGCGGCGCGGCGGTCAAGTCCAAGCTGAACAAGTCGCTCCGCTGGGCGGTCGCGAACCAGCTCGCGGTGCTCACGCCGCAGCTCTATGTGAACGGCGTGAAGCTCTGCGACGAGGACACCGACCTCGGCATGGAGTACGCATTGTCGCGACTGCTCGAGAACCAGGCCAAGGGAGGTTCGCAATGAACACCGGTGTCCATGTCGGCATCGCGGCGGCCGCGCTGCTGATCCCCACCGCGCTGACCGGGTCCTGGGTCGCGTCCGCGGCCGGTCGCCTGGAGACCGCGAAGACCGAGGTGAGCGACGCGCCCCAGGTGGCCGTCGCGTCCGCGGCGGACGAGGGCTACTGCTCCGCCGACCTGAAGAAGGTGCTCCGGCGCGTGCTCCAGAGCTGCGGGCTCCTCTCCAATGGGGAGGTGCGCGGCTGCCAGCCCCTCGAGGCGAAGAACGTCGCGACGGTGGCGGGCGGGGACTTCAACGCCCTCTTCCTCCCGCTCGCGGATCGCGCCGGCATCATCCAGTTCGACAAGGAGTCGGACGAGCTCGACCCGGGCGACGCCGCCCTGCTCGACCGCCTCTTCGCCGATCAGCGCGGCGCCAGCTACTTCTTCGTCGTGGCGCGCTCCTCGCCGGAGGGCTCGGAGGTCTACAACCGTGACCTCTCCCAGAAGCGCGGCGAGGCCGTCCTCAACCACCTGAAGACCACGTTCAAGGATCCCGATCTCGACAAGGAGCTCGGCCTCCTCTGGCTCGGAGAAGAGGTCCAGCAGCTCGACCAGGAGTTCTGCTCCTGGCAGCGCAGCGGCAGCGCGGAGACGTGCCAGCCCCAGGACCTGAACCGCTCCGCCTTCATCGCCTGGATCGACTGCCGCCTATGATCGCGATCCTCACGCTCCTGGCCTGCTCGGGCGAGCCCTCGGCCCCCGCTGCGCCCCCTCCGTCCCGCTTCGACGCCGTCGCGGCCGCGCCCGTCAAGCAGACCTCCGTCGAGGAGTTCTGCGAGGTGAGCGCCACCCCCGAAGCCGCCAAGCCGTTCGCCCTCCCGCTGCTCGACGGCCCGGCGATGGCCCGGGGCAACGGGTGGACCTGGGTGAACATCTGGGCGACCTGGTGCGAGCCCTGCGTCGAAGAGATGCCGATGCTCGTCCAGTGGCAGGCCCGCCTCGCGAAGGCCGGCGCGGACGTGACGCTCCAGTTCCTCTCGGTCGACGCGAAGGCCGAGGACGTGACCAGGTGGCGCGGCTCCCACCCGACCGCGCCGCCCAGCATGCGCCTCGGGGACATCAGCCAGCTCGGCGCGTGGCTCACCTCGGTCGGGCTCGACGCCAGCGCGGTGATCCCCGTCCACCTCTTCATCGACCCCGAGCAGCGCGTGCGCTGCGTGCGCATGGGGTCCGTGAGCGAGCCCGAGTTCGCGGCCGTCGAGAAGGTCCTCAAGGGTGGGTAGCCGCCTCGTCGCCCTCCTCGCGCTGGTCGGCTGCACCGATCCCGCGGGCAAGGACGACACCGGCGGGCTCGCCGAGCCCGTGGCGCTTCCCGAGGACTGCTCCGCGCTCCCGCCCGGGAACGGCTTTCGGGTCGGCCCGGAGGACGCCAACAGCCTCCGCGAGACCCTCGCCACCGCGCCGCCCGGGGCCGTGTACCTCCTGGACGACGGCACCTACACGCTCACCGGTGGGGACGCCGCGCACAACCTCGCGGTCGCGCCGGGGGTCACGGTTCGGTCGGCCTCGGGGAACGCCGCCGCGGTCGTGCTCGAGGGCGGCTACGCCACGAACGAGCTCGTCACGCTGGGCGAGGGGGCGCTGCTCGCCGAGGTCACCGTGGCGCACGCCTTCGGCAACGGCGTGGCGATCCGCGGCGCGAACGACGCGCGAGTGTACGGCGTGGTCGTGGTGGACCCCGGAGAGGTAGGCGTGGCCGTCCTCCCCGAGCGCGGCGCCTACAGCGACGCCGCGGTGATCGGGTGCGTGACGGTCCGGCGCACGGAGCAGTGCGGGGTCGGCATCGACGGCGTGCAGACGGACGGCACGCGGGTCTACGGCGCCGCGATCGACGCCCCGGCGTGCGACGAGCCGGGCATCCGCTTCGCGACGGGCAGCCGCGACACGATCGTCGAGCGCAGCACGATCACGACGCAGGGGCCCCTCGCGATCGCGCTGGGGCGCAGCGACTACGGGGAAGGGGAGGAGCGCGTCTACGCCGACGGCGCCTGCCCGGAGCGCACGCTCGTCGGGCACTACGGCGGCGGCGTCCGCAACGTGTTCGCGATCCGGGGCGGCATCCGCGTGGAGGACGCGTGCGGCGGGACCGTCGCGCACGCGTCGGTGTGGAACGGCGATCTCGCGTGGGCCTTCTCCGAGGACCTCGTCGTGGCCAACAACCTCGCGTTCGTCTCCGACGGCGGCGGCGCGACGATGAGCGGCAACCTCGACCCCACCGTCGGCGACTTCGTGAACACCGAGAGCGACCTCCACCTCGCCGCCGGCAGCGCGGCGATCGACGCGGGCGCGCCCGTGGACGGTGTCACCGAGGACATCGACGGGGATCCCCGCGATGCCCTGCCGGACGTGGGCGCGGACGAGCGCTGACGCTTCCGGGCCGGGGGCGGTTCCGCGGATCGCTCCTCAGGCGTCGAGCGCGGCGGGCGCCACCACGAGGGTCCGCGCCTCGCTCAGCGCCTCGATGGACGCCCGGGCGTCGTTGGTGACGGGGCAGGCCCCCGCGGCGTCGCTGCTCGGCGTCTCGAGGCCGTTGGGGTGGCCGTTGTGGACGACCGAGCGCCCGTCGAGCTGCTCGAAGAGCCGCCACACCTTCGGGAGCGAGCGCGTGTAGATCCCCGTGTCCGAGCCCGGCCGCTGGCGGTTGACGCGGTCGATGGCCTCGTCGAGCGTCCGGTAGGGCTCCAGCACCACCACCGGCCCGGAAGAGGCGTCGTTCAGGAGGTCGGCGAGCTGGCCCTCGACGGCCACCACCGCGGGCGAGACGAGGTTCCCCGAGCGCTCTCCGCCCGTGACCCGCCGCGCGCCGATCGACTCGGCGCGCCGCAGCCACGTCGCGACGCGGGACACGCCGTCCGCATCGATCATCGGCCCGCAGATCACGTCGGCCCCGCCGGGGTCCCCGCGGGGGACGCGTGCCGCGGCCTCGGCGAAGCGGTCGCACACTTCGGCGTGGACCCGCTCGTGCACGAAGACCCGCTGGAGCGAGGTGTGGAGCTGGCCGGCATGCGCGTACGTGTCCCGCGCGAGCGCGGGGATGGCGGCGTCGAGGTCGGCGTCGGGCTCGACCAGCATCGTGACGGGGACCTCGCGGTCGAAGGCGAGGCCGCGGCGGTTCGCCCGGGCGTGGATGCCCCAGGCGGCGCGCGCGCGCCCGGAGAACGTGACGGTGGCGAAGCGCGGGTCGGCCACGAGCCGGTCAGCCACGGTGTCGTCGCAGGGCAGCACGGACAGGGCGTCGGGCGGCCACCCCGCCTCGAGCAGGGCGAGGCCGAGCGTGAGCGCGACCGAGGGGGTGCGGGAGCAGGGGCGGATGACGATGGGGCAGCCGGCAGCGACGGCGGCGCCGAGCTTGCGGGCCACGCCGAGCAGCGGCGACGCGAACGAGGTGAACGCGAGCGTGGGGCCGCGCGGGGCCGCGCGGGTCACGACGACACGAGCGCCCGGACCGGCACCGGGGTCGAGCCCCACGTCGTTCCGGAGCGCCTCGGTGGCGCACGCCTCGAGCGTGGACACGGCGCGGTCCACCTCCGCGCGGCCGAGCGTGACCGGCTTGCCGCCCTCGTCGCAGAGGAGCACCGCCAGCTCGTCGCGCAGGTCCCGCAGGGCGGCGGCGGTGTGGAGGAGCATGGCGGCACGCTGCCGTGCGGGGAGGCGCCGGGTGGTGGGGAAGGCCCCGATCGCGGCGCTCGCGGCCAGCCACGCCTCCACCGGGCCGGCTTGCGCCACGCGCGCCACCAGGCGCCCGTCCCAGGGCGCGTGGACGTCCACGAACGCGCTGGTCGACAAGAGGTGGCCCGCCAACAGAAACGAACGTTCAATCTTCATGAGTTTCGATTTATCCTCGCCCGTGCCCGGCCGGTCGGGGGGGAGGGGGTGCTCAGGGGGGGGGCGCCCTCCACAAACCAACGGTGGCACACGGAGTTGTGGAAGAAAGCCGGTTTTCCATAGGCGGGGGGACGTGAGCTGCCTCACCGAACCGGAGGACGTTACGAAGAGACCCCTTGATGCCCACGAAGGGCCGCCCCTGTGCCTCTCCTGCCCCCGGTGGGCCGCCTGGCCCCCACCCCCTCTGGACTCCTCCACCTCGGAAACGCGCTCGCGTTCGGGGCCGCGTGGCTCTCCGCGCGCGGCGCGGGCGGGCGGGTCCTGCTCCGGGTGGAGGACCTCGACCGGGGGCGCGCGCGCGACCTCGTGGCGGATGCTCAGCGCGCAGACCTGCGCTGGCTCGGCCTCGACTGGGACGCGGAGGTGACGCCGCAGTCACGCCGCGCCTACCCCATCGACGCGATCCCCACCTACCGGTGCACCTGCAACCGCGCGGCCCGCCTCGCGCGCCTGTGCACCTGTCGCGCGGCCCGGCACGCGGAAGGGGTGTGGCGGTACCGGACCCCTCCGGGGGAGGTCGCGTTCGTCGACCGTGCCCGGGGGCCCTGCCGCGTCGCCCCCGAGGACGACCCGGTGGTGATGCGCGCGGACGGCGAGGCCGCCTACCCGCTCGCCGTGGTGGTGGACGACGCCCGGGACGGCGTCACGGAGGTCGTGCGCGGGGCCGACCTCCTCGACGCCACCGCGGTCCAGGTGCGCCTCTACGAGGCGATGGGGCTCGTCCCGCCGACATGGCTCCACGTCCCGGTGCTGCTCGGCCCGGACGGGCGCAAGCTGTCGAAGTCCCACGGGAGCACGGGGATCGGCGCGCTGCGCGACGCGGGGTACACGCCGGAGCGGATCTGGTCCCTGCTCCTCCCGCTCCTCGGCCTCCCGCCCGGTCCGTTGGAGCACGCGCGCCTCGATCCCGCGCGGATCCCCCCGGGTCCGTTCGTGGTCGGGGAGGACGGCCGCATCCGGTCGTGACGGGCTACGTTCGCGGGCTCGGAGTGCCCGCCATGTCCGCCACCTTCTCTACCGCCATCGTCGTCGGCGCCTCGTCGGGTATCGGCGAGGCCATGGTGCGCAAGCTCGCCGCGGGCGGCACCCGCGTGGCCGCCGTCGCGCGTCGGCAGGGCGAGCTCGACCGCATCGCCGCCGCCGCGGGGGGGAACGTCCTCCCGTTCGCGCACGACGTCCGCGACTACGACGCCACGCCCGCGCTGTTCGCCCGCATCGTCGCGGAGCTCGGCGGGTGCGATCTCATCGTCTACAACGCCGGGGTGATGCCGCGGGTCGAGGAGAGCGAGTACGACTTCGGGAAGGACCGCGAGATGATCGAGGTCAACCTGCTCGCCGGCATGTGCTGGCTCGACCTCGCGGCCGCCCACATGGAGGCCCAGCGCAAGGGCACCATCTGCGGGATCTCCAGCGTCGCGGGGGACCGCGGGCGCCGCGGGAACCCGGCGTACCACACGTCGAAGGCGGGGATGAGCACCTACCTCGAGGCCCTGCGCAACCGGCTCTCCCGCTACGGCGTGCGCGTCGTCACCGTGAAGCCGGGCCCGGTGGACACGCCGATGACCAAGGGGCTGAAGCTCCCGCTCATGATCGGGGTCGACCAGGCGGCGGACGGGGCGTTGGCGCTCATGCGGTCGGGCGCGAGCGAGGGCTACGTGCCGGCGATCTGGGGCCCGATCATGTGGGTCATCCGCAACGTCCCGTCGACGATCTTCCGGCGCACCAACATCTGAGGACGCCGCGCCCGCGCTGCCATGCCCGTCATCGCCCCGACCGCGGGCGTGCCCTCGGGGGACGAACTTGGTAGCTTGCACCCGGATCGTGTGGCTTCGTCTGCCGGCACGCCCCTTCGCAGGTAACTGTTCGTCGCGCGGCTTTCGCGGGGCTTCCGTTGTGGCACCGAAGCCGGGTATCCTCAATAGAGTATGTCCGGTCCCCGCACGCCTGGAGCTCCCCCATGTATCCATCGACGACCGACCTCGATGCTCGGCTGGCAACAGGCCTGGAGGACGAAGGCCGGCGGCGCATAGCCGATATCGAGAGCTTGTTGGGGGCGATCGAGCGGATGGGGGAGTGGCGGAGCACGCCGGTGCCGGAGGAGCTCCGCGCCCTCATCGTGGAGCAGCAGCGGGATCGCGCGATGGCGGTCGTCGAGCTCCTCGCGGGCTGGCGGCGTCTCGGGGGCAGCCTGGCGCTCCTCGCGGAGGGGGGGGCCCTCGCCGAACACGCGCCCGCGACCTCACGGCACCACGAACCGGACGAGCCCGCCCGGATCGTCGCCCTGCCCCTGCGCGAGGAGCCGCTCGAGGACGACGCCCCCACCGAGCGGATCGCCAACGGCCGCCTCCCGCCTGTCGCACCGGGCCTCGCCTCGCCGGCGCACGCGCTCGGCTCCGCCGTCCTGGTCGCGCCGGCCCTGGCCCCCGTGAACCTCGCCTCCGCCAACGCGCTCGCCGGCCTGAAGGCGCACGTCGAAGGCGGGGGTGGGTTCCGCGTACAGGCCCCGCCGACGGACTGGCCGGTGCGCCTCGCCGAGCAGCTGAACGAGCTGTTGCCCGCACGCGAGCCCGAGCCGGACCTGCTCGCCGTGCTCCGCGTGGTCGACGCCCTGGAGAAGTGGAAGCTCCTGCCGCCCGAGGTGCAGGCCACGCTCGTCGGCCTCCTCGCGGCTCGGCTCCGCGCCCTCCAGGAGCATCCGGGCCTCCTCGCCGATCGCCGCGTCGACTTCGCGTTCGGCTCGCTCTCCGCCTACGTCAAGCGGGCGCGGCCCGGGTTCGTGTACGGGCTGGCCCGGTGGCACCAGCCCAATCGCGGCACGTGGGAGGCGGATGCCGAGGCCCTCTACGAGCGGCTCGCCGCCATGGTCCCCGCGCCGGTCGAGGCCGAGCCGAACATCCAGCGGAAGCTCGAGGTGATCGAGGGGCTCGTCCGCGAGGCCGACATCTGCCCCGAGGAGGCCCGCTCGGCGGTCGCTGCCCAGCTCCGGCGCGAGGTGCTCTCGGCCTTCTCGATGGGCCTGCAGGCGCGCAACCCGCGGCTGGTGCGGATCCTGGCCCCCGTTTCCGACCAGTTCGAGGGCTCGGAGTTCCGGTCCTTGCGCCGGGCCATCCGCGACGACGCCGACGCCAGCCGAGAAGAGGAGGCCGGGGAGACCGGTGTCGAGGAAGCCCACATCCCCGCCGACTGGGCGTGGTGGGGCTTCACCCGCGGCCAGCGCGCGCTCCTTGTCGGGGGAGACCCCCGCGAGCCGAACCGCCTCCGGCTCGAGGCCGCCTTCGGCTTCGCGGAGCTGGAGTGGGTCGGCGCCGAGTACAAGCGGAACAACCTGCACAGCGTACGGGACCGCGTGCGCTCCGGCCGCACGGACCTCGTCATCCTCCTCACCCGCTTCACCGGCCACGACGCCGACCAGATCATCATCCCGGCGTGCCGGGAAATGAACATCGGCTTTGTCTGCGTGCCCCACGGCTACGGGGTCGTGCGCGTCCGGCAGGCGATCGAGCGGTTCCTCGACCCCGAAGAGCGCCGCCGGTAGCGCCGCCCCGGCGGCACCTACGACAGGAACGGCTTCCGGTCCGCCAGCGGCGGGAACGTGCGCCGTGCCTCCGCGATCGCGGCGGGGTCGATGTCCACGACGAGCACGGCCTCTTGCGAGGAGGCCTCCACGAGCGCCTCGCCCCAGGGGTCCACGGCGACGGACTGCCCGCTGTAGGACAGTCCACCGCCCTGGCCGACCCGGTTGACCCCGAGCACGAACGCCTGGTTCTCGATGGCGCGCGCACGGAGGAGGGTGGACCAGTGGTGGCGCCGCCGCTCGGGCCAGCTCGCGATGACGACGTAGGCGTCGGTGTCGTCCGCCGTCGCCCGGAACGGCTCGGGAAAGCGCAGGTCGTAGCAGATGAACGGGGTGATCCGGAGGCCCTCGACCGTCCACCGGGCCACGCGGTCGCCGGCGACGTAGTGCTTGTTCTCGTCGCCGAAGGAGAACGGGTGGATCTTGGTGTAGCGCTGGATCGCGCCGTCGGGGGAGACCAGCGCCGCGACGTTCCGCGGCCCGGGCACCTGCGGCACGCCCGCGAGGATCCACATCCCCAGGCCCTCGGCGGCTTCCCGCAGGAACGTCTCGGTCGGGCCCTCCTCCGGCTCGGCGACTTTTGCGGGGTCCATCGAGAAGCCCGACGAGAACATCTCCGGCAGCACGGCGAGGCGCGCGCCCATCGCGGCGGCCTCCCGCAGGCGGCGGTCGGCGCGGAGGTGGTTCTCGCGGGCGTCCTCCCAGGCGAGATCGAGCTGAATCAAGGCGACGCGCACGCTACGACTCCCGGGAGGTGGGCGAGAGCACCTCGAGCCGCGCCACCGCGGCGCGCAGGGTCTCTTCGCGCTTGCAGAACGCGAAGCGCACGTAGGATCGTCCGTGCTCCGGGTGGACGTAGAACACGCTCGGCGGGATCACCGCGACGCCCACGTCGATGAGGTGCTTGGTGAACGCGATGTCGTCCTTGAAGGGGGCCCCGGCGCCGTCGGCGAACCGCCCGAAGCCCGCGCACGCGAAGTAGGTGCCGGCGGGCGGGAGGAGGTCGAACCCGATGCGCGCGAGCTCGCCGACGAGCAGGTCGCGCTTCTCCCGGTAGTCCGCCGTGAGCTGGCGGTAGAAGGCCGGGGGCGCGTCGATCGCGGCGACGGCCGCGTGCTGGAGCGGCGTGGCGGTGGCGAACGTGATGAACTGGTGCGCCGAGCGGATGGCGAACGTGAGGTCGGGCGGAGCGGCGGCCCAGCCGATCTTCCAGCCGGTGAGGGAGAAGGTCTTCCCCAGGCTCGAGATGGTGACGGTGCGGGCGCGCATGCCGGCGATCGTCGCCATCGGGATGTGCTCGCCATCGAAGACGAGGTGCTCGTAGACCTCGTCCGAGACGCAGACGACGTCGTGCTCCTCGCACAGCCCCGCCAGGAACTCGAGCTCGTCGCGGCTGAACACCTTCCCGGTCGGATTGTGGGGCGAGTTGAGGAGGAGCACGCGGGTGCGCGGCCCGAACAGCGCCCGCACGGCGTCGCGGTCGAAGCTCCAGGCCGGCCCGTCGCCGCCCGGGGTGCGCAGCGTCGCGACGCGCGGGATGGCGCCCGCCATGTACACGCTGGCCCGGTACGAGTCGTAGAACGGCTCGAACATCACGACCTCGTCGCCCACGTCGGTCAGGCCCTGGAGGGTCGCGAAGATGGCCTCCGTGGCGCCGGAGGTGACGGTGATCTCGGTGTCGCCGTCGTAGACGAGGCCGTAGTCGCGCAGGTACTTGCGAGCGAGCGCGGCGTTGAGCGGCGGGATGCCGGACATCCGCGCATATTGCCCGTGCCCGGCCCGGATGGCGGCGACCGCGGCGTCCTTCACGAACTCCGGCCCGTCGAAGTCCGGGAATCCCTGGGCGAGGTTGATGGCGCCGCGCTCGTTCGCGAGCCGCGTCATCTCCGTGAAGATCGTGGTGCCGAAGCCGGTGAGCTTGCGGGAGAGGCGGTCGTGCATCCCGGGAAGGTATTCCGGAGGGCGCGCGCCCGAGATAGCCGGGCATGCGAGGCGCCCGTGTCCGACCTGTCCTTCCTGACGTTCGACCAGCTCCTGGAGGCCTGGTTCGACCGCCCGGGCGTCGAAGAGGAGCTCGAGCGGCGCTACGGCACCGTCGCGGCCGTGCTCGTCACCGACTTCACGGAGATGGTGAAGCGTACGAACACCCATGGCATCGGCTACTCGCTCGCCCTCGCGGCGGCGGCCCAGCGGGCGATGGCACCGGCGCTGGCGGCGCAGGGCGGCGTGCACGTCAAGCAGGTGGCGGACACCTCGTTCGTCATCTTCGACAGCGCCCACCGCGCGCTCCTCGCGGCGCTCGACGCCCAGCGGGCCCTCGCCGCCTTCAACGACACTCGGGGCGCACGCGGCGGGCGCCCCCGTGACGATCACGGCCATGTCGACACGATTCGCGGGTGCATGGGCATCGGGTTCGGCGCCGCCTTGCTCATCCCCGGTCGCGACGTCTTCGGCGCGGAGGTCAACCGCGCGTTCGTGCTCGGCGAGGACGTGGGCCGGGGCGGCGAGGTGCTGGCCACCGAGGCGTTCCTCCAGGGTGTAGGGGTGCTTCCGCCGGGCGTGGGCGCGTTCCGGGGGCCCGCGGATCGCGAGGCGGAGGCCGGGTTCGCGTTCCACGTCCTGGGCGACTACCGATAAGTGACCTTCCAGCCGGAATTCGCGCCGCTGCTGCCGAGGGCCCCCGCGCACGGGAACCTGCCGGCCGGGGGCGTGGCGCTCCGTCGCGTCCGCGGATAGCGGGTCGGCGCAACCCGAGGGCCGCCATGACCTCCACGCAGGAAGAGATCGAAGTCTCCTACGACGTCAGCAATGACTTCTTCCGCCTCTGGCTCGACGAGAACATGCACTACACCTCGGCGGTCTACGACCGCGAGGACATGACGCTCGAAGAGGCCCAGGAGAACAAGGCGAAGTGGCTCTACGACTTCGCCGAGGTCACCCCCGACAAGACCGTGCTCGACATCGGCTGCGGGTGGGGCTCGATGATCGACTACTGCGTCCGGCGCGGGTGCAAGGAGGGCCACGGCATCACGCTCTCCACCGAGCAGCTCGAGTGGGCGCGCGCGCGCAACCTCCCGAACGCGAAGTTCATCCTCTGCGACTACAAGGACTACGCCCCGGCGAAGCCCTACGACGCCCTCGTCTCCGTCGAGATGATCGACCACCTCTGCTCGCCCGCCCAGGCGCGCGAGGGCCTCGCCGTCGACATCTACCGCGCCTACTTCAACAAGCTGGCGAGCTGGGTCGAGCCGGGCGCGTGCTTCGGCTTCCAGGCGATCCTGCGCAACCGGATCCCGCGTACGAAGCAGGATCTCCTCGATCTCCAGTTCACGGCGGACGTGATCTTCCCCGGCGGCCTCAACCCCCGCCTCGAAGAGCTGATCCAGGCGGTGAACCCCAAGTGGGAGATCGTCCAGCTCAACACCCGCCGCACCCACTATGGCCGCACCACCCACGAGTGGCGCCGCCGCATGCGTGAGAACGAGGCGTTCATCCGCGGCAAGTGGGGGAACAAGGTCTACGACGAGTACGAGCGCTACCTCTCCACGTGCGTCAAGGGCTTCGACAGCCACTGGTCGAGCGACGTGCAGATGAAACTGGTGCGCATCTGACGGCGGGTGGCGACATGGAACCCGCTTCGCGGGGTTCCACGTCGCCACCCGCCTGATGCGCTTCGACGTGCCGACATCCGCTTCGCGGACGGCGGCAGTCGCACCGGTGGTTGCGCGGGGAGGGCGCTGGGTGCATCCCGCGATGCGGGACGGCACCCCGCTCCGTACGGGAGCGCGGATGGCCCTCTGCGAGTCTGCTCCTTGGGTGCGGCGGCCGCATCCCGCTGTGCGGGATGCGAGCCTCCCCCTGGGGTGCGACGGCCGCATCCCGCGCAGCGGGATGCGAGTCTCCCCCGTAGGCGTGACTGCCGCCGTCCCGCGCAGCGGGATGCGAGCCTCCCCCGTAGGTGCGCCTGCCGCATCCCGCGGAGCGGGATGCGCGTCCCCCCTGGGGTGCGACTGCCGCCGTCCCGCGCAGCGGGATGGCAGCACGTCGAGAGCATCCCCGACGTGCGGGGGGCACCCCGCATGTCGGGATGCACCGCGGTTGACGACGTGGGACCGGGCGCAGCCCCGTCCCATGTCGTCAGACCGCCGACGTGGGATTCGGGGCAGCCCGGTCCCATGTCGTCAGACCGTTTCGTCTTCGACGAGGTCCCAAGCGCTCTTGTACCCACCCCCCACCGCCTGCACCAGCCGGTCGAAGTGCGGAGACGCGCCGAGCGTGGCGGAGTCCCCGATGGCCACAAAGAGGCGGCGAGCGCGGGTCACGCTCACGTTGAGGCGGCGGGGATCGGCGACGAAGCCGAGCTCCTGGTCGGGGTTCGAGCGCACGAAGCTCGCGAGGATGATCTCCTTCTCGCGGCCCTGGAACGCGTTCACCGTGCCGGCCTCGACGCCGGGCAGCGCCGCGCGGATGCGACCGAGCTGCGCGGAGTAGGGCGTGATGATCCCGACGTGCTCGGGCTTCACGCCGCTCGCCACGAGGGATCGGTAGACCCGCACGAGCAGGGCGAGCTCGCCGGGGTTGTGGTAGCTGCCGAGGGGGTCGCGCTCCTCGTCGTAGCCGAGCCCGGCGGTGTCGAGGAAGCGCGCGGAGGGCTCCGTCCACTCGCCGGGGAAGACGCCCGGGAGGTCCTCGATGTGGCGTTCGGCCACGTCGGGGTGGGCGCGGAGCTGGCCCCGGTAGGTCGTCTGGCAGAGCGCCATGAGGTCGGACCGCATGCGGCGCTGCTCGGTGAGCATCGGGAACACGAAGCCGGCATCGACGAGGCGCTGGAGCAGGCTCGTCTCCAGGCGCGGGTCCTGGCTCTTCACGACGGGGCCGAGCTGGTAGGGGTCTCCCGCGAGGAGGATGCGCTTCACCCGGGTCGCGAGGAGCCACAACGCGGGCTCGGAGATCTGGCCGCCCTCGTCGACCAGCGCGGTGCGGGGCGCCTTCAAGTCCGCGCCGCGGGTGTGGAGGGTCCCGAGCGTCATCGCGAGGACGTCGGTGCTCTGGAGGATCTCCCGCTTCGCGGCGGACCACTCCTCGCGGATGGCGTTTCGCACGTCGATGAGCTCGGAGCCGGTCGATTTCGTCGCCTGGCGCACGAGCGACTGGATGACCGCGGCGCGCGCGCCGTGGAGGATGCGGTACTCGAGCGTGAGGTGCTGGGCGGCGCCCCCGACGCGCGAGGACACGCCGAGCCGCACGACGTCGAGCCCCGCGGCCGTGGCGCGAAGCGCGAGGTGGTCGACGGCGGCGTTGCTCTCCGCGAGCGCCCAGGGGGTCTCGCCGAGGTCCTTCAGCGCGAGCAGCATCGCGACGAGCACCTCGGTCTTCCCGGTGCCCGGCGGCCCGTGCACGAGGCCGATCTCCGTGGCCCCGAGCGCCAGCGACGCGGCCTCCCGCTGGGCGGGCTCCAGGCGAGCGAACGCGGGGTGATCGTAGGGGTCGGGCCGGTAGGGCTTCTCGTACCCGAGGAGCAGCGACTTGAGCGGGCTGCTGAGCCGCTCGGCGCGCTCCATGGCGGCCTTCTGGAGCTCGAGCACCGTGAAGTCGAGGCGCCGGCTCACGGCCCAGGGCCCGCGGCCCTCGGGGGCGCCCTCCACCCGGAGCTCGATCGTCGATTCGTCACGCCCCTCGACGCGGCCTGCGTAGCCCTCGTCGGGGCGCCCCACGGGGCCGAGCACCACGGGATCGCCGGGCGCGAGCGCGTCGGAGAGGTCCCGCCCGCGCAGGATCACGTTCACGCGGCCCTTCGAGCGGTGCTCGGTCGTGACGATGTCGAGCGGCGAGAGGCTGAAGCCCGCGGCGACCCGCTCCGGCATGGGGAGCGCGCGCAGCTGCGCATGCTCGAGCATCACGGCGCGACGCTCATTTTCCAAGGCTTCGGCGAGGGAGGCGAGGTGGTCCACGCGGGGCGTCTATCCTGTTGAACGCCGCTCGGGCTTGCAGATCCGGGCCCCTCGGGGCGGCGCCGGCGCAGGGCGGCCGTCGAGAACCGCGTCCGGGTCGCCGCCCGTCTCGGCGACCTCTCCGTCGAGGACCGCAGCCGCCGCAGGGCTACGGCAGGAACCGAGCCCGCTCGCCTGGGGAGGGGATGCGGCAGCTCTCGCGCCGGCCCCAGACGTAGTAGCGGAGGCGGGCGAAGAGCTTGTAGCCGAGGTCGGTCAGGAAGCGCGGGAGGATGCCGAGCCAGGAGAGCGCACGCCAAGCGCCCGGGAGGCCGGCGCAGAGGCGGAAGATCGCGGTCGAGTGCCAGGAGACGCGCTCGCCGGTGCCGTCGGGCTCCACGAGCAGGATGCTGTCGATGCCCTGGGGGATCTCGGGGTGGCGCGCGAGGATGGCGGCGGCGGTCTCGCCCTGGAGAGCCGCGAAGCGGAAGCGGGCAGAGGTGTCGGCGCGGAGGATCCACTGCACCGAGGCGTCGCAGAAGCCGCACAGCCCGTCGTAGAGGACCAGGGGCCCGGTGAGCGTGGGCGCGGTGGGGGGCGGGGTGGCGACCATCGCGATCTCCTAACCCCCAAAAGCATCGAAGGCGCCGAGGTTACCCCCGGCGCCTTCGCGTTGAGCCTGGTGGACTACCCTGCCGCGGCGGGCGGGGGAGCGGCACCTTCGGCGGGCGCGTTCGGGTCGATCGCCTTGGCGGGGATCGTCACGAACTTGATCTTCGCCCAACCGGCATCATTGGCAGACGCGAGCACCCGGCGAACGTTCCGGAAGTCGGTCTTGATGTCGGCCTGGATGATGATGATCCCGTCGTACGGCAGGGTCGGGTCGCGGGGGATGCCCGCGCGCGTCTTGATCGACTCGTCGTACTCACGACGATCCTTCAGACGCTTGGACATGCCGGGGATGACGATGTCGAGCTCGGTGCCCATCTCCGCTTCCGGGATGGCCATGCTGTCGAGCAGGATGGTCCCGTCGTCGTCCATGAGGATGACCGTTCCCGGCTCCTCGAGGAGCGTGCCGGCAACCGACTTCGGCACCTTGATCCGATCGTTCAACGTGACCTCACCCGACGCCGTGAACAGCTGGATGAGGAAGATGACGAGGATCGTGAACATGTCGACCATGGCCGTCAGGTTCAGGCTCGCGAAGCCGCTCTTCTTACCCCCGGAGAGGGGGCTCGACCGGAGACGACCGATGGGGGCGTACGCGGGGCGGCGCCCCGGAGTGATGATTGTCGACATCGCTAGCCTCCACTGCCCGGCACCGGCATCGGAGCCGCGCCTTCCGCCGGGGTGGCGGAGGGCGGCCCGCCCGCGAGGAGGGTCTTCGGGTAGCCAATCTTCCGAGAAAGATCGAGCACCTGGATCATCTCCTCGTAGGGGACGCCGTCATCCGTGTTGATGATGACCATCTCCTCGACCGGGAAGGTCTCGTGGTCCTTGACCAGGAGCTCTTCCAGCTTGGCGTAGTCGTAGGCTTCCCCCGACTTCGGCACCTGCTGACCTTCCTCGACCTTGCGGCCGATCCAGTGACCGTCCGCCTTCACGTGCACCGTGAGGGGCGGAACCGGCGGAACCGGCGGCGGCTCCACCTCCGGAGGAGGCGGCTCATTCGAGACGCTCTGCTCCACATCGAGCGACGCGATCTGGGTCCAGACCGCGGCGATCATCAAGAAGGCGATGAGGCACGACATGAAGTCGATGAAGGGGACCAGGTTCAGGTCCACCATCATGCCCTTGCCGCGGCCCTTGCCGCCTTCGACAGATACGCCCATGGTTTACCCCGACGCCTGCGCGCCTTCCTGCTTGGCCGCGCGGTTCGAGAGCACGAAGTTGATCTCGGCCACGACGGACTCGTTGATCGCTTCGAGGATGTGCTGGGTCTTGGCCTGGAACACTGCGTACAGCAGGAGCACCGGCACCGCGGTGCCGAGGCCGTACGCCGTGCAGTGCATGGCCTCGGAGATACCGGCCGAGAGGAGCGTGGCCTTCTGGGCGGGGTCGGCGTTGGCGACCGCGCCGAACGTCTTGATGAGGCCCGAGATGGTGCCGAGGAGCGCCGCGAGGGTCGCCGCGTTCGAGAGCACCGCGAGGTAGCCGGTACGGGCCTCGATCTTGGGGACCTCGGAGAGGGACGCCTGGTCGAGGGCGGCCTGGATCTCCTTGTCGGGGCGGTGGCCCTTCAGGAGGCCCGCGCGGAGGATGCGCGAGATCGGCCCCTGCTTCTGGCTGGAGAGCCAGCGGATGGCGGCCTGCATGTCGCCGCGCATGATGTGCTGGTTGAGGCCCGTGAGGAGCGCGTGCTTGTTCTCGGCGGAGTCGATGTACAGCACCTTGATCCGCTCGAGGGTGATCGCGATGGCCGCGATGGCGCAACCGGTGATGAGGTGCATACCCCAACCACCTTCCCGGTAGAACTCGACGGCGTCATGGACAAAGGACACGGGAACTCCTCTTCGGCGCGGATGCGCCATCTGGTTGGGAACGGGTCGAAGTGCCGAAGCGTGACGTTTGTACCAGATGGCGGACCGCGGTTCTACTGGGAAGCTGTCAGGAGATCGTGAACGGCATGTCGCCCGCCGGGCGGTCCGTCGGCACCGTCGGGCTGCCGGAAGTCGCGAGCTTGACACCGTGAGCAGGCGCGGTTGTAATCGCGCACTGTGTAGGAGCCCCCGATGCGTATCCCCGCCCTTTTTGCGCTCTCCCTGCTCGGTGCGGGCTGCGTCCCCGAGCCCGCAGCCCCGAAGGAGGCCGCAGGGCCCCCGGACACCTGCGGGGTCGACATGACCACGCTTTCCGGCAGCTCCTGGATCCACCTGAAGCCGCAGGCGCAGGGCGACAAGCCGAACCCGATGGCGCGCATCCGCTTCGACGACGCCGCCGGCACGTTGAAGGCGAAGTACACCGCCGCCTCCCTGGGCGATGTCTACGAGTATTCCTGCACGATCCAAGGGAAGCTCGCCACCTGCCTCGAGGACGACTTCCACGCCGAGGCCTGGTGCAAGGCCTGGGCCGCCACCCATGACGGGGTGTGCGATCCGGCCGCCGTCGCCGCCGCCACCGGCATCCCGCAGGCGGAGTTCGACAAGGTCGCGCAGAAGGTCAACGACGAGATCAAGAAGCTCAAGCCGGCCGAGCGCGACATGCAGAAGACGGCGGACAACAGTCCGAACAACAAGATCCGCGGCAAGTTCCAGGTCGCCCTCGACAAGGGCAAGTGCCAGGTCACGCTGCTCGACAAGTACCAGACGATGGTCGGCGGCCAGGTGAACGAGTTCGAGAACGTGCTCGGCACCGCGAAGTTCGAGAAGGCCAAGGAGGACTACATCTACGAGTCCTGCAAGGACGTCGACTCCGCTTGGGCTCCCGGTGCGGACGACACCCACTCGCCGGTGCAGACCGCGGGCACGATCAAGTTCTCGGCGATCCTCCAGAAAGCGCAGAAGGGTGCGCCCGAGTGCACCTACTCGGCGGACGTCTACAAGGATTGGGTCAAGTCGCAGACGGACGTGGCCGCCACCGACGACAAGAAGTTCGGCCCGCGTTGGGACGTGCAGGTGCCGCTCGCCGAGGCCGGAAAGCACGCCGTCTACTTCGATCGTTACAAGACCTGCGGCGACAAGAAAGAGAAGATCGGCCTCACCTGCGCGGTGGTTCGGATCGACTGAGCGCCACGGCGCGCTGGTAGATCTCCCGCCGCGGCAGGCCCGTCGCCGCGGCGAGCTGGCTCGCGATGTCACGCGCCCCGAGCCCTTCTGACATCAGTTGGGTGATGCGCGCGTCGAGGGTGGCCGGATCGAACGTCACGCCCTCGGGGGCGCCGCCCACGAGGAGCACGACCTCCCCGCGGGTCTCCTCTCCGAGGATGGCGCGCGCCTCGGCGGCGGTGCCACGGATCCACTGCTCGTGTTCCTTGGTGAGGTTGCGCGCCACGCAGACCGGGCGCGTCGGCCAGAGGTGCGCGAGCGTGTCGAGCGTCGTGGCGAGGCGTACGGGCGACTCGTAAAAAACGAGCGTGGCGCGGAGCGCCGCCAATTCCGCGAGGGCCTCGCGGCGCGGGCCCTCGTCGCGCGGGAGAAAGCCGCCGTAGTAGAAGCGATCGACCGGGAGCCCCGCGCCCGCGAGCGCCACGATGGCCGCGCACGCGCCGGGCAACACGTCGATCTGCAAGCCGGCGTCGATGCAGGCGCGCACCACCCGCCACCCCGGGTCGTTGACGAGGGGGGTGCCGGCGTCGCTCACGAGGGCCACGCGGGCGCCCCCCCGGATGCGCTCCACGAGCTCGGCGGCCCGCGCGACCTCGTTGTGGTCGTGGTAGCTCACGAGCGGCGCGTGGAGATCGTGCGCGCGGAAGAGCATCGCGGTGGTGCGCGTGTCCTCGGCGGCGACGAGGTCGGCCTCGCGGAGCACGCGCAGCGCGCGCAGGGTGATGTCCTCGGGGTCCCCGATGGGGGTCGGGACGAGGTGGAGGATCCCGGGACCGCGATGTACGCTCAAGCTGCCTCGCTCACGCTACCAGTTGCCTTGCTCGCCGGCCGGGAAGCGCCCGAGGAAGCCGCCGTATGCACCCACGTCCTGCGCCGAGCCGTCGCGGTCCTGGCCCGCGAGTTGGTTCGACCCGGGCGACCCGAGCGCGAGGCGGTAATCCTGCGCCGTCCACGCGGCGCCGGACGTGAACTCGATGAACACGGGATCCCCGATGACGTTCCCGTACTTGGGGTCGGGGGCGTCCCCGCCGTTGACCACGTCGTTGGCGCCGAAGACGGAGTCGGAGATCTTCACCGTCGGCGCGTCGGCCTCGTCGATGGCGTAGACCGTGTTGGCGCCGAAGACCGTCTCGGCCACCTCGAAGTAGCCGTAGCGCAGGCGGACGCCGCCGTTGGTGTTGTCCGCGACCGTGACCCGCGTGAGGAACGCGCGGCTGTCGAGGAACACGCCGCCCCCGCCGTTCACGTTCGCGTGGTTGCCGACGAGCAGGGAGTTCTGGAGCGCCACGTTCCCGAACGTCGTGTTCGTGTAGATACCGCCGCCGTACTCCGCGGTGTTGTCGGCGACGACGATCTGCTGCGCGTACAGGCTGGCGCTGCGCTCCAGGTAGATGCCGCCGCCGAGGTAGCCGGCGTTGCCCTGGACCACGCTGTCGAGGAGTACGACGGTGGCGTTCGACCAGATGCCGCCGCCGTCGATCTCGCCGGTGCCGTTCCCCTCGATGACGCAGTCGTGGATGCGGATGTCGGTGTCGGCGTAGACGCCGTGCTCGGATGCGCCGGTGATCGTGAGGTGGCGCAGGTAGCTCGCGCCCGCGATCGCGTTCGCGGCGCCCGTGGCGTCGATGACGACGCCCCCGTCGGGGTCACCGATGATGGCGGCCGCGCCTTCGATCGGCCCGTAGGTGCCGGCCTCCAGGAACAGGATCGTCTCGCCGGCGAGCAGCGCGGTGTCGACCGTCGGGTAGTCCGTCGGGATGCGCGCGCCGACCTCGTCGGAGTAGACGGTCATCGTCACCGGGTCGCTCGTCTGGCTCCCGGACGAGACGGTGAGGCTCACCGTCCCGGTCGTGCCGGAGTACCAAGGCGTCGCGGAGGTGTCGTCGTCGAACGTGCCGTCCGTCGCGCTCCAGCGGTAGGTGAGCGCCGCGCCCGTGGGATCGTAGGAGCCACGGCCGTCGAGTCGGACCGGGACGTCGCTCGCGCCCCACATGCGCTGCCACTTCGGCTGCGCCACGGGCTCGTCGGCGTCGGGATCGGGGCCGGGGCCGGTGTCGCTGCCCGCGGTCGAGCCGGTGTCGACGTCCGTGTCGGCATCCGTGTCCGTGTCCGTGTCCGTGTCCGTGTCCGTGTCGGCGTCACCTTCCGCGTCGGTGTCGAGCTCCTCGGAGCCGACCTCGCCGGGGTCGTTGCCGGTGCAGGCCGCCAGGGAGACGAGCAGGAGGGGCAGGTGCGCGCGCATGATCGCTCCGACGACACGCGTGTCAGCTACGCGCCGTCCTTGCCAAGATACCGCGCCCGGTCCTCACTGGCGCGAGCGGCTCGCCAACGCGACATCGGTGAGGCCCGCCTCGCGCGCCTTCGAGATGACCTTCATGATGAGGTCGTAGGTGGCGGTCTGATCGCCACGGATCACCACGCGCGTCGAGGCCGCGCCCCGCTTGATCTCGGCGAGCTTCGCGTCGAGCTGATCGACCGTGATCTGGTCGTCCTCGACGAAGAGGGTGCCGTCGGGGAGCACGGAGATGACGATGTCCTTGGGCACCAGGGGGGTCTCGCCGGTGCCCTGCGGCGTCTGCACCTGGAGCGCGCGCTCGGAGAGCAGGCCCTTCGCCGCCGCGGCCTGCTTCTCGGCCTCGACCATGGAGGAGGAGACCACCATGAAGATGATGAGGAGGACCAGGAACACGTCGGTCAGGGGGGTGATGTTGATCTCGGCGAAGATCGCGTCATCTTCGTCCCCACTGCCGTCCCTATCCTGCGGAGCTCCCTGCATCGCTGGCCTCCCGCGTCTCGACGATCTCGACCAGCTCGTCCACCAACAGGCCCAGGTCGCGCGCGACGCCGCCGATGGCGGACTGCAGGTAGTTGAAGAAGATGATCGCCTCGAGCGCCACGAACAAGCCGGCGGCCGTCGCGATGAGGGCCTCGGAGATGCCCGCGCTCACGACCGCGAAGCCGCCGGTCCCCGCGGAGCCGATGGCATGGAACGAGCTCATGACGCCGAGCACGGTGCCGAGGAGGCCCACGAACGGCATCAGCGCGCCGCTCGTGCCGAGCATCCAGATGCCGGCCTTCAGGCTCGCGACCGCACGCTTCTGCTCGCGCTGCATCGCCATGCGCGGGTGGCCCTTCACGCGGCCGAGCGCCCGGTCGAGCCCCGCGGTGAAGACGTCCCGCGTGGGCGCCGGAACGCCGTCACACAGGCGACGGGCTTCTTCGAGGTTTCCCTTGCGGGCGGCCTCCAGGACGCGGTCGTCGAGGCGGCGCACGGCGCGCCCGGCTCGCATCACGTTGATCCACCGCTCGAGCGCCAGCGCCACGATGAGCACGGACACGAGGATCATCAGGATCATCATCGGGCCGCCGGCCTTCAAGGTCTCGACGAGCGACTCGGGGTTCGGGAGGGTTGGCATCCTCGGGCATCTACTCGCGTTCGATGGTGAGCGCCATGAACCGCGTGAGCAGCGGCCCGGCGCCGGGATCGGAGAGGGGGACCCATTGGAGGCCCTCGACTGGCCACGGCAAGGCCAAGCTCTCCGGAGTGTAGGCACGCGCGGCGAGGTGGCGCCCCTCGGCGCGCATCCGCGCGCGGAGCCCCTCGTAGCTGTGGCGCGCAAGCTGCTGGGCCCCCAGGTCGGCGCGGAGGAAGTCGGCCAGGGGCTCCACCCGGGCGCGCAGGCCGAGCGCGCGCGCGATGACGACGAGATGCCCGAAGTGGATGCTCACCTCGGGGTGGTCGAGCTGCGTCGTCTCCTCGGGGAGCTCGTCGAGCCCGCCGAACTCGGAGAGCCAGGCGACCCCGCCGGGCGCGAGCACGCGGGCGATCTCCTCCAGGAAGAGCCAGGCGCCGAGGTTGTAGAGGGCGGGCCCCTCGTGCGGCGGGATGCGGTAGCGACGGAGGCGCGCCTCGACCTCGGCCGCCGCACCGTCCGCGGCGCGGGACGGATCGTAGGGGACCGCCGAGAGGTCCGCTATGACCTCGTTCGAGACGAGCAGGCCGACGCTGCGATCCGCCAACGGCAACGACGTGGCCGTGCCGAGGATCTCGCGGGTGCCGGGCATCCGGCCGCGCTGGGTGCGCAGGAGCTCCGGCGAGGCGTCGATCCGCAGGTAGTCGACCGGGCCGCCGACGCGGGAGAGGAAGGCGGCGCCCAGCTCGCCGTCTCCCGGGCCGACCTCGACGATGGGCGCGTCGCGACGCACGTACCCACGGCCGTCGAGGACGTCGAAGAGACGCTCGCCGTAGCGCTGCCCGCCGAGGGCGGGGTGCGGCACCCCGAACGCGTGGGCGATGGTCGTCTCGCGGTCGTCGAAGTGGGTCGCACCGTCGGTGATGCCGCTGTGGTGGTACGCGCCGAGGGTCGTCTCGCCGAGCGCGCCGTACTGGCCGGCGGGGCGGGGCGCGGCGCCGCGCGCGGGTGCGACGAGCCGCTCCAGGGATGGATCGCGGCGGGTGACGGGGCGCTCGCGGAGCTGGATGGCCTGCGCGCCGGGGGAGGTGAGCTCCCGCAGGAACTCGACGGCGTCGACGAGGGGGAGGCCCGCCGTGGTCGCGGCCTGCGCCACGGTCCGCGACCCGTTGCACGCCCGCCACAGCGCGAGGCGCCCGGGGGTGAGCACCAGCTCCCGCCACGCGTGGCCACCGGGCGTGCGAACCGCGGGGTCCGGCATCCACAGGGCGGGCACGTCGGGGAGCGTCAGGACGAGCCGCGAGCGGCAGGGGATGAGCGCGCCGACGTTGACGGGCACGCTCTCGCGGAGGAGGTGCAGCTCGTCGAGCCGCCGCGCGAGCGGCGCGAGGTCGGGCGGCGGGAGGAGCCCAGGCGTCCACCGGAGGACCTCGCCGAGGAGCTCCTCGGACAGCGGCACATGGCGGCCCGTGCGGGCGTGCCACAACGTCACCTGCCCGGCGGTGGTCAACACGTGTACGTCGGGGGCGAACCTGCTCACAGGGGGCTCCGGGGCTGGAGCATAGCTCGCCTCGGGGGCGTCGGGTTACCCGCGCGTCACCACGACGATGCCCCTCTCCCTCCCCATCGACGCCGTCCTCCCCGCTGTCCTCGACGCCCTCGCCGAGCGTGGCGCCGTCGTGCTCGTCGCGCCTCCGGGGACCGGGAAGACGACGCGGGTGCCGGTTGCGATCGCCGAGACGGTGCCCGGGCAGGTGTGGGTGCTGGAGCCGCGGCGGATCGCGGCGCGCGCGGCGGCGACGCGGGTCGCGGAGGAGCGGGGCGAGGCGGTCGGCGAGCACGTCGGCTACGCGATGCGGCTCGACCGCCGCGCCGGGCCGCGCACCCGGGTGCTGTACGTGACCGAGGCGCTGCTCGGCCGCCGCCTCGCGGAGGACCCCACCCTCGCGGGCATCGATGCCGTCGTGCTCGACGAGTTCCACGAGCGCAGCGTGCACGTCGACGTGGCGCTCGCGGCGGTGCACGCGCTGCGCGCCACCCGCCCGGGGCTGCGCCTGGTGGTGATGAGCGCCACGCTCGACGGGGCCGCGGTGGCGCGCTGGCTCGACGCCCCGCTGGTCGAGGCGCACGCGCGGACGTTCCCGGTGGAGATCACCCACGTGGAGCGCAAGGACGAGCGCCCCATCGAGGTGCGCGTCTCGGCGGCGGTGCGCTCCGTGCCAGACGGCGACGTGCTCGTCTTCTTGCCGGGCCGCGGCGAGATCGAGCGGACCCGCGAGGCCCTGGCCGGGCTCGACGCCGACGTGCTGCCCCTGCACGGCGAGCTCTCCGGCGAGGAGCAGGACCGCGCGCTGCGCGCCGGACGGCGGCGGCGGATCGTGCTCGCCACCAACGTCGCCGAGACGAGCGTGACGGTGGAGGGCGTACGGACCGTCATCGACACCGGCATCGCGCGCATGGCGGGCCACGACCCGTGGTCCGGTCTCTCCACGCTCTCGCTCGAGCCCATCTCGCGCGCCTCGGCGGGACAGCGGGCGGGCCGCGCCGGCCGCACCGGACCGGGGCGCTGCCTGCGCCTCTACACGAAGGCGGACCACGACTTGCGCCCGGCGGAGACGACGCCGGAGATCCGGCGGATCGATCTCGCCGGGGTCGCGCTCGATCTCGGGGGCCGGCCCCTCGCCTGGATGGATCCGCCGCCGCCCGCCGCCTGGAAGGCCGCCATCGACCTGCTCACGCGGCTGGGTGCGCTCGGGCCGGACGGACGGACGCCGATCGGGGACGGGATGGCCCGCCTCCCCGTGGCGCCGCGCGTGGCGCGGATGTTGATGGAAGCCCTGGCCCGCGGGGTCCCCCGCGAAGGGGCCGCGCTCGCCGCGCTCCTCGAGGAACGGCGCCGCGGAGATCCCGAGGATCTCGTGGTCCGGGCGCTCGATCCGCGCGCGTTGTCGCGCCCGGCGCAGGACGCCCGACGGCAGATCGAGGGCCTCTTGGGGAGAGACGGGTTTGGGCGCCACGGGGGGGCGTTGCGGGGGGTCGGAGACCCCCCGCCCCAAGCGGTCAAGAACCCTGGCGATGCCCTCGCGGCCGCGCTGCTCGCCGGCTTCCCCGATCGCGTCGGCAAGCGGAAGGCCGGCGCCGTCGTCTTCGCGGAGGGTGGGAGCGCGGCGGTGGAGCCCGGGACGCCCGGCGGGGACGCGTTCGTGGTCGTGCCGGAGGTCGAACGGGTCGGTGGGAAGGCGCGGGTGCGGTCGCTGACGCCGATCCCGGCGGACTGGCTCCTGGACGGCGCCGACGTGCGCTCGACGCTCCGGTGGGAGCGGGAGCGTGTCGAGGCCACCGAGCAGCTCTGCTACGGTGCGCTCGTGCTCGACGAGAGCCTGGGGGGCGGCGATCCGGTCGAGGTCGCGGCGCTCCTCTGGGACCACGCGCGGCCCGTGGCGCACCGCGTCTACGCCGACCACGAGCGCGCCACGGCCCTGGTGCGGCGCGTCGAGTTCTTGCGCCGCGCCGGGCGGCCCTTGCCAGAGCTCGACCTCGATGACCTCGGTCGCGCGGGCTGCGCCGGGTGCCGCTCCTTCGCGGACCTCGACGGGGTCTCGCTCGTCGCGCTTGCCCGCGAGCGCCTGGGGGCCGCCGCCGCGCATCTCGACACCCTCGCGCCCGAGTCCCTGCCGCTCGGGAACCGGCGCCGCGCCCCGATCACCTACCCGCCCGACGGGGAGCCCTTCATCGCCTCGCGGATGCAGGACTTCTTCGGCCTCGTCGACGGGCCGCGCATCGCCGACGGGCACGCGCTCGTGCTCCACCTCCTCGCCCCGAACCAGCGCCCCGTGCAGGTCACGCGCGACCTCGCGGGGTTCTGGGAGCGGCACTGGCCGGCGATCCGCAAGGAGCTGATGCGGCGCTACCCGCGGCACGCATGGCCCGAGGACCCGAAGAAGCCCCTGCCGCTCGCGGAGGATTCGGCGGGACGGCGGCAGCGCGAGCGCGACGAGAGTTGACGATCTCCCGACGCTCCCGCGAACCCGGCGCGCGGCTACACTCCACGGGTATGCCAACCGATCCGCGCCCCCCGGCCCCGACGACCATCCGGAGGCGGGCGTGTCGCCGGTAGCCGTGGCGGCCGTGTCGCCGCAGAGTGCGGGAACCCAGCGCCGCGGCGCGTGTCGGAGGTGTGGTGAGCCCTGAACAGAAGAAGGTCGAGGCGCTGCTCGCGCTCGGCCGCAACGAGGAGGCCGTCGCGCTCGCGGATCGCCTCCCGGGTCAGGACACCCCCTCCGTCGAGTTCCTCCGGGTCCGGGGCCGCGCGCTCCGTGCGGCGGGGCGCGTGTTCGACGCCGAGGCGAGCTTCCGGGAGGCCCTCGCGCTGCAGCCCGGCGATCCCCGCCTGCTCGCGGACCTCGCCACCACCCTGCTCGGCCAGCGCCGCATCAAGGACGCCATGCCGTACGCGCGGGAAGCCGTCGCGCTGCGGCCCGACGTGGCGGCCTACCACTGCCTCCGCGGCGTCGTGGCCGAGGCGCTCGGGAACGAGACCGAGGCGGAGGAGGCGATGATGGCGGCCCGTGAGCTCGCGCCGCAAGACGCCGAGGCCCACACGGTCTACGGCTACCACGCCCTGCGGCTCTTGCGGGTCGACGCCGCGGAGCGCGCGTTCGCCGATGCGCTCGCCATCCATCCGGACCGCGCGGAGGCCCTGCGTGGGCTCGCCCGGTGCGCCGTCGCGCGTGGGGATTGGCCCTCGGCGCGGACCCGCTGGCTCGACGCCCTCTCCGCGGATCCGCGCCAGCGCGACCGCGAGCTCGCCCCCGCCCTGGTACTCGGCCACCCGTTGCTCGCCCCGGTCCGCGCGGCCGCGCGGGTCCCGATCGCGGTGTCCGTCGCCCTCGCCGTGGCCGGCACCGCGCTGTTCTTCCTCTACCCGCGTGCGCCCGGCGCCGTCGCGATGACCGTCATGTTCTTCGCCCTCGCCGCCGTCGGTCCGCTCGCCCGCTCGGGGCTGGCCCGGACGGCGCGCGGCGAATCGTCCTGAAGGAGCCCCCGTTGGCCGATGCCGTCTCCGCGCTGCGTGAAGCGCTCGCCTTCTCCCCCGACAACGTGCCCCTCCGGATGCACCTCGCCCGCACGCTGCTCGAGGCCGGGCGATGGCAGGAGGCCGCCTCGGAGCTCCGCGAGGTGCTGCTCCGCGCCCCGGATCGCGCCGACGCGCGCCTCGCCGCCGGCACCGCCGCCTCCGAGCTCGGGGACGACGCCCGGGTGGTCGAGCACTGGTGGCCGGTCCGCGACGATCTCGACCCCGAAGACCTCCGCGACCTCGCGCGCGCCGCCGTGCGCAGCGGGGCGAGGGACCGCGCGCAGATCGCCTATGACGAGCTGCTCGCCCGCGATCCGGCCCTCCGCGACCTCGAGCTCGATCGTGCGCTGCGGATGCACCTCGTCGACACGCCCGCCGCCGAGCCCGAGCCTCCGCCGCCCCCGCGGCCCGCGCGCCCCGCCATCACGTTCGCGGACGTGGGCGGGCTGGAGTCGCTGAAGGAGCGGCTGCGGATGGACATCATCTACCCGCTGCAACGCCCGGATCTCTTCCGCGCCTACGGCAAGAAGGTCGGCGGCGGCGTGCTCCTCTTCGGGCCGCCCGGCGTCGGGAAGACGCACCTCGCGCGCGCGGCGGCGGGGGAATGCGAGGCGAGCTTCGTGGTCGTCGAGATCCAGCAGGTGCTCGACATGTGGCTCGGGGAGAGCGAGAAGCGCCTCCACCAGATCTTCGAGAAGGCGCGCGACGAGGCGCCCACCATCCTGTTCTTCGACGAGATCGAGGCCATCGGGGCCGCCCGCCACCAGCTCCGCCACGGTCCCGGCCGCCGCATGGTGAACCAGCTCCTCACCGAGCTCGACGGCGTCGGGGCCGCGAACGACCGCGTGCTCGTCCTCGGCGCGACGAACGCCCCCTGGGACGTCGACCCCGCGCTGCGCCGCCCGGGCCGGTTCGACCGCGTCATCTTCGTGCCGCCGCCGGACGTCGCCGCGCGCGCGGAGGTGCTGAAGCTCGCGTTCCGGGACCGTCCCGTCGAGGGCCTCGATCTGAACGCGATCGCCCGGCGCACCGCGCGCTACTCGGGCGCCGACCTGGTGCACCTCGCGGAGGTCGCGAGCGAGCGCGCCCTCTCCGAGGCCCTCCGCAGCGGGAAGGTGCGCGCCATCACGCAGTCGGACGTGCTCGCGTCGGTCGACCGCGTCCGGCCGACCACCGTGGAGTGGCTCGACGTGGCGCGTCGATACGTCACCTACGCGAACCAGGCGGGGCTGTACGACGATGTCGCCCGCTACCTCGAGAAGGCCGCAGAGTAGGCGAGCACGCGGGGCCTTCCGCGTAGTATTCTCCCAGGAACCTCGACGGCGCGCGACGTTCGACCGCACGCGCCGGCGCACTCCTGGAGTTCCCCATGGCTTCCGCGCCCTCCGCACCCGCGCACAAGCACGCCCCGAAGAAGGCCTCGTCCTCGTCGTCAGGGGGCGGGGGTGGAGCCGGCGGTGGCGGTGGCGGTGGCGGTGGCGGTGGCGGTGGTGGGGCGGGCGGCGCAGCCGGTGGTGCCGGGGGCGCGGCGGGCGCGGCGGCGGGTGGGGCCCTGCCCTCGGCCTCGATCTCGGCTCAGGCCGGCAGCGCGAACATGAACCTCGAGGTCTCCCCGAAGGGCGTGAGCGCCTCGGTCGCGGCGGGGCCGGTGAGCGCGAACGTGAAGGCCGACAAGAGCGGCGTGTCGGGGTCGGCTTCGGTGGACGCGGGGCCGGTGAAGGCGAACGTGAAGGCCGACAAGAGCGGGGTGTCCGGCGGGGCGTCCGTGGACGCGGGGCCGGTGAAGGCCGACGTGAAGGCGGACAAGAACGGGGTCTCGGGCGGGGCGACCGTGGACGCGGGGCCGGTGAAGGCGGGGGTCAAGGCCGACAAGGACGGCGTGTCCGGGTCGGGCTCGGGGAAGGTCGCCGGGCAGGACGTGGGCGTCACCGCCGGCTCCAACGGCAAGTTCGCCGCGAACGTCGCCGGGTTCAAGATCGGGAACTAAGCGGCGCCTTAGAGGGCGGACCCGATCCGCACGACCACCTCCCGCACGCGCGCGGCGTCGGGGGGCAGGACCACGTGCACGGTCGTCTCGCGGGCATCGGAGCGCGCGACCACCCGCGCGGCGCCGAGGCCGCGGCGGAGCAGGATCTCGCGTGCCAGCCGCTCGAGTCGACCAGCGAGCATGGGACCCGGCGGATCTCCGGCGATGGCGTCGGTGAGCGCGCCCTCCAGCTCGGCTTCGAGGGAGAGCGCCATCGAGGCGGCCCGCGGGACGACGGGGACCCGCCCTGCACGGGGGCCCGGCGCGTAGCGGCCGCTCACGCGCTCAGCTCCACGTGGTGCGCCGCTCGCCGACCACGGCGCCGACGACGTTCTTGACGGTGGCCCACGGCCAGTCGGCGCCGGGATCGAGCACGCCGGGGGCGACCTCCGCAAGGACCGCGCGCACGCCCAGGGCGAGGGCGCTGCCGCTGCCCGTGGCGCACTTGACCGCGATGCCGAGGCCGCGCTCGGGGATCGCGATGCACATCAGGCCCTCGGCGCCGCGCTTCGCGGTGAGGGGCTCGCGGGCGCCGCGCATCAGCACGACGTCGAGCTCGCCGGGGCTGCTGACGAGCTCGGGCTCCCGCTGCATGGCCCAGCCGATCCGGCCCCCGAGCGAGCCCGCGCGCATCTCCAGCGCGAGCCGCGCGAACGCCCGCGCCATCGCATCGACCGGCACGTGGAACGTCGGCACGCCACACCCGTCCACCGCGATGCCGGCCTTCGCAGCGCTCCAGTCCTCGAAGCGCGCGGCGTTGACCTGCTGGAGCGGGTGCGCGATCGGCCGGTAGTCGGGGTCCCAGCCGCGCGCGGTGGCGGCGGCGAGCATGAACGTGTGCTTGCCCGAGCAGTTGTTGTGGATGGCGCCGCACGGCTGGCCCGCACGCACCAGCGCCCGCGCGCTCTCGTCGTGGCTCGGCCAGTGCGCTCCGCACCGCAGCCCCTCCGCGGAGAGCCCGAAGCGCTCCAGCAGGGCGGTCACGACCGCGACGTGGGCGGGCGTCGCCCCGTGGCTCGCGGCACCGATGGCGAGCTCGGCGTCCGAGAGCTCGGCTACGTCCGCGGCCGGGAACTGCTCGAGCGAGCTTAGGAGTTGCAGGGGCTTGCTGGAGCTACGCCAGAAGCACGCGCTCGACCCGCCGGCGGACCAGCGGACGCCGTTTCCGTCGGCGACGGCGGCGAAGATGGGGTGGGTGGTCTCTACGAGGCCGCCACGGAGCTGCTCGACGACGAGGGGCATGGGCGCTCCTATCGTGCTAAACCGCGCGTCGTGTCCGACTACGTCCGCCCCGTCCTCGCTCGCTACCGCGACCCGCTTGACCTGGTCTGGTTGGCCACGGCCCGGCGCCTCGGCCTGCGCGTGCGCCGCAACCCGGCGATCTTCTCGGCGACGGACGGCACGGGCCTCCTGGAACTCGGCCCGTTCGACACGCTGGACGCCGACGACACCACCGCCCAGATGATCCTGCACGAGCTCTGCCACTGGATCACCAACGGGTTGGAGACCTTCCACGACCGCGATTGGGGCTTTGCGCTCGACGCCGAGCTCGACTGGCGCGAGCACAGTTGCCTGCGGTTGCAGGCGGGGCTCACCGAGCGGTACGGTCTCCGGGGGATGCTGGCGCCGACGAGCCAGTTCCGCGACTACTACGATTGCATCCCGACGGACGTGCTCGCGCCCATCGACGATTCCGAGCGTGAACGCGACGTGTGCGCGCTCGCGAAGGTCGCCCTCGAGCGCGCCGCCGGGGCGCCCTGGGTCGAGCCGATGACCGCCGCGTTCGTCGCGACTGCCCACATGCGCGACGCGCTCGCGCCGCTGCTCGCCGACCACGCCTCCGACCTCGAGGATGACGTGCTCCCGAGCCTCTGGGCCCGGTAGTGCCCGTCTTCCGGCTCAACGAGCTCCCCCTGTTTCCGCCGCCCGAGCTCGCGGAGGCCGGCGGCTTGCTCGCGGTGGGCGGGGATCTGCGCCCCGAGCGGCTCCTCGCGGCGTACCGGAGCGGAATCTTTCCCTGGTACAGCGAGGGGGAGCCCATCTGGTGGCACTCTCCCGACCCGCGGTTCGTGCTCGAGCCCGAGAAGCTGCACCTCCCGCGGAGCCTCGCCAAGATCCTGCGGCGCGGGGACTACGAGATCCGCTTCGACACCGCCTTCATCGACGTGATGACCGCCTGCGCGCGCACGCCGCGCCCGAACCAGCGCGGGACCTGGATCACGCGCGCCATGGTCCGCGCCTACCAGAGCCTCTTCGATCTCGGCCTCGCCCACTCGGCGGAGGCGTGGCGGGACGGCGAGCTCGTCGGAGGGCTCTACGGCGTCTCCCTCGGGGACATGTACTTCGGCGAGAGCATGTTCACGGACGCCCCCGACGCGAGCAAGTGCGCGTTCGCCGTGCTCGTCCGGTGGATGCACGCGCGCGGGGTGAAGCTCATCGACAGTCAAGTGCACACCGAGCATCTCGCCCGGTTCGGGGCGGAACACTGGCCTCGCCCGCGTTACCTCGCGCGGCTCCACGAGCTCGTCGAGCGCGACACGCGCCAGGGCCCGTGGCACCTCGAACCCGGCGATCCCGCCCTCTCCTTCTGACCCCTCCCGACGGAGCCCCCGTGCCGCTCTTCCCCCCGATCGAGGCCCGCCGGACCGGCATGTTGCCGGTGTCCACCCTCCACACCGTCTACTACGAGGAGTCCGGCAACCCCGACGGCATCCCCGTCGTGTTCGTGCACGGCGGGCCGGGCGCCGGGACCGAGCCGAGCCATCGCCGCTTCTTCGACCCCGCGCGCTACCGCATCGTGCTCTTCGATCAGCGCGGCAGCGGGCGCAGTACGCCGCACGCCGAGCTCCGCGAGAACACCACGTGGGACCTCGTGGCGGACATGGAGCGGGTCCGCGAGGTCCTGGGGATCGAGCGCTGGGTGGTGTTCGGCGGGAGCTGGGGCAGCACGCTCGGCCTCGCCTACGCCGAGACCCACCCGGAGCGCGTGCTCGGGCTCGTGCTCCGCGGCATCTTCCTCCTGCGTGACAAGGAGATCGACTGGTTCTACCAGGGCGGCGCGCACTTCCTCTTCCCGGATGCGTGGGACGACTACCTCGCGGCGATCCCGGGGGAGGAGCACCACGATCTCGTGGCGGCCTACTACAAGCGCCTCACGTCCGAGGATGCGGAGGAGCGGCTCACGGCCGCGCGGGCGTGGAGCATCTGGGAGGCCCGCACGAGCAAGCTCCTCGTCAGCGAGGACCTCGTGGCCCGTTACGAGGACGCCACCTTCGCGCTGGCCTTCGCCCGGATCGAGTGCCACTACTTCGTCCACCGCGGCTTCTTCGGGCGGGACGACCACCTCCTGCACTACGCCACCCGCCTCCAGGACATCCCCGGCATCATCGTGCAGGGCCGGTACGACGTGGTCTGCCCGATGACCTCTGCCTGGGAGCTGCACAAGGCCTGGCCCGAGGCACGCCTCGTCGTGGTCCCGGACGCCGGCCACAGCGCCTTCGAGCCCGGGATCGAGGCCGCGCTTCTCGCCGCCACCGAAGAGATGGCCGACCGCCTGGGCGTGTCCGCCTCGCGATGACGCCCGACTTACCTCCCAGAAACGGCTCTTGTGGGGCCCAGGGGTGGGGTGTAGGCTCTCGTATACCGGAGGTCGTGATGTTTCGTCTCTTTCAGGGCTTTGTCGACGATGAGGCCGGCACGACATCCATCGAGTACGCCCTGATCGGCACGCTCGTCGGGGTCGCGTGCATCGCCGCCTTCCAGCAGTTCGCATCGGCGACGGGCGTGTTGTTCGCGGTCATCACCGGGATCACCACCTACCTATAGACGCGCTACCGGTAGACCTGGAGCGTGTACGCGCGCTCTACGGTCCCGTCGATCGTCAGGGTCAGCCCGCCGGCCGAGAGGGTGCCGGCGGTGAAGGTGCTGGTGGTGGTGCCGCTCGCGTCCGCGACGCCGTCCGTCGTGTAGGTCGTGCCGTCGGCCTCGGTGAAGCCGCCCGCCGCGCCCGCGAACACCCGGATCGTCCGCGCGGTGTCGGCGTCGTCGAGGGTCGTGAGGCCGTCGATCGAGCCCGTGACGAGCGTGTCCGGGGCAACGGCGAAGAGGGGGAGGACCGCGCCGGCGGGGGCGAACACGGCGAGATCCTCGACGGCAACGTCCACCCAGCCGCTCTCGGCGGGCGCGCCGGTCCACCAGTCGTACCAAATGGTGCCGGCCGGGAGGGCCACGTCGCGACCGGTGGCGCCTTCCTCCATCACGGGCGCGACGAAGAGCGAGGGGCCAAGCAACCACGCGTCCGAACGGCCCCAGGGCTCGTCCGGGTAGAGGAGGAAGGGCGCGAGCACGAGCGGGGTGCCGCCCTCGGTGGCCTGGGCGGCGAGGCCCCGGAGGTACGGGAACAGCGCCGTGTGGATCTCCCCCCAACGCGCGTAGTGCGCGAGCGTCTCGGCGTCCGAGTCGAACTGCCAGTTGTCGTCCTTGAACGCCCCATGATGCGTGCGCATCACGGGCGTGAACGCGCCGAGGGTGCACCACCGGAACCAGAGATCCTTGGTGGAGGGGGCGTTGCCGATGGAGTTGTAGCCGCCGATGTCGTGGCCGTACATCGGCACGCCGGCCAGGCCCGCGCCGATCCCGAGCGGCACGACGGTCGGGAAGCCGTCGTCGGTGTCGAAGGAGGTGCGCTGATCCCCCGCCCAGGTGATGGGCGAGAGCGTGGACGTGCCGGTCCAGCCGCTGCGAGAGAAGGTGACGGCGTCGAGCCCAGCGGTGGCGCCGGCGTTGGTGGCCTGCCACCACCCCGGGTAGGCGTTGTGGTGGTCGACGGCATCCGCGGACTCGAGCGCGGCGTCGGGCGGCAGCCACTCGCCGAAGTCGGTCATCCACCCGTCGAAGCCGAGCGCGAGGGCGTCCGTCATCTTGCGCTCGGCCCAGGCGCGGGCGTCGTCGCGCGAGAGGTCGAGGACGCTCGTGGGGTCGAACGTGATGCCGAGGAAGAGGTAGGGCTCGCCGGCGTCGGTCTGGATGACGTACTCCTCGGCCTCCGCCCAGGCCGCCGACGACTCGGCGACGAACGGCGAGAAGTAGGCGAGCCACTTGAACCCGGCGTCCTCGAGCTCGGCGTCGATTGCGGAGGCGTCGGGGTAGAGCGTCTCGTCGAGCGTCCACTCCGCGGTGAGATGGTAGCCGAACGAGGTCTCCTCGCCGCCCTTCCAGTCCTCGGTCCAGATCACGGAGGAGGGGGCCCCGGCCGCGCGCAGGGTCGCGGCGACCTCCCGCACGCGCGCGGATCCGCCCACGGCGTCGTTCCAGGGCGCGAACGCCCAGTCGGGCGGGAGGATGGGCACGCCGGAGACGAGCGCGTGGGCCTCGACGATGTCGAGCGGGGAGGGCCCCGAGAACACGAGGAACGAGGTCGCGCCGCTCCACACGTCGACGGTCCAGCGGTCATCCGTGCAGAGGTCGACCTCGATGCGCGACGTGCCGCCGATCGCCAGCCCCATCGGCTCGGGCCGGAGGAGGAAGGGGTCGGGGAAGCTGGTCGCGTGCCTGGTGCCGGTCAGGTACCAGTCGTCGGGCTGAACGTCGCTGTCGACCTTGCCGACGCCGGGCTCGCTCACCCAGAGCGGGAAGGCCTCGCCGACGTGATCCACGTCGACGTGGGAGCCGAGGCCGACGAAGGCGTCGTCGCCGGTGCAGGGGGCGTCCCAGCGGAGGCGGTTGCCACCGCCGGCGAGGTCCACACGCAGGACGTCCGGTCCGAGCAGCGAGAGCTGGACGCGGGCGATCTCGGCCCCTCCGTCGTCGAGGAGCGGCACGGTGAGGACCGGATCCCGGCCGTAGGGGCGCCCGGCGGAGACGGAGGTCCACGTCGTGCCGCCATCCACCTGCCGGTAGCTGCCGGACTGCATCTCCAGCGATTCGTCCCCCTCGCCGACGGAGAACCGCAGACCGTCCACGAGCACGGTGCCGCGGGAGTCGGTGAGGGTCAGGGCGCCATCCTCGGCGACGACCGTGTAGCCGCCGAGGGTGGAGGGCGGAGCGCAGGCGACGAGGGGAAGGAGGGTCAGCACCGCCGCAGTCTACCGCGGCATGCCGACGGGCGCGCTACCCCTCGCGGGCCGACGTGGAGCGCTCGGTGGGCGGGGCAACCGGGGCCGCGGGAGCGGCGTGGGACTCGGTGTCGGAGGAGGTCATCTCCTCCATGTCATCGTCGTCCGGCTCGAGGGCCGCCGGCCCGAGGAAGCCGAAGGCCACTGCGACGAGGAGCGGGGAAGCAGCGAAGCGCATTCCCCAACGTTAAGCACCGGCCGGGCCGCGGCTCGTCCTGAAACGTCACGGCCGCGAGAAAGGTCCTTGTCTAGGGCCAGAGCCACGCGGGGGCGGTCGCTACGGCGTTCTCCTCGATGATCCTACCGTCTCGCAGGTCGATCCCCCCGGCCCGCGCGTCTCGCGTGCCCTCGTAGAGCAGGGTGGCGTTGCTCCGCAGGCGCACGGCGCCGTCGCCATCCTGCGTCGCGCCGGTCAAGTCGTCCTCGGCCAGGCGGGCGGCGAGGTTGCGGTACACCGCGGCGGCCGGCTTGTCGGTGACGCTGCCGTCCCGCGCGCCCACGAGCAGGGAGTGCCGCTCGAAACCGCTCCGACGCCCGATCGGCGGCGGGTCCGCCAGCGTGTGCCACACCACCACTCGCGCCCCTTCGACCGCGCCCCGTGCCGCGACGGTCGCCACCATCCGCGCCTGCCATTGCGGGCTCATCCAGCGCTCCTCGCCTTCGCTCGCGACGCTGGTCTCCGTGACGAAGATCGGCTTGCCCTGCGCGAGCTTCCGCGCGGCGCGAAGGCCGCGGGCGTAGGCGTCCCCGTGCTCGTCGGAGGCGTAGGAGTGGAGCGAGAGGATGTCGAAGGCGTCGAGCACGCCCGGCACGGCGAGCAGCTCGCGCAAGTAGGCCTGCCCACTGTCCGCGAACGGGCGGTAGAGGCCGCCGTTGAGGACCTTCGCGTCGGGGTCGGCGGCGCGGATGGCGGCGGAGGTGGCGAGGAGCACGGCCGCCGCCTCGTCGGGGTGGCAGAAGCTCCCGGGCGGCACGTCGCGCGTCGCGTCACGAGGCGCGTTGGTGAACTTCAGGTCGGGCTCGTTGTCGACCTCCCAGTAGCGGACCGGGGCGCGGAGCCCAGGCAGGTCGTCCACGCCGTCGCCGTCGTAGCGCTCGACGAGGGTGCGAACCCAGGCGGTGTAGGCGGCGAGGTCCGGCGGGACGTAGATGGTCGTCACGTTCGCGGTGCGGTTGCCTGGCCACGGGCTGACCATCAGGATGGGCTCCAGGCCGTGGGCCTGGACGACGCGCACCCAGAGGTCGGTCTCGTCGGCGGCGCCGGGGTCGTGGGTGTGCGACCACCACGAGCTGCGCGGGAAGGCGCCGCTGTTTCCGCGGGCGAAGCGGGCCCCGAGGGCCGTGGCGCGCTGGCCGTCCTGGTCGAGGTGCGCGGCGAGCGACTCGGCCGTGAAGTGGCCCTCGCGGAGGAGCTTCTGGGGCACCGCGACGGCCTCGTTGATGCCGAGCGCGAAGCGGACGGGGAGCCCGGGGACGACGGACGCCGCGGACGAGGGGCTCGGCGGCAGGAGGCTCGCGTCCGGAACGGCGGTGGTCTCGCCTGCCCGCGCGCCCCGGCCGAGCAGGTACGCGCTGGCGACGACGCCGGCCATCACGAGGACGAGGAGGGGGCCCTTCACGTGCCGCAGGGCGGCTATTTGACGACCCTCAGGAAGGGCGCCGCGGGCCGGGTCGGTCCGGCCGGCTCGGTCGAGGGCGGTGCCGGGGCCTCGACGGGCAGCAGGAACGTGACGGTGCGGAAGGCGGACCAGGGGATCGTGCACTCGTACAGCGCGTCGAACGAGAGCTTGCAGACCATCGCGTCTTCGAGGAAGCGAGCCTTGTTCTGGGGGAACCAGCGCGCCTCCATGCGGAGGCGGAGCTGTTCGCGCTGCTCCTCGAGGACCGCGCGGGGGATGCCGCTGCCGACGAGCTGCGCGGTGTCGAGCACGAAGAAGAGGTCCACGCCGAGGGCGAAGCCGAGCTCGACCACCTGGCGCGGGAGGTTCCCGAACGGGTCGGGGCCGGGCACCGGCGGGGCGGGCACGACCTCGGGCACCTCGATGGGCACGTCGGCCCCTTCGACACCGGCCAGACCGAGCTCGGCGGGGGTGAGCTCCAGGGCCTTGGAGAGGGCGATGAGGTCATCGACGGTGAGGTCGTCGACGCCCGCGAGCCGCTGCTTGAGCTTGGAGCGCTCGATGCCCGTGCGGGTCGCCAGCTCGGCGGTGTTCAGACCCTTCTTGCGGACGGCGTCGCGGAGGAAGGCGAGCAGGGGATCGGAGGGACGCGATGCCACGAGGTCTCCAAGCGGTCCGATTTACGGGGGAGGGGAGCGGAGGGTGATGGTGCCGTTCTGGCCGGGGGTCTTCTGGAGCCGGACGACCTCCCAGCGGGTGCCCCCCATCTCGATGACCGAGCCTTCGCCGACGACGATGCGCCGGGTCTCGCCAGCGACCTCGTAGTCGAGGCGCGCGGTCAGCCCCTTGTGCGCGACACCGGCACCGTCGACGTATTCACGCTCCCACATGTTGGCGACGCCGACGTCGACCCCCGAGAGCGTGCCCATCGTGGTTTCCTGGATCTCTTCCACGCGCGCTCCGGGGGACGGGATTTCGGTGGCGGGCACAGCAGGTACCGGGGGCACCGCGGGCGGAGCGGCGTGCGCCACGGCGCCGAAGGCCGAGATCAGGCACACGGCGACCCGCACGAGCGAGCTAACCGACTCGCGGGCCATGTCGGGCGCTCCCCGGGGTCAAGATGCGTCGTCAGCGCCCTTCTTCAGACGCTCGAGCCGCTCCAGGATGTCGATGGACGGCGCGGCGGCCCCGCCGGTGGTGGCGCCGCTCTTGTCCATGTCGGGCGCCGAGGACGCCTCCCGCGACGTGTCGCTCACGGACTGGCGCTCCGCGGGCTTCGGGGGCGCCCGGCGCGCGTCGACCTTGGGGGCGTCCACGTCGGACATGTCGGTGACCTTCGGGCCACTTCGGGGCCCACCCGTCCCGCTGCTGGACGCCTCGCCGGCACCGGGGCCCGCGCCCGCGCTCTCCTTCGCACCGCCCTTCTTCGGAACGTCGCCCCGGCCGGGGCCCGCGCTCGAGGGGGACCCGCCCCCGTGCGCGAGGTCGTCCGGGCTCCCGGAGCTGGGCGTATGTTCGCCGCCGCCGTGCGATCCGCTGCCCGACCCGGAGCTCGCGCCCGAGCCGCCGCCGTGGGAAGGGCCAGCACCCGCGCCACTGCCGCCGCCGGAGCCGCCGCCGTGGGTGCCGCCGCCGCCGTGGGTGCCGCCGCCGCCGCCG
>JAUXTN010000183.1 GCA_030684355.1 Pseudomonadota bacterium
GGACGCTGGCGGTCGGTCCCCGCGGCGGGGTCGCGCGCTTCCGGACGGGGCCCCACCGGCCCACCCTGGCCGCACTGCGCCACGGACCGCCCCATCGGGCCCTCCCGTTGCTCCACAGACTCCCTTCTGGGGGGGGGATTGCTTCACAGGCTCGTTACGGGGGCTGGGCCCCCGTCCCAAGCGCACGAACGTTCGACGACCGCCCTACTGCCAGAGCAGCTCGGACTTTCCGGAGTCGAGGTGCAGCTGGGCCGCGATGTCCGTGTTGGTGACCGGGAGCAGGACGTACTGCCGACGATCCACGGGGTCCCAGCCGCCGCCGGAGGGGCCGGAGAGGGTCTCGTAGGCGACGGGGCGGCCGGGGAACTCCCACGGAGGGTCCACCGCGCCGTCCTGGTTCTCGTCGGTGCCGCGGAACACGCGCAGGCCGTCGTCGACGTTGAAGGCGAAGGTGTCGCCCTCGGTCGGGGGGCGGGCGCCCGAGCCGATGACGAACGAGATGGCGCCGGTGTCGGAGACGTAGCGCTCGCCGTCGTACGCGCGGCTGTCCTGCACGCCGGAGAGCGACCCTTCGACCTCCCACGAGAGGCTGCCGGTGTCGTAGCGGACGGTCCAGGTCTCGGTGCGCGCGACGCCGCCGCAGCTCGAGGCCACGACCTGGGCGGCGTTGTAGTCGTCGTACCAGAGGACGGAGTCGGAGATCTCGCCCTGGTCGTCGAGGTAGATGAAGGTCGCGCCGCCGTCGTCCACCGCGGTGTTCTCGGCGGAGAAGCCGTTGTCGTCGAAGACGCCGCAGCCGGTGGAGGCCTCGAGCAGGTAGACGAAGCCGTCGGAGGTCGCGACGGCGACGGTCGGCACGCGGGGTGCGGCACCCCAGCTCGTCTCGGCGGGGAGCTTCACGTCGCCCACGCTGGCCGCGAGGCCGGTGACCGGGCCGCCGATGAAGATGCCGTCGGTGTCCTGGGTGACCGGGTTGGGGTCGAGCCAGGCGTTGGCGGTGAGGTCCCACACGTCCACGCGGAGCAGCGCGGCGGGGGCCACGAACAGGTGGTCGAACGGCGTGCCGTCGCGATCATAGCCGCCCTGCCACGCCACATCGAGGGCGGGTGCGGCGACGGGGATGACCTCGATGGGGGCGGTGGCGGGATCGGGGTCCTGGTCGAACCGGACGACCCACACCTGCGGGAGCGCGGCGTCCGCGATGAACAGGCGGCCGTCGGGCGCGGCGCTCATGCGGGCGGGCTGGGCGCCGAGCCCCAGGGCCTGGCTCCCGAGCTCCACGGTGCCGAGCACCTCGCCGGTGATGCCGTCGTAGACGACGACGCGGGCGGGGTCCGCGGCGACCGACACGTAGACCCGCCCGTCCTGGGCGAGGAGCGCGGTGGGGCGGCCCGGGAAGCTGTACTCGCGCACGCCGGTCGCGGTGGCGAGGTCGAAGCGGTCCCCCACGGTGGCCGTGCCGTCGATCTGGAACGCGAGCTCGCGGTTGTCGGTGCGGTAGGGCTCGCCGGCGACGGGCTCCTTGCCCTGGATGCCGCTGCGGCTCCCCTTCGCCCACCACCGGGTGCCGTCGTACTCGATGCTCCAGTCCTCGGTGGTCGTGTACCCCGGCTTGAGCTCCACGTTCGTGAGCGTGGGGCTGTCGCCGCTGCCGTCGGCGTCGACGAACACGGGGTCCGTCGCGCTGGGCTCGGTCTCGACGGGGAAGCCGTCCTCGTCGACCGAGAGGATGTACGGCACGCGCAGGAGCTGCTCGAACGCGTTGTCGATCGCCCAGAGGGTGACCGAGCCGTCATCACCGGCGACCACGCCCACGTCGGAGAGGAGCCGGGCCTCGCCGGTGGGGATGGCGCCGCTGCGCAGGAAGGAGGAGACGGGGTCGTCCGTGAGGAGGCGGCCCATCTTCAGGTCGAGCGGGGTGATGGTCCCGTTGCGGCTGTTCGCGACGAACCCGGTCGGGACCTCCCAGGGGCCGGCGTCCGCGGGGAGCACCGCGGCGGCCACGGGCCCGTCGAAGTGCAGGCCGACCTTGTCGAGCGCGGATTCGCAGCCGACGAGCAGGAGCCCCGGGAGGAGGCAGGAGGCGAGCGCGAGGACGCGACGGGCGTTCACTTGTTCACCAGCCAGGTCTTGACCTGGAGGAAGGTTGGGCTCTCGGGGTCGGCGTCGAGGAGCGCGATCGTGGAGCCGGAGTGGGCGTCCTCGACCTCGCCGGAGTAGTTCGCCACCGCCGCGAAGGTCCCGTCCGGCGAGATTGCGATGGCGTACGGGTTCTCCCCGACCGCCTCCGTCTGCGCGACGAGCGTACCGAGCGTGCCGACGCCGAGGTCGTAGGCGGACACGCTGTTGCCGTTGAAGTTGGTCACGAGCAGGTGCCGCCCGTCGGGGTGGAACGCGAGCTGGGCCGGCCCGACGTTGGACTCGGTCGTGACCCCCTCGTCCTTCCACGGCAGCGCGAACATCGCGACGACGTTCTCGCGGACGAACTCGACGGAGCCGTCATCCGTGAGGCCGGAGAGGTCGATCGCGTAGATGGCCTCCGGCGCGTCGGAGACGCCCCACAACCAGCCGCGGTCGCGGTCGACCACGAGCGAGCGCATCCCGGACTGGCCGCCGGTGCTCGTCTCGATGCGGATGACGCTCTCGATGTCGAGGTAGTTGAGATCGGCGAAGTCGCCGACGCTGTCGTCGCGGATGTCGACCACGTACACGTACGGGACGAGCGCGCAGCCCACGTAGAGGAAGCCGCGATCCTCGTCCTCGGCCAGCGCCGAGCACGCCCCGCCCGCGAGCGCCGTGCCTTCGACCGTGACGTCGAGGGTGAGGGTCTCGCCTTCGCGCGCGGGCACCGTCGTGAACGACCACGTGTCGCCCACGGTCGGCATGCGCAGGTCTCGGTGGAAGCGATCCACCTCGGTCCCGACGGCGCGCCCGACGCGGGACTGGGTGTCGTCCTGGCCGGTGTACCACAGCGTCCAGCCGGCGTCGGACGGCACGACGACCGGCCGGGAGACCCCGCCGATGCCGAACCCACCGAGGGCCGCCGCGAGGACGGGCCGCTCGGCGGCGTCCACGGTGGTCGCGGTGACCCAGTCGGCGTCGTCACCGGTGCGCTCGGCGTACCCGATCTGCAAGGCGGTGCCGCCGTCTCCGGCGAACCACATGCGGTCGGTGTCGCCGTCGCGAACGACCCAGGGGTGCCGCACGCCGGTGTCGAACCAGTCGCCGGGGGCGGAGGCGTCGAACACCCACTCGTACTGCGTGCCGGGCACGCGGGCGAAGGTCACGCCGTCGGCGGACTCGGCGAGGCCGATGCGGTAGTTCGTGCCGTCGAACGCGGTGAACCAGAGGCGCACCGTGCCGTCGTCGAGCACCTGGACGCTGCCGGGCTCGACCGCCACGGAGTCCCAGTCGGCCGAGGGCGCGAGGACCGGGGTGTCGTCCGCCGACCACGCGAGGCCGTCCGTGCTGGTCGCGCGGCCGATCGTCGTGATGTCGCCGGCGTGGGCCGCGTAGTACATCACCTGCTCGCCGCCGATCTCCGCGACGACGCCGCTGGACACGCCGTCCGCGTCGTGGGCGCCGCCGGCGCCGGCCTCGAGGACCGGCTCGGCGTCGAGCGTGAGGGCGCTCCCGACGATCTCGCCGGTGCCGATGGAGAGGATCCCGAGGTCGTCCGTGTAGGTCAGGTACGCGCGATCCGCGTAGACGCTGTCGAGCGAGATGCCGGCCTGCCCGATGGACTCGGGGTCCGCCGCCTGGCCGACGGCCACGCGCAGCTCCCAGCCACCGGTGGTGCTCACCTGCGTCGCGCCGGGGGAGAGGGTGAGCGGGAAGGTCGCGCCGCCCTGGTCCTCGAGCGTGAAGGCCTCTTCCGGGGACATCTGGAGCGCGACGCCGCCGGAGAGATCCGTGTCGGGGTCGACGACGAACGGGGTGCCGACGGGCGTCCACGTCGATCCGTCGATGCCGACGGCCTCGCCGAGCGCGGGGCCGTCCACCGTGGTCGTGGTGTAGTAGAGGTGGAACGCGCCGTTGATGTACCCGACGGCCGGCGCCGAGGCGCCTCCCTCGGGGGCGAACGTGGCGTCGCGCAGGGTCCACTCGGCGAGGTTTTCGCTCACGGCCTCGCCGATCGTCGCGGCGTCGTCCGTCGCGCCCTCGATCGTGAAGTACATCCGCCACAGCGCGGCCTGCTCGTCCCAGAGGACGAACGGGTCGGTGATGGAGGCGCCGTCCACCGCGAGGACGGGATCGCCGCTGGCGCGCACGAAGGTCGCGCCGTCGACGCTGGTGGCGAGGCCGATGGCGCGATCGCCGCCGCTCCCGCCGTCATAGTAGAGGTACCAGGCGGTGGATCCCTCGACGAGCAGCGAGGGGCCGCCGATCTCGGTGTCCCAGCCGTCCGCGGAGGGCTGCAGGAGGGGGCTGGACTCCCAGTCGAACGCCTCGAGCGTGTAGCCGGCGCTCGCGGCGCGCAGGACGCCCTGGTCCTCGAACACCATGCGGGAGAGGTAGGCGCCGTCGCTCTGCGGCTCGATGGCGTAGTGCGGGTCGTTGACCTCGAGCACGACGCCGTCGGCGTCCGCGAGGTCGAGATCGACGGGCACGGCGCTGCGATCCCAGGTGGTCTCGCCGTTGCCGGTGACGCGGTACGCGCCGTCCGCCGTCGGGAGCCACATGCGCACGGTGCCGACGCTCCAGTCGAGCGACCAGGTGTGGGCGCCGAGGTCCGGCTCGCTGCCCTCGGGGATCTCGACCGTGCCGAGCGTCACGAAGGCGGCCTGGCTACCGCTCCCATCGGTGTCGACGAACGCGTTCGCTTCCAGGCGGGTCGGGCCGCCGGGCGGCACGAGCTCGACGGGGGAGGCCGCGAGGTCGACCAGCGCGAGGGTGTGCGCGGTGCGGTTGATGACCCACGCGATGTCCGTCGAGGCGGCGTAGTGGATCGCGACGGGATCCCAGCCGACCGTCAAGGTGGGGCCGTCGGGGCCGACGTCCGCGTAGTCGGGGGCGTCGGGATCCGACACGTCGACGAACCAGAGATCGTCGGGCTCCTCGCGGGTGCGGGCGTTCTCGGAGAGGCGGTTGGTCACGACGAGGAGGTCGTGCGCCTCCGCGAGGGCCATCGCGCCGGCGAACGAGGGCAGGCCGAGCGCGCGGGCGGTGACGCCCTCCCCGCCTTCCGCGGGGGCGATGACGTTGCGGCCCTGGGCCCAGTCGACCGTCGAGAGGTCGAGGAAGAGCGCGGAGCCGCCGGTGAAGTCCTTCCACGGGTTCGCGTTCGAGACGGCCAGGACCCGCCCGCCGTCGAGGAACGCGAGATCGTTCGGGCCCGCGAGGCACGTGCCGATGCCGATCTGGCCGTACTCGTAGACGCCCGGGGGCGGCTCGGCGCACGCGCCGAGGTCGGGGAGCGGGGCGTCCGTGACGCAACCGGCGAGCGCGAGGATGGACAGCGCACCGCCGAGGCGAAGCGCGAGGCCACGGCGCGCGGATCCCGCGGGACGGTGCGATGGCGCGTCGGAACTCACCGCGTCTGCGGCCGGCGTGCGGCGCTCCGGCTCCGGGGCCCCGCGGTGAATCCGGCTCTTCCGACGGCTCAGAGGACCCCCAGCGCCGCGTGGGCCGCGGCGAGTCGCGCCACAGGTACCCTGAACGGCGAACAGCTGACGTAGTCGAGCCCGATCTTGTGGAAGAACGAGACACCCGTGGGGTCGCCGCCGTGCTCGCCGCAGACGCCGAGCTTGATGCGCGGCTTCGCGGCCCGGCCCCTCTCCGCCGCGAGCTTGACCAGCTCGCCGACGCCCTCGACGTCGAACACCGAGAGCGGGGAGTCCTTCAGGATGCCGCGCTGGAGGTACTCGGAGAAGAACTTGCCCATGTCGTCGCGCGAGAACCCGTAGGTCATCTGCGTGAGGTCGTTCGTGCCGAAGCTGAAGAAGTCCGCGAACTTGGCGACCTTGTCCGCCAGCACGCAGGCGCGCGGCAGCTCGATCATCGTGCCGATCTGGTAGTCGATGCGCGTGTTGTTCTCCGCGAGGACCTCCTCGGCGGTCTCCTCCACCTGGCGGCGGCACCGCTCGAGCTCGCTCGGCATGCTCACGAGCGGGATCATCACCTCGGGCATGACGACCTTGCCCTCCTTGACCACCAGGACGGCGGCCTCGAAGATGGCGCGCACCTGGGTGTTGTAGATCTCCGGCGTCGTGACGCCGATGCGGCAGCCGCGGTGCCCCATCATCGGGTTCGACTCGTGGAGCTGCTTCAAGCGCTCGGTGAGCACGTCGGCCCGCACGCCGAGATCCTTGGCGACCGCGGAGATCTCCTCGGGGCGGCTCGGGAGGAACTCGTGGAGCGGGGGGTCGAGCAGGCGGATGGTGACGGGCAGGCCGTCCATCGCGCGGAAGATGTCGACGAAGTCGTTGCGCTGGATGGGCAGCACGAGGTTGAGCGCGCGCTGGCGCGACTTCTCGTCCTCCGCGAGGATCATCTGGCGCATGGCGCGGAGCGCGGTCGGCTCGAAGAACATGTGCTCGGTGCGGCACAGGCCGATGCCGGTGGCGCCGAGGTTGCGCGCGTTCGTGGCGTCGGCACCCGTGTCGGCGTTGGCGCGCACCTTCAGGCGTGCGCGGGCGTCCGCCCAGCCGAGGAGCTTGCCCATCGCGCCGGAGTCGGTCGGGGGCGCGAGCGTGGGGATCTCGCCCTCGAAGACCTCGCCGGTGCCGCCGTCGATCGTGATCCAGTCCCCGCGGCGGATGACGGTGTCGCCCGCGTAGAAGAGCTGGCGGCCGTAATCGACGAGGATGTCGGTGCAGCCGACGACGCAGGGCTTGCCCATGCCGCGCGCGACGACCGCGGCGTGGCTGGTCTGGCCGCCGCGGCTCGTGAGGATGCCCTTCGCGACGGTCATGCCCTGGATGTCCTCGGGGGAGGTCTCCAGGCGCACGAGCACGACGCTCTCGCCCTTCTCGACGAGCTCCTGGGCCTCTTCCGAGTGGAAGACGACCTTGCCGGACGCGGCGCCCGGGGAGGCGTCAAGGCCCTTGGCGATGCACTTCCGCTTCGCGTCGGGATCGAGCACCGGCCGCAGCACGAGCTCGAGATCGGCCGCGCGGACGCGCTTCAAGGCCTCGTCCTCCGTGATCACGCCCTCGGCCACGAGGTCGACCACGATCTGCACGGACGCGGCGGGGGTGCGCTTCCCGTTGCGGGTCTGGAGCAGGTAGAGGCGGCCCTCTTCGATGGTGAACTCGATGTCCTGCATGTCGCGGAAGTGGGTCTCCAGCTTCTGCTGGACCTCGAACAGCTCGGCGTAGACCTTCGGCATCGCCTCCTGCAGGGTCTGGGCGCCGGGCGCGACGGTCTGGTTGCCGTCCCGGTTGATGGGGTTCGGCGTGTGCGTGCCCGCGACGACGTCCTCCCCCTGCGCGTTCGGGAGCCACTCGCCGAAGAACGAGTGCACGCCGGTCTTGGGGTTGCGCGTGAACCCCACGCCGGTGGCGCTGGTGTCGCCCATGTTGCCGAAGACCATCGCCTGCACGTTCACGGCGGTGCCGCAGTCGTCGGGGATGCCGTGGGTCTTGCGGTAGTAGCGGGCGCGCTGGCTGTTGAACGAGCGGAACACGGCCTCGACGGCGAGCCGGAGCTGCTCGTGGGGGTCCTGCGGGAACGGGGAGCCCGTGGACTCGGACACGACCTGCTTCAACCGCGTGGTGAGGCCGCGGAGCTCGTCGACGGAGAGGTCGGAGATCTCGCGCTTGCCGCGGACATCGTCGATGACGCGCGCGAAGCGGGTGTAGTGGATGCCGAGCACGACGTCGCCGAACATCGTGATGAAGCGGCGGTAGGAGTCGTACGCAAAGTGGCCGCGGCCGGTGCGCTCGGCGAGGCCCTCGACCGTGAGGTCGTTGAGGCCGAGGTTGAGCACCGTGTCCATCATGCCGGGCATCGACGCGGCGGCGCCGGAGCGGACGCTGAAGAGGAGCGGGTTCGCGGGGTCACCGAAGCGCTTGCCCGAGCGCTTCTCGACCTGCGCGAGGGCCGTGCGCGCCTCGTCCCAGAGGCCCTCGGGGTACGACTCGGCGGCTTGCATCCAGTGGTTGCAGGCGGCGGTCGTGATCGTGAACCCCGGGGGCACCGGGAGCCCCAGGCGCGTCATCTCGGCGAGGCCCGCGCCCTTGCCACCGAGGAGCGCCTTCATGGAGCCGTCGCCGTCCGCCTGGCCATCGCCGAACACGTAGACCCAATTCATCGTCATTCCCCCGAGAGGCGAGTGAAGTCGGCGAGGCCGGAGAAGCGCTCGACGATGGAGCGGAGCAGGCCGAGGCGGCTGGCACGGGCGACGGGGTCGTCGCACATGACCATCACGTCGGCAAAGTAGCGGTCGAGGACCGGGCGGAGCGCGGCGAGGGCCTCGAGGGCCGAGCCGACATCCCCGGTGTGGGGCATGCCCTGGAGCGCGTCGTGCAGCGCGACGCCGGGCTCCCCACCGAGGAGCGCGGTGTCGTAGTCCGTGGAGGTGTGCTCCTTCACGAGGCCCGCCGCGCGCCGGAACGCGGTGCGGATGGGGCTGAACTCCCCCGCCTTGACCAGCGCCGCGAGCGCGTGGACGCGCCGGGCGGCCCACGTGAGATCCATCGAGACGGGGCCGACGTGGTCACGCGGGCGGGCGGCCAGCACGGCGTCCACGATGTCGACCGGGGCGTCGTCCGCGAGCGAGGCGCGGAGCCGCGCGATGACGAACTCGTAGAGGTCGTCTCCCCCCGCTTCGCCGGCGGCGGCGAAGAGCTCGCCGAGCGGGCCGCGCCAGCCGAGGTCGAGCACGAGCGCGACGAGGCCGATGGTGGCGCGACGGAGGCCGAGGCCGTCCGCGTTGCCCTTCGGCGCGAGGCCGGCGGAGAAGCCGCGGGCGACGAGGGTGAGCCGCTCCGCGAGCGCCAGCGCGCGACCCGCGCCGGAGGTCGGGAGGATGTCCCCCGCGAAGCGCGGGAGGTAGTGCTCTTCGATCGCGAGGCCGACCTGGTTCGACGCGCCGTCGAGCACGGCGAGCAGCCGCCCGACGTGGCCCTGGAGCTCCGGGAACTCGCCCACCATCTGGGTCGTGAGGTCACACTTGGAGAGGGCGCCCGCGGCGCGCGCGATGTCGGGGTCGGCCCCGATGAGCTGGGCCAAGCCCGCGGCGGCCTCGGCGAGGCGCGCCTGGCGCTCCGCCATGGTCCCGAGCCCGCGGATCCACATCATGCCGGCGAGCCGCTCGCCGTGCTCCACGAGGCGCTTCTTGCGGTCCTCCGCGTAGAAGAACTTCGCGTCGTGGAAGCGCGCCGCCAGCACCCGGGCGTTGCCCTCGGCGATCAGCAGGTCGTCCCCGAACGGGTTGTTCGTGACGACGAGGAACTCGTTCGTCAGCACGCCGTCCCGGTAGAGCGGGAAGTAGCGCTGGTTCTTCTTCATCGACTCGACGAGCAGCCGCGGGGGCAGCTCGAGGAGGGTCTCCGAGAAGCGCCCGACGATGGCGCGCGGCCACTCGACGAGCTGGACGACCTCGTCCACCAGGTCGGGATCGAACGTGGCGTCGGCGCCCTGCTCGGCCGCGAGGGTCTCGAGCTGGCGGACGAGCAGGCCGCGGCGGATGCCGATGTCCGCGAGGACGTAGCGCTGGCGCAGCTCTTCGAGCCAGGCGTCCGCGGTGCCCGTGGACGGCCCCGTGACCGGGAAGGCCTCCGGCGCGTAGAGCCAGTGGCCGTGCGAGTGGCCACCCGTGAGCACGCCGGCCACGGAGGACTCGATGACCTCGCCCGCGTAGAGCGCGCAGAGCGAGTGGATCGGGCGGAGGAACCGGGCGCCGTCCGTGGTCCACCGCATCGACCGCTTGAACGGGATGCCGAGCACGACGTCTTCGAGGCCCTTGCCGACGATCTCCGCGGTGGGCTCGCCGCCTTCGACCCGGCGCACCGCGATGACCTTGCCCTTCGGGCCGTCCACCTGGAGGAGCTGCTCGAGGGCGACGCCGCGGGCCTTCGCGAAAGCCTCGGCCACCGGGCCGGGCTCGCCGTTGGGGAAGGCCTGGGCGACCGGCGGGCCGGTCACGACGCGGGAGACCGCGGGCCGGGCCGCCGCAACGTCCTCGATGGACACGGCGAGGCGCCGGGGGGTGCCGAACGTCCGGATCTTGCCGTAGGTGATGGGGCCCAGCAGCCGCACGAGGCCGGCGGACAGGGCCTCGAGCGCGGGCCCCACCGCGTGCGCGGGGAGCTCTTCGGTGCCGATCTCGATGAACAGCTCAGACACCTGCGTAGCTCCGGGCGACGAGGCAGGCGAGATCGCGCACCCGCTTGATGTACTGGGCGCGCTCCGCGACGCTGATGGCGCCGCGAGCCTGGAGGAGGTTGAAGCTGTGGGAGCAGTTCAACACGTGATCGTAGGCGGGCAGGGGCAGGCCGAGGCCGACCAGCCGCTCGCACTCGACGCGGCTGCGCTCGAAGGCGCCGAGGAGCCCCTCCACGTCCGCCTGCTGGAAGTTGAAGGTCGACTGCTCGACCTCGTTGCGGTGGTACACGTCCCCGTAGGAGATGCCCGACACCCACTCCAGGTCGTACACGTTGTCGACCCCTTGCAGGTACATCGCCAGCCGCTCGAGCCCGTAGGTGAGCTCGACCGAGATCGGGTTCAGATCGATCCCCCCCACCTGCTGGAAGTAGGTGAACTGGGTGACCTCCATGCCGTCGAGCCAGACCTCCCACCCGAGGCCCCAGGCCCCGAGCGTCGGCGACTCCCAGTCGTCCTCGACGAAGCGGATGTCGTGGTCCGCGAGCTTCAGCCCGATGGCGGCGAGGCTGCCCAGGTAGGTCTTCTGCACGTCCGCCGGGGACGGCTTCAGGACGACCTGGTACTGGTAGTAGTGGCCGAGCCGGTTCGGGTTCTCGCCATAGCGAGCGTCCGTCGGGCGGCGGCAGGGCTGGACGTAGGCGGCGCGCCAGGGGCGCGGTCCGGGGGCCCGCAGGAAGGTGGCGGGGTGGAACGTGCCCGCGCCCATCGGGCTGTCGTACGGCTGCAAGATCGCGCAGCCCTGGCGGCCCCAGTAGTGCTGCAACGTCAGGATCAGATCCTGGAAGGTCACGGGCGGTACCTCGACGGGGCGACCATCTACCGGCAAAAACCCCCTCTGTCAACCCTGCCGCGGCGATGCCCTATTCGTTGAAAACCCTGTTACTACGCTCATCGTGGAGCAGATAGAGCACCCACGCCCCCGCGGGGATGCCCACCCCGCAACACGGCGCGACGCAGGGGAGCATGCCGAGGATGGCGAGCACCCGCACGAGCCCCTTCGACCGCAGCGCGCGCAGGCGGAGCCCGCCAAAGATGTGCACCGAGGCGAACAACATCGTCGCGACCATGCCGCCGCTGACCCACCACTGCGTGCCGAGGGCGCGCACCCCGAGGGTGTAGACCGCGTAGCTCGCGTACGCCGCGTTGAGCCCCAGGAACCCCAGCGACACGACGCCCGACACCAGCAGGATCGTGCCCGCCGTGCGCAGCTTCGCGGCGTGGGCGAGGTCCTCCGGCGAGATCGTCACCATCGCCTTGCGGGAGCGGTACTCCGGCTCCTGGCCGAGCCCCGCCTCGATCTTCAGGACCCCGCCGGCCCCCTTGCTCTTCACCCACCACTTGTTGGCGGGCCCCTCGACGACGCTCCGCTTGCTCCGGCGGAGGGTCTCGAGCACGGTGACCAGCGCGCGGTCACAGGTGGTCCCGCGCACCTCGGGGATGCCGATGCGCTGAGCGTAGGTGGTCTCGCCGCCCTGCGCACGCCAGGCCGTGAAGGCCTCGTTGTGCGCGCGGACCTGCCCCAGGATGTGCCCCGCCAGGGCCTCCTTCGGCTCATCCGGGAAGGCATGGTGGAACAAGGTCTCGGCGCACCGCACCACCACCTGGGTGCCTTGCGGGCCGCGGACCACGGACACCTGGTAGGTGTACTCGTCCTCGGGCGAGGGGCTCTCGCCCGCCTGCCCTCGGAATTCGAGGACGACGCCGCCAGCGCCCTGCTCCTGGATGAAATTCTCCAGGTTCAGGGCGCCGGTGGACGTCCAATCCCGACCGCCGCGGGTGTGGTCCGGGAGGCCGGACTCGACGAACCCGCGGATGAGCCAGGCGTAGAGGTCGTCGCTGTCGGCGATGGCCGGCACTGCGCTTCCCTCCTCCGGCTACCTAGTCCTTGAAGATCGCGTTCAGGAACTCGAGGCCGTTCTCGTTCTCGCCGACCGACTGGCCGCTCTGGAGCTTCTGGCCGATGAGGTAGGCGTCGTACGCGAAGATGCAATTCGCGATGACGACGATCGGGGAGAGGAGGAAGAAGGTGCAGCCCGAGAGGAACCACGACCCGATCAGGATGCCGACGGCGATCATCGCCTTCTTCTTCTGGCCGGCGAGGTAGTACCCGGCGCCGCCGAGCACGAGGAAGTTCGCGGCTGCGAGGATGATGGGATTGGCGTCCGGCTTGGTGATCATCTGGCCCATAGGGACTGTCCTCCGGTGGAGTGCGGCAAGGAAGAAATGAAGTAGACGTGCGTGCGCGCGGATGCGGACTTTTCAGCCAGCCTGAGCGTCGCCGCGACCGTAGTTCAGATCACGCGCCAGATCAACCGGTCGCCGTGCATTTCTCGACCAGGACGAGGTTCGCGACGCGGGAACGTCCCTACAGCGCGTTCACCAGGGCGGGGTACAGCGGCACCAGCCCGGCGTCGGGCGCCACGAACTGGTAGAGCTCGACCGGCACGTCCCCGGCGGGGTCCGTGTAGCGCACGTCGACGATGACGGGGCCCGCCGGAACGCCGAAGATGACGAACCGCCCGGTGGTGCCGACGTCGGTGCCGTCCGCGACGGAGACGCCGTCGTCATCGAGGTAGCACGCGGGGTACTCGGTGCCGTCCAGGTCGATCGCGCGGGCGGTGCCCGTGGGGACGAGCGGGAGCTCGGCGTAGGTGATCCCCGGGGTGGATCCGCGCACCTCCCCCGCCACGATGGCGCCGGGCGCGTCGAGCGTGGGGCACGCGGCGAAGTCGGCCCGCAGCTCGGCCATCCAGGCGTCCGAGGCCACCCACGGGTAGCCCGGGGGCGCCCCGAAGTCGTACACCCCGGCGGTGCCGGAGAACGCGGTGGGGACGTGCCCGTCGGCGGTGACGGTGAGGAAGAACGGCACCCCGGCCGGCACGAGGATGGCGAACTCGCCGTCTCCGTCCGCCGTCTGCACGTCGACGGCCTCGTACACGTCGTCGATCACCGTGACCACGGCCCCGGCGACCACGCCGCCGCCGCCGTAGGGGGTGTCCCCCACCGTGCCGGTCATCGTGATGGTCTCCGGGAGCGGCGAGCAGGCGAACAAGAGGGCGAGGATCATCCGCGTACCATCCACCAGGCCATGACGAGGTCTCCGGGGTCGGCGGTCCAGGCCTCGCGGCCGCCGAAGCCGTCCTCGACCACGATCTCGCCGGGGGCGAGGTCGAACGCGAAGAACATGTCGAACGGGCCGGTGGTGACCCGCGCGAGCGTGCCGTCCTCGGCGAGGACGTAGCAGAACGGCGCCGTGCCGTTCACGGTGACGACCGAGCAGTCCCACTCGCCTGCGTAGGCCGTGCCCCAGAGGTGCACCGCGCCGTCCGCGAGGGCGCCCGGGGCGGTCCCCTCGGGCAGGTCGAGGCCCGCGAACAGGGCGTCGACGTAGGTGGTCTCCGCGGCGAAGACGGCGCCGACGAACCAGGTGCCGTTGGCGCCGGGGGAGTCCCCCGCCCAGACGGTCGGGTACGCGTTGTCCGACGACACGCCGAGCTGGAACGGGACGCCCGGGGGCAGCGTGGCGAGCCAGTAGCCCTCGTAGCCCTCGTAGGGCTGCTCCGCGGCGACGGGCTCCGGCGCTACGTCGGAGGGGAGGGTGAACGTGAGGTCACCCAGGGCGAGGACCCCCTCGTAGCGCGGGCTGTCGTAGACCCACCCGCCGTAGGTGACCTCGGTGGGGGCGTCGCGCAGGCCGCGTTCCGCCCCGCATCCGACGAGGGGGAGGGCGAGGAGGAGGAGGGAGTACGGCACGCCGGTCAATGTAGCAGCGCGTCCAGCACGGCGCGCGAGGAGAGCGCGCGGCCGAGGTGGGCGGCGACAGCCTCGTGGAGCACGTCGGCCGGGCCCGGGGGCAGCCGGACGTCGAGCAGGTCGCGCAGGGGCGCCCGGCGTGCGGCCTCGAGCGCGGCGGCGTACTCCCGCGTCACGTACCGGATCGAGCCCTCGGACGGGGCGCAGCGGAGGTGCGTGAGCCCGCCCACGCCCGACGCGAACGCCATCTCGGCCTCCGGCGCACCGCCGCACACGACGCACCGGTCGAGCACGGGCGCCACCCCCACGAACGTCAGCGCCTTCGCCTCGAGGCCGGCGCGCAGCGCGTCCCCGGGGTCCTCCGTGGCGGCGTCGAGCACGAGCAGCGCCATCTCGAGGAGCCCGTAGAGGCGCGGCTCCGGGTGCCCCTCCCGCGCGAGCGCCCCGCAGAGCTCGCACGCGTAGGCGGCCAACGCGAGGCGCTCCAACGAGCCGCGGATGCCGACGCGGGGGTCGGCGACCTCGATCTCCACGAGGGTCTCCAGGTCCGTGCGGCCGGGGCGCGAGCGGATGCGCGCCCGCGTGGCGAGGTCGAGGCCGGCCCAGCGGCTCCGGTCCGCACGCGCACCCCGGGCGAGCACGGACACACGCCCCTCGTCGGGCGTCAGCACGCGGACGATCCGGTCGGACTCGCCGTAGTCCTGGCGGCCGATGACGATACCGTCGCGCTCCTTGGTCGGTCGGGGCGGGCCACGCTCCATGCCCCCGGTGTCACCCGTGGGTGGCGATGGGGCAAGCGCCACGGGTCGATTCGGGGGTTGGCCTACCGCCCGGACGGCGGCGTCGGGGTCGTCAACGGGGTGCATCCGGGCGTGCCTCGGGCTTGCTTGCCGCTTGGCACCGGGAGCCTACACTCCAACCGAGGCAGACAAAAGCCGACATTGGCTTACCGCTTCGTGCCGAGCCGCGCCCAGGGCACGGCCACGCGCAGGTCACCGGCCTCGGGGGGAACAACACATCCATGAAAAAGCGCTTGTTGGGCGTGGGCTCGCTCGCCCTGGCCCTGACCATCTGGGCCGGGGCCTCGCTGGCCGCGGAGGGAGATCTCGCGGAGGTGCTGGTGAGCGGCTCCGTACGCGACGAGGCACACGCGAAGGGCCTCGGCCCGTTGCACGAGGTCTCGGTCCCGCGCCCGTCGAACCTCGACACGTTCGTGAAGAACGAGGAGATGGCGATCGTGCTGGGGAAGGCCCTGTTCTGGGACATGCAGGTCGGGAGCGACTCCCAGGCCTGCGCGAGCTGTCACTTCCACGCGGGCGCCGACCCGCGCGCCAAGAACCAGCTCAGCCCGGGCCTGCTCCGCGTGGCTTCCGACAGGGCCCCCGATCCGCACCACGACTTCGGCGACGAGTCCGGAAAGACCGGCTCCGGCGCCGTGGCCGGACCAAACCACACCCTGGTCGAGGCGGACTTTCCGTTCCACCGTCTCGAGGACCAGGAGGACCGCGAGTCCTGCAGCGACGGCGAGGACGACGATCTCGACAGCTTCGTCGACTCCGACGACCCCGATTGTTTCGACATGAACGACGCAGCCTCTTCCCAGGGCACGTTCGACGGCGGCTTCGTCTCGGTCACCAAGGCGCACACCAACGACCTCGAGGACGACCAGTGCGGTGACGCCGACGGCGCCATCTTCAGCGTCGACGGCGTAGCCGTGCGCAAGGTCGAGCCGCGCCACACGCCGACGGTCATCAACGCGGTCTTCAACCACCGGAACTTCTGGGACGGTCGCGCCAGCAACATCTTCAATGGGCTCAACCCCCTGGGCGAACGCGGCCTGCTCGCGACGGCGGACAACGACAATCCGGGTACCCTCGTCCTGAACGACGATGGAACCATCTCCAAGGTCCAGGTCCGGATCGACAACGCGAGCCTCGCCTCGCAAGCCGTCGGGCCGCCGCTCTCCGACTTCGAGATGAGCTGCCTCCACCGCACCAACGCCGACCTCGGCCGCAAGCTCCGCACCCGCACGCCGCTCGGGTTCCAGCAGGTCCACCGCGACGACAGCGTCCTGGGCCCCTGGCGCAAGACCAAGGGCACCGGGCTCAAGACCACCTACCAGAGCCTCATCCAGGCGGCGTTCGAAGACAAGTGGTGGGCGGGCGAAGGCAAGTTCGACGCCAACGGCGAGCCGCTGAACGGAAAGCGCGGCTACACCCAGATGGAGGTCAACTTCCCGCTGTTCTTCGGCCTCGCGATCCAACTCTACGAGGCCACCCTCGTGTCCGACCAGACGCCCTTCGACGCCTACATGGCCGGCGACGACGACGCCCTCGACCACGTCGAGCAGTTCGGCCTCGAGACCTTCCTCGACGCGGGCAAGTGTGTCAATTGTCACTCGGGCGCCGAGCTCACCGGCGCCAGCGTCCGCTTGCGCGCGAACCAGCCCGACGGCAACGAGGAGGCGATCGAGCGGATGGTGATGGGCGACGGCGGCGTGGCCCTCTACGACGGCGGCTTCTACAACATCGGGGTGCGCCCGACCTTCGAGGACCTGGGCGTCGGCGCCGAGCTCGCGGGCTTCCCGCTCTCGTTCGCGCGCCAGGTCGCTTCGGATCCGCCGCGTGTCATCGACGACTTCGACTTCGACACCGACAAGTTCGAGGTCCCGGGGCCCATCGTGCCGGGCGAGCGCGTGGCGGTCGATGGCGCGTTCAAGGTCGCCAGCCTGCGCAACGTCGAGCTGACCGGCCCCTACTTCCACAACGGCGGGCAATCCACGCTCGCGCAGGTGGTGGAGTTCTACGATCGCGGCGGGGACCGTTTCAGCACGGGGGCGTGCGACACCACCGCATTCGGCGAGGAGTGCAGCAACCTCGACCCCGACATCCAGCGCCTCGGCCTGGAGGACATCACCCGCGAGATCGACGGGGAGACCGTGACCGCCGAGACCGCCCTCGTGCGGTTCCTCCTCGCGCTCACCGACGAGCGGGTGCGCTACGAGCGGGCGCCGTTCGACCACCCCGAGCTCCGGGTCCCCAACGGCCAACCCGGCGACCAGTTCGAGGTGACCGACGCCGGCGACGGACGTGCCACCGACGCGTTCCTGTCCGTGCCCGCGGTCGGCGAGGACGGGCGTCAGGCGCCGCTCGAGCCCTTCCTCGGCCTCGATCCCACGGAGGACTGACGGGGTTCGGGCGTGTCCCCGCCTCGCGGCGGGGCCGGGCCGCTCCGGGCTTCGCCGCCGGGGGCGGCTCGGTCGGCCGGCCGCG
>JAUXTN010000165.1 GCA_030684355.1 Pseudomonadota bacterium
CGGCGCCCCGCCGGCCGGACCGAGGCGCCCCGCGCCTCGCCTGGAAGGGACCGACCCCGCGTCCGCGCGGGGGCGCGCCCCCATCCGGCCCGACGGCCGCGCGGGTTAGCATCGCGCCATGAGCACTCCCTTCGTCCCCGAGCGGCGCCTCCGCGAGGAGATGCTGAAGTTCGGCCACCTCTGCTACGAGCGGCACCTGCTCGTCGCGATGGACGGCAACCTCTCCGCGATCCTGCCCGACGGCAACGTGCTCTGCACCAAGGCGGGGTGTCACAAGGGCTTCCTCACCGACGACGACCTCGTGGTCATCGACCGGAGCGGCCGCAAGCTCCGCGGCCAGGGCAGCCCGACCTCCGAGATGGCGATGCACCTCGCCTGCTACGACGAGCGGCCGGACGTGCGCGCGGTGATCCACACCCACCCGCCCATCTCGATCGCGTTCACCATCGCCGGCGTGAGCATGGCGCGGTGTGTCCTGCCCGAGGTCGTGCTCACCCTCGGCACGGTCCCCACCGTCGACTACGCCACCACCGGCACGAAGTCCCTCGCCGACGGCATCCGCCCCTACGTGCGGCACCACGACGCGATCCTGATGGATCGCCACGGCGCCGTGTGCCTCGGCAAGGACCTCCTCACCGCGTTCTGCAACCTGGAGACGATGGAGCACACCGCGCTCATCACCAAGACCGCGCGGGACCTCGGCGGCATCAAGGAGCTCCCCCCCGAGGAGGCCGTGAAGCTGCGCTCCATGGGGTTGAAGCGCTACGGCGGGCCCCCCTCCGCGGTGGCCAAGGCCGACGGCCCCCACGCCGACCTCCCCGAGGCGTGTCACGCCTGCTCGGGTTGCGCCCACCCCACCCCGTCGGGCGTGGCCCCCAAGAGCGAGCTGAAGATGGCCCGCGTGGTCAGCGCGCCGCTCGCCAACAAGTCGGTCGAGGACGCGCTGGTGGGCGAGGTGTTGCGGGCGTTGGGGCGCGGGTAGTCACCCCGGGCCCCCGCCAGCGGCGGCCGTCGCCCAAGTCGGCGCTCCCGGCGAGCTACCCCATCGCCAGCCGCTCCGGCTCCTCCAACAACTGGCGCAGCTCCTTCGCGACCAGCCCCGCGTGGAGCCCGTCCACGAGGCGGTGATCGAAGGTGCCGTTCACGTGGAGGACGCGCCCGGGCACGATGCGGTCGCCCTCGACCACCGGGCGCACCTCGATGGCGCCCAACGTCACGATCATCGAGCAGCGGGCGAGCGGGAAGAACGGCGCCCACGCCTTCGTGAGGCCGAACACCCCCACGTTGGTGACACACGCGGAGCCGAAGGGGTCGGCCGGGCTCCCGATGAAGCGCGGGCTGACGTTGGCGGTCCACGACAGCCACTCCACGAACCGGAGCAGCGGCCCCAGCACGAACCCGGGGAGCCGGTCGAGGAGGGACTTGGTGTTCTCGAAGTCCGGGTCCTGCCGCGCCCGGATCCGGGCCGCCCGTTCGCGTAGCTGGCGCGCGATGGAGGGCACGTCCAACGTGTCGGCGCGGGCGAGCTTCACACCCGACAAGTCGGCGGTGGCCGCCTTGCCCTCCTCCCCCTCGACCGCGACCTGCACGAAGATGTCGACGTCCCGCCGCATCCACACGGTGCCGAAGCGCACGATCCCGTTGATGTCACGGTGGCGGTCGAGCACCATCGCGAGCGCACGCGTGACCGCGTGGGTGACCGTGATGCGCTCGCCGGTGCGGGCACGCTCCGCCGCGATCCAGGCCTCCAGGGCCTCCACGCGGATCTCCATCGAGCCGTACATGTGCGGGTCGCGTGGCTCGGGCCATGCCACGGCGGCGATGCGGCGGAACGAGGAGAGGCGGGTCAGCCGCGTGAGGGGGACGTTCCGCATCGGGAGGCCTCGGATGCCGCACTTCTACGATGCGGCGGCGGACCGACGCAAGCGGCCGCGCTACCCGGAGCGTCGCCCGCGGGGCCCGGAGCGTCGCCCGCGGGGCCCCGACCAACGCCGCGTCGCGACGAGGGCGAGCGCGCCGCCCAACCACCCAAGCGAAGGCGTGGCACCGCCGCGCACGGGCGCGTCACAGGCACAGCCCTCCGGGTCCGGCTCCGGCGTTTCCGTGTCATCCGGCGGGGTCACCCCGTAGGCGACCTCCCCGGCGTCCTCCCCGGCGTCCTCCCCCAGCGCGGTGACGACCAACGTGTAGGGGCCGTCGGGCGGCTCGTCCACGACGGCGCCGTCCGCGACGTAGCCGACGAGCACGTCCCCCTCGACGATCAAGCCCGCGCCGCGCGCCCCGATGTCCACGAACGCGCTGCCGTAGCGCTCCGGCGCGTCGATCACCGCCCACGCCGGGGCCACGTCGTGGCTCGCCGCGCGCACCGGCGCGTCGTAGAGCGCCCCCTCCCGCAAGGACCCCGCCGCCACCTCCGCGGCCATCCCCGCGACCAGCTCCCCGAAGTCGCGCCCGGCCACCCCGGCGATGAGCACGTCCCACGTCGTGTCGTTGCCCTCGCCGGCGAGCCACGTGTCCCGCACCCCTTCCAAGCCGAACACGCGCTCGTCGAGGTAGGCGTCGAGCAGGAGCATGCCGTAGGGGTGGAACCGCTCGATGCGATCAAAGCGCGCGTCCGGCCACTGGGCGTACCACCAGGTCGAGTCGGCGTAGGTGTCGAGCGTCGGCGCGGCGCGCTCGGCCACCCACTCGCTCGTGGCCTCCCAATACCAGCTCTCGACGCTCCCCAACTGCCAATCGCGCAGCCGGTACTGGAGCATGTGACCGAACTCGTGCACGGCGACGGAGAGGGTGAAGTCGGGCTCGTCCGGCGCGTAGCTCGGGTTGAGGTAGGTGACCGGGTAGCCCTCGGGGTAGGCGTCGGTGGTGTAGACGGTGGTGTACCCCGAGCCGCCCAAGTCGGGGTCGAGGATGACCCACAGGAGCCACGCGTCGGAGGACACCGGCGCGGGCCAGCCCCCCTCGTCGACGAGCACCGGCCACGCCGCTTCGAGCTGCGCGAGGATGGCGTCGGCGCGCGCGGGGTCGACCCCGGGGGTGTCCCACTGGACGGTGAAGTGCGCCCCGTCGACGTGCCACGTCAGGCTCTCGCCCAGCACGCCCTTCCCTTCCGCGCGCGGAGAGGGGGCGGCGCGGAGGGCCGGCGGGGGCGCGACCATTCGCGGGTCGGTCGGGGGGGCCTCCCCCGAGAGGGCGGCGAGGACATCGGAGAGGAGGCAGTCCATCGCCCGCAGGATACCCGCTCGGCGCGATAAGGCCCTGCCGGCCCATGTTCTCGCTCCACGATCTCCCGCTCGCGCGCGTGCCGCTGCTCGGCGGCCCCACCGCCATCGAGCCGCTCGGCCCCGACGGCGCGTGGGTCAAGCGCGAGGATCTCTCGGGCACCCGGTACGGCGGCAACAAGGTGCGCAAGCTCGAGTGGCTGCTGGGCGAGGCCCTGGAGTCGGGGCTCGACGTGCTGACCCTCGGCACGGTCGGCAGCAACCACCTCGTCGCCACCGCGGTGTACGGCCAGGCCGTCGGGGTGCGGGTGCAGGCCGTGGTGGCGCCCCAACCGGACACGCCGACCGCCCGTCGCAACGCGCGCATCCTCCACGCTCACGCCGAGCGCATCTGGGTGGCGCGCACGGCGGCCGAGCTCCCGTTCACGCTGGCCCGGGCGTGGGGGTCGACCCGGCTCTTCGGCGGCTACCCGCCGGCGGTGTTCCCCATCGGCGGCTCGAGCGTGCTCGGGTGCCTGGGTTGGGTGGGCGGCGGGTTGGAGATCGCGGCCCAGGTGGCGGCGGGCGAGCTGCCGGCGCCGGATCGGATCTACGTCGCGCTCGGCTCCGGCGGTACGGCGGCCGGGCTCTGGTTGGGGCTCCGGCTGGGCGGCCTCGCGAGCGAGGTGGTGGCGGTCCGCGCGGCGCCGAGCTGGCTCGCCTCCCCCTTCCGGGTGCGGCGCCTCGCCGGGAACACGCTCGCGCTGCTCCGCCGCCACGGCGCCCCCGCCGTGGGCCTCGATCGCCTGCGCATCGTCGACGGCCAGTACGGCCCCGGCTACGCGCGCTCCACCGCCGCCGCGGAGGAGGCGAGCGCGCGCGCCGAGGCGGTCGGCCTCACGCTGGAGAGCACCTACACGTCGAAGGCCTACGCCGCGATGCTCGCGGAGCCGACCGGCACGCGGCTCTTCGTGCACACGGCGAACAGCCGCCCGCTGGAGCCGCTGCTCGCGACGGCCCTGGACGAGGTGCCGCCGTCCCTGGCGGGGTTGTTGCGCCGGGCGTGACGGGGGTCGGCGGGGGGCCGGATCGTCGTCGCCGCCTCGACGCCCCTACAGGTCGCCGGTCGCCGCGAGCAGCGTCAGCGCCGCGAGGTCCCGCGCCATGCGCTCCTGGAGCGCGGCGAGCTCGGCGGAGAGGAGCCCGACGCGGGCGTCCTCGACCTCGAGGAACGACAGGCTCCCGGAGGTGAAGCCCACCTCCGCCAACCGCAGGTTCTCCTTCGACAGCGCGACCTCGCGCTCGACCGAAGCCAGCGCCACCTCGGCGCTCGCGTGGGCCTCCCAGGCCGCGCGCACGCCCTCGGTCGTCGTGTCGCGCACCCGCTCGACCGCCAGCGACGCCATGCGCGCCTGGCTAGCCACCTTCTGCTGCTGCGCGATGCGGGCGCCGCCGTCCCACAGCACCCAGTCCGCCATGAACACGAGCTGCCACATGTCCTTGTCGGTCGAGAACCCGGAGTTCTCGTTGTAGCTCCAGGTGAAGCGCCCATCGACGGTGGGGAGCCACGCGAGGTTGGCGGCGGCGCGGCCGTACCGCGCGGCGCGGGCCATGTGCTCGGCGGACATGATCTCGGGGCGGTGGCCCTGGGCGCGCTCCTCGGCGGCGTCCCGGCTCGCGTAGGGCAGCGCCCGCGCCTCGGGCAGCGCGACGGGGGTGTCGATCGGCCAGCCGGTCAGCCGGGCGAGGGCCTCCTCGGCGGCCACCCGGCCCTCGCGCGCGGCCGAGAGCGACCGCTCGGTGCGCGACACGCCGATCTCCGCCTGGAGCTTCGCCGTGGGGGGGGCGAGCCCGACGTCCACCTGCTGGTTCGCGAGCGCCTGGTGCTTGCGGGCGTGCTCCAGCGCGCGCTCGGCGAGCGCAACCGCTTCACGACTGACGACGACGCCGTAGTAGGCCCGGGCGATGCCCGCGCGGATCGTGGCGCGCTGGGCGGTCTCGTCGAGGCGGCTCGCCTTCACCGACTGGGTCGCCCCCGAGAAGAGCGGCAGCGCCTGCCCGGAGAAGAGCGGCTGGATGACGCTCGCGTTCCACGCGAAGTACTGCTTCTTGTTGACGACGATGGGCTCGCTGTCCTCGAAGAAGGCCTGGAACTCCTCCGGGATGGAGTCCGCGAAGTTCAGGGCGATCTCGTACTCGTTGATGGTGTAGGTGCTGCCCAGCACCACCTTCGGCGAGAGCAGGGACCACGCCTGGGTCTTCAGCGTGTCCGCCTGGACCCGCTGCTCGTGGACCATGCGCAGCTCGGTGCCGCCGTCCTCCGCGGCGGCCCACGCCTCCTCGAGGGTGGCGGCCGAGGCCGAGGGGCAGAGGAGCAGGAACAACAGCGCGGACATCGGGCCTCCTGGCGCGCGTGCGGTGCGGGCCGGCGGGCGGTACCTTCTAATCGATGTGGCTCCTGCTCGTCCTAAGTTGCTCGCACACGCACCCCGCTCTTTCCCCGGCGACCGGGGCGGGCGCGGCCGTCTCCGGAGCGGCGGCATCGGGCCCCGCGGCGACCGACCCCTCGGCAGCCCTCGCGCACTGCGCCCTCGCGCGCACCACCCGCGTGGCGACGAAGGACGGCGCCACCATCGCCCTGCACCACCACCCGGCCAGCGGCCCCCCGGTGGTGCTCGTCCACGGCATCTCCAGCAACCACCACTTCTGGGATTTGGACGCGGAGCACTCCTTCGCGGACTGGCTCGCCGCGCGCGGCCACGACGTCTGGCTGCTCGACCTGCGCGGCCACGGCGACGCCACGGTCGATCGGCGCGGCCAGCCCCAGCTCTCCGGTTGGCGGGTCGACGACTACGGCCGCTACGACGTCGCCGCGGCGGTCGACCACGTGCGCGGGTGCACCGGCTACGACCAGGTGGCCTACGTCGGCCACTCGATGGGCGGGATGGTCGGCTCGATCTACGCCGCGACCGGCGGGGCGGGCAACCTCTCCGCGATGGTGCTCGTCGGCAGCCCGGGCACCTTCTCGAAGACCGCCCCGATGATGGGGCTCGCCCGGACCGGCCTCGCCGCCGGCGGCCTCGCGCTCGTCTCGCTCGACAGCGCGCCGCTGGGTGCGGTCGCGGCGGATCTGAACCGCGGCCCGCTGAAGGTCCGCATCCAGGAGCGCCTCTACAACCCCGAGAACTTCGTCCCGGAGACCATCGACCGCATGCTCCGCTCCATCGTGAGCCCGATGAGCCGCGGCGAGATGGCGCACTTCGCGCGGATGATCCAGGACGAGCGCTTCCAGAGCTGGGACCGCTCGATCGGCTACCTCGACGCCCTGCGCGACGTGAAGGTGCCCGCCTACGTCGTCGTCGGGATGGGCGATCGCGTCGCGGCGCCCGAGTGGGTCGAGGCCTACGCCACCGCGTTCGGCGGCCCGGTCGAGCTGTTCCGCGCCGGCAAGGTGTCGGGGCTCGTCGCCGACTACGGCCACCTCGACCTGGGGCTCGGCGAGCGCGCCGCCACCGAGATCTTCCCGCGCATCGACGCCTGGCTCGACCGCTACCCGCCCGCGCGCGACGGCCGGCCCCCCGCGGCGTTCGTCCACACCGTCCCGTAGGCGGGCATCTTCACGCGGTCCCGTAGGCGGTCGCTAGAACCGCGGCGCCGACGCCGTCTCCGCCTCTTCCTCGTGCTTGAACGGAGCCTCGGGGGCCACGCCCTTGCGGAACTGCAACAGGACGATGAGCACGCCCGCCACCGCCACCGGGATGGAGATGAGCTGGGAGGTCGTGAACAGCCCGAAGTAGTCGAGGCCGCGCACCTCGTCGCCGCGCATCGACTCGTTGATGGGCCGCCAGATCGAGTAGAGGATCAGCACCGCGGCGATGACCTGCCCGTCGAACTTGCGGTAGCGCCACACGACCGACGTGAGCGCGAAGATCGTGAGGGCCGCCGCCGACTCCCAGAGCTGCGTCGGGTAGACGACGACGTCGTTGTGGCCCACGCCGTGCCGCGTCATCTCGCCGAAGAAGGGGAAGTGGCCGAACGCGAAGAGCTGCCCGCCCTCGAAGCTGTCGGAGAACAGCGGGGTGGCGCCCGGGGGGAGGTCGAAGACGGCCCCGTGGCAGCAGCCCGCGAGGAAGCAGCCGATGCGGCCGAACGCGAGGCCGAGCATGACGGTGGGGCCGATGACGTCGGCCAGCTTCCACCCGTCGATGCCCTTCCGGCGCGCGTAGAGCACGGTGCCGACGCCCGCGAGGATGAAGCCGCCGTAGAACGCGAAGCCCCCCTGCCAGAGGCGGAAGAAGATCATCGGATCGGCGAAGAACACGTCGGGCGTCGCCATGAGGAAGTGCAACAGCCGGGCGCCCATGAGGCCGAGGACGATCGCCACGAGGTAGACGCCGACCATCTTGTCGGGGTCGATCCCCACGCGGCCCGCGCGCCGGTGCGAGACGATCACCGCCATCAGGAAGGCGAGCGTGATCATCAGGCCCCAGCTGTTGTAGGGGACCTCGCCGAAGGCGGTCTTCTGCGTGTAGAGGGTCGGGTACATCGCCGGACGTCTATCGCATCGCCCCTCCCCGAGATTCCCGGTGGGGAGGGCGGAGGCCGACCCCTTGACGCATCGGCACCGACGGACGTCGGTCACCCGCCGACGGACGTCGGTCGCATGGCGGCCAGAAAACCCGCCTTCTCCCGTGGCACGCTCCGTGCTCGGGGCGCCGGCGGAGGTCGCCCATGCGCCCGAGAGAACGGTACCTGCTCGCGGGATCGGACGGCGCCGGCCCGTCGGACCTCATCGCCCTGATCCTCGGCACGGGGGCGGGCGGCCGCACGTCGCGGGCCATCGCCACCGACCTGCTCGATCGCTTCGGCGGGCTCCGCGGCCTCGCGAACGCCTCCCCCGCGGCGCTCGCGTCCGTGCGCGGCGTCGGTCCGGCCCGCGCCGCCCGGCTCCACGCCGGCATGGTCCTCGGTCAACGCGCGCGCGCCGACGCGCCCCCGACCGTCGCGCCCATCCACGACGCCGCCGCCGCCGCCGTCTGGTTCGCGCCCGCGCTCGAGGGCCTCGACCACGAGGAGCTCCACGCCCTCTACCTCGACCGCCGCCTGCGCCCGCTCGCCTACCGCCGCCTCACCGCGGGCAGCGACGCCTTCACCGTCGTCGACCCCCGCCAGGTCCTCCGCCCCGCCATCGAGCTCGCCGCCGCCTCGCTCATCATCGGCCACAACCACCCCAGCGGCGACCCCGAGCCCTCCACCGACGACATCCGCGCCACCCGCGCCCTCGCCACCGCCAGCAAGACCCTCGGGATCACTCTCCGCGACCACCTCGTCGTCGGCGGCGGGCGGTGGATCTCGATCGCGAACCGGGGGGAGATCGGGGCGTGAGGTGGCGCGCGGACCACGAAAAAGACGTATCTCCAGGGGCGGAGTCAACGCCCGCGGCGCGCGCATCGAACCACGCCTCCGAAGGGGGAGGCCTGACCTTGCGAGAGGCCTGACAGGGGGCTCGCCTGCAGCCGGGTCCGCCGGTGGGGCCCCCCTGGGGGGGACCGGCGGGGGTCCCGGATGCGGTTTTTGGCGAGCCCCAAGGGACAAAGCCAAGGATCAGTCCTCGATCCCCCACCGCCGCAGCTTGTACAACAAGCTCGACCGCGCCACCCCCAGCAACCGCGCCGCCTGCGACCGGTTGCCGTTCGCCTTGCGCAGCGCGTCCACGACGACCTCCCGCTCGGCCTCTTCGATGGCGTTGCGGTGGGTCCACACCGAGGTCGCGCCGCCCTCCCGCTCGAGCGGGTTGAACACGAGCGAGCTCGCGTCGATGGCCGGGCCGTAGAGCACGAACGCCCGCGTGATCACGTTGCGCATCTCGCGGGCGTTGCCCGGCCACGGGTAGGCGCGCAGCGCGTCGTGCGCGTCCGTCGAGAGCGTGATGTCCGGGGAGATGCGCCGCGCGATCGTCTCCGCCACGACGGGGACGTCCTCGGGGCGCTCGCGCAACGGCGGCAGGCGCACCGCGAGCACGGCGAGGCGGAAGTAGAGGTCGCTCCGGAAGCTCCCCTGCTTGGCGTCCTCCATCAGGCTCCGGTTCGTCGCGGCGATGACGCGCACGTCGGGGAACGTGGGCTCGCTCCCGCCGACGCGGCGCACCTCGCCGCTCTCCAGCGAGCGCAGGAGCTTGCTCTGGGCCTCCTCGGGGAGCTCGCCGATCTCGTCGAGGAACAACGTGCCGGTGTCCGCGCGCTGGAACGCGCCGTCGCGGCGCTCGTTCGCGCCGGTGAACGCGCCCTTCTCGTGCCCGAAGAGCTCGGACTCGAACAGCGAGGCGGTGATGGCGCCGCAGTTGAGCGCCACGAACGGCCGGCCGGCGCGCGGGCTCGCGTCGTGGAGGGCGCGCGCGGCGAGCTCCTTGCCGGTGCCCGACTCGCCGATGAGCAGGACCGGCGCGTGGTGCGCGGCCATCCGCCGCAACATCCCGAACGCGCGGCGTATCGGGTCCGACACGCCGACCATCTCGCCGAAGCGGTCGGCCATCGGCTCGTCCTGGCGAACGTCCCACTCCACCACGAACTCGGTGTTGCCGATGCGGATCTCCTCCCCGGCGAACACGGGGAGGATGTCGCGGATGCGCGCCGGGCCGAGGAACGCGGCGCCGAGGCCGGGCTCGATCATCGTCCGCCCGTTGAGGAGCCGCACGCGGACGTGGTCCTTGACGAGCCCGGCGTCGGGGAGGACCACCCGGCTGCCGAACCCGCCGACCGCCACGCGCCCGCCGCGCAGCCGGAACCGCCGCCCCTCGCCCGGGCCGCTCGCGATGGTGAGCCACGCCTCGGCGATGGTGAGGTGCTCGCCGCCGGAGGCGACGATCTCCTCCGCGCGCTGCTCCGTCTGCGCCTCCTCGGTCGGGGCGGCGAGCACGTCGGTGTGGAGGTCCACCCGTGCGGTGAAGGGCCCGAAGCGCAGCAGGTCGCCGTGCTCGAGCTCACACCGCGTCACGCGCTCGCCGTTCTTGAACGTGCCGTTGCTGGAGCGGTCGACCAGCATCCAGCCGCCTTGCAGCGGATCGATGACGCAGTGGGAGCGGCTCACCTCGTCGTCGGGCAGGACCACGTCGCAGTTGTCGATGCGCCCGATGCGGGTGCGCCCCTCCCGCAGCCGCGCCACGAACAAGGGGGGATCGCCCTCCGCGTACGTCCCCCGGAAGAACTCGAGCCTCGCCATGCCCCTCCCCGGACGGCGCGACGATACCACTTCGCGTCGCGGCGCGGCACCGCACGCCGGCGGCACGCACAGGCGACGCTCCTTCGGCAATCGGGCGTGGCGCCCCGCATTGCCGCACGGCCCCGCGTTGCGGCACGTCGTCCGGCGCGGCACGATGCGCGGGTGCGACCGCCTCCCCGCCCTCCCGCCCCGGTACCGCCGTGGTGATCCTCGCCGCCCTGCTCGGCTGCGTGGCCGCTTGGCGGCCGGGCGTGCCGGGGCGCTTCGACCTCGTCGTCCCCGAGGGGTGGACCGTGACGCAGAACCGCCGCTGGCTCGGCAACGACGTGTTCACCCTCGCGGACCCCGCCGCGCGCGCCACGATCAGCCTCCAGCTCGTCCACGCGGACGAGGCCTCCGCGCGGATTCCGCTCGATCTGCTCGCGGAGACGCGGGCGCTCTCGATGGGCCGCGAGCTCGGCGTGGAGAACGGGTGGGGGGCGATGCACCGCATCGCGCTCGACGACCACGAGGCGTGGGCGGTGACCGGCCAACGCCGCTGGAAGTTCGCCGCGGCCGACTACACCGCGGTGTTCGCGCGCGTGGGCGGGCGCGTGGCGGCGCTCACCCTCCAGGCCCCGGCCGGGCAGCTCGACGCCTCGCTCCGCGCCTGGTCGACCGTCCTGGAGACGCTGCGCTTCCCGCTCGACCGGGTGCCCGACGACGCCCCGCAGTTCGAGGTCGACTGATGGCCCGCCTGCGCTGCGAAGTGCTCGAGCGGGACGGCACCGTGCCGCGGATGGTCCGCGACGAGACCGGGCGCCTCCTCCGCCTCCACGACGACGCGCCGCCGTCGCACGCGGCGTGGTTCGGCACGGTCGACGGCGTCGGCATGTGGGCGGAGACCGTGCCGGGCGGCGCCCCCACGCCCATCGACGCGCTGGAGATCGTGTGGCTCGACACCCCGCTGACCAGTCGTGAAGGGGCGCACGACGAGGTCGGGGTCGTCGTCGGGCCCGATCGGGGCGACGCCCTCGGCCTCTTCGACTCCCCGACCACCGCCAGCACCGGCGAGCACACCGAGGGGCCGTCCTCCGGGCCCGAGCGCGTGGGCGAGCAGCGCCGCACCGCCGTCCTCGCGTGGATCGCCGCCGCCCAGGAGCCCCTCGTGGCCGCCCCCGTGGAGCCCGGCGCCCCCTGCGAGCCGCTCAAGCGCCTCGTTGCGGACGAGCCGCTCGACCCGCTCCCGGCGCTCGACGGCGTCCCGCGCGCGAAGCCGCACGGCGAGCCCCGACGCGCGCTCGCCCCGGAGCTGGCCTCGGAACGCGAGGACACCGCCACCCAGATCGAGGGCTTCGAGGCGATGGTGGAGCGGCGTGGCGACGGCGAGCCCACGGCATCCGACCTCCCGGCCCCCACCCCCGCGCCGATCCCGGCCCCGGTCGCCCGCACGCCGCCCTCGCCGCGCGGCCTGCTCCTCGTGGCCCTCGTCGTCGTGGGCCTGGCCTGGGTGCTGCTCCGGGTCGACTGGTAGATCGGCCGTCACGCTCGCCGATCGTCCGTCGCGTACCGGCGCCGCCGACCGGCCCGCCTACCGCCGCTGCGCCGCCCCGCCCTTCGGTGCGCCCCGCGCTGGCCCCTTCGACCCCGGCCCCTTCGATCCCGGCGACGGGTACGACGCCACCGGCTTCGGCTCGGTGTCCTCGGGGTAGATCTCCGCCACGCGCTTGCGGAAGCTCGCGAACGTGCCGTCCACGATGCTCGCGCGCATCGCCGCCATGAAGTTGGCGAACCAGCGCAGGTTGTGGATCGTGCACAGCGTCGCGCCGAGCACCTCGCCCACGCGGAACAGGTGGTGCAGGTAGGCGCGCGTGAAGTTCCTGCACGTGTAGCAGTCGCACGACGTGTCCAAGGGGAACATGTCCTTGCGCCACCGCGCGTCGGTGACGCGCATGCGCCCGACCGCCGTGTAGAGGGTGCCGCTGCGCGCGTGCCGCGTCGCGAGCACGCAGTCGAACATGTCGATGCCGCGCGCCACGCCCTCCACGAGATCGAGGGGCCGCCCGACGCCCATCAGGTACCGCGCGTGCTCCTTCGACATGTGCGGCACGGTCACATCGAGGACGTCGCACATGTTCTGGTGGCCCTCGCCGACGGAGAGCCCCCCGATCGCGTAGCCGTCGAAGCCGATCTCCTGGATCTCTTCCGCCGAGCGCTTCCGCAGCTCCGGCCAGAACCCGCCCTGCACGATCCCGAAGAGGGTCTGGTCCGGCCGGGTGTGCGCCTCCTTGCTCCGCCGCTCCCACCGCGTCGTGCGCGCCACGCTCCGCTCCGCGTAGGCCCGGTCCGCGCCGAACGGCAGACACTCGTCGAACACCATCGCGATGTCGCTGCCGAGATCCATCTGGATCTGCATCGCCCGCTCGGGGGTGAGGAACGTGCCCTTGCCGTCGACTTCGTAGTTGAAGGCCACGCCCTCTTCGGTGACCTCCTTCTTGTCGAGGGAGAACACCTGGAACCCGCCGGAATCCGTGAGGATGGGGAGGTCCACCGCCATGAACTTGTGGAGCCCGCCGGCCTTCTTCACCACGTCTTCGCCGGGGCGCTGGGACAGGTGGTAGGTGTTCGCCAGGATGATCTGCGCGCCCACGTCCTTCAGGTGCAACGGCGACACCGTGCGGATCGCCGCCTGAGTGCCCACGGGCATGAAGATCGGGGTGGTCACGGTCGCTCGACCGAGCTTCAGCCGGCCTGCGCGCGCCCCCGTCGGATCTTCGTGCTCTAGCTGCCAGGGCGCGGGACAAGTCATCGTCTCCTCCGGCCACCCCCCTACCGCGATAGAGTCGTCCGCGCGCATCGGCGCAGGGTGCATTTGCTTTCGCTTCGGACCACGATCTAAACTCGCCCCCTTCTCGCCCGGAACCCCCCACCGGTAAGGACTCCCCGCGCATGGCCAGCGGCAATCGTGCCCGCCCCCCGAGCTTCCAACCGGGCATGAACCTCTCCGACTACTACCGGGTCGAGGGGCTGATCCGTCTGGCAGAAGGGCGGATGTTCTACCTCGTCGACGACAACCGGCCCGACCGCACCTCGCGGCGGTGCTGGGAATGCGGCAACGAGGACAATCCCACTACCGTCGAGCGCTGCACGGAGTGCGGAGGATCGCTGGCCACGCGCCAGTTCCTCCTCTCCTCCCGCTGGGAGCGCCCGGGTTTCGAGCCCTTCCTCGCGTTCTTCAACAAGCAGATCAGCCACCCGGCCATGCTTGCCCCGTGCGACGTGTTCCCTTTCCCGGAAGAGAACCCCACGCAGATCTGCTCCGTGGTGCCCTACAACAACGAGCTCCTGCTGCTCGATGAGGCCGCCCCGCTCCCGATCGACCGGGTGATCGCCTTCGCGCAGCGCGCGATCGGCATGCTCGGGATGCTCGCGTTCAACGGCGTGCGGCTCAACTGGCTCCACCGCTCGAACTTCATGATCCGCCCGTCGGCCTCCTCGGCCGTCGGCGAGACCGTCCTGTTCGACCCCGACGTGAGCGCCGTCGCCGACAACCCGCTCACCCCCGACGAAACGCGCGAGTCCCTCATGGAGCTCGGCGAGATCCTCCGTCGCTACACCTCCGTCGAGGAGCGCGGCTGGCAGGAGTTCTTCCTCGAAGCCGAGCGTGGGCTCTTCTCCACCGCGGCCGAGTTCGGCCGGGCGCTCCAGCAGGAGGCCCACCGCCACGCCAAGCGTCGCGTCACCACGGTGCACGCCGGCATGACGGACGTGGGCCTGCAGCGGATGCTCAACGAGGACAACTGGGGCTGGGCCCGCCTCACGAACGGCGTCGAGATCTTCGTCGTGGCGGACGGCATGGGCGGCCATGACTGCGGCGAGGTCGCCAGCCGCCTCGCGGTCGAGACCCTCATCGCGGTCGCGCGCCAGCGGGTGGAGATCTCCCCCCGCCCGAATGTCGACGCCATCGAGAACATCCTCGACGAGGCCTTCCAGGAGGCCAACAACACGATCAAGGGCAACGCCGAGGCCCGCGGCAACGACATGGGCACGACGCTCGTGGCGTGCATGGTGATCGACGACCAGGTCGCGCTTTGCGCGAACGTCGGCGACTCCCGCGGCTACCTCATCCGCAACAACACGCTCCACCAGATCACGCGCGATCACTCCCTGGTCGCGCGCATGGTCGAGCAGAACCGCATCACGGCGGAAGAAGCCCGCAACCACCCGCACTCGAACATCCTCCTCCGTACGGTGGGGACCGAGCGCAACGTGGACATCGACATCTTCCGCGTCGAGCTCGAGCACGGGGATCGCCTCCTGCTCTGCTCGGACGGGCTCTGGGGCGAGGTCGAGGACTCCGAGATCGAGTCCATCTGCAACCAGACGCCGGACAACCGCATCGTGTCCCGCGAGCTCATCCGCGCCGCGCACATGGGCGGCGGGAAGGACAACATCTCGGTGATCCTCATCAACGTCCCGGGCGAGGCCCCGGGCGCGGAAGAGCCCACCCAGCAGTGACCGCGGCGTAGCGCCCCCGGGTCCGGCCGCCTCATCGAGGCAGGGGCGGCCCGGGGGCGCGGACGCCCCCGTCGGGTCGGCTCCAGGCTCCGCTTCGCTCCGGTCCGTCCGCGCCCCGAGGACGGTGCGCGGCCGGGACCGGCCCGCTCGGAAGCGGGCCGCCTTGCGCGCCCCTGCCGCCGTAGCGTCGCGGCGCTCGGGTGCCCTACGCCCCCCTCAGTCGGTGAGGAACGGCGTGAGCAGGGTCTCCAGGTTGGCCTCCAGGTCGTCCTTGGGGACCCCCAGGGCCTCGATGTCGCCCTCCGCGTTGACCACCACCGTGAGCGGGAACTGGCGCACGCCGTAGCGCTCGACGACGATGCGGTGGGCGTCGCGCAGCACCGGGAACTCCAGCCGCTGCGACTCGACCCACTCGGAGAGCGGCGCGAGCTCGCCGTCGTCCGCGACGATGGCGAGGAAGCGGGCGCCGCGGTTCGCGTACTTGCGGTGCAGGCGGTTGAGGGCCTGGAGCTGGGCCTCGGAGCCCGCCTTGTTCACGAACTGCACGACGACCACGCGCGCCGGGAACCCGGGGAGCACGCCGGTGAAGTCCGAGAGGGCCACGTGGGGCCGGGCGACGGCGCGCAGCGCGGCCTCCTCGTTCACCGCGGGCAGGGAGAAGAGCAGCGCGGCATCGCCGACGGTGACGTTCGGGGCCGGCACGGAGCCGTTCTTGGCCCCGGTGGCGGCGAGAGCGACGGCGAACAGAAGCGAGGTGAGCAAGGGGCCTCCCGGCCTGATCGGCTAACCGATAGTGAGCGATGCCGATGGTCCCCCCCGCCCTCCTCCCCCTGTTCGTTCGCTGCCGCGAAGCCGGTGGGCGCGCGCTCGTCGTCGGCGGGTCGGTGCGGGACGCCCTGCTCGGCCAGCCCGGCAAGGACCTGGACATCGAGGTGCACGGCCTCTCCCTCGACGACGTCGTGCGGATCCTGCGCGGGTTCGGCCCGGTGAACGAGGTGGGGCGGGCCTTCGGCGTGCTCAAGGTGCGGGTGGACGGGACCGATCTCGACGTGTCCCTGCCCCGGCGCGACCAGCGCGAGGGCACCGGCCACAAGGGCATCCGCGCCACCGCGGATCCCGACCTCGGCGTGGTGGAGGCCGCGCGGCGTCGGGACCTGACCATCAACGCCATCGCCTACGATCCGCTCACCGGCGTCTACGAAGACCCCTTCGGCGGCCGCGCGGATCTCGAGCGGAAGCTCCTCCGCGCCGTGGATCCGCGCACCTTCACCGAGGACCCCCTCCGCGCGCTCCGCGTCGCGCAGTTCGCGGCGCGCTTCGGCTACGCCATCGCCCCGGATCTCGAGGCCTTGTGCGCCGTGATGCCGCTCCACGAGCTACCCCCCGAGCGCATCCGCGGCGAGGTCGAGAAGCTCCTCCTCAAGGGCCGCTCCCCGGCGTACGGCTGGGCGTTCGCGCAGCGGGCCGGCCTGTGGGCGCGCGTGCTCCCGGAGTGGGACGAGTGCCCCGAGGCCCTCGATCGCATCGCGCGGGTGCCCGTCGCGGATCCCAACCGCCGCCTCGCCCTGCTCTACGCGGCCGCGGGGGCGCAAAACACGCTCGAGGAGAACGAGCGCATCCTGGACCGCCTCAACGTGCACCGCGTCGGGCGCTACCCCGTGCGGCGCACCGTGCTCTCGCTCGTCGCTCGCCGGGACCTCGCGCGCACGCCCCCGGGCGCCCCGCCCCCGCCCGACGCCGTCGTGCGGCGCCTCTCCGAGGACGGCGAGATGGAGCTCCTCGCCGCGCTCGTGGAGTCCCCCGCGCTCCTGCGCGCGGCCGAGCGGCTCGGCGTGCGCGACGCCCCCCTGCCGCCGCTCCTCACCGGAGCCGAGCTCGCCGCGCTCGGCGTGCCTCCGGGCCCCGCGATGGGGCGGGTCCTCGCCGCGTTGCGCGCCCGTCAGCTCGAGGGGGCGATTGCGACGCCGGAGGAAGCGCGGTCGGAGGTCGCGCGTTTGTTGGAAGCCGAACGGAGCCCGTGACATAGTGCCCCCGATGCAGCCCCTCGCCCGCCTCGCCATCCTGGCGCTCCTCGCCCCGCTCGCGCTGGCTACCGCCATCGCCGCGCCGGCCGCCCCCGCCACCCCGTCGCCCGCCACCGCGGGCTCCGTCACCGCGGGCTCCGTCACCGGGGCCCCGGAGGCCGCCGCCAAGAACGGGCTCCGGATCTCCGCGGACGTCCACGAGGAGTACGTCACCGGCTTCCCGATGCTCGTCACGGTCACGGTCCGGAACGACGGCGACAAGCCGCTGACCTTCCCGGACCTCGGCGCGCGCCCGCACCTCGTCCGCTTCACCATGAAGAGCGGGACGACCCGGTGGGAGCGCTACACCACCCCGCCGGCCACCGAGCCGACCACGATGTGGACCATCCCCGCGCAGGCCCAGCGCAGGGTGACGCTCGAGATCCCCTCCTCCGGCGGGCTCGCCGCCGGCGCCTGGGAGCTCGCCGTAGCCGTGCAGGACCCCACGGGCGCCATCACCCTGCCGACGCGGACCATCCGCCTCGCCGCGGCCCAGCCCGTCGGCGGCTCCTACACCTGGGAGCCCGCCATCCAGCAGTCGGTCGGCGCGATGGTCCCCTGGCTCCACCAGGGCACGGGCGGCTTCGACCTCTACCTGTTGCAGCTCGATCCGCGCGCCCCCACGCGTACGCTCGGCCAGTTCTTCCTCGCGCGGCTCCCCGCCCGCGTGGAGCCCGTCCTGACGCGCGCGCGCCCGGTCGACGCCCTCTCGCGCTACCTCTACTGGCAGTCCAGCCCGCAGACCTTCACCTTCGCCCGCCTCGAGGGCACCACCCTCCGCGGCAAGCCGCGCACGGTCTCGCTCCCGTTCCCCGCCGCCGAGCTGCTCGGCCGCGGCGGCACGGACGCCAAGGGCGGCGCCGTGATCCCGCTCTGGGTGCCCGATCCGGCGGGCACGAGCGGCGCCGTCCTCGCCTTGTGCGTCGACGATCGCGGCGCGCAGGTGCTGCGCCAGGTCGTGCGCCTCGGCGCGCGGCCGACCGCGGTGAGCACCGCCGTGGACGCCGGCTCCAACCTCGTCCTCGCGCTGGGGCACGCCGCGGGCGTCGACGTCTACCGGATCGACCCCGCGCTCGCCCCCGAGATCGGCGCGCGCGGGAGCCGCGTCACGCCGCTCACCGACGGGTGGGCCCCCACGGCGCTCGCGTTCGACACCCTCCCGGACCGCGGCGAGCGGGCCGGCGGCCTCGCGCTCCTCACCGTCCTCACCCGCGGCGACACCTACCGCGCGATCTGGTCCGACCTCGGCGGCAAGCTCATCGAGGAGTCCGCCGCGCTCCCGTGGACCGCCCCGGGCAACGTCGTCTCCGTCCTGCCCGCCGGGTACGGCCCGTTCTACTACCTGACCCAGGACCCCACGGGCGCGGTCTGGTACGGCGCGCAGGGCGCCGCCCCGCAGAAGCTCGACGGCGCGCGCCCCGGCACGTTGTGGCCCGGCGCCGAGGCCGTCCAGCTCCGCCGCATCGTGGCGGGCACGGTCATCGAGGACCGGACGGTCGGGACGCTCGCGCAGTAGGATCGGCCCCGGCAAAACGGGAACGGGCCCGTTCGAGGTGAACGGGCCCGCCCGGGGTGCGTGGCGCGGGGCCGAGGAGCCCCGCCCGCGCGACTACAGCTCTTCTTCCGACTGGCAGCCCGCGCCCGGGTTGTCCTTGCAGAACGTGTTCACCTTGCCGACGCCGGAGCAGTAGGCCCGCTCGAGCTCGGGGAACCACGCCTTCTCCTCGGGGATCCCGTTGGCGTCAGCGTACTCGACCTCGTTCGGGATGACGCACTCGGAGGCGCCCGCCAGGAGCGCGCCGTTGGAGTCGTACCAGGGGAGGTCCGCGCAGCGGCCGTCGAACGCCAGGGCGCCGAAGTTGAGGATGCTGTCGTCGATGGGGAGCGCGAAGGTCTCCAGCACCGCGGTGTACATGACGCCCGAGTGCAGCGAGGTGTCGATGTCGCAGTACTCGACCGTGGCGCGCCCGGCGTGGGCGGGATCGCCGAAGTACCCGGTCTGGATGCACTCGTTGAACGCCAGCTCGTGCTCGACGCCCGCGGGATCGTCGTACACCGCGCTGAAGTCCCCGATCTCGCTGCCCGGCGACCCCGTGTAGTACGCGGCGAGGCCGGCGGAGAGGTCGAGGTCACCGTCGTCTTCGAAGATGTCTTCGAACTTGTACTGGACGGTGTTCGACTGGGTGGAGATCTCCTTGTTCCAGAACATCGCCTCCGGGTCGACCACGACGCAGACGCTGGAGCCGGTGGCGCGGAACTGGAACGTGGCGCCGCCGTAGAGGCCCGCGTTCTCGCCAGCCCCGAGCTGCCCGTAGTGGACGGCATCGGGGACGGTCGACGGATCGACACCGGCGAGCTCTTCGGCGCCGATCACCCGCAGCTCCCCGATGTCGTAGACGAACGGGGCGTCCGTCAGCACGGGACGGAAGCCGTCCCGGACGTTGGTGCAGCCCGAGGCCAGCCCGGAGAGGGCGAGGAGCGCACCGAGCGCAAGATTGCCGTGCGTGCGCATCACTCCGCCTCCCCGACGCCAAAGCCGAAATCGAGCCGAACGACGGGCTTGTCGTCGGGGCTGTTCACGACGGCCTCCTCCGCACCGGAGGCAACCCAGTCGCCGGCGTAGATGTACTGGCTCGGCGTGTTGAGCGCGTCGAAGTAGACGCGCCCCTCGCGAAAGTTCTCGTCGTACTGGTCGAACTCACGACCGGTACTCACGTCGCAGCTGGAGAAGCCGCCGCTCTCGGTGGGGTTCGCGGGCACGATCTCCGGGGCGTCCATCCAGCCCCAGATCGTCATCCCCTCGACGAACACCGTGTGGGGCATCACGAAGGCGGCCTCGAAGTCGCCGTCCGCGTTGAGCGCGAAGTCGAGGTCACCGAGGAACGCCATCTCCTGGTCGGAGGTCGCGTAGAAGTAGTCGTAGCAGGCCTGTTGGAAGGTGCTGCCGTTGGCCACGTCCGCGCCGTTGTCGTCCTGGATCGGGCTGCCGAGGACCGTGCCGAAGTACTCGAGCATGTCGTTGTAGTCGGAGAACCGACCCGTCACGACCTTGCACGCCAACGACTCGTAGCAGGCGAAGTCGTAGCGCCCGACGGTGGTGCCACCGTAGGGGAAGGCGTCCCCCGGCGTGTCCGCGGTGACGATCGGGCCCATCGACGGGTGCGGGTAGCCGAAGCTCACCGTGTCGATGCCGGAGTACGCGCCGAGGAAGATCGGCCCGATGAAGCGCGGATCCGTGGCCGTGGTGCCGTCCGCCTGAAGGCGGGTGGCGGCCGCCGCCGGCACGATGACCGTGCCGAGGATGTCCTTCTCGGGGAGCTCTTCGTTGTAGGCGCAGCCGAGCGCCAGGATCAGAATCGTGGGTGCCATGCCGTCCTCCCCTAGAACTCGTACTTGACGCCGACCTGGGCCTGGATGGTGTCCTGGCGGTAGGCGATGATGTACCGGTTCTGGGTGTCGATGTAGTAGGAGTAGTTGGACGCCAGGTAGTACGGATACTGGTTGTTCGTCAGGTTGTCGATCTGCGCCGTGGCCGAGAGCTTGCCCTTGCGCACCGGGATGTCCTGCTCGATGAGCACCGACATGTCCCAGGTCGCTCCGGTCCGGCCGTAGGAACCGCGGGGCTCCTTGAGCAGGCTGTAGCTGTCACCACCGGCCGCGAGGCTGTCCGCCTGCGAGTAGTAGAACCGGGAGAGGGGCGCGCCCGAGTAGAGCTGGCCGCTCATGCCGATGGTGGTGGTCCAGGGGTCGATGGGGAGGTCCCAGGCGGCCTGCACCTTGAGCTGGTGGCGGAAGTCGTACGGCAGGTTGCCGTACCACAGGTCGACCTGGGCGGGGTTCGACAACACCGCCGTGAGGCCGTTCTGGACGCGGCCGCGGCTCACGACGTAGGAGTAGGTCGCCGAGAGGAGCCAGCGGTCGGCCCAGTTGCGCGTGATCGACACGTCGGTCTGGTAGTAGTCGCGCAGCGCGATCGCCGGGGTGCGGAGGCGGTAGTAGCTGTCGAGCGTGCCGTCGCCGGAGCCGACGTAGGAGTAGCCGTCTTCGTCGTAGATGAGGTTGGTCTCATCGAAGTTGTAGACGTTGCGGGTGAACTTGCCGGTGAAGTCCACACCCACCGCGATGTCGGTCATGACCTCGCGCTGCGCGCCGATGCTGAACTCGTCGGAGTGCGGGGCGGTCGTGCCGTCGAGCACCGTGATGGTGTTGTCGGTCGAGTAGTCGCCGCCGCTGAAGCCGACGCCAGACGCCGAGTTCCCGGCGATCTCGCCGAAGATCGTCTTCGAGCCCATGTTCGACTGCGAGAGGTAGCTCGCGACCGAGAGGCGGCCGGTGTCGTTGAAGCGGCCGTACCCGCCGTACACCTTGGTCTTGGCGTTCGCCCAGGGGTCCCAGATCGCGTAGATGCGCGGCCCGAACAGGCCCACGTCGACGACGGGGACACCGGCGTCATTGCGGTGGACCGCGCGGTCGTAGCGGAGGCCGTAGCGGAACGTGAGGTTCTCGACCGGCTTGTACACGTCCTGGATGAACGCGCCGACGTGGTAGCCGGTGGAGCGGTAGATCGACGGCCCGGAGGTCTCGACCCACGCGTAGTTGCCGAGGGTGTCGGGGTCGAACGCGTTCTCGTAGTAATCGTAGAAGATCAGGTTGCCGGAGTACCCGGAGATCTGGTCCCACAGGAGGTAGCTGCCGTCGACGCCGGCCTTGAAGTCGTGCTTCCCGAGGAAGTTGACCTGGAGGAGGGAGTACTTGGTGGACAGCTGCCCGCGGTAGCGGTCGTCGAAGTAGTACGAGCCGGCGTTGTCGCTGTCGTACGCGCCGTACAGACCGATGTGACCGGGGGTGGTGTAGTCGGTGTAGTTCTCTTCCTCGTCCGGATCGCAGGGGTGGTACCCGAGGTTGCCGTCGTGCGTGCAGGGCACGCCGGAGGCCTCGATGAACGTCTTCTGGAAGGAAGCCGCGGTCTCGAGGTTGGTCTCCGGGTTGATGAACCAGTTCCACTTGAGCGAGGTGAGGTACCCGCCCTGCGCCTGCCGGGACTGGGCCTCGGCGAAGATGCGCGTGTCGGTCTGATCGGTGTTGTCGATCGTGGTCGGGTTCGTCGCGAACTGCACCGTGAAGCGGTGCGCGCTGGAGGGCTGGGCGGTCAGCTTCGAGAAGAAGTAGTGACCGTCGAAGTCGCGCGGGAGCTGGACGCCGACGTTCGCGTAGAGGGTGCGCTCGTAGGAGTAGCTGCCGAGGAACCAGATCTTGTCCTTGACGATGGGGCCCGAGACGACGACGCCCATGGAGCCGGTCTGGGAGACCTCGTCGAAGCCGGTGGGGGAGAGCTCGTACCCGTCGGCCGCGTAGCGGGAGTCCATCTTGGGACCCCAGTTGCCGTTCATGTAGAACGCGTTCGCCACGACCTCGAGGGAGTTGCCGCCGGACTTCGTCACGACCGACACGACCGCGCCGAGGCTCTCGCCGTACTCGGGGTCGTACCCGCCGGTGATGACCTCGATCTCCTCGATCGCATCGAAGTTGAAGTTGAGCGAGAAGGTGCCCGTGACCGGGTCCGTGATGTTCGTGCCGTCGAGCAGGAACGTGTTCTCGTTCGTCGACGCGCCGCCCGAGGACGGGTTGCCGCCGCCGCCGGTCACGCCCGCGGCGTTGGAGACCACGTCCTGGTAGCTGCGGCCGCTCGGGATGCGGGAGAGGAACTCCTTGGAGAAGGAGTCGCCCTTGCTGGCCTTCTCGGTGTCGACCGTGGGCTTTTTGGCCTCGACGGTGAGCTCCTCCGCGCCAACCTTCATCTCGATGGCAACCGGCGTGGTGCGACCGAGGGCGACCTCGATGTTGGTCTTGCGGACCTGGCCGAAGCCCTGCTTCTGGGCCATGACCTCGTACGAGCCCGGGGCGAGCTCGACGAAGATGAACCGGCCCTCCTCGTCGGCCGTCTGCTGCTGGGCGCCGCCGATGAGCGAGGGCGACGACAAGGTCACCAGCACGCCCGGGATGGACAGGCCGCCGTCGTCAATCACCTGGCCTTTGATGGTGCCTGAGGTGGCTGACGCGAACGCCAGTCCCGACAGGGCCCATAGGGCAGCGAACAGCCCCATCAGGCGAAGGGTGAGGGTGCGCATCTGCGTCATTCGCGGAATCCTCGAAGGGTGGCGCCCGGGGCTACGGTGCGTAGAGACATCAGCCAGTCTGGCGAACGGGAAGGAATAGTAGAACGGCGGCAGGAAGTCAACCGGAACGATCAGGACTGGCTGCTCGAGCACCTTTCCGGCCCACGGACGGCCAGGGGGCGTCTTGACGGGCACCCAAGCGATCGGCTACCGTGGTCCGCTACGTCCTGGGAACAGAGGTTAAGCATGCCCCTTCTCGCCCGCCTCGCGCTCGTCGCGGCGCTTGCCGTCGCGTCCGTCGCGCCGGCTTCCGCCACCACGGTCGCCCCGCTCACCCTTGACCAGATGACGGACGCCTCCGACCTCGTCGTGCGCGGCACCGTCGAGTCCGTATGGACCGAGGAAGACGCCAAGGGGATCGCCTGGACCCGCGCGCTCGTCCGTGTCGACGCCTCGCTCAAGGGCGGGGCCGACGCCGGAGACTACGTCACCGTCGAGGCCGCTGGCGGCACCGTCGGGAACCGGACCACGCTCGTCTCGGGCTCCGCCCGCTACAGCGTCGGCGAGCAGACGGTGCTCTTCCTCTCCGACAAGCCCGCGAAGGGCGTGTACGGCACGGTCGGCATGGGCATCGGCAAGTTCACCGTGAAGCCGAACCCGCTCGACGGGAACCTGGTCGTCTTCCGCTTCGTCCTGTCGCAGGACAAGGAGTACGACGCCCGCTTCCTGCCGGTCCCGCCGGCCGACAAGCAGGTCCTCCTCTCCACGATGGAAGACGGCGTCCGCGCCCGCGCTGCGATCGGGTGGGACGGCAAGTCCATCCCCGGCATCAGTGACGACCAGCTCCGCACCATCAACCGTCTGCAGCCTGGGGTGCGCTGATGCTGACTCTCCTCGTTCTCGCCTTCCCCGCCGCGCACGCCTGGGAACACACCGGTGGCGCCTGGGCCGAAGATGACTTCGCGCTCGAGTGGTACACGGCCCTGGAGTACGAAGAAGACTCCCTCGCCGAGGGCTACGGCCGCACGGTCCTCCAGGACTCGTGGGACAACTGGTACGACGCGGAGTGCGCCGCCATCGGCCACGAGTACAAGGGCGATCGCAACCAGGCCGAGCGCACCACGTCGGACGGCCTCACGACCATCCACTGGGAAGACCCCGGTGACGAGATCGAGCCCGGCGTGCTCGGCGTCACCTACTCGATCACCGAGAACGTGATCGTGAAGGAGACCAGCACCCGCATCTACCGGCACCTCACCGACGCCGACATCGTCTTCAACGACAATGTCGACTTCGGCTCGGTCGAAGACATAGAGGCCGACTGCGCCGGGCAGACCTCCATCGAGTCCGTCGCCACCCACGAGATCGGCCACCTCCACGGCCTCGGCCACTCGTGCGAGGACGGCGATCCCTGCGAAGAGGACGACCTCGTGCAGGCGACCATGTTCTGGAGCGTCGGCGCGTGTGACACCCAGGGCGCCGTCATCAACGAGGACGACATCCAGAGCATCACGAGCCTCTACGGCTCGTCCGCGACGTTCGAGGCGGTCTCCGCGCGCATCGGCGCGAACCCCCTGGCCGTCGAGTTCCAGATCCTCAGCGACTCCGAAGTCATCGACGCGACCTGGAAGTTCGGCGACGGCGAGACCGGCACCGGCCTCAACCCCACGCACGAATACCTTGTCCCCGGCCAGTTCACGGTCGAGGCCGAGGTGGAGCTCGAAGACCCCGTCTGTGGCACGAGCACGTACACCTACGACCAGCTCGGCTACGTGCTCGCCTGCGAGGCCCCCCGCCCCGCGGAGGGCGCCGCCGGCTACTTCACCGTCGCCCACTCCGACGGGCTGACCTACACCACGATCAACCACACGGACGTGTCGGTCTACGGCTGCGTCGACACCATCGCGTGGGAAGTCTACAAGGGCACCAGCGAGGCCGACATCACCCCCGAGAACCTCGTGGATCTCGACGGTGACAGCGTAGGCGACTCCCTCGGCGCCTGGGCCCCGAAGATCACGTTCCCCGCCGAGGGGAACTACGTGATGGTCATGAACATCGGCGGCCCCGGCGGGCTCCGCGCCAGCTTCCTGCCCGTCGTGGCGGAAGATCGCGCGGCGGAAGGCTCCTCGTCGTGCTCGTCCTCGGGCTCCTCCTCCGCGGCCATCGGCCTCGTGAGCGGGCTCCTGGCGGCGCTCGCGGGCCTCCGGCGCCGCCGCTCGTAGGTCCAGGGAACGCGAATGCTGCTCGGGTGCCTGGCCCTCGGGTACATGGGCGTTGCGTTCGCGGATGGTGGGCTCGGCCTCGCGGAGCAGCCGTTCGCTGAGCTGACCGTCGCGCGCGCCGAGGCGCCCGCGGCGCGCGACGCCGTGCCGATCCTGGGGCCGTTCCGCCTCGTCGGCGTCGTCGGCGGGGTGCGCGCGTACGAAGCGCCGATCCCGGTGCGGCCGCGGGCGTTGTTCTTCGACTCGCCGCCCGAGGGGATGACCCTGGCGCGCGGGTCGGTAGCGCTCCGCTTCGCCGGGGACATCGAGGACGCCGCGCAGCCCAACTCGTGGGACTTCAGCGCCGACTCCGTCACGGTGCGCGTGCCGGCGAGCGCGCCCGCGCCGGCGCCGGGCGAGCTCCACCTCACCTACCCGGCGGCGCGCGCGCGCGAAGATGCCCTCTGGCGTACGCGCGCCGAGGACCCCACCGGCCCTGAGGGTGATGCCGCGTTCGTCCGGCGCTCCGCCCAGGTCGACGACGTCACCCGCCGGGGACTCTACCTCCCGGCGCCGAGCGTGGCCGGGTGGGACGTGGCGATCCCGGCGGGCGCCGTGCTCCGCTTCGAGGCCGGCATCTTGCCGCCCGAGGCCGCGGACGGCACGGCGAGCGACGGTGCCGAGGTCGAAGTGCGGATCGACGGCGAGCTCGCGGCCACCGTGCGCGCGCGCGTCCGTGAGTTCGAGGATGTCCGGGTGCCACTGTCGAAGTGGGGCGGGCGCACGGCGCGCGTCACGCTCACGACGACGGACGCGTCGCCGGCGCGCGACCACGTCTTCATCGTGGCGCCCGCGGTCTACGTCCCCACCGCGAAACCGAAGCGCACCGTGCTCGTCTTCGTCGACACGCTGCGGCGCGACCACCTCGGGGTGTACGGCCACACCCGCGGGGCGAGCCCACACATCGACCGCTTCGCGGAGGGCGGCGTCATCTTCGAGGACGCCCGCTCCGTCGCCCCGTGGACCCTCCCGAGCTCGCGCGCGGCGCTCTCGGGCCTGCAACCCGAGTTCTGGGACGGCGCCGAGACCCTCCCGATGCGGGTCGCGGCCAAGGGCTGGGCCACGGCCGCGTACGTCGGCAACGTCTACCTCTCGTCGAACTTCGACATGTCGGGCGGCTGGGGCGAGCACGGCTGCGTGAACTGGCCGTACGGGCGGGTCGAGGTCGACCGCGCGCTCGACTTCCTGGATCGCCACGACGACCAGGACGCCCTCGTGATGGTCCACTTCATGGACCTGCACCTGCCCTACAAGGAGCCGGCGGCCTACCGCGGTCTCTACGAAGGCGAGCGGCCGCAGAACCTGCCCGAGAGCTTCAACCGGAACACGCTCCTCGCGGCGGCGCGCGGCAACCGCGAGGTCATCAAGACGTACCTCACCGCGCGGTACGACCAGAACCTTCGCTACGTCGACGACCAGTTCGCGCGCCTCGTCGCCGCGGCGGGGGCGGACGCCACGGTGGTCCTGTTCGCGGACCACGGGGAAGAATTCTTCGACCACGGCGACCTGGAGCACGGCCACACCCTCTACGACGAGCTCCTGCGCATCCCGTTCATCGTGCGCGCCCCGGGCCTCGCGCCGCGCCGCGTGACCACGCCGGTCTCCCTGGTGGACCTCACCCCCACCGTGCTCGAGCTGCTCGGCCTCGGGGACCCCGCGTTGCAGGGCCACTCCCTCGTGCCCGCCGCCCGCGGCGAGGCCGACGCCGCGCTCGTGGCGCGCCCGATCGCGTTCGGGCGCCCCCTCTACGGAAACGAGGCGTGGGGGAGCCTGGAGAACGGGCTCAAGTACATCGGCCGCAGCGGGAAGGAGCTCCTCTTCGACCTCGTGCGCGACCCCGGCGAGCTCACCGACCTGCGCCCCGATCGGGACCCCGCGGCCGCGCGCGCCGCGATGGGGACGAGCCTCGGCCGCGGGGTGGGCGTCGGCTATCGCCTCTCGCCGCGTGGCCGCGGCGCGAACGCCTTCAAGGCCGAGATCCACGTGCCCGGCGGCGTCGCGGCCACCTGGGTCGGCGACGACCCGACCAACAAGTCCGAGGCCCGCGTCGATCGCATCGACGACGAGACCCTCGCGCTCACCTTCACGAGCGCGCGCGGCAGCCACCGCGAGATCTTCGTGGTGCCGGCCGGCGACGCCGTCGCGCTCGCCCCGACCGTGACCGTGCGCGTGGTGCGCGCGGGCGCCGATCCCGTGGCGCTGCTGGCCCTCCCCTTCGATGGCGACGGCACGCCGCTCGCGCGCCTCTCCTCGCAGGGGCGCGTTCTCGACGTGACCTACGCCGCGCTACCCCTGCCCGCCGGCAACGCCGCCGTGGGCGCCGACGACGAGCAGAACGCCGTGCTCGAGGCCCTCGGCTACATGGACCCCGCGGACGAGGGCGGCTCCGGCGACGCCTCCGAGGGCGGCGCCGAGGCGCGCGACGACGGGGACGCCCCGGACGCCGCCGGGCGCACGCCGCCGAGGTCCCAGGCCCCGTAGGCGGTGAAGGCGTCGCGCGCCGTGACGCGCACGCTCCCGGGCGGGGGCCGCACGGCCACGTCGTCCTCCGTCACCCCGAGCACGGGCCCGGGGCGCAGGGTGGTGGCGATCACCGTCTCGATCGGCGCGCCGCGCGGCCCGACGAGCCGCGCCGTCACGTCCTCCGCGATGACCCGGCCGCCGCAGCTCCCCACGCGCGCCGCGCGCAGGACCACCCGGCGCACCAGCGCCCGCTCCAGGCCGATGTCCGGGAACAGCACCACCGCGCGGCGCCAGCGCAGCGGGATGCCCGCGCGCAGCGCCTCCACGATGGGCGCGGGCGCGGGGTCGGCGCAGGGGGGAGCCCGGGTGAGCGGGTGGTCCACGACCAGGTGGGGCGCTGCGGCCGCGCGGCCCGACAGGAGCCCCGCGAGGAGCCCCAGCACGATCACCCGCCGCCCGGACCCGTGCGACGCACGAGGGCGCCCATGCCGCGGGCCTCCAACGCGTCGAGGAACGGCTTGAGCTCCTGCGGATCGAGCACGACCTCGGTCGGCGAGATCCAGCCCATCACGTGGGCATCGAGCGGGAGCACCGCCCGGATCTCGTCGAGCACGGCGGGCTCCGCCACCCGGAGCACTGCCACGTTGTGATGGATCACCGCCATGTCACTCCCGTGCCTCGATGCGGTAGGCGTACCCCTGCTCCGTCAGGAACAGCTGTCGCTTCTCGCCGAAGGTCTGCTCTACCGTATCCCGCGTGATGAGCGTGTAGAAGCTCGCCTTGTTCGCGCCCTGCTTCGGGCGGAGGATCCGACCGAGGCGCTGGGCCTCTTCCTGCCGGCTGCCCCACGTGCCGCTGATCTGGATCGCGACGTTCGCATCGGGCAGATCGACGGAGAAGTTCCCGACCTTCGAGATGACCAGGACGCGGTCCTGCCCGGTGCGGAACCGCTCGTAGAGCTCGTCGCGGCGCTTCTGCGGCGTGCGCCCCTCGATCAGCGGCAGGCCGAGGCGGCGCGAGAGGAACTCGAGCTGCTCGACGTACATGCCGAGGATGAGGACGCGGTCCTCCAGGTGGCGCTCGAGGAGGCTCTCGATGACGGGGGTCTTCCGGGCATTGATGCTCGCGATGCGGAACTTCTCGCGATCGTCGGCCACGGCGTACCGGATGCGATCCTCCTCCGAGAAGCCGACACGGATCTCCGTGCAGCTCGCCGAGGCGATCCAGCCCTGGTGCTCCAGGTCCTTCCACGGCACGTCGTACCGCTTCGGCCCGATGAGCGCGAAGACATCGGCTTCCTTGCCGTCCTCGCGCACGAGCGTGGCGGTGAGGCCGAGCCGGCGGCGCGCCTGGAGGTGCGCGACGGCGCGGAAGATCGGGGCGGGGAGGAGGTGCACCTCGTCGTAGATGACGAGGCCCCAGTTCTCCTTGTCGAACAAGCCGAAGTGGACGAAGATCTCGTTCCGGGACTTGCGGAAGGTGAGCATCTGGTAGGTCGAGAGCGTGACCGCCTTGATGTCCTTCATCTCGCCGGAGTACTCGCCCACCTGGTCCTCGGTGAGCGTGGTCTTGTCGAGGATCTCGTTCTTCCACTGCCGCAACGCCGTGACGTTGGTGCAGAGGATGAGCGTCTTCATGTTGAGACGCGCCATCGCCCCGATGCCCACCATCGTCTTGCCCGCGCCGCACGGCAGCACGATGACGCCGGAGCCGCCTTGGGCGAGGCCGTCGCCGTGGAAGGTCTCGACCGCGAGCCGCTGGTAGTCGCGCAGGGCCCACGGCTGGCCGTTCTTCATCTCCGTGGTGACGGTGAAGTCGAGTGCCTCGCCGTCGCGGTAGCCCGCGAGGTCCTCCACGGGGTGGCCCGCGTGGGTCAGCGCCTGCTTCAGCTCGCCGCGGTTGCCCGGGTCGACGAGGACGGCGTTGTCCCCGAGGCGGGCGCCGAGCAGCGGAATGACCGGCTTGAGGCTGCACACCTCGGTCATGAGGATCGGATCGTCCGTCTCGAGCCGGAGCCCGCGGGGATCCTTGAAGAGCTTCAGCCGACCGTAGCGCCCCATGATCTCCCGGATGTTGACCGGGACGTTCGGGGGAACCTCGTACTTGGCGTGGTGCTCCAGGGCGCCGACCACCTCTTCGACGGTCATCCCGGAGCTGGCCGCGTTCCAGAGCGACAGCGGGGTGACCCGATAGGTGTGGACGTAGTCCGGGGACTTTACGAGCTCGGCAAAGCGGGCCAACGCGTCGCGGGCGGCGCGAAAATGTGGCCCCATCGTCTCCAGGAGGAGGGTGTAGTCGGATTGGACGATGAGCGGGTTTTCGGGAACGTAGCGCATGGACCGCGCCATCTAACCGGTCCGCCGCCCTGCGTCGGGCGCGTCGCGGGATCAGGCCGCCGGTGATGCGCCGGATGCCCCCCCGGACACCCCTCCGGATGCCGCTCCGGATGCCGCCGCGAGCCGCGGCACTTCGAGGCGCCAGGGGTCCTCGATCTGCTCGCGGATGATCTTCGCGAGCACGCCGCCCTGGGCGCCATCGAGGAACCGGTGGTCGATCGTGGCGGTGATCGTGAGCTGCTTCCGCACGGTCGGCACGCCGTCGACCGCGACCACGCCATCGCGCACCGAGCCGACCAGCACGAGCACCGGGACGCGCGCGAACGGGGTGAACGGCGCGAAGCCCTCGTCGAGGCCGAACATGCCGACGGAGGTGACGATGCAGCTCCCGAACGGGAAGGCCTCGAGGCCGAAGGCCGGGATCGAGACGCCGAGGCTGCCGGTGAGCCAGCCCGTGACCTTCAGCATCGGGCGGATGAGCCACGTCGGGAGGAGCTGGAGCGGGCCCTTGCTCTTCTCGAACGCGGCGTCCTTCCCGGCGCGCAGGCGCTCGGCGCGCGCCCGCAGGTCCTGCGCGACCTCCACCACCGACTTTTTGTCGATGTCGTCGACCTTCGCCTTGGCGAGGTCGGCGCCCTCCTCCAGCGCCACCAGGTACGTCACGTTCACGTGCTCGTGCTGGTGGTACCGGCCGAAGCGCAGGTAGCCGTTGAGGCCCGGTGCCTGGGCGAGCGCGTTCCCGACCACCTTGCCGACGAGGTGGGTGATCGAGACCTTCTCGCCGGTCGTGGCGCGCAGGTGAGCCAGGTAGGCGAGCGCCTCCGTCGCGTCGACGGTGAGCTTGCCGTAGATCGGGCCCTCGTCAGGCGGGCCCCACGTGGCGATCGCTAGCTTGCGCCGGGTCGTCATCTTGTACATGGCGCGACTCTACGACGGAATCGCGCCGGTTCCCAGCCCCACACGCCAACCCACCGACCACGCACCCGGGGACATGCCGGGCGCGACGGTCGGTCGGGAGGACCTACTTGTGGCGGAAGGTGATCCGGCCCTTCGACAGGTCGTAGGGGGACACGGCCACGGTCACTCGGTCACCGAGGACGACACGGATGCGGAAGCGACGCAGCTTGCCCGCGAGGTGCGCGTGCACCTCCGTGCCGGCTTCCGTCTGCACCAGAAAGGCGCCGCCCGGAAAAACCTCTTTGATGACGCCGTCAATCTCGATCAGGTCATCACTCGCCAAAGGCACCTCTGTAGAACAGGGCGCGCCTCTAACGGACGGCGGTGCCAGCGGCAAGGAGGGGGTAGACTACGGCCGATGTGGACCTCGCGCTTTGCCTGCCTGTTGCTCGTCGGCTGCGTGAGCCCGGGGATGGGGCCCACGTTCGACCGCGACACCGCGCCGGAGGTCGTCCCGCCCGACACCGACACCGGAGAAGACAGCGGACTCACGTGCGAAGTCGCGCACGACGACGATGGAGACGGGTGGCACCGCGTGGCCGACGGCGGCACGGATTGCGACGATCTCGACCTCGGCATCCGCCCCGATGCGGAGGACGCCGTCGTCGACGGAATCGACGCCGATTGTGACGGCGTCGACGGGCCGGTCGTGCTCGTGTGCACCCCGACCGGGCGCGAGGCCTGCGACGGCGAGGACGACGACTGCGACGGCCGCGCGGACGACGCCTACGCCGTGGCGATCGACGGTGCCCCCACCGTGGTGCTCGCGGGGGGCCTCCTCGATGGCGGCGCCCCCGCGCTGGTCGTCGGCACCACGAGCGCCGTGCCGACGGTGGACGGCGCGGTGTCCGTCTACGACGCCGCCGGCGTGCTCGTCGTGCGCATCGAGGGGACGGGCCAGAGCCCCAGCTTCGGCGCCCAGCTCGCGACGGGGCGCGACCTCACCGGCGACGGCCTCGCCGACCTCGTGATCGCGGCGCCGTACGCGGTGGTCGACGGGGTGCCGAACCAGGGCCGGGTCTTCGTCTTCGCCGGGCCGATCGACGCCACGACCACGCTCGACGACGCGGTCTCCGTCATCGAGGGCGGGGACCTCGACGGGCAGATCGGCACCACCCTCGCGCTCGCGCCGGACCTCACCGGGGACGGCCTCGCCGACCTGCTCGTCGGGTACTACCGCTACGTCCTGCTCTACTCGGGGGCGCCCACCGCCGCCGACTCGGGCGCGGCGCGGCTCGCGGACGCCGACGCCACCTGGGTGCTCAACACCGGCGGCGGCGCGTGGACCTACGCCACCGCGCCCGACGCCGACGGCGACGGCCGCCCGGAGCTGCTCCTGGGGATGTCGACCTACCCCGACGCCGCCGGCGTGGGCCTCGTGGGGCGCTGGGACAGCGGCCGCATCGAGGGGGCGCGGGGCGGCACGCTGGGCGCGGCGGACCTCGTCTACGACCGCGGCGCGTGGACCGGCATCGGCGCCGGCCTCGTGCGTGTCGGCGACAGCGCGTGGACGCTCGCGGGCACGACCCCGGCGCGGCTCGGGGCCACCGGGGTGGACGAGGTGCTCGACCTCGTCGCCACCGGCCTCGCGAACGGCGGAGACCTCGACGGCGACGGCCTGGAGGACCTCCTCGTCGCCACCGCGGACGGCGTCGTGGCGGTCGGCGTCGCGGGTGCGTTCGCGACCTACCCGCTCCCGGGCACGCTCCAATCCGACCGGTCCCTCGCCGCGCCCACCGACGTGGACGGCGACGGCGTGGCCGATCCGCGCCTCTACACCGACGCGATCGCCGCGGCGCTCGACGGGGCCATGGCGTTCGGGGACACCTGCGACGCCGATGGGGACGGCGTGAGCCGCGCGGCCGGCGACTGCGACGACGACGACGCCACCGCCGCGACGGCGCTCGGGCGCGAGCTCTGCGACGGCGTCGACAACGACTGCGACGGCGTCATCGACGCCCCCGCGGAGGCCCCCCTCCCCAGCCGCGCGCTCTGGGCGGCGGGCCTCGGCGATGTCGACGGCGACGGCACGAGCGAGCTCGCGCTGCTCGACGCCACGGGCGCGGTGACGCTGCTCGACGGAGAGGGCGCCCTCTCCGTGCGCGCGACGATGGACGGCGGGCGGACGATCATCCCCTACCCCTTTGCGGGCGTCGGCGACCCCGACGGCGACGGCGTCGCGGAGCTCCTCGTGAGCGGCGAGGCCGCCGCGTGGCGCGTGCCCGCGACCCTGTCCGGGGCCGCCGGCGCGGCCGCGGACCTCGCGACCCACACGATCGTGGACGGCACGAAGTGGGCGCGCGAGGGCCGGGTGGGGCACGCCGGGGACCTTGACGGCGACGGCCTCCCCGAGGTGTGGCTGGGCGTGCGGGACGTGCGCGGGAGCCGCGGGATCGCGCTCCTCGGCGGCGACGCCTTGTCCGTGGACGACGGCGTCGTGCTCGCCACCCCCGAGAGCTGGGACACCTTCGAGGTCGCCGCCGCGCGCCCCGGCGCCACCGCCGACCTCGACGGCGACGGCCACGACGACCTCCTCGTCGGCAACCCCCGCAGCGCCTACGGCGACGGGCGCGCCTACGTGTTCCTGCGCACGCCCGCCGCCGACGCCTGGATGGACGACGCCGCCACGATGGAGCTCTACGGCGAGACCGGCGAGCAGATGGGCGCCGCCCTCGCCATCGGCGGGGATCTCGACGACGACGGCGTGGACGACGCGCTCCTCGGCGGGGGCACCGGCGTCCGGATGCTCCGCGGGGCCGCCTGCCCCCTGTTCGTGGCCGACCGCTGGGACGTGGGGGTCGAGGCCCTCGCGCTGGTCGACCTCGACGGCGACGGCGAGGTCGAGGCGTGGCTCGGCGACGACGACGCGAGCGCCGGCGCCGGCGCGATCTGGCGGGGCCGCTGGGGCGAGGCGCTCACGCTCTGGCGCGCGGGCGCGCCGGACGAGGCCGTCGGCAGCGCGCTCTGGGCGGTCGGGGACAGCGACGGCAGCGGCGGGGGCGACCTCGTGTACCGCGCCGCGACGACGTCGATGCGGGTGGGCGGGAGCTGCCCGTAGGGCGCGCCCCGCTCTACTTCGACGCCCCGCTCTACTTCGACGCCACCACCGCCCGATCGAGGCCGTCGGCGTCGACCGCGCCGCGGATGACGCGCTTGATCGCGCCGTCGGGCCCCACGATCACGGTCGTCGGGTAGACGTTCACGCCGTACGCGCTGAGCACGGCGGGGTCCGACTCGAGCACCGCCCAGGTCACGCCGAGCCGCGCGGCGCTCTTCGCCAGCTTCTCGCCCGAGCCGCTGCCCTGCGCGATGCCGAGGATCGGCACGTCCGTGTTCTTTGCGGCCCACGCCGCGAACTCGGGGATCTCCTGGACGCACGGCCCGCACCAGCTCCCCCAGAAGTTGAGCACGACCATCTTCCCGGCGTAGTCCGAGAGCTTCGTCGTGCCGCCCGCGGCGTTCTGGAGCTCGAAGGCGGGCGCGACGTCCCCGGTGGGATCGGCGCCGGTGGAGAGGCGGTCCACGAGGAAGAACACGGCGAAGCCGACGACGATCGCGGCCCCCCAGTCGCGCAGCATGCGGATCATCCGAGCTCCGCGACGAGGAGGTTGATGCGACGCTCGATCTCGTCCCGCGCGGCGCGACACGCCTCCTCCCGCTCGGCCTGCGGCGCCGAGAGCGGATCGGGGAGGCCCCACTGGATGCGGCGGGCCCGCGAGGGAACGCGCAGGCGGCCCTCGTCGGGCACGAAGGCGACGACGACGTCGATCTCGTCGAGCGGCACCTGGGCGAGCCCGCGCGCGCGCAGGCCCGTCGTGTGAACGCCGGCCTCCTCCAGAACGGCCTTGATCTCCGGCCGAACGTGCGAGGGCACCCACCCGGCGCCGGTGGCCTCGTGCCAGGGCGCGATGTGGCGCATCAGCGCCTCGGCGATGGGCGCGCGGGCCGATCCGGACTCATCGAGGAAGAGGACGTGCACGCGGGCTCCGAGGGGGATGCCCGGTATCACACGCTCCCCGCCGACGACGTCCGCACGCTCGTCCCGAAAAGCCGGCGCCCCTTGCCTTGTCAAGAGATTAGACGAGCGCATGAACATCGTCTTCTTCGCCCTGGTGCTCTTCGCCGTCGTGTGCGCCGGGGGGGCGGATCTCGTGTCCTCGTACTCCGGCGAGGTGCCCACGAAGATGGCGGCGGTGGGGACCGCGGCGTTCGACGGCGCGAAGTCGAGCGTGACCCTCGCGATCAGCCTCGCGGGCGCGATGACGTTGTTCCTCGGCCTCATGAAGGTGGTGGAAGCCGCGGGGGGCCTCGACGCGCTCGCCCGCCTCATCCGCCCCGTGCTCGTGCGGCTCTTCCCGGACGTGCCCGCCACCCACCCGGCCATGGGCGCCATCGTCATGAACATCGCGGCGAACGTGCTGGGCCTCGGCAACGCCGCCACGCCGTTCGGCATCAAGGCGATGCAGGAGCTCGACACCCTCAACAAGACCCCGGGCACGGCGACCAACGCGATGGTGCTCTTCCTCGCCATCAACACCTCGGGCGTGGCCGTGCTCCCGACCGGGGTGATGGCGCTCCGCGCGGCGGCGGGCTCGACCGATCCGGCCGCGATCTTCGTCCCCACCCTCGTCGCGAGCGCGTTCAACACGGTCATCGCCGTGCTGGCGGCCAAGGGCTTCTCGCGGCTCTACCCCTCGCCGACGCCCCAGGAGCACTTCAAGACGAAGGAGAGCCTGCTCGACCTCGTGCCGCTCGTCGTCATCGTGGCGGTGTTCGGCGCGCTCGTGGGGGTCGTGGCCCTCTACAAGGAGGCCGCCAGCGCCTGGATCGTGCCGATGCTCATCTTCGGGATGCTGGTGGTGGGCGTCGTGCGCGGCGTGAAGGTCTACGAGGTCTTCATCGAGGGCGCCCGCGACGGCTTCTCATCGGCGCTGCGGATCATCCCGTACCTGGTCGCCATCCTCACCGCCGTCGGCATGCTCCGCGCCAGCGGCGCCATGGAGGCGTTCGTCAAGCTCGTCGGGCCGGCCGTCGCGTACATCGGGATGCCCCCCGAGGTGCTCCCCCTCGCGCTCCTGCGCCCCCTCTCCGGCTCCGGCGCCTTCGCGCTCACCGGCGAGATCACGAAGACCTACGGCCCCGACACGCTCATCGCGCAGATCGCCGGCACCATGCAGGGCACCACCGAGACCACCTTCTACGTGCTCGCCGTCTACTTCGGCGCGGTGAACATCCTGAAGACCCGCCACGCCGTTCCCACCGGGCTGGTCTCGGACATCTCGGGCGTCCTCGCGGCGGTTGCCGCCTGCCACTGGCTCATCGGGTAGGGCCCGCCGGCGGCGGCCCAGGTCCTCGAAGATCCGCGTGGCGTCGGCCTCGCGCAGCGCCGGGAGCCCCACGCTCGTGCCCGCGACCCACACGACCACGCGGGCGAGCTGGTGGCGCCGCAGGAGGGGGTCGGAGAGGAGGTGCACGGACTGGATCTTGTTGCGGGGCACGATCCAGGTGCGGCGCGTGAGGAAGCCGCTGCGGGCGACGACGAAGCCGGGCGTCACGAGCCAGCCCTGGCGCCGCCAGTCGAGCCAGCCGAGCAGCACGCCGATGACGATGACCAGGAGCGCCGCGGGGCCGAGCCACCACGCCAGGAACGTGCCGATCGCGCCCCACCGGAGCCCGCCGCCGATGCACGCCCGGACGAGCGCGCGGGGGGCGGGCGGGAGCAGGGGGGTGGCCCACGGATCCACGTCGAGCGCCGGGAAGATCACGCCGGCGATCATCGCCTGGTCCTCGGTGGGGACCATCGGGAGGAGCCCCTCGGGGGTCGGGGCCTCGCCGGGGGCGCCGGAGGCGGCGGTCTCGACGACCACGGTGCCGTAGCCCATGAGCCGCCGGAGCCAGGGCTCCTCCACCCGGACCACCTGGACCTTCCCGAGCGGCATCTCCACGCCGCGGCGGGTGAGGAGGCCGGCCTCGAAGCGGAGGCCGCGCGGGGAGCGGAACAGGCGGAAGTGGTAGTGGCGGAGGATGGTCCCGGCGACGGAGAACGTGTAGCCGCCCGCGAGCGCGACGAGGCCGAGGCCGATCGCGGCGCCGGGCCGCACCGACGAGAAGCCCTGGGCCATCGTGGCGGGCGAGACCTGCGCGAAGATCTCCATCGCGACGCCGCCGGCGAGCACCACCGCGCCGACCCGGCCCGCGCTGACGCCGTAGCCGACGAGCTCGGCGAGGCTGATGCCGAGGATCTCCTCTCCCACCGTCGTGACCGGAACACCGCTCTGCCCGCCGGGGGTCACCCCGAGCGACGCGCCGTGGAGCCGCTCGCGGAGGAGGTTGGCGTCGCGCACGGAGAGCGCGGAGAGCATGCCCTCGGCGCCGGCGTCCCCCGCGGTCTCGATGCGGAGCTCGACGAGGCCGGCGAGCTTGTGGAAGACGTTCTGGACGATCTCCACGTTCTGGATGCGCGCGGGGTCGAGGACGCGGAAGCGGCGGCCGATGAGGCCGGTCTGGATCTCGAGCTTCCCCTCGTGCAGGCGGTAGCGCAGCGTGAGGAAGTGCAGGACGGTGCGCCCCACCGCGAGCGCGAAGAACCCCGCGAGCAGCACGAGGTTCACGACGTTGGCGACGCCGCCGCCGACGAACACCGCGAGCAGCAACGGCCAGGCGCCGCGGGCGGTGCGCCAGAGGTCGGGGATGAGGTTCACCAGGAGCGACGCGGGCTCCAGGGAGCGCCACGCGCCGGTCTCGATGGTCCCCCCCGAGCGCTCCACCGCTCGGTCTGCGGGGGCGCCGGGCTCGATCGGTTCAGACACCGTCGTCACCCCGGCGGCGCACGAGGGTGTCCCGGAGCGCGTCGGCCTGGGCCTCGTCGAGCCCGGGGATCGACCCGTCCGCCGACATGCCCGCGGCCGTGTAGACGACGAGGCGCGAGAGCCCGAACGCCCGCTCCATGGGGCCCTGCCGGGTGTCCACGTGCTGGATGCGGTCGAGCGGGATGCTCACGGTATGCCGGAAGAGGACCCCGCTCTCGACGAGGAGATCGTCGGCCCGAACGCCGTAGCGGAAGCGACGCCACGCCAGCGCGGGCCAGAGGAGCGTGCTCACACCGATGAGGAGCACGAGGGTCCCCGCGCTGCTCGCGGCCGCGGCCACGCCGAAGCGGAAGCCGAGCCAGACGGCGCCGGCGAGGAGGACGGGGATCCAGAAGCTGGCGAGGCGGGTGAGGCCCTGCAGCCGCCAAAGGTTCACAACGCGGGGATCGAGGGAATGCACCCGCGCAAGCTAACCCCCGCGCCGAGCGGCATCGCGCGGCGCGCGTGTCCTGGCTATCCGTCGCGGCATGCGCTCCGTCGCCATCGCGTTCCTCCTGGGTCTCGGCTTCTTCGGCGCGCTGCACGCGCTGGAGCCGCGCCTCGCCGACTACGACGGCTACTTCCACGTCCGCTACGCGAGCCTTGGCCCCGGCGAGTGGCTCGGCCGCGAGTTCCGGTGGATGCCGTACAGCGTGTTCGCAGACGGCCGGTGGGTCGACCACCAATGGCTCTTCCACGCGCTCATCTGGCCGTTCACGCTCGTCCTCCCGCTGCTCGCCGCGGCGAAGGCGAGCGGCGCCGTCTTCGCGGCCTCGATGCTCGCGGCGTTCGCGTGGCTCCTCGCCGATCGGGGCGCCGCCCGGCCCGCGTTGTGGGCGCTCGCGCTGCTCGGCGCCTCCCGCTTCTTCGACGACCGCATGCTCATGCCGCGCACGCAGTCGCTCTCGCTCGCCTTCCTCTTCGTAGGCCTCGCCCTGGCCTTCCGCGGCCGCGCCCGCGCCGTCGGCCTCGTCGCGGTGCTCTTCGCGTGGACCTACCACGTGTCCGTGATGCTCGTGCCCTGCGCGCTCGTCGCGGGCCTCGCGGGCGGGGCGGCCCGGGGCCGGGTGAAGGTCGCGAACCTCGCGCCGGCGCTCTACGCCGCGCTCGGCATCGGCCTCGCCTACGCCGCGCACCCCCAGTCGCCACACACCTTCAGCTTCTTGTGGCTCCACGCCGTCGAGAAGGTGCTCAACCCGAGTGGACAGGCGGTGGGCGCCGAGTGGCTGCCCGTGGACACGCAGACCTGGCTCCTCCACATGGCGCCGCTGCTCGCGCTCGGGGCCTGGGGCGCGTGGGGCGCGCCGACGGGCGGCCAGGGCCGTGCCGCCGCAGACACGCGCGCGATGGCGCTCCTCACCGCGGGCTGGATCGTCGCGAGCGCGTTCTCGGTGAAGTGGCTCGAGTACGCCGTGCCCTTCGGCGTCCTCACCCTCGCGCTCCTCTGGCGCGACGGCGGCCGTTCGACCGCCCTGCTCTGGCTCGGCGCGCCGCTGGCGCTGATGCACGGCGCCACGGTCCTCGACCACGTGCGCGGCACCGTGCCCCCCGCCGACCGCCTCCAGGCGCTCGCCTCGCACCTCCCCCCGGGCGAGTGCGCCGTCTTCCACGCCGACTGGACCGACTTCTCCGAGCTCTTCTACTGGGCGCCCCAGTGCAGCTACGTCGTGGGCCTCGATCCCCACTTCCTCTCGGGCGCCGATCCGCTCCGCGCCACGCTCGTCGAGGGGGCGCTCGCGGGCAAGGTGTCGCGGCTCGGGGCGATGGCCGACGAGAAGTTCGGCGCCGGCTGGGTCGTGACCACCCACCCCGCGATGGAGGCGAAGGCGGCGGCGGATCCGCGGTTGGAGCGGGTGTACCTGGAGGAGGGGGCGGGGTTGTGGCGGGTTCGGGCGGCGGAGACCGGTGGAGATGCTGGGGGCGGGGCGCTGCCCCGCAACGCCCCGCCAGGGGGCCAGGGGCCCCCTGGACCCCCCGAGGCCCTGGTGATGGACCCTGACCGCACCGCGGAGTGAGGCGGCGTCTACCCTACGATCCCCAGTCCGCCTCACTCGTAGCAGGTCAGCCAGACGCGCAGGAGCTCCCGATCCGTGTCCCCGATGGAGAGCCCCGGGGGCATGGTGGGGGCCTCCCCCGTGGCGACGCGCAGGATGGCGTCCTTCTGGGCGGTGGCGTCGGCGTGGGTGTCGAAGATGACGCCCACGGGCGCCCCCGCGCGGTCCGGTGACGTGGACGCGTGGCAGGACTGGCAGTGGCCGGTCAGGAGCGCGTCGCCGAAGTTGTCCCAGGTGACGACGGGCTCCTCGGCGCAGGTGGAGGCGGAGTCCTCGGCGGGGGCGCCGCCGGTGCAGCCGGCGAGGAGGGCCGCGCAGAGCAGGGGCGCCGCGAGCAGGGGCGCCGCAAGCAGGGGCGCCGCAAGCAGGGGTGCCGCGAACAGGGGCGCCCTCACTCCAGCAGCGCCGCGATGGGCTCGTCGACGAGGTCCTCGGCGAGGGGGTCGACGTCCCCGAGCACCATCAGCGTCGCGCCGAGCACGTTCGGGCCGATGGCGCTGCCGCCCGCGCCGGACGCGACGGCCGCGCCGGTGACGGGGTCGATGTCGTAGCCGTACTGGCCGGCGTCGTAGCCCCCGATCACCTGGTTGCCGCGCACGCCGGGCCCCAACACCAGCGCGCTCGTGTAGGGCCAGTGGTCCTTGCCGCCGGTGCCGTTGACGTAAGGGGTGCGGCCCATCTCGGAGAGCACGACGACGATGGTCTCGTCGGCGAGGGTCGCGGCCTGGGCGCCGGGGGTGGTCTCGAGGACCTCCATCAGCGCGTTCATCTCCGCGAAGAAGTCCTCGAAGAGCTCGCTCTGGCCGGAGTCGTTCTGGCTGTGGGTGTCCCAGAGCACGTTGACCTCGGGCTTCGGGTGCGCCACCGCGACGCACCGGGCGATGCCGAGGCGCAGGACACGCGCGGCCAGGGTGACCTGGTCGGCGAAGGTGGTGCCGCGGTCGAGGTCGACGTCGTCGACCATCCCCTTGAGCTGCATCGCCTTGTCGAGCGCGATGCCGAACGTGGTGTGGAGCCCCTTCGAGGCGGCGCCCGGGTAGGTCGCGCCGGCGCGTCGCGCCGACTCCTGGAGCCAGGCGTCCACGCGGTCGCTGTCGGCGGCGATGGGCGCGAGCACGGGGATGTCGTTGTTCGCGAGGATGCTGCCGTCCGCGATGCCCTGGAGCTGGCCCGCCGCGCCCGCGTGCCCCACGTGCACGCCGTGCCGCCCCGAGAAGTTGGGCCCGCCCACGACGAGGTAGGGCACGACGTGGGCCTCCGCGCGCGCGGCGGCGAGGCGGGAGGGCCAGTCGGCGACGGAGGCGTCGGGGGTGCCGGTGGTGATCATCCGCGCGGCGCTGGAGTGGGAGATCGACGAGATGTGGATGCCGTTGACGACGGCGACGCGGTCGTACCAGGTCTCGAAGAAGGCCCGGACCGAGGGCCGCGCCGGGTGGTCGACGTAGGGCACGTTCCCGACGGTGGACACCGCGGCGTCGGGCTCCATCGAGACGGACGGGCTCCCGAAGAGCGGCGCGAAGACCCGGGTCACGTCCCAGCCGCCCATCGTGTAGACGAACAGGAACCGGCGGTCGGCGGGAGCGACGCTCTCGGCCCGCGCGCGGCCCGGCATGGCGAGCGCGGCGGCGGTCGCGGCGGCGCCCCCGAGGAACGCGCGGCGCCCGACGAGCGGGGTGCGGAGCGGGAAATGGAGGGGGGCGCGCATCGTCAGTACTGGAGGAAGGCGGGGTGGCGGAGGAGCGCGGTCAACACGACGGCCCACGCGCGGGAGGGATCGCCGCCCTCGGCCTCGACCTCCTGCCAGAGCGCCGCGAGGCTGACGACGTCGGCGTCGTCGGCTTCGACGCGGCGGCCGTGCGCGCGGAGGATCAGCGCGCGGATCTGGGTCGCGAGCTGGTCCTCGGTGGCGGCGGCGCCGGGCTCGACCTCGCGGAAGAGCGTGCGGTCGGCGACGGCGAGGGTGGCCTCGTTCGCGACGGCGTAGGCGGCGGCGGCCTCCGCGAGGCGCTCCTGGGTGAGGACCGTGGTCGTGGCGTGGTCGGTGGCCGGCTGGGTCACGATCGCGCCGTCCGCGCCGCCGTCGAGGACGCGCACGCCGTAGGCGTCCGTCGTCAGCATGTCGAGGCCCCGGTAGGTCCACCGGAAGCCGGTCAGCGCCTGCACGGACGAGGCGAGGAGATCGGGCCCCATGCGCTTGAGCGACACGACGCCGGAGACCGTCTCGTCGATGGAGAGGTAGCGCGGGTCCGCCACGAGTTCGCGGTACAGCGCGCGCAACGTGAGCCCCTCGGTCAGGAAGGCCTCGCGCGCGGCGGTGACGCGGTCGGTGTCCGCGATGGTCGGCGCGCGCCCCATGAGGAACGTGAAGCCCTGCTCGACCGCGCAGTTGGGGAAGCGGGGGTCACCCGCGATGAGCTGGCCGAGGTCGTAGAGCGTGTTCCCCGGCGTGCCGTAGAACGCCGGCGCCACGCCCGTCATCTCTTCCCAGAGGTTCTCGCGGCCCGGGTAGTAGAGGAGGGCCTCGCTGAAGCTCTCGGGGTGGTTCCGGTAGAAGCCGAAGAAGAAGCTCCCGAGCGGGTCGAGCGCGGTGTGGCAGGAGATGCAGGCCTCGTCGGTCTGCACGCGGTCGTGCAGCTCGGCGCTGTCGAGCACGTCGGTGGAGGTGCGGAACTCGACGGGCTGGTCGTAGCGATCGTCGCAGAGGATGTAGCGGGCGACGGCCTCCGCGCGGCCGCGGTTCACGTTCTCGATGGTCGTCGTGTAGCGCCACCACAGGCCGTTCGCGGCGAGCACGCCGGCGGCGGGGCGGCTGTCGGTGTAGCGGGCCTTCCGCCACCCCTCGCCGTCCTCGATCGCCTCGAGCGGGAGCGACCGGAGCAGACTGTCGTCGGTCATCGTCCAATCGGCGGTGACCAGGGTGGTGTAGGGGAGGTCGTCGTCCGCGATGCGCTGGATGATGCGGAGGGGCTCCTCGCCGACGGAGCGGAGGAACGCGAGCCGGGAGGCGTCGTCGAGGAACTCGGCGTTGCCGTCCGCGCCGACGACGAAGGCGTCCGTGCGGGTGCGGTACACGTCGGCGTACCAGGTCACGAGGCGCTCGCCGAAGCCGGCGTCGACGAGGAAGGTCTCGGTGAGGGGGGCGAGGGCGGCGGGATCGGCCTCGACCTGGAGGATCTCGTCCTCGGTGGGGCGGCGGCCGCGGAGATCGAGGCTGATCCGGCTCAACGCGGCGACGGGCGCCAGGGGCTCGGGGCCCGCCGGCTCGACGGGGACCTCGTCGTCGGGGCCCGCGCACGCGAGCGCCAGGAGGAGCGTCACCACGGGGCCGTCTCCCAGTCCGCGACCGACGTGAGGTCGAGGCACACGGTGCCGTCCCCCGCCGGTGAGCAGACGACGCAGCTCGCGCCGTCCGTCGCGAACGCGAGCTCGGTGCGCACGCCGGTCGTCGTGTAGCGCATCCCCACGGAGCCCCCGCCCCCCGCGGCACAGCCGATCGTGCCGTCCGCGGCGCGCACGCCGCCGAAGGAGAGGTCGAGGTCGATGGTGCCGTAGCGGTCGGTCAGCCCGGTGACCGTGCCGGCGAGCCGGGCCTCCCACGCGCCGTCGAGGTGGCGCTGGAGGTAGGCGTAGAGCTTCACCTGGAGGCCGAGGTTGATCCACGTCCCCGGCGCGGCCTCGGGGGCGGTGTAGTGGCTCGGGCCGTCGACGTAGCTGAACCAATGGCCCTCGCCGGGCCCCGGGAAGCTGTAGGCGGACACCGCCGTGCAGGAGCAGTTGAAGTCGAGGTCGCTGCGGTCGTCGTAGATGTCGGTCTGGCCCTTGAGCGCCGTGCCGGTCCACGCGACGCCGTCATCGGTCCGGACGGGGTGGAAGTCGCTGATCTCGAAGGCGTCCAGCGCGTTGTCGGTGAACGCGTACGTGGTCATCGGGCCCTTGAACCAGTACCGGGTCCGCGCGACGCACAGGCCGTCGAAGTAGGCGGTGTGGCCGTTGTTCTCGGTGTCGGTCTCCACCTCGTTCGGGCAGGACCCGTCCCCGTGGAGGAGGGCCTGGCCGTACGCGGTGAGGGTCGCGCTCCCGTTGAACGTCCGCAGCTCGTCGAACGTGGCCTGGAGCTCGGCCTGCATGGTCACGGGGTCGACGTTCTCGCCGACGTCGGGCGCGATGTACTCGTAGGGGCTCGGCAGGTCGGGCGGCCCGAAGGAGTCGTGGTAGTCGTGGCAGCCGACGAGGGCGAGCAGGAGCAGCGGCACGCACGCGCCCGGCTCCCGTCGCTCGGGGTGCGGGGTCCGCACCGGCATCGCGCCTCCGGGGGGAAACGTACATGAGCCCGTGGCGAGGCGCAATCGGACGCGGCGCCTCGGGACCTACTCCTGCCGTCGGCTCCCACCGATGCTCGCGTTCGGCAGGCCCTCCTCGTCGATGTACCCGAGCGCTTCGAGCTGATCGCGGAGCTGCTGGTCGGCGAGGCCGCCGTCCGCCGCGCCCGACTCGATGGCGACCCGCTCGAGCCGCCGCGTCGGGACCGGGGCCACGGGCGTCACGTCGAAGGCGTCGGTCCGCACCTGGCCGGGCATGTCGGATGCGGCGGGCAGGCCGAGGAGCGCGTAGAGCGTCGGCGCCACGTCGTAGATGTGGAGCTTGATCTTCCCCGGCTTCACCGCGCGGCCCGCCGCGAGGAACACGGCGGTGTCGTTGTGGGAGCCGTTGATGAGCGGCTGCGCGCTGGAGACGCGGAAGCCGTGGTCGCTCACGACGACGAGCGTGGTGTCGGCGTCGAGGAGCGACCAGACGCGGCCCACCACGGTGTCGAGGTAGCGGTAGTAGTCGGGCACGTAGCGCCCGGCCTGCTCGAGCTGTTCGACATCGATGCCGTCGGCGTAGGGGAGCGCGCGGCGGCCGGGCTTGCTCGCGGCCTGGGCGGCGGCGGTGTGGGCCGCGGGGTCCTTCCGGATGGCGTCCTGCACGCCGGGGTCCGAGTAGGCCCAGTAGAGGTGGCTCACCTGGTCGGCGCCGTTGAGGTAGATCCCGCCGAAGCGGCCCCCCGCCTCGGGCCAGAGCGACTCGAACACGCGCACGTGCGTCTCGTCGCGGAGGAGCGGGTGGAACGGCGCGCCGTACTCCTTGACCTGGTAGGCGAGCGGATGAGCTGCCACCCACGCGTCGTCCGGGCGGAGGGGCTCGGCGCGGGCCGCGAGCGAGTCCGGGAAGGTGGTGGCGGCGCGGTCGACGGCGACGCCGACGCTCTTCTCGTCGGGGTCCTTGTTCATCGGGTAGGACCAGACGAAGCGCTCGGACAACATGAAGCCGTTGACGGGGGACGCCGGCCACGTCATCAGCCAGCCGCTCACGACGACCGCGGCGTCGCTCCCGCTCGTCACGTCCCACACGCGGCTGACCTGCACGTCCGCGCCGGAGAAGGAGTGGCCGCGCCCGGTGGTCCAGCCGCCGATGCCGTGCACCTCGGCGGGGTAGCCCGACGCGATCGTCGTCCACAAGATCGGCGACATGATGGGGGTGGTCACCTCCATCTCGCCGCGTACGCCCTCCTTCATCAGCCGGGCGAGGTGCGGGAGCTCACCGGCACCGATGAGGCGGTCGAGCATCGTGTACTCGAGACCGTCGAGCCCGAGGACCACGACCTTGCCCGTAGGCGCCGACGAACACGCGAGGAGGAGGGTGAGCAGCACGTGCAGAGCCTAGCCGTTCTTGCAGCGCGTTCGCAAGAACGCGCTCCAAGAACGGCGATCCGGAGGCGGCTCCGTTTCGAGCGCCTCCTTGTTTGCGCTGGGCGCAAACAAGGAGGCGCGAAGCAAATGGCGCTTCGCCGCCTCAATAACGATAGACAGGCCGTGCGCTAGCCGGCCTGGCTACCCGACGCTCGCCGGCAGCGCCCGTGGGGGGCGGGGCGTCGCGCCCGAGCGCGGCTAGAAGCCGCCCCCGCCGCCATCGGCCGCCGCGGCGGCGATCGCGGCGGCGATGATGAAGACGTAGACGACCGCCATCAGCGCGTAGAGCAGGAAGAACAGCGCGAACATGCCGCTGACCAGCCCCGAGAGGATCCCGCCCACGAGCCCCGCCGTGGCCATCGCCTTCGACTTCTCCTCTACCGCGGCGGAGAGCGCCCGCGAGCCGAGGTACGCCCCGTAGATGCCGAGCGGCAGGGCCACCAGGTAGGGCACGTAGCAGAAGCAGATGCCGACGGAGCCGAGGAGCGCCGCGGAGAGGCTGAGCCACATCGCGCGGGAGGCGTCGTCGCCAGCGCCTCCGGAGGGCGCGGCGTCGGGGAAACCGTACGGATCTTGGGACATGCCGACCGCTAACGCGGCGGGTCGAGGGCGCGGCGCCGAATCTGGCGGGGGCGCCGGGGCACGGCGGGTGGAGCGCGTCGACGGGGCGCGGGGGCGCTCCTTCGCCCACCTGAAGGCGCGCGGCCGCGGCGCGGCGTCAGGCGGCGTCCTCCTCCACGAGCACGCGCAGCACCGCCACGGCGGTGGCTTGCGGATCGGTGGGGAGGCGCTTCGCCGCGACGGCGTGCCGGTGCTGGAAGAGGCGCTGCAGCGCGATCGCGACGAGCTTCTGGGCGGGGGCGGTGCTGCTGAAGGTCACCGAGTCGACGTAGCGGCAGCCGTCCGGCGTGGGCTCGAAGATGTGGTCGTGCTCGAAGCGGTTGAACAACGCGCTCTTCGTGATGCCCCGGTACGACTGCCGGGGCACCGCCGACTCGACCCGCGTGGGCCACGCCAGCGGGAGCACCTGGCCGAGGCGCACGCTGTTCGCGAGGTCCGCCGGGGCATCTCCCTCGAGCGCCCGCGTGAGCGCCGCGCCGTCGGGCACGCAGAAGGTGAGCCAGGGCCGGAGCTCGGCCTTCATCGTGGCGGGGTCGGTCTTGAGCGCCCACACGTCGGCCGGGGAGGCGAGGAAGCGCGTCCACACGCGGAGATGGAAGGTAGTGGCCATGGCGGCGGACGTATCGCGGGCCAGACCGATCGACCCGCCGACCCCTGGGCTATCCTGCGCCGATGTTGCTCGTGCTCCTCGCTTGCGCGCCCACCGACCTCCGGATCGGGGACGACACACCCACTCGCCCGCCCCGCGACGACACTGCGGGCGACCCGGACACCGATCCGATCGAGCACCTGGATGACACGGGCGAGGCCCCCGACAGCGGCGGGGACAGCGGCGCGGACACCGACGTCGAGGAGGAGCCCGACGACACGCGCATCTTCAACCTCGACGCCGTGCACACCGTGGAGCTCACTCTCTCCGTGGGCGGGCGCCAAGGCCTCGATTCCGACCCCTACACCTACGTGGCGGCGGACCTCGTCTTCGACGGCGAGGCGTTTCCCGACGTGGGCGTACGCATCAAGGGGCGGCTCGGCTCGTACCGGACGCTGGACCAGAAGGCGGGCCTGAAGGTCGACCTCCTGGAGTTCGGCGGGGACGGGAAGCTCGAGGGCCTGGAAAAGTTCAACCTGAACAACATGGTGCAGGACTGCGCCAAGGTGCACGAGTACGCCGCCTATGGCATCAACCGGATGGTGGGCGTGCCCGCGCCGCGCGTCGCCTATGCCACCGTGACGGTGGACGGCGAGGACTACGGCCTCTACAGCCTCGTGGAGGACTACGACGACGAGTTCCTCCAGAAGAACTTCACCGACGCCACGGGCAACCTCTACGACGGCGACTACTACCTCTGGCCCGACGGCAACTACGCGCTCGTCGACTTCAACGACAGCAACCAACAGTACTTCCAGCTCGACGAGGGCACCGACGTCGCCCTGGCCGACATCCAGGCCATCACCGACGCCGTGCGCGCGGGTGCCACGTTCGCGGGCGCCCTGGGGAGCCTCGTGGACATGGAGGAGCACGCCGCGTTCGTCGCGGTGAACGCCTGGATCGGGCACTACGACAGCTACACGTATTACAGCAACAACTACCGGGTGTACTTCGACCCCGCGCGCGGCGGCCAGGCCGTGTTCCTGCCCTGGGATCCCGACTGGGCGTTCTACAGCGCCACGGCGGTCACCTCCTTCTACGGCACGATCTCCGCACAGTGCTACGCCGACCCCGCGTGCAACGCCGCCATCGACACCAACGTCGACTACCTCGACGCCAACGTGGCAGGCTCCCCGTTGGCCACCGAGCTTCTGGCCGCCATCGCGCTCATCCAACCCGCGCTGACGGAGGATCCCAAGCTGGAGACCGGCCGGCGCGAGATCCGGGCGTGCCAGGACGACCTCTTCGATTGGTTCAACCGCCGCGGCGGGGAGCTCGACCGGGCGGGGTTCTGAGGCCGGAGGCCGACCCACCCCCACCGACGCCGCGCCGGCAACCGCCGATCCTGGCGCCAAGGCCCGGGTCGCGGTCGGCGCCCGCCCGGTTCTCCTGCACCACCCCGCCGGTCCGGGCGCCGGGAACCGCGGCCTTCGCTGCTCGAGACCCCCTCCCCCGACGGCCCGCCGAACCGCACCCCCAGCGCCCTCCGGTTAATCCCGCCCCCGCTCCCAGGGCCCCCACATGCTGCTCGCCACGCTCCTCGCCCTCTCCCACGCCGTCCCGACGGCGCGCGCGGAGGCCTACGCCCTCAACGACGCCGGCATCACGCTGGACACGCCGGCGGGCTGGGAGATGACCCGGTGGTCCGATTGGGACTGGAAGGGCAAGTCCGGCGACGGCGCGGTGGCGGTCGAGGTCTGGTACACGCCGTTCCAGGTGGCGATCACGAAGGATGCGGCCGAGCGCTGGGCCGGCATCTACGGCGAGAAGCTCGACGAGATGCGCGCGCTCGGCGTCCTCCGCGACACCGTGGCCATCGAGGAGATCGCGGGGCGCCCCACCGCGCGGACGACGATGCGGTTCTCCTTCGACCGGGGGGGCCCGAAGGGGGTGATGGTGGTGGCGGCGTTCCCGGTCGAGGGGAAGGTCATGCACGTTGCCACGCTCGCGGCGGCGCCCAACGCGGGCAAGGCCGCGGCGGCGCTGGACACGCTGCTCACCCGGCTCACGGTGCAGAAGCCCGCGGCCGAGATCCTGGCGCTCGGCGGCACGGCGACGACCCCGCTCGGCTTCACCGCGACGCTGCCCGACGGCTGGCGCCGCCCGCTCCCCATCGAGGAGGCCGAGGCGGACAAGGCCGTGGCCGCCATCGTCATCGGCCCGAAGGACCCCTCCGCGTGCCTGCGCGCGATCCGGCCGAGCCCCGGCGGCGAGGTCGACGTGCTGCTCTTCTGCGGCGAGACGTGGAAGATGGGCATCCTCGACGAGGACTCGTTCGCGTTCGAGGAGGCGCGCTTGAAGCAGCGCTTCTTCGGCAAGGCCGCCGACAAGGTGCCGGCCGCGCAGCCGCTCCCCCACAAGGACCGCCTCGGCATGCTGCTCACGCCGGAGATCAACGGCAAGGACCTGCGCATCGGGGCCCTGCCCTACGATCGCGGCACCGTCGTGGTCTGGGGGGTGAGCGAGCCCGGCGGCGCCGAGGTCCTCGCGTCGGCGATCCGCGCCACGAGCGCGAGCCTGGCGTTCGAGGGCCCCGACGGTGGCGCCTCGGTGCACGAGATCGGCGAGTGGATCGTCCACACGCTCACGTACCGGCCGTGGCACCCCGCGGTGATCGGCGCCGGCGCGATGTTCCTGGCGGTGTTGGGTGGCTTCGGTTGGTTGGTGTTCCGCAAGCCGAAGGTCGCCGATCCGCTCGGGTGATGCCAAAACAGAAGGGGCCAAAACAGAAGGCGCCGCGGCCCGGACACCCTTCGGTGTCGAGGCCGCGGCGCGGCGCTAGCGTTCCCCCAGGAGCGCGGCAGGCGTGGGCCTCAACAGGGGCCCCCGCCCTCACAATCTCCTACGCCGGCACCGTCTGCTGCAGGTTGGTCATCGCCTGGCACGTCCTCTCCTGTTCGGGGAGGATGCGGCTGCGGATGAGCTCCTGCGATTGCGGATCCAAGTCGCCGAGGTCGCGGCGGTAGTCGTTGAGCCCGTGCTCCTCGCCCTGCTTGAGCGCCCCGAGCGCGGGCCCGACGCCGAGCGTCTTGCTGGCCCCCTCGATGAGCTTGGCGAACGTGCCCCACGCCCCCGAGGACGTGGACGGCGAGCCGCCCAGCTCGATGATGCGTTGACGGAGCAGATCGACGCGCCCCTGGTGGGAGCGCAGGAGGTTCTGCAGCTCGTTCCGGACGCGCTGATCCTGGATGCGGTCGAGCGCCTGGCGGTACGTCTCGACGGAGCTGATCTCCCCGCGCAAGAACGAGTTGAGCTGGTCGATCGCCTTGTTCACAGTACCGGTGTTCATCGGGCTCCCCCTTGGTGTCACACGAGGAAGGTAGGCCGCCGGGGCCGACCGACAACCGCCCGGAGAGCGGGCGAGCGGCCCACGGCGTCACGCGTCGATGTGGGTGTGGCCCGAGCGGTCGGCGTCCGAGGCCGGGGCCGGGTCCGCGTAGGTCGACGGGCTGCAGTGGCCGTCCGCGCACCGCACGTGGGTGGCCGGGTGCACGGCGAACTGGAGGGCCTTCGCCACCGCCGCCTCGTTGCCGAGGCCGAAGAGGGCGCTGATCCCGCGCCGGTTGGTCGACACGAGCTCGAAGGCCTCCCGCGCGAAGGGGCGGAGCGCGGGGGTGGCGAGGCGCGCCGCCCAGGGGCGGTACTCCTCGAGCGCCCAGAGGCACATCAACCACGCGCTGGTGCCACGATAAACGCCGCCCTGGTCGTCGATGACGGTGAGCTCGGCCTTGGGGAGGGCGCGGAGGCCCGGGAACAGCTCGCCGATGTAGGGCGAGCCGTTCGGGAGGCACTCCAGGCGGAGGTGGCGGCGCTGCCCCGCCAACCACCGGGCGCAGCGGGTGCAGAAGCCACAGTCGGCGTCGTACAGGACGAAGAGCTTGGTGAGCATGGGATCACGCCACCTTGGCCGCGGTGCGCGGCGCGAGGAACTCGTTGGGGAGGACCGGCGGGGGCGCGAGGTGCATCATCCCGCGGCGGCGGAGCCGGGAGAACACGAACAGGTTGAAGAAGTGCATGAAGCCGAGCGCGAGCATGACGAGGCCGACCTTCGACGCGACCACCTCGAACACCTCCGGGTAGCTCAGGATGGACTCGTAGGTCTGCATCTTCAGCGACACGTAGCCGAGGTTCACCAGGTAGAACCCGACACCGAGGAGGTGGTTGACCGAGTCCGCGAGCGGCTCGTTGCCCCCAAACGCGTCCACGAGGAAGATCCGTCCGTTCTTCACGAGCGTGCGCGCCACCCAGACCGTCAGGCTGATGCTGAGGAGCAGGTAGGTGGCGTAGGTGAGGACGGTGAAGTCGGTCGGTTCCATGGTTCGCTCCGGACGTGAGTTGGGTGGGAGCCCGCTTGGGAGCTCGTCGGAGAGGCGCGGGGCGGCTCTCTGCATCCCTCTTCCGGAACGGACGGCGGCGGTTGCGCGGCGGTGGGAGAATTCCGGGATCTTTCTCGGGGGGGCGGGGGCGACGCTGGGGCTCCGCCCGTCAACCTCCCCCGCGCCGGCCGCGGCTCACGGCGCCCAGGTCGTCAACCACTCCCACGTCGCCTGGATCGGCGGCACCAGCGCGATCCCCATGCCGGCGAACAGCATCCACTCCCGCCGGAGCGGCCGGGCGGTCCGGTTCGCTTCGAGGACGCCCGCCCAGAAGAGCGCGAGGCACACGATCTCGAGCGCGCCGCCGAGGAGCGGCACGAACGGGCCGAGCGGCGAGGTCGGCGGCAGGAAGAACTGGCGAAGGAGGCCCGTGAGGAGCGCCACCCCGCCGACGACGAGGAGCTGCGGCCCCTCCGGTACCGGGCGATCGGGCCGCGGGTCGAAGAGCCCGCTCGTGCGCCAATGCCGGAGGAGCAACGCCCACACCGCCGCCGCGACCGCCACGGCCGCGACCGCCGCGAGCAGCGGCCCCTCCTCGAAGCGCGCGCGGGAGAGGAGCCGGCCGTCGGCGAGCGGCTCGAGGCCCACCATCACGAGCGGCCGCACCTCCTCCGGGGCGAGCACCCGCGGCGTGACGCTCACCAGCACCGCGCCGATGACCGTGCCGCTCGCCGCAGTGAGCGCGAGCGCCGCGACCCGCTCCAGCAGCCGCTCCTCGGGGGTGAAGGGGCGCGCGGGTGCCGGGGACTCGGGGAGGGAGGCGGGGCCCGCCCGGATGTCGGGAGGGCCCGCCGCGAACGGGGCCTCCGGAGGGGCAAGGCGGGCGCGGGCGGCGAGCAGCGCGCCGCGGAGCTCGGCCGCGGAGGCGTAGCGGCGGTCGACGGGCGCCAGGGCGCGGCGGACGACGGGGTCGAGCGCGGGCCCCACGGAGTCGAGCGCGCCGACGGGGAGCGCGCCGGTGACGCACTGGTAGAGGACCGCGCCGAGGGCGTAGAGGTCCATGCGGGGGTCGGGCGGGGCGCCGGCCAGGGCCTCGGGGGAGAGGTAGGCGGGGGTGCCGATCAAGGCCCCGGTGGCGGTGGCGCCGGGCGTGTCGAGCAGGCGCGCGATGCCGAAGTCGGCGACCTTCACCCCGCCCGTGTCGTCGAGGAGGATGTTCTCGGGCTTGATGTCGCGGTGCACGACCCCGTGGCCATGCGCGAACGCCAGGGCCTCGCACACGCCGAGGCCGATGTCGATCGCGCGCGCCGGCGAGAGCGGCAGCACCGCGGCGAGCGCGGGCCCGGCGACGTACTCCATCATCAGGTAGGGGAGGCCCTCGTCGTCACCCACATCGTACACGGCCACGATGCGGGGGTGCTGGAGCCGCGCGAGGACCCGCGCCTCCTGGCGGAACCGGGCCACGAAGGCGGGGCGGTGCGCGAGGGCCTCGGAGAGGTACTTCACGGCCACCACCCGATCGAGCGCGCGGTGCCGCGCCCGCCAGACGCTGCCCATGCCGCCGCGGCCGATCTCCTCGAGCAGATCGAAGGGCGTGCTCCCCGCGGCCTCGCCCATGCCCCCGGGCTCTTCGCCCGCGAGGCCCCCGAGGAGGCCCGGCCCGCCGAGCAGGCACCGCGCGCAGAGGCCCGAAGCGCCGAGGGGGGCGCCGCACCGGGGACAGTCGCTGGCGAAGGTGGGGTTCATGGGCGCGCGCGGGGGGCGGCTCGTGCCGTCGTGGCCCGGCGGCCCGTCGTGGCCCGGCGGCCCGTCGTGGCGCGGGGGCCGCCCGCCGATGGGAGCATCCGCCTCACCCGCCGAGGAGCGCGAGCAGCTCGGCCATCTCGCGCTCGGCATCCTCGGGGTTGGCGACGGTCTGGGCGACCTCCTCGAGCACGAGCGCCCGGTAGCGGACGCGCGCCCGGTGGAGGAACGCCCGGAGCTGCGGGAGGGACATGCCGGTCTCGGCGGCCACGTCGCGGTAGGCCGGCGCCACGCCGGGCCCGAAGAAGCGGAGGAGCACGTCGAACGAGCCGGCGCGGGCCTCCTCGCGGTGCTCCTCGCCGAGCCGCGCGAGGGCGCGCTCCATCACCTGGGCGGCCCACTGGCGGGTGTAGGCGTCCTCGGGGCCCGAGGCGGCCGCGCCCCCCGGATACTGCGCGAGGGCCCGCTCGCCGACCTCGGTGTCGAGCGGCACGTGGCGGGCCCCGCCGCCGCGCTTCTGCGCGGTCGCCGCGGCGTGGCGGTTCACGAGGTGGTGGTCGAGGCAGGACTTGAGCCACCCGCGGAGCCGGCCGCGCGCGGGGTCGATCGTGCCGGGGAACTGGCGCTCCAGCAGGTCCGCGAACAGGTCCTGGACGGCCTCCTGGGCGTCCTCCGCGCCGAGCCCCTTGCGACGGGCGTAGACGTACAGCGGCGTCCAGTAGGCGGCGAGGAGCTCGTCGAGCGCCGCGCGGCGGGCGGAGGCGTCGCCGCGGGCCTCCTGGATGAGGGTCCACCGGGTGACGGGGAACGCCGCGCTGGACCCGGAGGAGGACATCGGCGGCAGCGTACTTCCCGGGGGGGTGGGGGTCAACGGAGCGGGAGCGGGGCGGGGAACGGGGGCGGCCGCGACGTTGCCGGCGACTCCACTCGGCGGACGAGGGGGTGGGTGGCCTGGCGCGGCGGCGGCGCCGATCGGGGCGCCGGGCACCGCCGCGCGGCGCTGCTCGAGGCCCCCGCCTTCCCGGGGGCGCTACACTCCGCCCACCTCCGCGAGCGCACCCTGGCGACGATCCTCCTCATCGACGACGACGCCGCCCTCCTCGACCTCGTGGCCCTGGCCTGCGAGGAGGCCGGCCACACCGTGATCCTCGCGGCGGACGGGCGCGCCGGGCTCGCGCGCGTGGGCGACGCCGACGTGGTGGTGAGCGACGTGAACCTGCCCGGCCTGGACGGGTTCACCCTCTGCCGCCGCGTGCGCGAGACCCATCCCGACCTGCCGCTCGTGCTGCTGACCGCCCGCGACTCCGAGATCGACGAGGCGCTCGGCCTGGAGCTCGGCGCCGACGACTACGTCACCAAGCCCTTCTCGACGCGCGTGCTCCTCGCGCGGGTCCACGCGCTGCTGCGGCGCCGCACCGCGCCCCCCTCGACCCGCCGCGTCGGCGACCTCGAGATCGACGTCGAGCGGCTCACCGTGCGGTGGCGCGGGGCCCTCCTCGCGACCACGCTGACCGAATTCCGCCTGATGGACGCCATGACCCGGCGCCCCGACGTGGTGCGCTCCCGCGCGTGGCTGCTCGACGAGGCGCGCGGCGACGACTCCGTGGTGGCCGAGCGGCTGGTCGACACGTACGTGCGGCGGTTGCGACGGGCGTTCGAGGCCGCCGACACCACGTTCGACCGCATCGAGACCATCGTGGGCGCCGGGTACCGATGGCGCGGATGACGCTCCGGGGGCGGGTCCTCGGCCTCGCGCTCTCCGTCGCGTTCGCACCGGCGTTCGTCGCCCTCGCGGGGCTCGGCGTGGAGGGCCTCTACGCGCAGGTGCTGGACGCGCGGGTGCGGGAGGCGGGCGCGGCGCTGGCGGGCGGGGCGGATCCCGAGGCCGTGGCGGCGGAGCAGGGGGTCCGGGTGCGGATCTTCGCGGGGGCGGACGGGGTTGTCGGGGTGGGGGACGAGGACGGCGACACCCGTCGCGCGGTCGGCGCGCGCATCTTCGGCGAAGCGACGTTCCCCAGCTTCGCGGACTGGGATCGCGCGGCCCCCGATGCCGTCGGGGAGGTGCCCGACGGGTGCGTCGTGGCCCTCGACCGCCGGGTGCGGGTGTGCACCGCCACGGCCACCCTCCCTTCCGGCCGCACCGCCCGCGCCGACGCCATCGCGCGTCGTCACGCGCTCTTCCTCGCCGACGATCTGTTCGCGGTGCTCGAGATCGTCGCCGTGGGCGCGGCCGTGGGCCTCGCGTTCGCCACCGCGCTCGGCCGCCGCCTCGTCCGCGATGTCGAGGGCCTCGCCGCCCGCGCCGCCG
>JAUXTN010000179.1 GCA_030684355.1 Pseudomonadota bacterium
TCCAAACGCCAGCCCGATGCTGGGCTTTGACAGACCACCGGTAAGCCGTGTGCGGGAAAACCGCACGCACGGTTTGAAAGGGGGTCTTGACCCACGCCTCGCGGGCCTTCCCGCGTGGCTGAAGTAAGGATCTACCAATGCGATCCCTCCTCCTCCCCCTGGCGCTCTTCCTGCTGGCCGGCTGCCGCGTCGATCCCCCGAACCCCGCCGCCAAGGTCGACGACACCGGGGAGGTCCCCCCGACCGACATGGACGGCGACGGGTTCAGCGAGACGGAGGGCGACTGCGACGACGCCGACGCCGACGTGAGCCCCGGCGCGACCGAGCTCTGCAACGGCGCCGACGACAACTGCGACGACCAGGTCGACGAGAACGTGCTCGGCACCTGGTACGCGGACACCGACGGGGACGGCTTCGGGGACCCCGCGGTGGCGAGCGAGGCCTGCGAAGCCGGCTCGGGGCAGGTGCAGAACGGCACCGACTGCGACGACGCGAATCGGGACGCGTTCCCCGGCAACGTCGAGGTCTGCGACGAGATCGACAACGACTGCGACGGTGTCGTGGACAACGGGGTCACGACGACCTGGTACGCCGACGTGGACCTGGACGGCTACGGCGATCCCGCGACCGGCCTCGCCGGGTGCGTGCAGCCGGCGGGGACCGTGGCGGACGACACCGATTGCGACGATGGCACCGCCGCGTCGTTCCCTGGCAACCCCGAGGTCTGCGACGGCCTCGACAACAACTGCGACGGCGTCGTGGACGAGGGGGTCACGGCTGCGTGGTACGCGGACGTCGACGGCGACGGCTTCGGCGACCCCACGATCGTCGAGGACGCGTGCGAGATCCCCGCGGGCTACGCCGCCACCGGCGACGACTGCGACGACGCGACCGCCGAGGTGAGCCCGGGCGCCGCCGAGGTGTGCAACGGGGGCGACGACGACTGCGACGGCACGGTGGACGAGCCCGACGCCGTCGACGTCCTGACCTGGTACACCGACGCGGACGCCGACGGGTTCGGCGATCCGGGGAGCGGCACCCCCGCGTGCGACGCGCCGGCCGGCATGGTGGCGGACGACACGGATTGTGACGACGTCCGCGCGGCCACCAACCCCGCCGCCACCGAGTACTGCAACACCTACGACGACGACTGTGACGGGCGTGTCGACGAGTCGGACGCCGCCGACGCCGCCACCTGGTACGTGGACGCCGACGCCGACGGGTGGGGCGCGCCCGATGCCACGGCGGTGAGCTGCTCGGCCCCGGCCGGCTACGTGGCGAGCTCGAGTGACTGCGACGACCGCGACGCCACGGCGTCACCCTCGGGCATCGAGGTGTGTGACGGCGCCGACGACGACTGTGACGGCGTGGTCGATGACGGCGTGGCCACGTCCACCTGGTACGCCGATGCCGACGGCGACGGGTGGGGCGACCCCGACGCGTACGTGGTGGAGTGCGCGGCGCCCTCCGGCTACGTCGCGGACGCCGACGACTGCGACGACGCCGACCCCAGTGTCAGCCCCAGCGAGAGCGAGGTGTGCGACGGGTTCGACGAGGACTGCTCGGGCGACATCGACGACGGCGCCGTGTGCCCGTGCGACGTGAGCTGGTACAACGACCACGCCTACCAATTCTGCACCGTCGGCACGACGTGGGTCAACGCCCAGGCGGCGTGCTCGGCGTCGGGCTACCACCTCGTCACGGTCGACACGAGCGCGGAGGACGCGTGGCTCGTCTCAACGGCCACCGGGAGCTATTCGAGCGCGTCGGACGACTACTGGTGGATCGGCTACAACGACCGCAGCACCGAGGGCCGCTGGGTGTGGGAGGACGGCTCCGCGTCGACCTACACCCAGTGGAACAGCGGCGAGCCCAACGACTCGGACGGCGAGGACTGCGCGCAGCTCGTCTGGTACACCCACTGGAACGATTGGGACTGTGGCAACACCTCGACCTACATCTGCGAGGCGGAGTGACACCGGCGGGCGGGTGAGCGCGTTCTTGGCACGCGTGTCGCCCCGCGCACCGCTCGTGGTGGCGGCGGGCGTCGCCCTGGTCGTGGCGTGGCCGCGCCTGCCCGCGGCGAAGCCGGCGTCGGCCCCTCCCGCCGCGTTCGCCGCGGAGCGCGCGCTCGTGCACATCCGCGCGTGGGCGGTCACGCCGCGCCCGTCCGGGAGCCCCGCGCACGCCGCGGTGGTGGACGCCGCCGAGGCCGAGCTGGAGCGCCTGGGATTTGTCGTGGCACGGGAGGAGACCCGCGGGCTGACCAACCTCGTGGCGTCGGCGCCGGAGGCACCGCCGGACGGTGGCGTCTGGCTCGTGGCGCACTCGGACACGGTGGCGGTCTCCCCCGGCGCCGCGGACGACGGGCTCGGCCTCGGCGTCGCGATGGAGGCCGCCCGCGCGCTGGCGGTCGATGGCGTGCCGCGCGACCTCCACGTGCTCCTCACCGACGGCGAGGAGGAGGGCCTCCTCGGCGCCGAGTCGCACGCGGCGGGCGTGGCGGGGCGGGGCGCCCTTCAAGAGCCACGCGTGGTGCTCAACGTCGAGGCCCGTGGCACCGAGGGCCCGGCCTACATGTTCCAGTTGGCAGGGCCCTCCGCGGCGCTGCTCGATGTCTGGCAGGCCTCGGGGTGCACGGCGCAGGCCACGTCGCTGGCCCGCGCGGTCTACGACCAGCTCCCGAACGACACGGACTTCACCGTGTTCCGCCGCGCGGGGTGGTGGGGCTACGACTTCGCGCTCATCGGCGGGGCGGCGCGCTACCACTCGCCGGAGGACACCCCCGAGCACCTCGATCCGCGCAGCGTCCAGCAGGTCGGGGACTGTGTCACGGGGCTCGCACGCGGGTGGCTTGGGCGGGGTGTGTCCTCCGACGCCGTCGACGCGGCGCGGGTGTACTTCCAGGTGCCCGGCGGCACGGTCGTGGTGCCGCCCGCGCTCGTGCAGACCTTCGGCCTGGCGGCGCTCCTCGCGCTGCCGCGCCCGCGCGGGTGGGCCGCGTCGGTCGGCCTCGGCGCGTGGCTCGTGGCGCCGTTCGTGGCCGGGATGGGCGGCTTCGGCCTCTACCGCCTGATCCTCGCCCTCGGCCTGGACTCCTGGGAACGCGGCACCATCGAGATGGCCGCGCCGGCGCCCTGGTACGTCGCGGCCGCCGCCCTCGGGATGGCCGTGGCCGCGGGCCTGGCGTGGCTCGGCGGCCTGCTCGAGGCGCGGCTCCGCGGCCGGGAGGACCCTCCGGTCGGGTGGGGCTGGCACGCCGCCACCATCGCGCTCGCCGCGGTCGCCGCCTGCGCCGTCCCCACCGCCGGCTACGTGCTCGTGCCGGGCGCGTGGGTGAGCGTGTTCCTCGCCCGGGGCGTCCCGCGGCTCGCGGTCGTGCCGGCGCTGCTCGCGGGGCTCGTGGTCACGCCGGTCCTCTGCGCGATCTACCCGGCGCTCACGACGGGGATGCTGCCGATCCTGACGGTGGTGCCGGTGTTGCTGCTGGGGTGGCTGCTCGGGCCGGTGGCACCCGCGCGACCGTAGGACATCGGCAAACGCGCCGTTTCGCTCGGTCGCCCGACTACCGGAACTGGGCCCGGTACTGTTCGAGCGCGGCCCCGAAGTCCTCGGGGCCCCACCGCTGCTCCAGCGAGTGGATGAGCGCGAGGACGGGCCGGGCGCCTTGCTCGCCGAGGAGGTCCTGCAGCGACGCCTTGCACGTGAACAGGATGGTCAGCATCCCGACGCGGTCGCCGCGGGCCTCGCGGGCCTCGGCGATCATCAGGCACGCGTTCAGGTAGAGGATGGCGTCCAGGCAGTCGAGCGCGTCACGACGCGCGGCGTCGGCGTGGGCCTCGCCGCCCACGGGGTCCCCACCCTGGAGGGCGTCCGCCGCCATCTGGAGGCGGATGTACCCGGCCGCGCCGACGTCGCCGTCCGCAACGGCCTCGTCGAGGAGCTGCTGGAGCGACTCGCCCTCGATGCCGGTGCCGCGCGCGAGGAGGTGGAGCTCGAGCCGGGCGCGGACGAGCTGGGCGGGGCTCGCCTTGCTCTCTGCGAGGGCGTCGAGCAGGATGTCGAAGGCCTCGCTCGGCTTGCCGGCCATCTGCAGCGTCATCGCGAGACGACGGAGCACGTCGAGCCGGGCGTCCTCGTCGCCGCAGGTGCCGTGGAGCGCGGCGACGTCGTTGAGGAGCTTCGCGGCCTGGAGCGGCTTGCCCTCGGCGATCATCAGGCCCGCGCGCTTGTCGAGGACGCGGGCCAGGAAGGGGAGGTCGCCCCCCTTGCGCGCGGCCTGCTCGGCCTCTTCGAGGAGTCGGCGCGCGGCGCCGCCCTGGGGCGCGATGCGCTGCTGGAGGAGCGCGAGCGCATAGAGCGTCCGGCCCTCCTCGTCGATGTCCCCGAGCTGGCGGGCGAGCACGAGCGTGCGGTCGAGCGCGGCGCGGGCGCCGGCACCATCCCCCGCGGCCATCGAGCGGGTCGCGAGCTCCTGGCGGGCGGCGATCTCCTGTTCCATGTTTCCGAGGAGCGCGGCCTGCTCCGCGCGCTGGCGCCAATCCTCGATCGCGGCGTTCACGCCTCCTCCTCGTCGTCGGCGGGCTCGTCGCCGTCGTCCCACGGGAGCCGCACGACGGTCGGCATCGACGGGTAGTCCTCGATGGCGAGGGAGGATCCGGGGAGGAGGCCGTTCGCGTCGGGGGCGATGAGCTTCTCGTCGAGGAAGAACGTGAGGTCGGCGCCGTGCTCCCCGCGCGGGGGCAGGCGGCCGGCGCCGAACGCGCCATCCCGGATGCCGAGCACGGTCCCGATCTGCCGCTGGAGCTTGCGGAGCCCGCGCTGCTCGGCCTCGGCGGGGGTGCACGTCAAGGCGCGGACGAGGACGTCGGCCTTCTCGTGGCCGACGGCGTCCGGGCGGAGCGCCGCGATCAGGTTCGCGACGGTCTCGGCGGTGGCGCGCCCGCAGCGCTCGTCGGCGCTCTGGAGGATGGCCACGAGGTGGTCGCCCTCCAGGCGCATCGCCTCGAGCTCGGGGGGGCTGTAGCCCCAGATCTCGCCGAGGTCCCACGCGTTGAGCCCCCCGCACTCGGGCCCGTAGAGCGTGAGGTGGATCCCGGTGGGCGTGGCGCGGCCGGTCTCGGAGAGCTCGCTCTCGCGCACGAGCCGGAGGAGCCAGGGCTCATCGGCCTCGTCGTCGTCGTCCTCGTCGAGGTCCTCGTCCGGGTCCTCGTCCAGGGTCTCGTCGAGCTCCTCCTCGTCCGCGCCGTCGTCCAGCAGGGGTTCGGCTTCGGGCTCGTTGTCGATGTCGCTTTTTTTGCTGCTCACGCCTCACCCGTCCAGGGCGCGTTCGGCGGCCCTGATCGCCTCTGCGAACCGTTCTTTGGCATTGTACCACGCCGGAACAAGCTGTATCCTCGCCTCCTCTCGGACGAGTCCACATGATGCGCCTCGACAAGAAGGGCAAGGAAAGCACCCGGGTCGTCGTACCCGTCCGGGACGAGCTTCAGGAGCGCCAGCTCGAGCAGCGGCAGGTCGAGCAGCGGCGGGTCGAAGGCCACGCCGCGCTCGTCGCTTCCGCGCACGGCGTCTACGGCAACCGGGCGGTCGGCGCGGCCCTCCGGGGCGACGTCGTGGACGGTCCCGAGGCCGTCCTCCACGCTGCGATGGCCTTCGGCGCGGCCGGCATCACCGTGGGCACCGACGTGCGCGACGTGCTGGGCAACTCCGCGCTCCTGCGGCTGCTCGTGCCCGCGAACGGCATCGATCCGTTCTCCGCCGGCGGGGGCGCGCGCGCCGCCGTCGCGAGTGACTCCTTGTTTCCGGGCTCCGTGGGCGGCTTCGGCATGGACGCCGCGGGCTTCGGGGACCTCTGGGGCGGCGCCGTCGACTCGATGGGCGCGGGCGCCATGGGGATGGACGCCGCGAGCACCGGCATGAGCGACGGCCTGGCCTCGCGCACGATCGCGCGCGACGCGGGCCGGGGTGGCGCGGGCGGGCGAGCCCCGGTGCTGGTCGAACGCGCGTCCCGCACCGGCGCCCGGCCGCTGCCCGATCGCGTCCGTGCCGACATGGAGGGCCGCTTCGGCGAGCGCTTCGGCGACGTGAAGGTCCACACCGACGGCGCCGCCCAGGCCGCGGCGGACGCCGTGCAGGCGCGCGCCTACACCGTCGGCAACGAGATCTGGTTCGGCCGCGGCGAGTTCCGGCCCGACGACCCGCAGGGCCTCGAGCTCCTCGCGCACGAGCTCACGCACGTCCTCCAGAACCGCGGCGGGGATGCCCGGTCCGACGGCGGCGAAACGGTGGACGGCATGGCCGTCTCCTCCCCGGGGGACGCCCGCGAGCTCGAGGCCGTCGCGACCGCGCGGGACGTCATGCGCGGGCCCGCGCCCGAGCTGGGCGCCGGGATCGAGGGCGGGGCGCTCGACGGGCTCGAGACCTTCGGCGGCGGCGCCGCGATGGACACGGGCTTCGGCGGCGGTGGCACGAGCGCCGGCGGCGCGCTCGCCCGCGACCCGAAGACCCCCCCCGACCCCGAGAAGGAAGAGAAGCCGCGCCAGAAGAAGCTCGAGGACGGCACCACCGTCACGATCTACCCGGACGGGAACGGCGGCTACTACCTGCAGAGCCCGAAGGGCGACAAGCTCGTCTGCGACAAGGAGGGCAACCCGGACGAGGCCGCCCTCGACAAGGAAGCGAAGAAGGCCCAGGCCGACGGCAACAGCAAGCCGAAGCCGGCCGAGCCGGAGGTGGTCGAGCCGGGCGAGACTCCGCCGGGCACCGAGGAGACCAAGGGCGAGGCCAAGACCCCCGGCGGCGGCGGCGCCGGGGTCCAGACGGAGCTCACGGGCGGCGGTGGCGGCGGCGGGGTCGGCGTCAACGGCATGGGCACGTTCGGGCAGCTCACGGGCGGCCCGTTGCAGCAGTACGCCAACGAGAAGGCGTGGCACGACGTCTGGAAGGCCGGCGGCGGGCAGACCGGCAGCACGAACACGGTGGGCGCGGGGGACAAGGCCGGGCTCATCGGGGACGCCCTGCTGTCGGGCGGCGCGGAGGGCTTCGTCAACGGCGCCCAGGCGATGCTCATCGACACCGTCCTGAACAAGGCGACGAAGAACATCCCCTACGCCGCCGGCTTCATCGCCATGGCGCAGATCGCCTACGACCCCAAGAAGTGGTGGGAAGACACCGTCGTCAAGGGGATCGGCGGCAAGGTCGGCGAGGGTTTCGACAAGCTCACCTCCGACAAGAGCGACTGGATCGACAAGTTCGAGGGGGTCATCTCGATCCTCGAGGGCCTCAACAACATCATCGGCCTCGCGTCGACGGTGTGCATGATCGTGGCGGCGGCGGGCTTTATCCTGTCGTTCATCTGCCCCGCGCTCATCCCGTTCGTGGTGTTGGCTGCCAAGTGGGGCCTGCTGCTCGGCGAGATCAATACGATCGTCGGGTTGGGCATCAACATCCTGCGCATGATCTGCGTGGTGTGTAGAGCGGTCCAGATCGCGGTGAGCGACGCCGATCCTGCCACCCAGGCGGAGCGGGCGGCCAAGCTGAAGGCGATGACCTCGGCGTGGTCGGAGGACTTCACCAAGCGCCAGGGTGCCAAGCTTCAGCAGAAGGTAGCGAACAACGCGAAGAAGGGCGATGCCGGCGGCCCCGATCCCGCCGCGCCGGCGCCCGGCGGTGCCGGCGGTGCGGGTGGGAACCAGGCGAGCAGCCAGAAGCAGAGCTGGAAGAGCCGCGCGATGAAGATCGGCTCCGAGGTCACCGGCCTCGGGGACATGAACAAGCAGCGGAAGACGACCTTCGGCGACAAGTCGAAGGGCACCACGGGCACCGTCGGCCAGGTGAAGGACCTGACCAAGACCGCCACGGACAGCAAGATCTCCGGGCGCGAGAAGTGGAACCGCATGCAGCGGACCGACCCCGATCTCGCGACGCAGAACACGAAGGACCGCTACGACAAGCACTTGAAGGGCAAGGAGTCCGCCCAGAAGGCCAAGACCATGGCCAAGGTGCAGGCGTCGAATCCCACGCTCGCCAAGAACATCGCCGCCAACCAGGCCGCGATCAAGGCGAACAACGAGGGCAAGGGCCTCGTCAAGGACAACGGCTCCGCCTTCGGCGATCGTGACATGAGCCCCGCCGGCATCCGCAAGAAGGCGGCCGACCCCGACTTCTGGGAGAGCTCCAGCAAGGCCGAGCGCAAGTCGGTCCGGCGCAAGCTCGAGAAGTCGGCGGACCCCGCCGATCGCGAGATGGCCAAGCAGATGAAGCTGGCCGAGCGGCGCCTCGCGGAGTTCGAGCAGGGCAAGAAGCTCGCGCCGGGCGACGAGGACAGCGCGGTCGTGCGTGTCACCCAGGAGAGCGGGCTCCACGGGCGTGGCACCGTCGGCCCCCGCGGCGTGCAGGGTGTCACCAAGAACAAGGACGTGCGCGGCTCGACCACCGGCGAGAAGATGGGCGACGGCCTGGGCATGGAGAAGTCCTACGTCCAGGGCGTGAAGGATGGCAAGTTCGAGCACACCGACCGCACCGGGCAGAAGACCCAGAAGGACGATCACTTCGTCGCGGCGATCTACACCCCCAGCGCGAAGCCCAAGGCGTCGACGCTCAAGGCGATGACCGATGTCATCTCCCAGCACGGCAACGCGGACGGCCTGTTCGGGAAGACCAAGGGACAGGTCACCGCCAACGTGACCAAGGCGATGAACACGCCGGCGGCGCGCAAGCCCGACGGCAGCATCGACGACGCCCTCGTCAAGTCCCGCCCGGACATCTACGGCAGCATGGACGTGCAGAAGCGCAAGCTCGAGCTCGAGCGGCGCCTGGGTGCCAACCAGCAGAAGACGAGCGACGGCAAGACCCTCACCGAGAAGGGCCACCAGGACACCGAGGCCGCGCACAAGTCCAAGCTCGAGGCCATCAAGGCCGCCGAGGACTCCGGCAAGCTCTCGAAGAAGCAGGCCGAGACGGCGCGGAACAAGGCCAACTCCAGCTACGCCAGCAAGCGCAAGGGCGACAGCCACAAGGAGTTCTACGACGAGCAGACGGCGGCGGGCTCCAAGAACCCGCTCGACCGCGGCTCGTCGAAGAAGCTCGCGGACTACGACGAGCTCCCCGTGGTCAAGCGCCTCGGTTGGGAGGGCAAGTCCGGCGGCAACAACGCGCCGACCAACGGCGCGGGCGATCAGCAGAAGAAGAGCCTGATCTCCCAGATCACGAACCAACTGAAGCAGGCCGGCAAGGACGCCAAGAAGTCCGTGAGCGACGGCGTGAAGGACACCGCCGAGGGCTTCAAGCCGAAGAACCTCGGCCGCAACGCCTCCTCGGCGCAGGATCTGCCCGCCAACGGCTACGGCCACGACGGCACGGGTGGCTACGGCGGCGCGGGCGTCGGGCCCGTCCAGCAGATGATCAACGGCTCCACGAGCGACTTCGAGAAGCCCGCCGAGACCGCGGCGCCCAGCGGGCTCGCGGGCACGAGCGCGGGGAAGTGGCTCTCGGAGAAGACGACCGGCCTCACCTCGGTGAACGCCGTGAACCCCGATGGCACCCCGCGCATGGACGCGGACGGCAAGCCCGGGCAGGTCGGCATCATGGACCGGGCCAAGTCGGGCATGACGCTCGGCCTCATCGGCAAGGACGCCGCCGGGCAGGACAACTACGGCGAGCGGAACAAGGGGTTCGTCGCCAAGGAGAAGGCCGAGCTCGAAGCCCGCCTGAAGGACTTCGACGCCAAGCACATCTCCGCCACGGGCAACCTGACGGACGCCCCGGCGGACCAGGAGTCCGTCGTCGACTCCGCCGACACCACCTGGTACGCGTACGCCAAGGAGATCGAGGCCCTCAAGAGCCAGGCCGATCTCAACAAGGACCTCCAGAGCGAGGCCAAGACCACCAAGTCGAAGCTCGACGAAGAGAAGACCACCGTCGCGGCCAACAAGGAGAGCGTCGGCACCCAGAAGACCGACCTCACCACCAAGCAGCAGAACCAGACGAAGGCCGACACCAAGATCGGCGAGCAGTCCGGCCAGGGGGAGAAGCTCTCGGGCACCACGGGCAAGGTCATCGGCACGATCGCGAACTTCGTGGTGAAGTTCGTGGACATGTGCGGGATGATCCCGTCTCGCCTCACCTCCGCCGGGACCAACGCCTCGGGCGGCGCCCAGAAGATCGGGGACGGCGTGAAGGGCGCCAGCGACTCCGGCACCGCGACCAAGGACAAGTCGACCACGGACAAGGCGTCCGTCGACGAGATGCGGACGACCACCGAGACCGCCAACCAGGACACCGTCGCCGCGGACACCGAGCTCGCCACGCTCGACACGAGCGTCGCCACCGCGATCACCGAGACCGACGCCGGCGCCGCCGAGCTCGTCAGCGCGGACGGCCAGATCGCCGAGAAGATCTCGACGCTCAAGGCCAAGCAGGACGAGGAGAAGGCCCGTCACGCCACGGCGGTCGGCTCGATGGCCGGCTGGGGCTCCGACCACGAAGCGGCCCGCACCGGCCAGAAGACCGCCGGCGACAAGGAGCTCGACGAGCTCGAGAAGAAGAAGTCGGAGATCGCGAAGAAGTCGGAAGGGGACGGCGGCGTCGGCGGAGAGGTCAGCCTCGAGGCCGCGGGTGCCCTGCCTTCGGGCGCGCCCAAGCGCCTCGATCCCTCCTTGCTCGAGAGCGGCTCGCCGATGCCCGGCAACGTGCAGGGGCGCATGGAGAAGGCGTTCGGGACGAGCTTCGCCGGCGTGTCGATCAACACCGGCGCGGAGGGCAACGAGGCGGCCGCGGGCTTCAACGCGAAGGCGTTCACCTACGGATCGCAGGTGTTCTTCGGCGCCGGGCAGTTCAACCCGGGCTCGGAGGAGGGCGACCACCTCATCGCCCACGAGCTCGCGCACGTGACCCAGCAGCGGGGGCGCGGCACCAGCGGCGTCGCCAAGAAGGACATCACCACCTCGCGCCCGGGCAGCCCGGACGAGCTCTCCGCCGACCAGCGCGCGGATGAGGTCGTGTCGGAGCTCCACGGCGGCGACACCGAGACCCCGGGGCAGGCGACCCCCGGGCAGGCGACCCCCGGGGAGGAGACGCCGGGCACCCAGGTGGGCGCGCCCACGGCTGATCAGGCGACGACGACCGCGCCCAACCCGACGACCGCGCCGACCAACGCGGGCGCGACCCCGGCGGTGGCCCCCGCCGCGGGCTCGACGGCTGCGGCCACCTTGGCGGAGACCGGCCCGACGACGGCCGTGGGGCCCTCGGGGCCGACGACGAGCGGGGGGAGCGCCTCGGTGAGCACGTCCTCGTCGGGCGGCTCGGTGTCGGCGAGCGCCGGTGGCTCGACCGCGCCCGGTGTGGGCGGCTCGTGGAGCCCGCGCACGCCCGACAACCTCGTCGACTACTACATGGAGACCCACTGGGATCGCTCCCAGTACGACACCAAGGTGGCGGAGTTCGGCATCCAACCCGAGCAGATCGGGACCGAGCTCGACCACTGGATGCCCGCCAACACGCCGCAGGGCGTGCGCTCGGCGCTGAACATCGGCATGGCGGTGGGCTCCGGCCTGCTCGACGCCGCGGTCATCGGCGCGGCCAAGTCGCTGCCGGCGGTCGGCATCCTCGCCAACGTGGCGGTCGGGATTCGTGACATCTGGAAGACGGCGCGGGAGTACGGGGAGATCGGGGACGGCTGGGGCATGGCCTTCCAGATCACCCGCTCCGTCGTGGACATGGTCGGTGGCATCGCCGGGAACGTCTCGGACACGTGCACGCTCATCGAGGACGCCGCGGCCATCTCCGTCGTGGGCGCCCCGGTGGCCGCCATCGCCGCGACCGTGGGCGAGATCGCGGACGCCATCGGCCTCCCGTGTGACGCCATCAAGGCCGCGCTCGACGTGGTCAGCCTCATCCACAACGTGCTCGCCGCGCGCCGGCAGGAGGCGGACGGCAACTTCCGCGCCGCCGCGAAGCACCGCGAATTCGCCGCGGGCGACGCGATGAACATGGTCGTCGACGGCATCGCGCTGGCGAGCTCGGCGGTCTCGGCCCTCTCGGTGAACACGATCCCCGGGGAGGTCGGCGAGAACGCGGCCGAGGCCGTGCGCGACATGTCGGGCCTCATCAACAAGGGCCTCACGACGACGCTCCATGGCGGCCTCGGGATCGGTTCGAGCCCGTTGGAAACCGTTGGCGAGCAGGTGAGCCGCGGCGGCGCGGCCGCCGGCACCGCGGGTGGGCTCACCGAGGGGTGGGCGAACCTGAAGTACCGGATGGGCATCGGCGACGCGATGGCGCTCTCGCCCAACGGCGTGTTCGGGGGCCGCTACATCGAGCCCTCGCAGCTGCCCGCGGCCACGGGCGCCGCCTCCGACCTGCTCTCCGGGGCGCGCCAGGCCTCGGTCCAGCACTTCCAGGAGGCCAACGGACGGCTCGACGGCGAGCCCCCCCTCTGGCACCAGAAGCTCATCAACGACATCCTCGCCCCCCAGGGGCAGGGCTGGTTCGAGGCGCTGGACACCGCCCTCTCGCCTTCGGCCTGGATCCGCACCCAGCTCCAGGGAATCCGCGGGCTCGTGCAGCTCGGCGACGACATGAGCTTCGGTGGCGTCGCGGCGCTGCTCCGCGGCGGAGCGTCCACCCTCCAGACCGTCATCCAGCCCGCCGTGGACAGCCTCAACACCTGGATCCACGACAACAAGCAGCCCATCGACGACATGCTGCTCTCGCTCACGGAGTCGATGCAGCAGCAGCGGGTCAGCCTCTCCTCGCTGCGCGAGGGCCTGACCCAGGGCACCGAGTTCCTCGACCAGATCGACGCCATCGCGGACCAGGGCGGCGCCATCGACGGGTTCGCCGACAGCATCATCGCGCAGGTGGAGCGCCTCCGCGCCACCCCCGAGTCGCTCGGCATCCCCACCTGGGTGCCCGAGGTCACCTACAAGTGGGCGCTGGACCGCATCAACGGGCTGGTCGGCAACGTGACGGGCATGGCCCGGGGCATGAAGGAGCGCGCGCTCGCCGGGATCGACGGCTTCGTCGAGCAGCAGACCGCCTGGGTGCGCGACCAGGTCGCCGCGATCCAGGACGCCATCAAGGAGGGCGGCGAGGTCGAGACGATGCTCCAGGCGGCGTGGGACGAGTTCGCCGACATGGCGCGCACGCTCGCCGAGCTCATCGACCAGTTCGACGGCATCCCCATCGACATCCCGGCCGCCGTCGCGTGGCTCACGGACAAGGCCTCGGAGGCCGAGGCCCAGACCTCGACCGCCCAGCTCGCCCGGTTCGCGGACTTCCTCCGCGGAGAGGGCCAGGGGTACGTCGACCGCTGGCGCAGCGGTCACGGGCCCGACGTCGACGAGGCCTACCACCCGTCGCCGCCGGCCGCCGAGCTCAACGCCATCCGGACCGCGCACGGCATCGTGAGCGCACGCCTGGACGAGCTCTTCGACGCCGCCGCCGGTGGGTCGGGCGAGGTCGACCTCGGCGAGGCCTGGCTGCTCTCGATGCGGCAGCGGACGGCGGACGCCGCGCTCGCCACGGCGGAAGGCGCCGCGGGCCAGAGGGGCCAGGCGGCGGTGGAGTCGGTCTGGGCGGCGGGCAACGACCTCGCGGAGGTCGCCAGGGCCGTGGGCGTATGACGTGGCGCCCCGTGCTCCCGAGCGGCGGATGACGGCCCTCGCCCTCGCCATCGTCGGCTCGCTCTGCTGCGTGCTGGCCGCCGTGTTCATCGGCATCGCGGTCTACGCGGTGCCGCGCTACCGCCTCGCGCTCAACGGCCCCGCCGAGCTCGCGCGCTCGATGGGGCTCGTGGCCGCGGGACGCACCCGGAACGACGCGCCCTTCTGGTACGTCGGCACCGTGGGCGAGCGCCCCCTCGCCATCACCGTCGCCCAGAACTTCCGGAGCAACGTCTACGCGCCGGGGCGGCGCACGCGGCGCCAGTCGGTGCTGCGCATCGTCGTCGGCTGCCGGGCGGCGGGCGAGGTGTTCGTCTGGACGGGGCTCCCGGGCAACCGGGTCGCGAAGGCGGAGGGCGTCGACGCGGAGCCGCTGCTCGCGATCGCCGGCGACAACGGCTTCGGGCTGACGCGCGTGTCGGGAGCGCCGCCCGAGCTCCTCCCCAACCCCGACTTCCCCGGCACCTACCCGGCGCTCTGCTGGCTCGACCACCCGGACACGGGCCTGACGGACGCTCGGCAAGCCGCGAAGCTGCTCGACGTTCTGGATAAGCTCGCCGACCGACTGGAGAGACGCTGACCGACACCCTCCTCGCCCGCGCCTTCGCCCCCGCGCTGCTCGCCGACGTGCACCACGCCCTGACCGCCATTCTGCGGCTGCGCGACGCCCCGCTCCTGCCGGACGTGCGCCTGCGGCTGGCCCTCCGCGAGGCCGACCTCCTGCGCCGCGTGATGCCCGAGGAGGCCCTGGCCGTGCTCGAGCGGCTCGACGGGGCGGGCGGCGCCGTCACCGGGACGCTCGCGCCGGACGCCATCCGTGCGCACGCGCTGCTCGACCTAGGGCGCCCCGACGAGGCGAAGACCCTCTCGCCGTTCCTCGCCGCCGACACCGACGTCTACGCGCTCATCGAGGGCCGCATCGCCTGGTCGGAGGGCCGGCTCGACCCCGCGGCGGCCTCGTTCGAGACGGCGATCGCCACCACGACCGACCCGGAGGTCGAGGCCGAGAGCCGGATGTTCCTCGTGCGGCTCCGCGCTGTGCGCCGGCAGCCCGTGGCGGACGCGCTGGACGAGCTCGAGGCCCTCTGCGCGCGGCACGGCGCGGGCATCACGCAGGTGCTCGTGCGCACGCTGCGCCTCACCATCGAGAGCGGCGTCGCGCCCATCGTGGCGGAGGGGCTCGCCCGCGGCGCGCGCACGGAGCTCTCGGCCCGCTACACCTTCGGGGTGGAGCAGGACCGCGCGACGCTCGGCGCCATCCCGCTCGAGGTCCACGGCGCGGCGCGCAAGCACCCGGACGATCCCGACGCCTTCGCCTCCGCGGTGCTGGCGCTGTCGGCGTTGTCGTGGGCCACCGGTGACCACGCCGAGGGCTACGCGGTGGCGTGGTACGGCCACACCGTCGGCGCGCGTCGCTACGGCGACACCCCCATGGTCCACCTCGCCACCTACCTCGGGGAGCTCGAGGCCCGCGTCGGCCCCGACGAGCTCGAGCGCTTGCGGGCGCTCCTGATGGACCCGCAGCGCAGCACGAAGCGCGGGCCGACGGCGGCGTGATCGGCGCCGTGGGGAGCCTCGGCTCGCTCGCCCCCTAGGCCAGCTCCGCCTTCCGCGCCTGCCGCATGAGCTCGTCGCGGCGGTTCTCGAGCTGGTCCCCGATCTTGTCGAGGCGGTCGCCGGAGAGGTGCTTCTTGGCGAGCGGGAAGATCTCGCTCTCCTCCTCTTCGACGTGGTGGGTGAAGTTCTCGCGGAGCACCTCGACCTTCGCGACGTAGTCGAGGTCGGTGGGGTCGAGCCGCGCGATCTCGGCGATGAGGTCCTTGACGAGCTGGTGCTCCGTTCGCGCCTCGCGGATGAGGTCGCTGGCCTCGGGGACGCGCTCGAGCTCGGGGTAGAACAGCTCCTCCTCGATGCGGAGGTGGAGGTCGAGCTCCTGGCGGATCCGGTCCACCAGCGGCCGCCGCCCCGCGATGTCCTCGTCCGGGAGGCGCTCGAAGTCCCGGAAGAGGCCGCTCACCGCCTGGTGGTCCCGCTTCAGCACCATGGTCGCCTTCATCGTCCCCCCACGGGTGGCGTTGCCCCGGTCGGCACGACCGCTGGGAAAGACCGCCCGTTGTCTCTGGGTAGGACCCGGGCTCCGGCACGCCAAGGTGCCCGGCGCGGAACAGACGGACGGCGACGAACGTATGGGCGTAACGACTGCTCGCCGGTGCTGGGCGCGGCGCGGGCGGGCCTACTTGGCGGCGGGGCTCCCGGCAGCATCGGCGTCGGCGACGGCGTGGGGGGCCTCGACGGCGTCGGGGTTGAAGCGCGCCCACAGCGCCGCGAGCCGTGCGCTCTGGCGCTCGACCCACAAGAAGGCCACGGGCACGACGAACACGGTGAGGACGGTCGAGGAGAGCACGCCGCCGATGACGGAGACCGCCATGGGCGCGCGGAACTCGGAGCCGACGCCGGTGCTGATCGCGGTCGGGATCATGCCGAGGACCATCGCCGCGGAGGTCATGAGGATGGGGCGGAGGCGGCGTGGGCCGGCGAGGCGGATGGCGTCCTCGGCGGTGTGGCCATCCCGGATGAACTGGAGCGCGCCGTCCACGAGCAGGATCGCGTTCTTCGTCACCAGCCCCATGAGCAGGATGATGCCGATCTGCGAGCCCATCGAGATGCTCTGCCCGGCGATGAAGAGCCCCACGAACGCGCCCACCATCGCGAGCGGCACGGACAGCAGCAGCGTGAACGGGTGGAGCAGGCTCTCGAACTGGCTCGCGAGCACCATGAACACGAAGATCGCGGCCACGCCGATGGCGAGGCCCATCGCGGCGCCGGTCTCCGTCATGTCCTTCGCCTGCCCGTCGAGGGTGAGGAAGTAGCCCTCGGGGAGCGGAGCCTTCAGCAGCGCGGCGTTGAAGCCTTCGACGACGGCGCCGAGCGCGGCCCCGTTCGCCACCTGCGAGGTGACGGTCACCGAGCGCATGCGGTTGTAGCGGGCGATCTCGGAGGCGCCGGCGCCCATCTCGACGTTCGCGATCTCGCCGAGCGTCACGAGCCCGCGGGGGCTCGGCACGGGGAGGGCGCGGATGGCGTCGAGATCGTCGGTGAAGCGGCCGGCGGCGCGCACGCGGATGTCGGCCTCGTCGCCGCCGTCGCGGAGGGTGCCGACCAGCTCGCCCTCGACGAGGAGGCGCGCCATGGAGCCGGCGAGGCCCGCGGGGATGCCGCGGTCGGACGCGACGGCGCGGTCGATCCGCACGGTGAGCTCGGGCTGCCCGGGCTCGATGGTGAGCCGCACGTCGGAGGTGCCGGGCACCGCCTGCATCATCGCCTTCAGCCGCTCCCCCTCCGCCAAGAGCCCGGCGAGATCCTCGCCCTGGATGATGAGCAGGATGGGCGGCCAGTCGCCGAGGCCCTCGATGATGCCGGGCGCGGAGAGGGTCACCTCGGCCTGCGGCACCTGGTCGAGCCGGGCGCGCACGGCGTTCTCGTAGACCGAGAGGGGGTCGGTGCGCTTCGTCTTGTCGATCGCACGGATGCGGAAGCGCGTTCGGTTGGGCTGGTTCTCGTGGCCGACGATGCTGTAGACCCGCTCGATGCCGGGCAGCTTCAACAGGTCGGCCTCGACCGCGCGGGACACGGCGTCGGTCACTTCGAGGTCGGTCCCGACGGGCAGGCGGATGTCGGCGAAGATCTCGCCGCGGTCCTCCTTCGGCATGAACTCCGTCGGGAGCTGGAGGGCGATGCCGACGGTGCCGGCGAGCAGGAGCAGGGTCACGCCGACCGTGGTCCACTGGTGGCCGAGCACCCACTCGAGCATGCGGCGGTAGCGGTCGTCGACGGTGTCGAGGAAGCGCTCGATGACGCCCGCGAGCCCCTTGCGCTTGCCGTGCACGACGCGCGTGGAGAGCCGCGCCGAGAGCATGGGATCGAGGGTGAAGGCGACGAAGAGCGAGAGGAGCACCGCCACGGCGATCGTGAGGCCGAACTGCTTGAAGAACTGGCCGACGATGCCGCTCATGAACGCGACGGGCACGAACACCGCCACGAGGGACAACGTGGTGGCGAGCACCGCCAGCGCGACCTCGCTGGTGCCGCGGGAGGCGGCCTCGGCGGGCGAGTCTCCCGCCTCGAGCCGCCGCGTGATGCTCTCGCGCACGACGACGGCGTCGTCGATGAGGAGGCCGATCGCGAGGCTCATGCCGATGAGCGTCATCATGTTGAGCGAGAAGCCGAGCGCGTACATCGCGGCGAAGGTGCCGACGATGGACGTCGGGAGCGCGAGGGCGCTGATCAGCGTGCCGCGCACGTCGAGCAGGAAGAAGTAGATGACGAAGATCGCCATCGCGCCGCCGAAGAAGATGGCGATCCACACCTCGTGGGCGTTGGCGCGCACGTCGCGGGACTGGTCGGCGATGATCTCGTAGGCCGCGCCGTTGCCGAGGGTGGGGATGACCTCGGCGAGGGCCGCCATCGCACCATCGGCGACGGTCACGGTGTTCGCGCCCGACTTCTTCACGATCTCGAGCGCCACCGCGGAGCGCCCGTTGTTGCGCACGTAGCGCTTGGCGTCGCTCCAGCCGTCGATCACGTCGGCGACCTCGCCGAGGCGGACCTGCTTGCCCTCGCGCGTCATCGACACGACCACGCTGCGGAGATCGTCGACCGAGGTGAGCTGGCCCTCGGAGCGGATCGCCACGTCGAACGCGCCGGCGGCGAAGGAGCCCACCGGCACGGAGACGTTCTCGTAGCCGATGCGCCGGGCGATGTCGGCGGGGGCGAGATCGAGGGCGCGCAGGCGATCCAGATCGAGGTTGACCTGCACCTCGCGGTCCTGCCCGCCGATCACGTTGACCGCGCCGACGCCGGGCACCTGCTCGAGGAACGGGCGGAGCCGCTCGTCGGCCATCGCGCGGGTCTCGTTGACGGTCCCGTCGCTCGAGAGCGCGAGCACGACGACGGGGAGGGCGCCGATGTCGATCTGCTGGATGACGGGCTTCTCCGCGCCGGCCGGGAGCTTGCCCTCCACGGCGCCGATGCGGTCCCGCACGGCGTTGGTGGCGGCCTCCAGGTCCGTCCCCATCGCGAACTTCAGCAGCAGCAGCGTGTAGCTGTCGCGCGCGAAGCCCTGGAGGGTCTCGATGCCGGAGATGCCGGCGACGGCGTCCTCGATGGGGCGCGTCACGTCGCGCTCGATGTCGGCGGGGCTCGCGCCCGGGTACACGACCTGCACGGTCATGAACGGGAAGGCGACCGGCGGGTAGAGGTCGGTCCCGAGGCGATCGAGCGACAGGAACCCCATCACCAGGATCGCCAGCGAGACCATCGCGGTGAAGACCGGGCGGCGGATCGCGATGTCGGAGATGTTCATCTACTCTCCCAGGCCGTTCGGCGGATCCACGATGACGGTGGCCCCCGCGTCGAGGCCGAGGCCGCGGACGAGCGCGTTGCCGTCGCGCTCGCCGAGCACCTCGACCGAGATCTTGCGGGGGGTCGTGCCGTCGGTGACGAGCACGCAGAAGTCCGGTCGGGCCACGACCGCGCCCTTCGGCACGGAGACAGCGGCGACGTCCTCGCCGGCCTCGATCCGCACGCGGGCGAACGCATGGGCGCGGACCGACGGGGGCGGGGCGTCGATGCGCACCTCCACCGGGATGCGGCGCGTGGCGGGGTCGAGCGAGGGGATGACCCGGACGACCTTGGCGGGCGCGCCGCCGATGGCCCCGGGGGTGCCGGGGAGGACGAGCGCGGGGAGGTCCGCGCGGATCCAGGACGCCGACTCGGGGGCGGTGGCCTTGAACTGGAGGGCGGAGAGGTCCTCGACGACGAACAGCGGGGTGCCCGCGCCGACGAGCATGCCGGCGTTGTCCGGGCCGTTCGTCACGATGCCGTCGATCGGGGCGCGGAGGGTGTGGAAGCCGAGGTTCGTCCGCGCCATCTGCACGGCGGCCGCCGCCTGCTCCACCCCCGCGCGCCCGGCGAGCACGCCGGCCTCGGCGTCGGTGAACTGCTGCTTGGAGACCCCTCCGGCCTCGTTCAGCGTCGTGACGCGCGCGAACGCGGCCTCGCCCGCCGCGAGCTGGGCGGCGGCGCCCTTGTGAGCGGCCTCGGCCTGGGCGAGCTGCGCGCGGGCCACGGTGGCGTCGAGGCGGGCGATGGCCTCGCCCTTCTGCACGGACCCGCCGCGGGAGACGAGGATGGCGTCGATCCGGCCGGGCACGTCGAACCCGAGCTGGACGGACGCGATCGGCTCCAGCGAGCCCGTGAGCTCCGTGGTGGGCCGGTAGCCGACGCCCTCGGCGACGGCGGTGCGGAGCGAGGGGGCGGCGACGGCCGCCTGGGCGGCGGGCACGACCGCGGGGTCACCGGAGCACCCGAGGAGGCCGAGCAGTGCGATCAGCGCGATGCCGGAGGGGCGAACGGCTCCGGGCGCGAGGCGCGAAGGAGCGGAGGAGCGGGGGAGGAGCACGTTCATGGGGCACCGTCCGGTGGCGCAGCCGCGGATTGCGGGGCCGCAGCGGCCGACCTTCCGCGCTCCGGGGCCGCGCCGTGCGGCGCCCGCGGAGGGTGGAGATCGGGTGGCTGGGGCATGGGCGCTCGACCGGGCCCCCACCTATACGGCCGTCCTCCCCCCCGGCAAGCAGGGATGCTGATGTGCCCGGTAGGGAGGGGTACGAAGCCGGTGGCGGACGGTGCACAGGGTCGACCGACGGATTTGCGCCGGAGGTTCGGTCGCGCGCGCGCGGCCCCGGTCCGGTAAGGTGCGTGCATGAGGCTTGGTCTGATCGGACGCATCGTCGGCCTTGCGCTCGTCCTCCCGCTCGTGGTGCTCCTCGGCCTCAACGTCTTCGTGAACTTGTGGCTCCCGGTGCTGCTGAACCTGCAGCCCGAACGCGTCCGGATCACCTACGACGTCGCCTGGATGCTCATCCCCGGCCAGGTCGAGGTGCGCCAGCTCCGCATCCGCTCCCAGAGCCCTCGGGATCAGCTCGTCATCGACGCGGACCGCGCCTCCGCCACCGTCGACCTGCCGCTCCTCGTCGACCGCACCTTCCGCGCGCACACCCTCCGCGCCCAGGGGGTGAGCTTCCGCTTCCGCGTCCGGACCGACGCGCCGCAGGTCCCCGCGGGGCCGCCCGTCGCGGCGATCGGGCTCCCCGGCGTCGAGGAGCTGAAGCTCCCGGCGCCCCCGCCCCCCCTCGTCGTCGCCCCGCCCCCCCTCGTCGTCGCCCCCGTCGCGCCGCGCACCCCGCCGATCGAGGGCCTCCTGAACCCGCCCGTCCCAGCCCCCGAGGCGATCTACCCACCGCCCCCGGGGTTCTGGACGGTCGTGCTCGAAGATGTCGTCGTGGAGGACCTCCGCGAGATCTGGCTGGAGGACTACCACTACGTGGGGGACGCCCGCGTCACGGCCGCGGAGTTCGTCCTCCAGCCCACCGTGCACGTCTCGACCAAGGACGCCGTGCTCGAGTTCGCCGACGGGCAGGTGCTCCTCGGCGAGGACGCGATGCTCGTCGGCCTGCACGGCAAGGTCGACGTCCGGCTCGACGAGCTGCGGATCGCGGACAACGTCGGCCGGAGCGTGCTCGGCTTCCTCTCCGTCCACGCGGCGCTCGACGCCACGGTGAAGAACCTCGACTTCCTCGACTTCTACCTGCGCAAGGCGCCGTGGTTCGACCTCTCGGGCGGCGCCGGCGACCTCCACGTCGACGTGAAGATGGACCGCGGCCGGTTCCTCGAGGGGAGCCTCCTGACCGCGCGCGTGGACGACATCGCGTCCCGCTTCCTGTCCTACTCGATCGTGGGCGACGGCGGCGTGCGCTTCGAGGTGGCGGCGGGGGCGGACGGCGCGCCGGAGTCCCGCCTCGCCGTCGACTTCGGCGACTACGCCATCACCCGCGACGGCGACGCCACGCCGCACGTGGAGGGGACCGGCTTCCGGGTGAGCGCCCGCACGGCGGATGTCGCCATGGACGCCCCGTTCACCGCCCTCACCGTCGTCCTCGAGCTCCCCGACTCCGAGATCCGCGACGTCGGCGTCTACAACGCCTTCTTGCCCCGCGGCATCGGCCTCGCGCTCCAGGACGGCCGGGGCCGGGTGCGCGGCCGCCTCGAGGTCTCTACCGTCGGCAACGTGGGCCACGGCGAGCTGTTCGTGACCGGGACCCGCATCCGCGCGAGCCTGGACGAGCTCACCCTCCTCGGTGATGTCGCGCTCCACGCCGTCATCCCCGAGGGGCGCGTCGGCGAGGGCTGGTACGACATCTCGGGGTCGCGCCTGGACCTCCGGAACGTGAGCATCACGTCGTCGAGCAACTTGCGCGGGGGGAAGGACGTTTCGAGGAGCTGGTGGGCCGCCGTCTCGCTGCCGCGGGGGCACGCGGCCGCGGGCGCCGCCGTGTTCCTCGACGCGAACCTCGCCGTGAAGTTCCGGGACTCGGTCCCGTTCATCACCATCTTCTCGGAGAAGCACCCGCTCCCCGGCTGGGCGCGCGGCCTGCTCGCCATCGACGACGTCTCGGGGGAGGCCCGCATCCGCCTCGGCGACGACGTGTTGCACCTCCCTTCGTTCGAGGTCCGCGGCGCCAAGGGGTTCGCCCTGTCGCTGGAGCTACGACGCAAGCAGCTCCTGTTCTTCGGGAAGCTCTACGCCCAGTACGGCAATCTCTCGCTCGGCATGCAGATCCTCGGCGCCGAGAACAAGGTCCAGCTGTTCAACGCGCGCGAGTGGTACGACCAGCAGCCGTCGGTGGAGTAGCCCCCGGACCCCAAGCCGCCCGGAGTCCGTCGTCGCAACGGGGTAGATGGCGGTTGCCGTGCTCCGTTCGACGCTCCTCTCGCTCCTCCTCCTCGGCTGCGCGGCGCGCCGCTCGGGCGACGCCGTGGGCGGCTTCGGCTTCGAATTCGAGGGCGGCCGAGGGGATACCGGCCTCACGGCGGTCCTGACCCGGCCGAACCCGCGCGCGCTGAAGAACGCCATGACCCACCCGGCGGCGCGGTGGCAGGCGTTCTACGCGCCGGGGTTCATCGAGCCGAGCTGGCTCAACCGCGACCTCCTCGACAGCGACGCCTTCCGGATCGAGGTCTACTACGCCAACCAGGGCTACTTCGACGCCCGGTTCCTCGGCTGGGAGATCCGGCACAAGAGCCCGGAGGGGAAGCTCCTCCAGCGCGTGCGCGTGGTGGGCCACGTCGAGGAGGGCAAGCCGTCCCGCCTCCGTGGGGACATCGCGCTCACCGGCATCGAGAAGCTCGGCCGGCCGCTCCAACGGCGCCTCCGCTCGGTGGCCCCCTTCCGCAAGGGCGACATCTTCACGCTCGAGGCCTACCAGGGGGCCCTCGCCACGCTCCGCGCCACGCTGTTCGACCGCTCCTACGCCCACGCGCGGCTCGACGGGCGGGTAGAGGCGCATCCCGACGAGCACGCCGTGGACGTCACCATCGACGTGGTGGCCGGCCCCGCGTGCCGCTTCGGCGCCGTCACGTTCGAGGGCCTGGAGAAGGTGCCGCGCGACGTGGTCGAGAAGCTCGTCGAGGTGCGCGAGGGCGAGCCCTTCTCCACCGAGAAGCTCGCGCTGACCCGGAGCCAGCTCTACGCCCTGCACGTGTTCGGCGTGGTCGACATCGTGCCCGATCTGTCCGATCCCGCCTCGGCCGTCGTGCCCGTCCGGGTGCAGGTCAAGGAGTCCAAGTTCCGCGAGCTTCGGGCGGGTCCGGTGTTCGAAGCGGAGACGGGGAAGATCGCGTTGATGGCCCAGGCCAACTACCGGGACGAGAACCTCGCCGGCCGCCTCTGGCGCATGGAGCAGGACACCCGCGCGGGCGTCGGCGTCCTCGTGCCAAGCTTCTCGGCGCTGAAAGACGTGACCCCCGCGGACATCAAGCCCGTGGTCGACGTGAAGGGCACCGTCGAGCTGCCCCACCTGCTCGGCGGCGACTGGGCGCAGCTCAACGAGGGGCGCGTCGAGGTCGGGCTCGAGCCCGCCTACACCTACTTCGCCACGTCGTTCGCCCCGAGCGTCGTGTACGCCGGCTTCAAGAAGCTCCGCCTCTCCGTCGGCTACCGCATCCGCTACTACGACTACTCGGACTTCATCGACCTCTCCGTCATCGAGGACTCGCCCCTCGGCCTCGACCTGACCGATCCCTACCTGATCTCGATGCTGGAGCAGAAGGCCGTCTACGACGGGCGCAACGATCCCACGAAGACGACGCGGGGCTGGTACCTGAGCGGCGCGCTCACGGAGGCGGGCACCTTCGACGAGGGCAACTTCAGCTTCCTCCGCGCCATCGGCGAGGTGCGGGCCTACCGCAACATCCTGAGCCTCGGCAAGGCGAAGTGGGATCCCGAGGTGGTGCTCGCGGGGCGCATCGGCGGCGGCGTGATCTTCCCCTACGGGCAGCCCGGCGGCGCCGAGCCGTCCGCCCCGTACGCCGAGCGGCTCTACCTGGGCGGCTCGAACACCGTGCGCGGCTGGGCGGCCAACCGCCTGGGGCCCATCGTGCGGACGGAGGACCTCGTCGACTTCGGCGGGACGCTCGACAAGGCCAGCTACCCGGCCGGCGGCGAGCTCCAGATCTACGGGAACGCCGAGATCCGCAAGGGGCTGCCGTTGGGGCTCGTCGGCGTCGCGTTCGTTGACGCCGGGCGCGTGTGGGACAAGCCGGCCAGCATCAACTTCGGCGGCATCCAGTGGAGCGTGGGCGGCGGCATCCGCTACGGCACGCCCGTGGGCCCGATCCGGCTCGACGTGGGCGTGCGCCTCGGGGACGACCCGCTGTTCGCGGAGGAGCCGCGCATCGCGTGGCACCTTTCGTTGGCGGAGGCGTTTTAGGGGCGTTCGACGTTACGGGGCCTCATGGTGGGACGGCACAGCCTCCTGGTGACCCTGCTCCTCGCCGCGTGCGAGGGCCCGACCGTGGGCGACACGGGCCTCGCGAGTGACACGGACACGGATACCGACACGGACACGGACACCGATACCGATACCGATACCGATACCGACATCCCCCCAACGCCCGACGCGGACGGGGACGGCCACGACGCTATCGCCGACGGTGGGTACGACTGTGACGACGCCAACGCCTACGTGCACCCGGGCGCGACGGAGTATTGCGACACGGTGGATCAGGATTGCGACGGGGACCCGATGGGGTCGAGCTTGTGCAGCACGCCGATCGTGGTGGGCGCGGCGGCGATGCGCCTGGTGGCGATCGACGGGACCGACAACGATCCGGATGTCTGGTCTTCGGGCGCGGACATCTCGTTCGTCGGCGATCTGACCGGCGACGGCATCGACGACGCGCTCCGGGCTCGTACCTACTACGGCGACGCGCTGCTCTACGCAGGCGGCGCGTGGCCGGAGGAGCCGTACCGGGATGGCTTGGAGGGCGTGTGGCATCAGGTGACCGGTGTGGCACCCTCGGCGCAGCCCATCAACGCGGGCGACATCAACGGAGATGGCTCGGACGATCTCGTGATTCACGACGCCTTCGGTGGCGGGATCCAGATTCGTTGGGGGCCGATCGACGACGAGGGGGCCAGGTCGTCCCTCGCCGCCGACGGGGTCTGGTGGCCGGACTACTTCTACGGGGGATTTTCGGACATCCGAAACTCGCGGACCGATCTCGACGGCGACGGGCGGATGGACCTGGTGATGACCGACGGGAGCGACGTGGAGCCGCCTTCGGACGTGGGCTTCGAGGTGTACCTGGGCGCGGACACCTACGAGCGGTGCCCGATCTACGCGGAAACACCCGGAGGTGGTCGACCCATCGGTGACGGTGACGGTGACGGAGTGACCGAGAGCGCCTGGATGGACGCGGACGGGCTCTGGGTGATTAGCGGCGTTGACCTCCGGTCGGCATGCGGCGGCCGGCCCAGCGACTACGCGGTGGGTTGGATGGCGCACCCGGAGTCGGGTTGGCGGTATCCGCGCGGGGTGACGGGCGACTGGACGGGCGACGGCGTGGACGACTGGGCGTCGTCCACGACCCGGGGTGACGAAGGCGACGAGGCGGTGTGGGTGATGTCCGCGGACATCGCCGTCCACGGCGAATTTTCCGCGGACGATGTGCATGGTTCCTGGGTGCTCGGCACGGAGATGCACTATCTGTACCCCTACGCCACCCCCGACATCGACGGCGACGGCCGGCCCGACGTGGCCCTCGTCGAGGACACCGACAACCGTGTCCACGTGATCCGCGGCGGCACCCCCCTCTCCATCGCCGCCGACCTCCCGCTGGAGCACCTGACCTACGACCTCCAAGCACGCGCCGAAGGCGCGGGCGACTTCAACGGCGACGGCTTCGACGACCTGCTGCTCACCGAGGCCCGGAACGACCCGCCGTACACCAACGTCTGGATCGTGCCGGGCTTCGACGTACCGTGGGCGGACGCGTCGCGGTGGTGACCGGCCGCGTCGGGCTCGTGGCTGGCGTGCATCCGGGGCGTTGCGGGGGCGGAGCCCCCGCCCCAGGCATCCCTACCGGCGACTTCGAAGGGGACGGCTTAGATGGCCCCTTGGCCGAGATCCGATGGCGCAGGGGAACGTTCGGGACGACATGATCGCCGATCCGCGCTTCGCGGACGCGCCGTGCGTCGTCGCTCCCTCCTCCCTCGCCGAGGCCTTCTAGTTGGCCGCCCCCGCCCCCGAGCCCCTGCCGAAGAAGCCGCGTCGTCGCTGGCGGCTGCTCTCGGCCTTCTTCGTGTTCCTCGGGGGGCTCCTCGCGCTCGTGGCCGTCGTCGTCATCGGGGCGGGGATCTCGGCGCGCACGGACGGCGGGCGCGCGTGGCTCCGGGACCGGATCGTGGGGCTCATCCGCCCGGTCAACGGGGGCCTCACCGTCGGCACCCTCGAGACGGACCTCTACTCGAACGTCGTCCTCCACGACATCACGCTCACCGACGCCGCCGGCGGGGTGGTGGGCCACATCGACACGCTCACCGCGACGTACCGGCTGGGCGGGCTGCCGGGGCGCGTCCTCGTCGTGCCGACGGTGCGCGCGGAGGGCCTGGACCTCACCCTCACGGAGACACCCACCGGCGTCGACATCGCCGGGCTCTGGGACGACGGGAGCCCGCCCTCCGGGAAGCCGTGGACGGGCGTGGGGCTCGACCTCGTGTTCCCAGACGTCGCGATCGCCGGGGCGCGCGTGCGCTACCGTCGCCTCCCCGCCGCCGACGCCCCCGCCGGGGAGCCCGCCGTGGAGTACGGCTTCGACGCCGCCACGCTCACCACCTCCGTGGCGCTGCGCGGTCCCGCCGTGCTCGTCGACGGCCTGAAGCTCGACTCGCCCCGCACCGTGCCGGCGATGGGGGCGCTGTCCGTCGCGACCGACATGCGCTGGGATCCCACCACGTTGTGGTTCGACGCGGCGGACGTGGGGCTCGGTCCAAACCGGGTCGGGGTCAAGGGCGGCATCGGGCGGCTCGACGGGGAGGCCACGGTCGGACTCCAGATCGCGACGTTGCACGTGGACACCGACTCGCTCGCGCCGCTCCTCGGGACCGCGCCGGCCCCCCCCACCGTCCCCGCGGTTGTCCCCGCGGTCGTCCCCGTCGTCGTCGCCCCGGCCCCCCTCACCGTCCCCACCCCCACGACCCCCGCCCCCATCACCCTCCCCGTGACCGGCATCTTCGACGCCACCGGCGGCATCGCCGGGCTCCTGAAGGCGCCGACCGCGCTGCTCGAGATCAAGACCCCCGGCGGCGTGGTCCACGCCAACGCGAACCTCGACCTCCGCGAGCCCCGCGCGACGTGGGGCGGGAGCCTCACGCTCGACACCGTCGCCGTCCACACCTTCGTGCCCGCGGTCCCCGACCCGATGGTCCTGGGCGGGGTCGTCACGGTGGACGGCGCCGGGTTCGGTTGGCCCGCCGACCTCGACGCCAACGCCGTCTTCGCGTTGACCGCGCCCGCGCTCGACACCTTCGACTCGCTCTCGGCGCGCGGCACCGCCCACCTCGTCAACGGGGTGGTGGACGTGCCCGAGCTCGTCCTCGACGGCCCGGGGATGCACGTCGATGCCGCCGCCACCGTGCGGCTCCTCGGCGAGTCCGGGGATGCCCGCCTCCGGACGGTGTGGCTCGACCTCGCGCAGCTCGACCGCTTCGGCGCCGCCGGCGGGCGCGGCCGCGTCGCCTTCACCGGGAGCGGGGCCTTCGGCTGGGGCGAGCGGACCGCGTTCTCCGCACAGGGCAACGTGCGCGGCACCCGCGTGGGCTGGGCCGACCTCGTGGACGCCCAGGCGCTCGACGGCCCCGTCACCGCGACGTGGAGCCCGGAGCGGGGCGTGAACGTGGTCGCGGGGCTCGATCTGCACGCCGTCTCCCCCGCGGCCGCCCCCGACTACGCCGCCGCGACCGGGCGCCTCGACGGCACCGTCGCGATCGGGACGGACGGCGCCCTCGCCATCGACGCCGACGCCGTGATCGTCGGCCTGACGGGCCCCGAGGTGCGCGCGGAGCGCCTCGCGGTGAAGGGCGCCCTCACGCGCAGCGCCGCCGGCCGCCTCGACGGCGAGGCCGACGTGTCGACCGGCCCGCTCGTGGTCGCGGACCTGAAGTCGGACCGCGGTGTCGGCCACGTGCGGTTCGAGGGCGACACGGTCGCCGTCGTGCTCGACCTCTGGGATGGCGAGCGCACGCTGCTCGGCGTGGACGGCGAGCTGGACGTGAAGGCGATGGCCATGCGCGCGCGGCGGCTCGAGCTCGCCCCGAACGCGGAGCTGGTGTGGGCGGGCGAGGGCGTGCAGACGCTGCGCCTCGTCCCGGGCGGGGTCCAGGACGTGCACCTGCGGCTCGTTTCGGACAACTCCGTGCTCGCGGTGGACGGCGGCGGCGTGCGCGGCGGCCTCATCGACCTGAAGCTCGACGTTCGCGACGCCCGCCTGGACTGGCTCGCCTCGGTGTGGCCCGACCGCTTCGCGGGCTACGCCGGCCGGGTAGACGCCCGCGCCTCGTTGGAGGGCCACTCGTCACGCCCCGCGCTCTACGTGGACGTGTCCGCCGTCGGCCTCACCGTGCCGGGGGCGGTGCAGGGCATGGACCTCGACGTGCAGGGGGTCGGCGGGGACCGTCGCCTCAGCCTCGAGGGCCTCGTGCGTGCCGGCGGGCAGACCCTCGCGCGGCTCGAGGGCGACCTCCCGTTCTCCCTCGCAATCGACGCCCCGGGCCTCCTCACCGCGGGCGACCTCGAGCTCCATGTCGTGCTCCCGCCCGCCGGCAACGAAGCCTGGACCGCCATGCTCCCCGGCGTGAGCCTCCCGGTCTTCCGCGCCTCCGGCGAGCTCTCGCTCGTGGGCCCCGTGCTCGATCCCGTCGTGGGGCTCGTCGTGGCGCTCTCGGCGCCCGTCGGCCAGGAGGGAGACTGGGTGCGTGTCGACCTCGACGGCGCCACCGTCGACGGCCTCTTCCAGCTCCGCGCCGTCGCGCGCGAGCGGCTCGAGCGGCGCGCGCAGATCGACGGCACGGTGGCCCTGCACGTCTCGGACGTCGTCCGGAGCCTGCTCGGCGAGGGGCCGGCGGTCGATCTCGCGTCCCCCGCCGCGTGGGCCGGCGCCATCGAGCTCGACGTCGTGCCCCTCCGGCTCCCCATCCAGACGCTCGCCACGTTCGTCGACCTGCCCGCCAGCCTCCTCGGCGACCTGTCCGGCGGCCTCCACGTGAGCGGCCAGGCCCGTGCCCCGCGCGTGGAGGGCGCGCTGTTCCTCTCCGGCGGGCACCTCGGAGACCTCCCGCTCTCCCCCGCACTCGTCGCGGTGGTCCCCGCGGAGGGCGGCTACCAGGTCGACGCCAGCCTCGGGTTCGGCGAGGCCAGCGCCGCCACCCTCTCCGGGTTCGTGCCCTTCGACCCGACGCTCGACACCGACCTCGCCGTCGAGCTGAAGCGCTCCGGGCTCGCCCTCGTGGTGACGGCCGCGGACGTGCCCCTCGCCGCCGTCGGCGCGGCGTGGCCGACGCTCACCGCCACCAGCGGCACCCTCGACGCGACCGGCACCATCACCGGCTCCCTCTCCGATCCGCAGCCCGACCTCACCTTCGGCCTCACCGACGCCGACTTCGTGCTCGCCCTCACCGGCGTGCGCTACCACGAGGTGTCGTTCTCCGGCCGCCTCGGCCCGACGGACGTGGAGATCAAGGATCTCAACGTGCGGACCTCGCGCATCGGCCGCGCCGGGAAGGACGCCCGGGCGATGGACGGGCGGGTGACCGGCGGCATGACCGCGCGGCGCGAGGAGAAGCGCGCGTCCTTCGGCGGCGACCTCGTGTTCGACAACGCGTGGATCGTGGACAAGCCCGACCAGGTCCTCCGGACCGACGGCAAGCTCCACGTCGAGGACCGGGACGAGAAGATCCGGATCACCGGCAACCTCGCGGTGGTCGAGGGGCAGCTCTTCGTGTCCGAGCGGTTCTTCAGCGGGCGGAGCGACCTCGCCCTCGATCCCGACATCGTCGTGATCCGGGGCGACACGGCGGCCGCGGAGGGGCCGATGGAGGGGGCCCTCGCGGTGGAGGAGGGGCCGCCGATGCCCGAGTGGCTCGACCTCGACGTCGACGTAGCACTCGATCGCAACGCCTTCATCGACGCCACCCTCCCGCTGGAGAGCGTGGTCGGCGGGGGCTTCCAGAGCCTCTCGTCCATCAACGTCAACGCCCAGCTCGACGGGGATCTCGCCGTGCGCATCGCGAACGGGAACCTCTCCCTGGTCGGCCAGCTCCTGCCCCTGCGCGGCGTCGCCCGCGTCTTCAGCGTGCCCTTCGAGCTCACCGGCGAGGCCATCTCGTTCACCGGCCGCGAGTACACCGATCCGGTGCTCGACCTCGTCGCGGTCCACAACAACGCCGACTACGGCGCGATCACCACGAACATCACCGGCACGCCGTCGGACCTGCGCCTCGCGTTCTCCTCCGAGAACAGCGACCTCGCGCCCGACGACGTGCTCGCGGTCCTCCTCCTCGGCCGCCCGCTGAACGAGGCGGACACGGGGGATGCGTCCGCCAACGGCGACCTGCTCACCGCCGCGCTCTCGACCATCGGGAACACGCTCGTGAAGAGCCAGGTGACGGCCAGCAGCCGCGCGCTCGACGTGCTCGAGGTCGACGTGACGGGCAGCATCCGGGCGGGCCGGCGCGTGCCCGGGACCGACAACATGTTCCTCCTCGGCACCTACAACTGGAACGTGGCCGACCCCACCGAGGAGAACGTCGCGGAGGTGACCCTCGAGGTGCGGCTCGACAAGGCGTGGCAGTTCGACTTCACCACGGGCACGTCGGGCATCAGCTCGGTCGGCTTGTACCGGAAGTGGCGGTTCTAGGCGCGGGCTCCGCCGCGAGGGCCCGCACCCGCGCGATCGCGGCGGGGTCCGGGCTCACGACGTAGAGCAGCTCGGTGTTCCGGACGTGGCTCACCGCGCCGACCCGCTCGCCGCGCGGGTTGTGGATGCCGATCTGCGCGCCGACGTACCGCTTGTAGTCGTTGGTGAGGACCGCGATCTCGCCCCGGTGCGCGAGCATGGCCTCGATGTCGCGGCGGGCGAGGAAGCCCTCGTCGTTGAACGAGACCACGAGGTGCCGGGCCTGCGCGCCGCGGATCACCCGCTCGAGTGCGGCCGCCGCCCCCGGCTTCGAGTTGAAGGCGCTGCCGCGCGTCTTCACGTCGACGCGCTTGCACGCGGTGCCGTAGACCTCGGGGCGGTCCCACAACGTGAGGGTCTCCCACACGTGGTAATTCCCGAGGTACTTGTGCTGGTTGTAGGGGGGGTCGACGTAGCAGATGTCGCCGCTCATGTGCTCGACGGCGTCGATGGCGTCGCGACACGAGGCCTCGCCGGCGCCGGAGGGCGCGCGGGGGAGGAGGTCGGGGAGGCGCAGGGCGAGGTCGTTGTGGGCGCGGGGCGCCCAGGCCTTCAGGTAGGCCATCTGCACGCCGGTGGTGGAGTCGACGCGGTCGGCGGCCTCCATGAGCGCGACGAGCAGGACCGCTTCGAGGACCGGATCGAGGCCCTTCCGCGCGATGGCGTCCCGGATGGCGTCGACCCGGGCGCCGTTCTTCGGCTGGAAGAACCGGCTCCGCTCGCAGAAGGTCTCGGTGAAGTAGCCGGGGGCGCCGGGGAGGGCGTCGAATTCGGCGATCAGCGCCGCGGCGGGGGCGGCGTAGCGCTCGGCGTCGGCGGCGACGTAGCAGGTGGCGAGCGCGTGCGCGTAGGCGTTGTGGTCGTTGGCGAGGACGCGGTAGCCGGCGCGCTTGAGGGCGTGGCCGACGCGGGAGGTGCCGGAGAACAGGTCGATGACGGTGCCGCCGGGCTGGAGCGCCGCGACGACGCCGAGGATCGCGGGCACGAGGAGCCGCTTGCTGCCGAGGTACTTGATCATCGCGAGGCAGTTACTCCGGTGGGGCGAGGGCGGGGATGAAGTTCTGGGTGCCGGCGGGCGTGGCGTTCCTCATCGCGGGCGTGCTGGAGCTCCTGTTCCTCGCGTTGTCCGTGCTCGGCACGTTGACGGGCGGGGTGATGAGCGTGGCCGCGCTCCTGGGGGAGCTCCGGAACGAGGAGGCGCTGATCGGCCCGGTCGTCCTGCTCTTCTACGGCTTGTGGCTCGTCGTGACGGCGATCGCCGGGCCGCTCCACATCGCGGCGGGCGTGTCGATCGTGACGGGGCATCGCAACCGCAAGCTCCTTTGGATTGCCACCGGGGCCTCGCTGCTGCCGTTCGCCACGATCTACTGCGCGCCCACGTCGCTGGTCGCCGGGGTGCTCGGCCTGCTCGCGGCGATCTTCTCCGATCCCCGCATCGAGGGGACGAACCCCGCCTGAGGTCGCGATGCCGGCTAGCGGCACGCGACTCCCGTCGCCGGAGGGCGGTCGGGGGGCCTGCGGGCGCGCGCCTTGCTACAGGGGGCCCCGTGTCGGCCGAACCTGCGCTCCCGTCGCCTCCCTGGGCCCCGTCCGTCCGGTCTGGCCCCGCTGCGATCGCGCTCGCGATCCTCCTCCCCCTCGCGACGATCGCCGCGCCGATCGCGTGGTGGTCCCGCCCGGATCCCCCGGCCGCCCTCTCGCCCGTCGCCGCGGGGATGGAGCGGAGCCTCGCCGATGACCCCGACGTGGTCGTGCTCGGCGCCTCGAAGGTCGGCACGGACCTCGACCACGCCGCGCTCGCCAAGGCCTTCGCGCCCGGGCCCGACGAGCTCGAGCCGCTGAACCTTTCCGGCACGACCGCGCCGGTCTGGTACGCGATCCTGAAGAACCGCGTCTACGGCACCGGCAAGCAGCCGAAGCTCATCCTCGTCTACTCCACGTTCGACTGGACGCTCGCCGCCCGCCCCTCCGGGGAGGCCGAGCGCGCCGTGCTCCTCGCGCAGATGGGGAACGACGAGGACGTGCTCCGCCGCAAGTCCCTCGGCGAAGGCGCGGGCGGCGCGTGGCTCGACCGCGTGCGGCGCCGCCGGACGGAGCTGCACACCGCGATGATGGGGGTCCTGCGGGACGCCGCCGTGGGCGCGGTCCTGGCGCCCCCGAGTGACGACGGGGTCGTGGCGTCCGGCGCGGCGCTGTCCGCCCCCGCGTTGGAGGCCCTCTTCGGCATGCAGGCGGGGCTCGACCTCACCAACGCGCACCGCGCCATCCCCATCGTAGAGGAGGCCCGGGCGAGCACGAAGGCGTCCGCGCGGCTGGAGGACACGCTCCTGCCCGACTTCCTGGCGCTGGCGAAGGAGCACGACGCCACGATCGTGTTCCTCCACGCGCCGGTGCGCCTCTCCGCGGAGGTCGGCTACCAGGTCGACCCCGCGCTCCTCCGCGACGCCGTGCAGGCCATCAACGACGCCGGCGCCGGCTACCTCGACCTCCGCGAGCTCCACCTCGGAGACGCCGCCTTCGGCGACGCCGCGCACCTCAACCGCGTGGGCCGCGACGCCCTCACCGCCGCGCTCGTCACCCGGCTCCGGGCGATGGGCGTGGGCGGCCCGGGCCCGCTCGTCCCCGCGAAGCTGCCGGTGGTGGCGGCCCCCCCGAAGGTCACCCGCACCGGCACGCCGCCCGAGCTCCCCGCGGTGGTGCCGAAGCGCGGCCCGCGCGCGTGCGGCTGGGAGGCCGCGATCCCGGACCTGCGGCTCCTCAACGACTTCGGGCTCCAGGCCGCGGGCCTTGGCATGGTGTCGCCGCTCGTGCTGCTGGAGGACGGCGTCGCCTTGAAGGCGCACGCCACCCGCGAGGAGTTCGACGACGCCTGCAAGGGCGCGTTCCTCCACCAGGAGCGCGGCGTCAAGTTCTCGCCCACCGGCGCCGACGCCGACGCCGTCGCGTCGCACACCTACACGTTCGCCCTGTCCGAGGACGCCCCGATGCGCACCGCGCAGGGGCACGAGGCGTGGTGGGTGTACCCGGGCACGTCGCTCTCGCTCGACTTCGAGGAGGGCTACGCGCCCATCCCCGGTGCGGGCCCGGGTGACTACGGCGTCGTCGTGGATGCGGTGGTGTTCGGCGGCGGCGGTGGGGGCAGCGGCGGCACCCCCACCGTGCGCCTCGGAGACGGCCCCGAGGCCCCGTTGACGGGGGCGGGCCTCCACCGCACCGCCGCCATCGCGGCCCCCGCGCCCGCCGGCCCGTGGCGCATGACCGTGACCGCCCCCGCCGACGGCGGCTGGGTCCTCCTCCGGCGCGTGGCGCACGGCACCGGCGCCGACCCCCGCTTCGTCGTCGGCGCCCCCGGCGGCTCCAGCCTGGGCGTCGTGAGCGCGGATGCCACCTACGCCGCCCCCCCGGCGCCGCTCGGCCCCCTCGGCGCCCCGACGCCGGGCGAGAACGGCACCGCCACCTTCGATATCGCCGCGCTCGGCGTGCCGGACACCCGCGCCCTCTGGAAGCTCGCGAGCGTCGCCGGCTGCTCGCCCGTTCGCGTGCTGGAGGACGGCAAGGCGCTCCCGAGCCCGGTCGTCCGCGTCGAGGACGTCCCAAAGGGCCCCGGCCGCTTCGCGCACGTCGGCAGCGCGCTCACCGTCGGGAGCAGCGACAACACGGTCCCCGGCGGGAACGGCCGCGCCTACAGCGCGATCCTCGACGAGTCCCGCAAGTGCCGCGGCCTGCGCTGGCTCTACCCGGGGGACACCGTGACGTTCACCGTGAAGCCCGCGCTGCTCGCGCCGCTCCTCGCGGACGCGACGCGGGTGGAGATCGGCGGCGCGGCGGTCTTCGCGGATCTTCCCGCCACGAACGCCCCGAGTGACGCGCCGAGTGACGCCCCGAGTGACGCCCCGATGGGGGCCTCCGCCGCGCCGCCGGCGCCCCTCGTCGAGGGCACCCTCCGCATCCGCGTGGCCGACACCGTCTACCTCGACACGCGCTTCTCCCTCGCGGACCTCGCGTCGGCCCCGCCCGCGTGGGCCCTCGACCGCCCCCTCCCACGCGGCCCCGAGCCCGTCACCATCGAGCTCTCCATCCCGCCCGACGCGCCCTACACGCTCGTCACGAGCCTCGCGTTGTCCGAGCCCGGCGTGCTCCCGTTCCCGGCCGCGCCCGCTCGGATCGACGGGACGACCGTGCCGGCCGGAGGGGAGCGATGAACTTCGTCCAGGCCGAGTTCCTCTGGTTCTTCGGCATCGTCTTCACGCTCTACTGGGCGTTCCCCCGCCGCTCCTGGCAGAGGCTCTGGCAGAACGTGCTGCTGACGGTCGCCAGCGCCGTCTTCTACGGGTGGGTCCACCCGTGGTTCCTCGGCCTCCTCTACGTCTCCGCGATCATCGACTACGCGGGCGGCCTGGGGATGCGGCGCTACCCGGCGCACAAGAAGGCCGTCCTCACCGTCACGCTGCTCTCGAACCTGGCGTTGCTCGGGTACTTCAAGTACTTCGACTTCTTCGTCGAGAACGTGGCCGCCGCGCTGGGCGCCCTCGGCGTCGACAACTCGCTCGCACCGCTCGGCATCTTCCTGCCTGCGGGCATCAGCTTCTACACCTTCCAGTCGATGGCCTACTCCATCGACGTGTACCGCAACGAGCTGGAGCCGAGGAAGAACCTCCTCGACTACCTCCTCGCGGTCAGCCTCTTCTGCCACCTCGTCGCCGGGCCCGTCCAGCGGGCGAGCAACCTGCTCATGCAGGCGGAGACCCCCCGCGTCTTCTCCTGGGCCATGGTCCGATCGGGGTTCGCCCTCGCGATGTGGGGCGCCGCCACCAAGATCGTCGTGGCGGACACGCTCTCGCCCTACGTCGACAAGATCTACGCGCTGCCGAGCCCCTCGACGCCGCTGCTCGCCGCCGGCACGCTTGCGTTCGCCGTCCAGATCCTCGCGGACTTCGCGGGCTACTCGAACATCGCCCGTGGCACCGCGCGCATGCTCGGCTTCGAGCTCATGCTCAACTTCGACGCCCCGTACATGGCGAAGAACCCCAGCGAGTTCTGGCGGCGCTGGCACATCAGCTTCAGCAGCTGGATCCGGGACTACGTCTACATCCCGCTCGGCGGCTCGCGCGGGAGCTACGCCCGGGTGCAGGCGAACACGATCGCGGCGATGGTCATCTCCGGCATCTGGCACGGGGCGAGCTGGAACTTCGCGCTCTGGGGCCTCTACCACGGGCTCCTACAGGTCGGATACCGGCTCGTGACGCCGCGGATCCCGAAGTCGCTCCAGGCCATGCCCGGCGCGGGCGCCATCGCCATCGCGATCATGTTCGGCTTCACCCTCTTCGGGTGGTTCCTGTTCCGGGCGCTGGAGCTCCATCGCATCGCGATCGTGCTCGCGCAGGACCCCTTCGCGTTCCCCGCCGATCAGCAGGTCGCCACCGTCGTGGTCCTCGCGGTGACCCTCGCGTGCGCCGCCCCGCTCGTCCTCGCGCACATCCTCGAGCGCCGCGTCGTGCCCGCGCTCGCGCGCACCCAGTGGTGGCTCCCCGCGCAGACGACCGCGTGGGCCGTCTTCGCGCTCGCGATGTTCACGTTCGTGCGGATGTCGGCGGCGGACTTCATCTACTTCGCGTTTTAGAAGCTACGCTGCTCCGAGCACGCTGCCAGGCCGCTCCTCGCGGGGCAATCGGTCAGCGCACCCCACAGCGGGCGTGGGAGGGAGGCTCGACGGTCTACCAATACTCCGGATCCCCCCATGGGATCTCCCATCCCGCGTAGACGCCCACCGTGGGTTCGGTCGAGTAGAAGCCGGCCCAGTCGTCGATGCCATCCCCGGTGAAGTCCGGGCCGGCGCTGGCCCAGCTCAGGTTCTCGAACATCAAGGAGACGCCGCCCACGTCGGTGCGGAGCGCGGGGATGCCGAGCGAGCCCGGGGTGACGTACCAGCGGCCACTCCCGCGCGCGAAGAGATCGGCCGTGCCGTCGCCGTCGATGTCGCGGGCCTCGGGGACATCCCCATACTCCGCATAGTCGACCGGGCCGACGTACGATCCAATCGCGTCGTCCACCGTCCAGGAGCCGACGAGGTCTCCCGAGAAGAAGAAGGCCTCGCCCTGGGTGTCCCAGACGGTCTCCGAGTTGGGGCTACCCCCCACGATCTCCACGTACCCGTCTCCATCCCAGTCCCCTACCGCCGCCCACCCCCCGCTGGCGTCCTCTTCATCTCGCATCGGCTCCCGCCGGAACGCCCCCTCGAAGGCATCCGTGAGCAACGCTCCGTGCAGCCCGCGCACGACGCCCCCGCTTAGCCAGCCTGCCTCGGTGGTGGTCATCGCCAGCAGATCGTCGAGCCCGTCGCGGTCGATGTCGCCGATGTTCTGCAGATCCTCGACCCCGTAGTGTCCCTGGAGCTCCACGTAGTCCCACTCGCCCCCGCCGCCGTGCCAGACGTGGAGGATCGCGTCTCCCTCGCCCTCCGAGTAGTACATCCCCGCGGCCACGTCGGCGCGCCCGTCCCCGTCGAGGTTGAGCCTCCCGAGCGCCGGGCGCCCGTATTCCGGGCCCGAGTACGCCGAGGTGAACAGGTGGTCGACATCGCTGATCGGGACCACGGAGCCGTCGAGCGCGAAGGGCCCGTAGTCGACGTACATGCCCCAGACTCCCCCGTGGACCGGGAGCAGGGCGTCGTTCACCCCGTCCCCATCGACGTCCCCGGCGTCCTGGGGATCGTCCCCGGTGTAGTACAACCCGCCCTCACCCGCCCACCCCGCGTCGGCGTCCCCCGGGAGCTCGGCAAGCTGTTCGCGATCTCCGCTCGCGAGCAGGTAGAAGCCACCCTCCCCGTCGTAGCAGGCCCAACACCCGAGCATCAAATCGGCCCGCCCGTCTCCGCTCAGGTCCGGCACGAGCGCGTGAACGACGGAGAGCCCCTCCTCGAGGATCTCCCGGGGGCGGGCTGTCCCGACCGCGCGGTGGGTGGCCGAGCCGTCCTGCACCTTGCCGCAGACCCCGGGCGCGAGCGGCGCGCCGTCGCAGTCCTGATCCACCGTGTCGCACCACTCCTCGGCCCCGGGGAAGGCGCGCGGATCGGCGTCGTCGCAGTCGTCTCCGCCCGCATCCATGGCGTCGTGCCCGTCCCCGTCGTGGTCGGGCGTCGTGTCGGTGTCGGTGTCGGTGTCGGTGTCCGTGTCGGTGTCCGTGTCGGTGTCCGTGTCGGTGTCGGTGTCGGTGTCGGTGTCCGTGTCGGCACTGTCCCGCGCCTGGTCCGCGTGTTCGCAGGCCACCAGGAACAGGAGGATCACCACGTGAAGAGCCCGTCCCACAAGCCGCCACCCGAGGTCGCGAGGTAGATGTCGGTCATCGTTCGGTCCCCTTCGCCCGCGGATCCCCAGGCGATGTTGTTGATCTGCGGATGTTCGAGATCGTCTTCGGAGACCATGTCCGCGGCCCACTCCCAGTCCGCGGTCATCGGGCGGTACCTCCGCTCGATGGCGTAGAGGCCCGGCGTCGAGCAGGCGGTGCAGGCGCTCTTCGTGACACCTCCCGCGAAGTAGAGGTCGGCGATGTGGGGATGGGGGAACACGTCCCGGATGGCGAACGCCAGGTCGCTCGCATCCACCGCTTGGCGCACGGCGTAGGGCGGCGACGTGGCGGAGGTGAGGTCGATCTCGCACACCCCCCCGCCGTCCGTCCGCCCGTTCGCCTCGCCGTCGTTGGCATAGCTCCCGTCCATCTCGCCGCCCCAGACCAGGAGCTCCTCGCCGTCCTGGGAGATCGTAATCCCGAGGGTGACCGTCGGATCCATCTGGCAGCCGTCAGGCGCCGACACGGCGTCGTAGGTGTCGTGCTCGACCTCCCACCACTCGGCGAGGTACTCCTGCCCCAACGTCCACCTCACCTCGCGCACGCCGCAATCCCCCACGCTCCGATTCCGCAGCCCTCGGGAGGACAGGAAGACGCGCATGTCGCCGGTGTCCGAGGGGTCGGAGTCGGGGTGGACCCGTACTTCGCCGTCGATGTGCCAGTCGAAGAAGTCGGCCTCCTGGCACGATCCGGTGGCGTAGCTGTCGAAGTTCTCGATCTTCCGGTACTCCATCCCCGGGTTCGCGTCGGTGTCGGGGTGGTACTCGACCAGCCAGAGGCCGGCCTCGCCCGTCTGCGTGACGCAGTTCTTGTCCGAGCATGACCGTGCGGTCACCAGCAGGGCGAGGCGATCCGAGACCGCCACGACGTCGATCGGTTGCCCAACATCATCAACCCTGAAGTGATCAGGAAAGTCGCCGCCCGACTCTGCCCCGTCCCAGGCGTTGGAGTAGTCTTTGTCCGGGCAGGGGAGCAGGTACTCACTCGTGAAGGCGCTCGACATGAAATTGCCACGCCAGGCGATCGAATAGGTGTCCCACACCCACTCCTGTCCGCCGTCCTCCGAGTAGATCAGCGCCCGGACCCCGTCCAGGTCAAACTCGTCGCCCTGGCGGGAAAGCGGCTGCCATACCTGGGGAGCCAGCTCGCCGAGCGGATCCTCCCACAGGTCCACCGCCAGGCCCCCGAGGCCGAGGCTGCTGAAGTGACAGTCTCGGTCGGCGGCCGTGCGGTTCGGCAGGCTGTCACCAAATACAGTCGCGCCGCCCAGGTCACCAACCGCGACCAGCGCCCGGTCGATCTGGCCCGTGCCCGCGCAGCCGGCGCAGGTCACGACCCCGTTCACCGTCGTGTCCTGGAAGGACTCGATGCCGCCCCACGCCAGCTCCCAGGGGATCCGGTCCAGGTCCTCCGTCGTCCGGTCGCTGTCGAAGCCCGTGCTCGTGGCGCCCCCGTCGGCCGGGAGCCACCACAGGTTCTGCCCGGCAACAAGGATGTCGCCTCCCACCTCGATCGCGTCGTGGTAGAATGAGCTCGCCCACACCTCCTCGAGCGCCTGGTCCCCCAACCAGGAGCCCTTCGGATCGACGAAGAGGCGGCGCTCGGCGGCGTTGAGCTCGACAAGGGCATTGCCATAGTCGTAATCCTGCACCGGCTCCCAGTCGAGCGGGGCGAGGCTGGGGTGGTTCGCCGTTTCGGCGCGGAACGTCCGGACGCACCCGTAGGAGCGCGTGCCCGCCGTGCCTGAGTAGAACGCCACCAGCCACTGCCCGTTGTGCACCGACACCGCACCCGAGAGTTCGTGGCTCTCGGAGGTCGCGTACCCGAAAGGAGGGACGAGATCCCCGGTCGTGGTCGTGGGTCCGGTCTGATAGCAGGCGTCCGAGCCGTAATAGGGGTGCGTGGCACCAGTGCCGTCCACGTTCCACGTGGGTTCGGTGTTGGTCCCGTCGCTGTCCCAGAGCCAGGCCCCGTAGGACGTGAGGTCGAGGACCATCACCGTGCTGTCCACGTGGGTGCACACCTGGTTCGTCCCGGACCAGCGCTGGCCGCCGTCGACCACGTAGTAGCGTCCCATCGGCTCGCTATGCGTCTCGATGTCCCGCACGTCGAGGACCTCGTCGGGCTGCCCGTCGAGGTCGTCCACGACGTCACAGGCGAGCGCCGCGGACGCCGCGCACCGCCACGTAGGAGCGAGCATCGGGCAGGTGTACAACGCGGACCGGTCCGTGCCGGACACGAGATTGGCGGAGAGCGCGCGGTAGCCGACCAGCAACGAGTCGGGCGCCTCGTAGGCGCGGTGGAACGCGAGCGCCGACGGCAGAGCGTCGTAGGAGGGGCCCGCGTTGGTGGGGAGGTCGACCGGGAGCGTATTGTCATCGTAGGGCTGGCACAGGTCCCCGTCCGGATCCAGCACCCAGAGGCCGCGGCTCGACGGCGCCTGGCTCGCCACGTACAGGAACTCCCCGCCGGAGGTCTCGTCCTGGAGCAGGATCTGGCCGGAGGCGATCGACTTGTAGTCGCTCGAGCAATCGTCCACGTGCTTGTTCGCGCCCACGCCGTCGTCGATGAGCGTCCAGTCGCCGCCGAGGTTCCACGTGACCCAGAGGCCGGCGCCGAGGTCCGTGTCGGGCGAACCGGTGAGCGCGTACACCTCCGAACCGTCGACCGACGCCAGATCCCACACGGCGAGCTGTCCACCCATGTTGAACTCGCCCTTGTCTCCGTTCGCGGTGACCCAGTCTTCGCCGTCGACGCTCCAGGCAAACCCGCCGACGTCGCTTCCCGCCAGGAGGTAGCCCTGCGACTCCCATGCTGCAGTCTTGCGAACGACGCTCATGCGCCCGCCGCCCGGGAACGCCATGGTGTCGAAGTCGACCAACAGATCCTCAGCCGGCGCGAAGTCGTAGGGGCCGTTCTGGACGGCGATCCAGTCGATCACAGCGTTCCCGGTCGGGCCGGTGCAGGAGACGTTGAGGTTCTGGATGGTGTCCCCGGCGGGCACCGCGAAGTCCTCGTCGTTCACCCCTACGAAGAGGCTGTGGCTGGCAAACCCCGCGCCCCACTTGACGTAGAGTGTGCAACCGCCGCTCGCCGTCAGTTGGACCACATCGAGCACGATATGGAGCCGCCCGCTCTCTTACGAGATCGTCCCGTTGGATTTCATCGTGGCCGTCTGGGTGGCGGTGGGGACGAGCGCGACGCTGTCCGAAATCGTCCCGCCGTTCACGATCGCGAAGTCCGTGGTGATCGAGCTGTCCATTGGATGGACATAGTCCCTGCGGACGGCTGCGTAGCCGTCGCAGTCATCGTCGTAAGCGTCCCTGCCATCCTCGTTGTTCGCCGTCGAGCAGGCAGCATGTACATCTGGAACTATGAGCCAGAGGATCGCCATGAGCAACATCGTGACTCCGATGACGCCAGATGGTGCATTTCATCAAGCGCGAAGTCAACCATAGGCGGGCGGAAGCTCCGCGGGCTCACGGGCTGGGGGGCTTCGCGCTGTTCCGGAGGTGCGCGGCTGGCCGCTGTTCCTGATGGCGGGCAGCGCGGCGGTGCCAGCTGCGCGGTGCCGGCCGCGGCGCCCAGGCCTCTTCCGCTCCGGCCCGCGCTTCCACGGTCCGCTTGAGGGCGACCCCGAGCGGCAGCCCGCCCGCGATCACGAGGTGCGCCCCCAGCAGCAGGGACAGCCCCATGAACCCCGGGCGGGTCCCGTGCGGATGCGCGCGACGCGGACCGCCCCGGAGGATCCGCGCGGCTTGCGGGTAGGGGCGGGCTCGCCTACCATCGGGGCGTGCAACACCGCCTCCACCTCGGCCTTGGCCTCCTCGGCTCCCTCGCGCTCCTCGCCACGCCCGCGTGCGGCGGCGATGCGGCGCCCACCGCAACCCCCGCCGCCACCCCCGGCGAGGGCGCCCCCGCGGCCACGACCGGCGCGTCCGCCACGCCCGGCCCGACGCCCCCTGGCGGCCCCGCCAAGGCGACCAACGGCGCCCCCCCGAACGTGCTCATCGTCGTGATGGACACCCTCCGGGCCGACGCCCTCGGCACCTACGGCCAGAAGCGCCCCACCTCGCCCAACATCGACGCCCTCGCGGCCCAGAGCGTGGTCTGGGAGTCCGCGTGGACCCAGTACACGTGGACCCTCCCGTCGTTCGTCTCGTACATGACGTCGTCCTGGGCGCGTACGCACGGCTGGGACTACTCCATGGGCAAGCTCGACACCTACAAGAAGCTCGACGCGAAGATCCCGACCATCGCCGAGGTGTTCGGGTCCGCCGGGTACGCGACGACCGGCCGCTACGCGAACATGCACCTGAAGGACGAGCTCGGCTTCGGCCGCGGCTTCGACACGTGGAAGCTCGCGCCGGAGCCCGCCACGGTGCGCGCGGCGGTCAGCGACATCGGCACCTGGAAGGACGACGGGAAGCCGAACTTCCTCTACGTGCACCTCATGGCGCCCCACGTCGCGCTCCTGCCCACCCCCGAGAGCCAGGCCGCCATCGGCGTGTCGGTCGCGTACGAGCCCAAGAAGGGCCTCAACTACGACCACTACGCCGCCGCGCCGCCCGATCAGAAGGCGGCCCGCCAGCAGGAGCTCATGGACGCCTACCTCGCGTGCGTGCGCGACGGCGACAACGACGTGGGCGAGATCCTGAAGGCGCTCGACGCCTCGGGCGCCGGGGGCGACACCATCGTCGCCTTCTGGTCCGACCACGGCGAGATGCTCGGCGAGCACGGCCACATCGGGCACAACATGTACGTGTGGGAGGAGGTGGTCGAAGTCCCCCTCTTCATCCGCGCGCCGGGCCTCCCCGCGCGTCGTGAGGCAACGCGCGTTGGCCGGCTCATCGACGCCGCCCCGACCCTCGTGGAGCTCGCCGGGCTGCACGTCCCCGACGCGTGGCAGGGCCAGTCCCTGCTCACCGGCGACCAGCCCATCGTCGGCACCGAGCGGGACAGCCTCGCGTCGTTCAAGCGCGGGAGCTGGAAGACGGTCGAGGATCGCGCGAAGGACAAGTTCATGTACGCCTACGACCTGGGCGCCGACCCCGGCGAGCTCGCCCAGGTCAAGGACCAGGCCAACCCCGGCATCGTGCCGCTCCTCGCCGACTCGGCCGCGTGGCGCCTGCACATCCCGTCGGGCGACAACACGGGCGAGGGGCTGGCGCTCTCCGACGCGGAGCACGCGGAGACGGTCAAGCAGCTCGAGGCGCTCGGGTACACGGAGAAGTAGGGTCGGGGCGGCGCTTCGGCCTACGACCCCGGCGTGATCGCGATCCCGTCCACCGAGACCTTCCCCACCACCCCGTCGAGCACCACGCAGGGCCGCACGAGCGCGGTGCCCTCGGGGAAGGGGAGCGGGCGGGTCTCGGCGACCGCCGCCGCGGGGCCGGTGAGCGGCCCGAAGTGCTCGATGCGGCCGCGGCCCTCGGGGTCCTGGAGGAGCACGGCGTCCGCGTCGAGCGCGCGCAGGTGCACGAAGGCCTTGCCCGAAGCGACGTTGGCGTGGGCGCGCACGGCGCCGTTCATCGGGGGGGTCCACGGGACCGTCGGGCCGCACGCCTGGAGCTGCGGCCGCGCCTCGGTGACCTCGACCTCCAGCGTGCTCCCGACGGTGCGGAGCACGGCCCCCGCGGCGTCCGGCGGGTAGAGGCGCCAGCCGGCGGGGGCAGGGGTGTTCGCGGGGGTGCCGCCGGCGGCCGCGCCGGAGGTCCCCGGAGCGTCCTGGAGCGCGAGGACGGTGCCCTCCGGGTAGAGCGCGATGTCCTCCATCCGCACGGTGCCGGCGAGCCCGTCGAGCATGATGCAGACGCGCAGCTTGGGGCTCGTGGGGCCGAGCGCGACGGGCTTCTGGAGCACGTTCGCGCCCGCCACCAGCGGCCCGGCGTGGGTGATGTCGAAGGCGCCGTCCGGCAGCTTCTGGAGCGTGTCGTCGGCCCCCATGCCGCGGAAGTGCAGGAACGCCTTCCCCGACATGCCGGTGGTCGAGGCGTTCACGATGGCGGTGAACGTCGCGGCGGGGGTGGCCTCGACCGAGTTGCACACCTGGAGCGACTTCTGGGCCTCCTTCACCCGGATCTCCAGCGCGCTCCCCTCGCGCACGAGCTCCACCGCCCCGGTCGCGGTGGCTGGGTAGGCCATCCACTTGCGGGCCTTCGCGTGGAAGGTCTCGCGGAAGAGCGGCGTCGCGTCCGCGGGCAGCCGCACGCCGACCTCGTCCTCGGGGGTGGGGCCGGCGTCGCGCGCGGCGAGCGAGGCCGCGGAGGGCGTGCCGTTGGCGCGGTAGACGCGGATGGTGAGCCCGGCGTCCACGAACTCGACGCGATCGACCTCGGGGACGAGCTTCTGCTCCGCGAACGCGCGGGCGTAGTGGTTGCCGAACGCCTTCCACTGGTCGAAGTACTTCGTGCCGGGCACGGTCTCGATCGTGATGTAGGTCGTGCGGTCGCGGTGCTCGGGGGCGAGGACGGTCTCCGCGGTCCACGTGGCGTACTCCTCGGTCCACGGGGCCTCGACGCCGGTGCGGGACTGGACGCCGAAGAGCTGCTGGTCGAGCCGGAGCTTGGCGGGCACGCCGTTGACCCGCAGCCAGTAGTCGATGAGGTTCGGGGAGAGGCGGAACACCCAGCCGGTGACCCACGCCTGCTCGCGCTCGCGGGCGTGCTTCTCGATGAACTGGAGCGCTTCGAACGCGATGGGATCGGGCTGGAAGTCGGTGCGCGCGGCGAGGCCGTCGAGGGTGACCTTGTGCTGCCACACGCCGTAGCCGCCGCCCAGGGCGAGCAGGCCGGCGAACGCGACGAGGGGGGCCTTCGCGAAGCGGAGGGCGGCGAGCGGCGCGACGGCGCACAGGTAGAAGACCGGCAGGACCGTCGCGAGGTTGCGGGCGATCTTGAAGTCGTGCCAGGTGAGCGCGGCAAAGCCGATGAGCACGTAGGCCTGGAGGCGGCCGAGGCCGGCGCCGCTGGGGGCGCTGGCGGTGGGAGCGCCGGCGGCCGGATCCGCCGCGGTGGCCGCCGCGCCGACGCGGGGCACGAGCCCGACGAGGAAGGGGACGAAGAGCGCCACGCCGACGTACGGCAGGTAGCCGCGGTGGGTGGAGAGCGGGACGAAGAGCAGGCTCTCCGCGCTCCAGAAGTCGAGGCCGGACGAGCGGTTCTCGAAGAACTTCACCACGTAGTCGTAGAGGTCGGGGCGCGTGAGCTGCCAGAGCCCGAAGCCGACGAGCGTGGGGACCGCCCACAGGAGCACGCGCGGATCGAGGAGGGCCTCGCGGTCCCGCCGGAAGCGCCACGCGTGGTGGACGTAGAGCGGCGCGAGCAGCATCGGCGCCATGTTGAAGCGCACGAGCGTCGCGGCGAGCACGGCCGCGCCGATGCCGAGCTGCACGCGCGCGTCCCGACGATCCGCCCAGTGCACGGCGAGGCCCAGGGCGAGGAGCTGGGTGAGGAGGCCCGTGGACTCGGTCATCGGGCTGGAGAGCAGCTCGAGGTTCCCGCGGCCGAGCGCGGTGAGCAGCGCGGCGACGAGCCCGACCTCCAGGCCGCGGCGGGGCAGCGCGCGGTGCCCCATCCACACGACGAGCCCCAGGGACGCGACGAAGCAGAGCACCGGGTAGAGCCGCGCGGCGGCCATCGTGTTGCCCGCGATCGCGAGCCAGAACGCGAGCAGGGCGGAGTGGAGCGGGGGATGCAGGTCGGGCTTGGTCAGCCCCTTGAGCACGCCCCACGCATCGCCGGAGACGAGGCTCGCGTGGATCTTCACGGCCTCGAGGAGGTAGCCGGCGGGGTCCCACGTCGGCAGGCCGTCGGGCGCGTAGGCGATCGTGTGGGCGTGCCACACGGAGGCGGCGATGCACGCCGTGGCCACGATCCCGAAGGCGACGCGCTGGGACCTCTCAGGACTGGACATGGCGCCGAGCATATCCGATCGAGATACGCCCGCTCTTCGTGCGCCCACGCTACGCCCCGGTCCTCGTCGCCCTCGTCCTGGCCCTCGTCGGGATCGGCCACTGGCCCCTCTGGCAGGACGAGGCCTTCACCTGGGCGCTCATCCAGAAGGGCTTCGGCGACATCGTCGACGGCGCCGCGGGCGATCGCCACCCGCCCCTCTACTACCTGCTCGTCGCGCCCCTCCGCGTGTTCGGGGACCGCGACGAGCTCGTCCGGCTCCCCTCCGCGCTCGCGTTCGTCGCGGCGGTGTGGATCGCCGGCAGCGCCGCGCGGCGCCACTTCGGGGACCACGTCGGCAGTGTCGTCGGGTTCGCGATCGCGCTCTCGCCGGTCGCGCTCCTCCACGCCAACAACGCCCGTATGTACGCGCTGTTGCTGCTCTGGGGCGCCGCGCTCCTCGCCGGCGGCCTGGAGCTCGTGTGCGGGGACCGTCCGCGTCGCGGCGCGCTCGTGCTCGGCCTCGCCGCGGCCGGCGCGGTCTGGACCCACTACGCGGGCCTCGCCGCCATCGCCGCGGGCGGGGCCGGCGCCGCGCTCGGCTGCCTTGCCCGGGTCGACCTCCCCTGGAAGGCCCGCTTCGGCCGCGTCGGCTGGCTCGTCCTCGCCTTCGGCATCGCCGGCGTCAGCTTCCTCCCGTGGGCCACCGGGCCGCTCCAGTTCCAGCTCACCAACAAGGACGCCCCCGCCGAGCGCACCCTCACCGTGCTCGCCTACGCGCTCTGGAACTTCGACACCCGCGTGCCCCCGCTCTCGGTCGCCCTCGTCGTCGCCCAGATCGCCGGCCTCGTCGTGCTCCTCCGCCGCCGCGACCCGCCCGCCGTCGTCCTCGGCGTGTGGGCCCTCGGCGGCCTCGTGCTCCCCTGGGTGCTCTCCCGGTCGCTCCCCGCGCAGAACCCGCGCAACTACCTCGACTTCCTCCCCGCCGCGGCGATGCTCGTGGGCCTCGCCACCCAGCGCTTCCCTCGCGTAGCGGTCGGCCTGCTCGCGATCTTCGCCGCCGAACCCTTGTGGGACCTCCTCACGCGCCGCGTGAGCCCGCAGGAGACCGGCGTGGGCTTCGACTACCAGCTCGAGGCCGACGTCTTCGACGCCTCGGTCCCCAAGAACGCCGGGTTCTACTTCCGGCCGACGTACATGCTCACGCAGTACCGGCGCTACGCGCCCGACCTGGAGATCCGCACGACCCTCCCGGTCGACGCCAACGCCTGGATCGCCTCGCCCCGCACCGAGTGGCTCGACTCGTCGATCACCGCCCGGTACACCGAGGCCTGCACCTTCCGGCAGGCGTTCCGCGTGGTCGTCTACGCCCCCGACGGCCCCGGCTGCGAGGCCATGGCCGCGTGGGTCCAGGCCGGCGCCGAGGCCGGCTACGCGCCCTTCCGCATCGAAATGGGGACGCGGGCGCTCGCCGCGAACCGGGTCGCCGAGGCCGAGGAGTGGGTGCGCCCCGCCGCCGAGGCCGTCCGCGCCCACCCCGCCGCGTGGATCACCCTCACCGACGTGCGGCTCCGCGCCCAGGACGGCGCCGGGATGCTGCTCGCCGCCGACGAGGCCCTCGCGGCGGCCAAGGCGTGGCACTTCCCGGGGCGCGTCATCGGGGGCGTCCACAACACCCGCGCCCGCGCCCTCGCGATGCTCGCGCGCGACGAGGAGGCCGCCGCCGCCCGCGCCGCCGCCACCTGCGCGCAGACCAGCCAGCTCCCCGCGATCTGCGGCACCTGGGCCGCCCCGTTCGTGCCGACGCTCCCGCCGCTGGAGAACCCGCCGCCCACGCTCCCGCCGCTCCCGGCGCTCACCGAGCCCCAGGACGCCGCGCCTCCCGTCGACCCGCCCCGCGGCGCCACGCGCCTCTCCCTCTGGGCCCTCGACGGCGAGGCCCTCCCCGCCGGCTGGGCCGACGGCATCGGCACCCCCGACGATCCCTCCGCCACGATGGAGCCCGTCGACGCCTTCACCAGCCTCGTCCTCCGCGTGCGCCCCGACCGCGCCGCGTCGGTCGTGTGCGCCACGCTGGTCGACGCCGCCCCGCGCATGACCGTGCGCGCCCGCTGGAAGCTCGGCGCCGACGGCCCCGCCGGCTGGACGCGTCTCGTGCTCGAGGCCCGCCTCGCGGACGCCGAGGGCAACGTGAAGAAGCTCCTCGACCAGCCGATGATGGAGCGCCCGCTCCAGACCGCCACGCCGACCACCTGGCGCGTCGACCGCTTCGATTTCCGCACGACCGACGCCGCGAAGGTGCGGCTCTGCGCCAAGCTGGAGGGCAAGGTGCCGGCCACGGCGTCCATCGACTGGATCGAGATCGGGAGGGTCGACGAATGAGCGCGCTCGAAGCCGGACGCACCGAGACCGCCGCCCGCGTCGCCGTGGTCGCCCTCTGCGGGCTCGCCGCCTACAACGCCCTCTACTTCTTCCCCATCACCGTCGACGACGCCTTCATCAGCCTCCGCTACGCCTGGAACCTCGCGCACGGCGAGGGCCTCGTGTTCAACCCGGGCGAGCGCGTCGAGGGCTACTCGAACCCGAGCTGGACGCTGCTCGCGGCGCTGTTCCTGAAGCTCGGGATCGAGCCGCTCCTCGCGCTGAAGTGGACCGGGATCGCCTGCGTGACCGCGCTCCCCGCGGTGGCGTGGGCTACCTCCAAGCGCCTCGGCTTGCCGACGCTCTGGGCGCTCCTCCCCGCGGCGCTCTGCGCGGTCGACCTCAACATCGCCTTCTGGGCCCCGAACGGCCTGGAAGCCCCGCTGTGGACGCTGCTGCTCGCCGCCTTCCCCGGGCTCCTCGCCCGCCGCTGGACCGAAGGCGAGCGCGTCCCCGTCAGCGCGCTCGTCGGCGCGGCGCTCTACGTCACGCGCCCGGAGGCGCCGCTCTTCATCCTGCCCGCGATCCTCGTCGAGGCCGCGCGCGCCCTCCGCGATCCGTCGCGACGCAAGGCCGCGTTCACCTGGGCCGCCGCCCTCGCCGTGCCCTGCCTCGCGTGGCTCGGCTTCCGCATCGCCTACTACGGCGACTGGGTCGCCAACACCTACTACGTCAAGGCGAGCGACGGCTTCCACCCCGACATCTTCAAGAAGTACCTCGCGAGCTGGCTCGTCGTGAACGCGCCGATGACCGGCGCGCTCCTCGCGCTCTCCGCGCCGCTCGCCCTGCGCACCGCCGGCGGCCGCCTCGCCGTCGCCGGGCTCGGCATCCAGCTCCTCTTCGTGCTCCGCGCGGGCGGCGACTGGATGGCCCAGAACCGCTTCTGGGGCCCCGCCGTGCCGCTCGCCGGCTACGTCATCGCCACTGGCGCCCACTCGCTCGCGACCTTGCTCGTCGCCCGCGGCCAGGCCCTCGCGCCGCGCGTCATCGTCGCCGCCGTCGTGCTGCCGCTGCTCCCCCAGGCGTGGCGCCACCTCACGCTGGAGTTCCTCTACCTGGACAACGGCAAGGCCAGCGTCGTGTCGCGCTGGGAGGGGAACAGCAAGCGCACGATGGACCGCGTGCAGGGCGCCTTCCGCACGGGCGTCCCCGACCGCGTCGCGCGCGTGCTCGAGTACATCCCGGACGGCGCCGTCGTCGCCCACTCCGAGATCGGCCTGCTCGCCTACGTCTCCGACAACCCCATGGTCGACGCCTTCGGCCTCGTCGACCGCCGGCTCTCCGGCGCCACCGGGGAGGGCCTCGCCGACGTCATCGAGAGCTTCGGCGAGCGGCCGCCCGAGTACCTGCTCATGCGCGACCAGGTGCCGATGCTCAAGATGATGACGAAGACGACGTGGTACGCCGGCCTCGGCTACGCCGAGCGCCAGCGCTGGCAGAACGTCTGGTTGGAGACCCCCACGGCGACCACCGGCGGCAAGGTCGACCGCCTCCCGCCGGAGCAGGCCTTCGCCCGCCTCGATCGCGCGGTCGAGCGGGTCCCCCGCGACATCACGTTCCACATGGCCCGCATCGATCTCGCCCGCGCCGTCGGGGACCGCGAGCGGGAGGCCCGGTACTGCGCGGCCGCGGGCGACGCGATCCCCGCGCTCGCGAACCTCTGCAAGGGCGGAGGCGGCGGTGCTGGCGGCGGCGCGGCGCCGAAGGCCGACGCCATCGTGTTCCGGCCGTTCGTCGCCCAGACGCCCAACCTCGGGTTCGAGGCCCTCGCCGAGGCGGGCGGCAAGCCCGATGGGTGGAGCCCCGTCCCCGGCGATGCCACCGGCTTCGAGGCGCGCTCCGAGGGCGCCGCCGTCGGCACCCAGGCGCTCGTCGTGACCGGCAACCTGTGGGTGTGCAGCGACTGGGCCCCGGTCAAGGGAGACCTCCGCATCTCCGGCAAGGTGCGCGCCGACAACGTCACCGGCGCGAAGAACGACCGGCAGGGCGCCGCCGTCAACTTCCGCGTCCGCATCGCCGGCCAGAAGAAGGAGGACTACCCCATCCTGAAGGCGTGGTCGGGCACGACCGAGTGGCAGGACTTCGCGCTCACCTGGCCCGCGAAGCCCGAGTACACCGAGTACCGCGCGTGCGTCGGGCTCAACAACGCGCAGGGCGCCGCGTGGTTCGACGAGGTCGCGGCGGGCACCGAGGACGCCCCCGCCGACTCCTTGGTCCCGACCGCGGTGGCCCCGACCGCGGCGGCCGCGCCGTGATCGTCGCCCTCCTCGTCCTCGCCGGGTGCACCCCCGAAGCCGACGTGAGCACGCTCCCGCCCATCGCGAGCGTGCCGCTCGTGCCCGACGCCCCCGTCGCGGCGGCCAGCGGCGAGTCCAAGGCGCTGGAGATGGACTTCGCGGGCGGGCAGAGCGGCGCGCCCTACGGCATGGCCTTCTTCATCCCGCCGGGCACCCAGGCCGTCGCGACCACCGGGCTGCTCTCGGACGGCTCGGAGGGCTTCTCGCTCACCGCCCAGGCCGCGGGCGACGCCGTCGTGTGCAGCCAGCCCATCGGCGTCGCCGGCCCCATCACCATCTCCGCCCGCCAGCGCGTCACGACGCTCGGCGCGGTCGCCCAGGCGTGGCACGGCGCCCAGGTCGAGCTCCGCGCGCGCACCGAGGACGGGCGGCTCGTGGAGGTCCCCGGCACCCGCTACCTGCCCCTGCGCCAGGTCAACGCCGCGGGCGACTGGGAGACGTGGGACCAGCGCGTCGACCCCCCCGCCGGCTCCCGAAAGGTCGAGCTCTGCTGGCGGCTCGTCGGCACGACCGGCACCATCGAGGTCGACCGCGCCACCGTCGTGAGCGACGGCGTGCCTCTCCCCGCGCCGATCCCGGTGGTGTCGGTGCGCTGGGACCTCGACACGCCCGGCCCCAGCGGCGCCCCCGAGGGGTTCGAGTTCATGCTCCCCCCCGGCACGCGCGGCGCCAGCCTCACCGTCTCCGAGGGTGCCATCCGCTTCGAGTCGAGCAGCGCCAGCAACGCCCTCGCGTGCAGCCAGCCCTTCTCGGTGGCGCCCGGCATGCTCTTCCGCGGCCGCTACCGCCTCCGCGACCTGCAGACCGACGCCCGCACGTGGACCGGCTTCGTCGCCGAGGTGCGCACCTACGACATGATCGGGGGGCTCGCCTCGCCGGCGGGGTTGCCCTTCAGCGTCCTGCAGACCTGGAAGGCGCCGACCGCCGGCTGGGCCGAGTTCGAGAGCGCCTTCGCCCCGCCGGTGGGCGCCGTGACGGGCAAGCTCTGCTTCCGCTTCGTAGAGTCGACCGGCGCGGTGGACCTCGACTGGGCGGCGGTCGGGCCGGGGTAGGGCACTTTGCGGCACGGGTAGAGCCTCCAAACCGGCCCCGGCGCGTGGTAGCTTGCCCGGATGGCCCACGTCCGGTTCACGCGGCACCTGCAGCGCTACTTCCCGGCGCTGCACGACCAGGAGGTCCCCGCGGCCACCGTCGCGGAGCTCGTCGCGGAGCTGAACCGCCGGTATCCCGGGCTCGCGGGCTACCTCGTGGATGAGCGGGGTGCCTTGCGCAAGCACGTCAACATCTTCGTGGACCGCGACCTCGTGCACGACCGCGCCCACCTCGCCGACACCATCACTGCCGGGTCCGTCGTGGATGTGATCCAGGCGCTCTCCGGAGGCTGAATGTCCGACACCCTGCTGCTCGCCACCCGCAAGGGCCTCCTCACGTTCCGCCGCGACGCCCCCGGGTCGTCCGGCGTCGGCTGGTCGCTCGCCGGCGAGGCCCACCTCGGCAACCCCGTCAGCTACGCGCTCGCCCGCGGGGACACGTGGTTCGTCGCCCTCGACTACGGCCACTGGGGCCAGAAGATGTCCCGCTCGCGCGACGCCGGCCGCACCTGGGAGGACATCCCCGCGCCCGCCTACCCCGAGGGCGCCATCAAGTACGACGTGTGGAAGGGCACCGAGAGCGGCGCCACGCTCGAATACACCTGGGTGCTCGAAGCCGTCGGCAACCGCCTCTACGCGGGTACCAACCCGGGCGCGCTCTTCACCAGCGACGACGACGGCGATTCCTGGCAGATCGTCGAGGGCCTCTGGAACCACCCCACGCGTCCCAAGTGGATGGGCGGCGGCAAGGACTCCCCGGGCATCCACTCCATCATCGCGGACCCCCGCGATCCGCTCCGCATGTGGGTCGCGCTCTCGAGCGCCGGCGTCTTCGAGACCCGCGACGGCGGCGTCACCTGGGCCACCCGCAACGTCGGCATGCGCAACGACTACGCCCCCGAGGACAAGTTCCCCGACGTGGGCCACGACCCCCACTTCGTCATGCCCTGCGCCGCCCACCCAGACGTGCTCTGGCAGCAGAACCACTGTGGCATCTGGCGCTCGACCGACGGCGCCGCCACGTGGACCGACATCGCCGAGACCGACGGCCCCGCGCGCTTCGGCTTCCCCATCGCCGCGCACGCGACCAACCCCGACGTCGCCTGGGTCGTCCCCGCCGACTCCGACCAGAAGCGCCAGGCCGTGGGCGGCGCGATTTGTGTGTCACGCACGACCGACGGTGGCAAGACCTGGCAGGCCCAGCGCAACGGCCTCCCCCAGCACGCGGCCTACGACATCGTCTACCGCCACGCCCTCGCCATCCGCGGCGAGACCCTTGCGTTCGCCAGCACCACCGGCAACGCCTACCTCACCGAGGACGGCGGCGAGCGTTGGGAGACGCTGGGCCAGAACCTCCCGCCGGTGTACGCGGTCCGGTTTGCGTGACGCTGGGTAGGATGGGGACAGGGGCCCAGCCCCCGTAACGCCCCCGCCAGGGGGCATGGCGCCCCCTGGACCCCCTGCTAATTAAGCGCCTTCGGCCTGCTCCGGTCCGCGCGTGCCAGCGATACCTCGCCGCCCTCCACCGCGAGCGCCACCTCGCCGCCCTCGACCTCGGCCTCGCTCAGCGCGATCCGCCCGGCGGCGTCGTGCCCGAGGCGGCCCTGGATCCGCGCGATGGCCACGGCCGCCGCGTCGCGCAGGTCGGGGGTGTAACCCGCCGCCGTCGCCACCTCCCGCAGCCGGGCCACGTGCTCGCGGCCGCCGATCTCCCCGAGGAGCCCAACGAGCGCGAACCAACTGGACTCCGGGGGCACCCCGATGCGCGCCGCGACGACGTCCGCGAGGGAGGGCCACGCGCCGACGCGGCTGGCCTCGATGGCGCGGCTGACGGCCTCGGCGTTGTCCGAGTGGGCGAGCACGTCCGCCAGCGTCGCCTTGTCGCCCACCGCCTGGGCGGCGATGACACGAATCACCGGGTCGGGGTCTCCCAACCCCTCGGGAGCCAATTCGGTGAGCCCTTCAGGGAGGTGGTCGGCGAGCATCCGCCATGCGCCCGCGCGCATCGCCGGCAACGGGGAGCTGCGGGCGTCGGCCTGGATCCGGGCGACCGCGTCCCGCCCCGAGGCGCGGGCGGCGTCGACGACGGCGGCCATCTCCGTGATCACGAGCGTGACGAGGAATCGGTCCAGGAACGCGCGCACGTGGATGACGAGCACGCCGTCTTCGACGTAGGCGGGGTAGCGCTGGAGCACCGCGCCGAGCCGGGTCGGCACGTCCCCCGAGAGCCAGATGTCCGAGAGGTGGCGCGGCCCTTCATAATGCCAGCGCGTGGCCGTGGTGCCGGCAGGGCGGCGGATCGTGGCCCCGTCCAGCGGCAACCGCACGCGGAACACGTGCGCGCGGAAGTCGAGGAGCCGGCGGCGCCAAAACACGGCCTCGCGCTCGACGTGGATGTCGACCGTCCCGAAGCGGATGCGCCAGCGGCCATCGCCGAGCGCCTCCGCACCCTGCGCGGCCAGGGCGCGCGGCTCGTTCCGTCGGGCGAGGTGCACACCCAGCCAGACGAGCAGGGGGAGGAGGCCCAATGCCGCCCAGGGCGCGGCGTGCAGGGCGTGCTCGGAGACCGAGGTGCGGGAGCGATGGAACGGCCCCAGATCCCTCCACCGGTCGAGGGCGTCGAGGATCACGAGGGCGAGCCACCCCGACCCCAGCACACCTCCCGTCGCGGCGGGGCTCGGAGGCCGGCCGATGAACACGGCGACCGCGATGTAGGGCAGGGCGAACATCACCGCGAGGATGTAGAACGGCGCCCAACCATCGAATTCCATTCGCCCCCCCGCGCCTGCACATAGCCCGAACTGCGCTATCCTCGCGTTCCCCCGGAGCTCCCGATGGTCCGCCCCCTCCTCCTCGTCCTCGCGCTGACCGGCTGCGTGCAGGAGCCGAAGCCCGTGGACGACGGGATCGAGACCGGGACCACCCACGAGGACCCCGACAGCGACGGCTTCACGGTCGCCGAAGGGGACTGCGACGACACCGACGCCGACGTGTTCCCCGGCGCCGACGAGCTCTGCAACGGCCTCGACGACGACTGTGACAGCGAGGTCGACGAGGGCACCTACACGGCCTGGTACGCCGACGCCGACGGGGACGGCTTTGGCGACCCCGCCGCGCCCGCCCAGGGCTGCGAGAACCCGGGGCTCCCGGTCGACGGCGACGACTGCGACGACGCCGACATCACCGTGCACCCCGGCGCCGCCGAGGTGTGCGACGGCGTGGACCAGGATTGTGACGGCGAGATCGACGAGGGGGTCGGCAACACCTGGTACCCCGACGCCGATGGCGACGGCTACGGCGACCCCGCCGCGGCCATCTCGGCGTGCGACGCCCCGGAGGGCTACCTCGCCGACGGCACGGACTGCGATGACACCCAGGCCGCCGCGTTCCCCGGCAACCTGGAGGGGTGCGACGAGGTCGACAACAACTGCGACGGCGCCGTGGACGAGGGGGTCACCACCACCTGGTACGTCGACACCGACGGCGACGGCTTCGGCGACCCGTCGCTCCTCCAGGAGTCCTGCGACCTCCCCACCGGCTACTCCCGGGTGTTCACCGACTGCGACGACACCGTCGCCGAGGTGAACCCCGACGCGGACGAGCTCTGCAACGGGATCGACGACGATTGCGACGGCGCGGTCGACGGCCCCGATTCGGTGGACGCGTCGACCTGGTACACCGACGCGGACGGGGACACCTACGGCGATCCGGACATCGCCACCCTCGCGTGTGACGCCCCCGCCGGGACCGTCGCCGATGCCACGGATTGTGACGACGCGGATGCCACGCGCAGCCCCGACACGGTGTGGTACATCGACTACGACGCCGACACCTTCGGCTCGGTCGACTACACCCTCTCCCAATGCGAGATCCCCGCCGGGTATGTCGCCGTCGCCACGGATTGTGACGACGCCTCCGCCGCGATCAACCCGGACGCGACCGAGGTCTGCAACGACCTCGACGACGACTGCGACGGCCGCACGGACGACGACGACGTGCCCGTCAGCGGCACCTCCGTGTGGTACGTGGATGCCGACGGGGACACCTACGGCGACGCCCTGATCTACACCGACGCGTGCGACGCCCCCTCCGGCTACGGCGCCGACGCCACGGACTGCGACGACACCGATCCCGTCGTCTACCCGGGTGCCGTGGAGGCCTGGTACGACGGCGTGGACAGCGACTGCGACGGCGCGGACGACCCCTCGGTGTGTGACGAGATCCCGGGTGCCACCACCGTGGCTTGGGACGCGACCTGTGCCTATCCCTACGCCTCGACGGGGTGGGCCGTGGCGACGGAGTGGACGACCGACTCCACCACCTGGTACGCCACTGCCAATACGTACGCCGACATCATGATGACCCCCGTCGTCGGGAACCTCACCGATGACAACGGCGATGGCCTCGTCGACGACCAGGACATCCCCGACATCGCCTACACCACCTTCACCGGGAGCAGCTACAGCTCGGCCGGCTACCTCCGCGTGGTCTCCGGCGACGGCACGGAGGAGCACCTCTCGCTGAACTCGGTCACCTCGGGCGCCACGACCTACAACATCGCCGGGTCGGCGGGCGTGGCCCTCGGGGACCTCGAGGGCGACGGCAGCCCCGATATCGTCACCATCAGCACCGGCGGCGACATCGTCGCCCTGGAGGCCGATGGCACGCTCAAGTGGGTCTACCCCGAGAGCTACTCGGTCTACAACCACCCCGCCATCGCCGACATGGACGGGGACGGCTCGGCCGAGATCCTCATCGGGCCGGACGTGCTGAGCGCGTCGGGTACGCTCGTGGGGAGCTGCCCGTACGGCACCGACGGCATGATCTCGTTCGCGTCGGACATCGACAACGACGGCACGTCCGAGCTCATCGTCGGCAGCGCGGTGTGCGAGATGAACGGCGCCGTCGTGTGGGACAGCGGCCGGACCACCGGGTTCCCGGGCGTCGGCAACTTCGACAGCGACGACTACGGCGAGATCGTGAACGTGGATCGTATCAACCACCGCGTCGACCTCCTCGACGACGACGGCACGCTCCTGTGGTCCACGAGCCTCACCGGCACGGGCGGCGGGGCGCCGGTCGTCGGTGACTTCGACGGCGACGGCGAGCCCGAGATCGGCGTCGCGAGCTCCAGCCGCTTCACCGTGCTGGAGACCACCGGCGCCATCAAGTGGGCCGTGACCATCGACGACTCCTCCTCGAGCTCCACGAGCGCCTCGGCGTTCGACTTCGACGGCGACGGCGACCAGGAGATCGTCTACGCCGACGAGAACGAGCTGTACGTGTACGACGGCGCGACCGGGGCCGAGCTCTACACCACGAGCAGCCACCAGAGCGGCACCATCCGCGAGTACCCCGTCGTGGCCGACGTCGATCGCGACGGCCAGGCCGAGATCGTGGTGGCCTCCGCCGACTACGCGGCCGCGGGCTGGGCGGGGATCCACGTGCTCGGCGAGTCGAACGGGGAGTGGGCCAGCGCCCGGTTCACCTCCAACCAGCATGCGTACAGCGTCCTCGACATCGACGACGACCTCACGGTCCCCGCTGCCCCCGAGGGCTCCTGGATCGAGGGCTGGGGGCTCCGCGCGCAGCGGTCCTGGTCGGACCAGCCCGACGGCGCCGCCGACCTCGCGGCCGTGCTCCTCGGCGTGTGCGAGGACTGCACGCCCGGCGACCTCGATCTCTACGTGTCCGTCGAGAACCTGGGCGCGGTGTTCGTCCCCGACGGCGTGCCGGTGCGGGTCTACGCCGTCGACGGCGCCGTCGAGACGCTGCTCGAGGAGCAGTTGACCACCGACCCGTGCGAGCCCGGCGAGCGCCAGGCCCCGCTGCGCTTCACGCTCGCCGTGGCGGATGTCGGCACGGACGGCCTGCGCGTCGAGGTCGACAGCGACGACGCCGTGCGCGAATGCGACGAGAGCAACAACGCCGGGACGTGGGATGCCCTGACCTGCGTGCCGTAGCGCGCGCCCAGGCCAGAAAGGCGCGCGCCCACGAGCGGAAAGCGGGGCGTCTCCATGTAGACTGCCCGCATGGTGCTCCTCCTCGCCGCCTGTGCCGACCCCGCCCCCGTCGACGCCTCCTGCCGCTACGGCCTCGACGAGGACGGAGACGGCGTCTGCGACGGAGACACCGTCGATTGGTCCGCGGATGCGACGATCGAGCCCGGCACGGAACGCAGCAACATCTACGGCCTCGCCCCGGATGACCTCGCCGCGGTGCGCGAGCGGGGGATGCAGCACGCCTTCGTGTGGCCGGTGGATGTGACGGGGCTGCTCATCCCGTACCGTCCCTTCGAGGACTACATGCAGGACCCCGCCAACGCCGGCGCGGTGGCGCTCCTGCGCGACCAGCTCGGGTTCGGGACCTTCGAGGAGTTCTACAGTTGGCTCGGGCTCGCGCGGTACCCGGAGCCCGGGGGGTTCGACGAGCTGCCGATCCCCGAGGGGATGGCCCCCGGAGATGCCGTGGGCGCCGCCGTCATCGACACGGAGTGGGGCGAGGGGCTGACGTTCTCGTGCGCCGCCTGCCACGCGAGCACGCTCTTCGGCCACACCGTCTTCGGCATGAGCAACCGGCGCGCGCGGGCCAACGCGGTGTTCCTCCTCGCGGGGGACCTCACCCAGACCCTCACCGCCGACGCCTTCCAGAGCCTCACCGACGCCACGGCGGAGGAGCGGGCGCTCTACGAGCGCACCCTCGACAACTACGGCGCGGTGGGCGCGAAGGAGCCCGAGGTGCTCGGCCTCGACACCGCCGTCGCGCAGATCGGGCTGTCGCTTGGGCGGCGCGCGGACGACCCCTGGGCGACCTTCTCGGAGGCCGCCGAGCGCGAACCTGCCTTCACCGACCTGGAGACCTTCGTCGCGGACAGCAAGCCCGCGGTGTGGTGGACGCTCCGCTACAAGACGCGCTGGCTCTCCGACGGCGCGCTGATCTCCGGCAACCCGATGGTCTACAACGTGCTCGCCAACGAGCTTGGCCGCGGCACGGACCTCCACGCGCTCTCCGATTGGTTGGAGCAGGACCGCAAGGCCCTCGACGAGCTCACCGTGGCGGTGTTCGCCACCGAGGCGCCGCGCTGGACCGACTTCTTCCCCGGCACGCTCGACGAGGCCCAGGCCCGCGAGGGGCAGGTGCTCTACGAGGAGCATTGCGCCAGCTGCCATGGCACGTACGAGAAGGGGTGGGACAGCGGGGCGGAGGACCCCTTCGCCACCACGCGCGTGACCTACCACGCGCAGACCCCCGTGGTGGACGTGGGGACGGACGGCCAGCGGACCGAGGGCGACTTCGGTTACACCGGGCGCCTCAACCAGCTCCAGATCCTGCTGGACTCCGGCTCGGAGTTCGTGACGGAGGATGGCTACGTGCCCCCGCCGTTGGATGGCATCTGGGCGCGGTACCCCTACCTCCACAACAACTCGGTCCCCACGCTCTGCGAGCTGCTCTCTCCCGCGGAGGAGCGCACGACGGTGTTCTACCAGGGCCCCGCCGACGACCCTGTCACCGACTTCGACGCCGCCTGTGTCGGCTACCCCGTGGGGGATGCCATCCCCGAGAGTTGGTTGGGTGACACCGACGCCCGGTTCGACGCGGCGATCCCCGGGCTGCGCAACATCGGTCACGAGGAGATGCTGCGCGACGAGACCGGCGCCTGGGTGCTCGACCCGGAGGAGCGGGCGCGGTTGGTGATGTACCTCAAGACGCTCTGACGCGGGCGGCCGCTGGCCGTCGTCCGCCGGGAGACGCGGTCGTCTTGACGCGCCCCCCGGAACCGCACCCGAGCCCGTGGTTAGCGGATCTCGAAGCTCGTCACGAGCTCGATCGGCCCGTCCACGCCGCCGTCCCCGATGAGGCAGGGCGCCGCGGTCACGCCGCCGTTCCCGAGGAGGCCGGGCGCCGCGCGCACCCAGCCCAACGGGCTCGCCGCGTCCTCGCCCGTATGGATGGACCACGCGAGCGCCGACGGGAGCTGGATGACGAGGGTGAGATCGCCGCGCTTGGCGAGGTAGCCGCTGCCCTCCGGCGTGAGCGTCCACCCCGGGCCGAGCTGCCAGGTGAGGCGCACCGCGTGCCGGCCGACGCGGGTCCGGACGGGCACGAGGCGGTCGGTCACGAGGATGCGTGCCTGGTTCAGGAGCACGTCGCGCTCGTGGGTCAGCGGGACGCGCAGCCGGTGCCAACCGGTGTGGCTGCCCTCGATGCGGGCCTTCTTCCCGTCGACGCGGGCCACGCCCAGCGTGGCAGGGACGCGCTCGGCGAGCGTGTGGCCGTCGAGCAGGAGCCCGTTGTGCGCCATCGGGGAGCGGAGCCACGCGGCGAGGGGGCCCGCGCCGTCCGCGGGGCCGGGATCGGCGAGGACGGCGACGTCGCCCACGTCCCACAGAAGGTTCAGCGGCGCGAGGTGGGTGTGCGGCGTGAGGCGCGTGGGCGAGCCCATCTCGGCCACGACGCGCGCGGGGCGGTTCTTGATGCGCATGTGCGCGACCACGAGGCCGCTCTCGCGGAACACCCACATGCCCCACGTCTTGCCGGCGGCTTCGTGGGGCGCCGCGGCGATGTCCCCCGCGAAGGGCGCGAGCCAGGCCACGCGCGGATCCGTGCCGGCGTCGGGGGCGGGGGGGCCGTCGTCGAGGCCCCAGGCCCGGACGAGGTTCCAGAGGCTCCAGGAGAGGGGGTGGCCGTCGACCGCGAGCAGGTCGCCGAGCGGGGCCTCGCCGAGCGCGGGGAGGGTGCCGAGCTCGCCGGCCAGGCGCTCGAGGCAGCGCGACCCGCGGACCAGCGCGGCGTCGGCGGCGGACGGGAAGGAGGCGCCGTTGGCGTGCGCGACCGCGCGGGCGATGGCGACGTACCACAAGGTCTCGGCGAGGCGCAGCGGGGCGTCGTCACGCGGGGAACCGTCGGGGTGGAGCTCGTCGGGGAGGGTCCACCGCAGGCCGGAGAGGCCCTCGCTCCAGTCGGGCCGCGCGCCGGGCACGTCCGGAAACGTGAACGCGCCGACGACGAGGCCGCACAGGTGCGCGATCCGGCGGGCGCCGTCGGTGTCCTGGCGCGGCATGCGCTCGCGGAGGTGCTCGAGGTGCCACCGCGCGCTCCCCGCCATCAGGTGGAACAGCGACTCGGGGACGGCCGACCCGAGCCACGCGAGGCCCGCGTGCCAGTGCACGAGGCGGGCGGCGATGTCGGAGGCGTGGGCCCAGGCGAGGCCGGTGCCGGGGATGTCGTAGCGGAGCCACGCCTCCATCGCCTCGATGGCGCCGGCGCGCGCGGTCGCGTCCCCCCGGGAGGCGGCGAACGCGAGCGCGGCGAACCAGCCGTGGCGGTGGGCGACCCGCGCCTCGCGGTGGGCCTCCGGGCCGAGGACCAGGTGGGGCCCCTCGGGGAGGGGCTCGCCGGTCACGGGGTCCTCGCGCCACGACGAGAGCGGGGGCGGCGCGGACGGGCCCTGCGCCTCACGCCCGGGGACGACGCCCCGGGCGGAGAACGGGCTCGCGCCGGCGCGCGAGGGGAGGGGCTCGGCGGCCCGATGAGCCACCCGACCGAGCGGTGGCGAAGAAAGCGCACGGGCGCGCGCGAGCAACCCCTCCAACATCAGGCGGGCTCCGGGATGTCGAACTCGAAATCGATCTCTTCACCCAACTCCTGCTGGAGGTAGGTCTTCAGGCGCCGCTTGATGCGCACCTCGATCTGGCGGATGCGCTCCTTGCTCACGTCGTAGCGCTCGCCGAGATCCGAGAGGCTCGCGGGCTCGTTCGCCACCAGCCGCTCGGACCAGATCGCGCGCTCGCGCTCGTCCTCGAGCGTGAGCTCGAAGGCGCGGAGCTTGTCCTGCACCAGCGCGCCGAGCTGCGACTCCGCCACGCGGTCCTCGGGGCCCGTCGAGTCGTTGTCCGGCACGATCTCCGCGAGGGAGCGCCCGTCCTCTCCGCCGACCGGCGCGTGGAGCGACATCGCCGGGGCGCGCATGTGCTGATCGACCGCGATGACCTCGCTCTCGGGGACCTCCAGGCGCGCCGCCAACTGCTGCGCGGACGCCTGGACGCCCTCGCGCAGGAGGCGCTCGCGCTCCTTCTGGAGCTGGAAGAACAGCTTGCGGCCGTTCCGGGTGCTCCCGAGCCGCACGAGGCGGAAGTTGTCCATCAGGAAGCGTAGGATCATCGCGCGGATCCAGTACTGGGCGTAGCTGGAGAAGCGGATGCCGCGGTACGGGTCGTAGCGGGACAGGGCCTCGACGAGGCCGACGTTCCCCTCCTGGATGAGGTCGAGCACGTTCGCCCACTGGCGGTGGTACTGGAACGCGATCTTCACCACGAGGCGCAGGTTCGCGGTGACCAGCCGCTCGGCCGCCGAGGCGTCCCCCGACTCGTAGTAGGCCAGGGCCACCTTGCGCTCCTCCTCCGGGTCGAGGAGGGCGTACCGCCTCACCTCGGAGAGGTAGTAGGCGAGCAGATCTCCGCCGCGGGAGGCCTCTCCCCGGGGCGCGAGCGCAGGCAGCTTGGGAATGGGGTTCCGCCGCGGATTGCCGAGTGGATCCAACGGCTCACCGCTGGCGTCGAGGAGATCCTCGCCCTCCCCCTCTTCCCCACCACCGTCCCGTTCATCCATGCACTGCTCCTGTGGAAATCGGGGCCACCCGCCCCTCTGATGCAAGCTCCGCCACGGCCCGGGCTTCCCCCGCGATGAACGCGGCCCCGGTGTCACGGAACGGATCGAGCGGCGCCGGCCCGAGGCCCTGCTGCGGCAGGCGGAGAGCCCGACCTCCAACCGCCTCTATCAAGGCGAGACCCGCCGCGGTATCCCAGATCGACCACCCCGGCGCGACGATGGCCGCGAGCGCGCTGCCGCGAGCCACGAGCGCGAGATGCGCAGCCGTGCCTCCAAGGCACCGGGCTTTTCCGACGAAATCGACATTGAAGTGACGGTGGAAGGCGGAGGGCAGGTACAACACGCGGGGGATGTCGTTCCGATCCATCGGCGCGAGCGCCCTGCCGTTGAACCAGCCTTGTCCGCCTTCGACGTGGTAATGTTCTTGTAGCCGCGGCAGCCAGAGGCCCCCGAAGTCGACCCGCTCGTTCACGCCCTCGGTGACGAGCCGCGCCACCGTGGGGCCCCAGTGCGCGAGGCCCTCGGTGAAGGCGCTCGTGCCGTCGAGGGGGTCGACCACCCAGCGGGCGTCGGGCCGGCCCGGGATCAAGCCGCGCTCCTCGGAGAGGATCGTGTCCTCCGGCCAGTGGTGCCGGATGGCGTCGAGCAGCACGGCTTCCGCGGCGAGATCGGCGTCGGTGAGCCAGGATCCGTCGGGCTTCCGACGCGGGTCGCCGCGGCCGAAATGGTGCATGGCGGCGTTCCCCGCCGCTTCCAGGAGCGCGCGCAGGGTGTGGCCTCGGGGCGGAAGGGGGGGGGGCCCGGCGTCCATCGTGGAGGGAAGTAATCGCGGCGAGGCCGTGTCGCAGCCTGCGTCGTGGATCCGCGCACGCAGAAACGCGAGGGAGGTGCGGACGGGTGGGCGAGGGGGCGCCCGCCTGGGACCGGCGCCTCGTGGGGAGCGGGCGGGCGGGCCGCGCACATTCGCGGAGTGGCCGACTGTGGTATCTTCCGGCGCTGGAGAAACGGCGGTTGGGAAAATCCACCCTCAAGCTCACTGGTGTTTACGAGGCGTGGTCGCGGAACGTTCGCCAGGGGCGCCTCACCCGGGTCAACGGCACCGAGGCGGCCGTCCTCGTGCGAGTCGAGGAAGACCTCGCCGCGACCCCCGAGATCCTCACCCGCCTCCGTGAGGACGCGCGGCTCCTCGGCCGGCTCCAGCACGAGAGCGTGCTGCGCATCGAGCACGTCAGCGCGATCGCCGGCAAGGTCGGCGTCGTCTACGAAGGCTTCGAGTGCGCGAGCGCCGCGCGCATCCTGCGGGTGCTCCGTGCCCGGAACCAGGTGCTCCCCGCGCGGGCCGCGGTCGAGGCCGCCGCCGCCGTCGGCCTCGCGCTGGACGAGGCCCTCCGCATCGTGGACGGGGATCGCGCCGTGCATCACCCCGCACCCTCGCCCGAGGAAGTGCTGGTGGACACCGCGGGCCGCGTGAAGCTCTCGGGCTTCCGGGTCTCGCGCCCCGGGGATCCCGTGGTGGCGCCGCCGAAGGGCTACGCCGCGCCGGAAGGGGGCGCCGCGCCCGCCGCCGCGACCTACCTCGTCGGCGCGCTGCTGGTGGAGCTGTTGAGCGGGGAGAGCCCGCCGGAGGCGGCCGTCGAGCCCGAGCGGCACGAGGCCGCGGTGCGCCGCGCCCTCATCCGGGTCCTCGCGCGGCCCGGCGACACCCCCGGGGAGCCCGTCGTGGCGGCGATCCGCCAGGCCCTCGCCCACGATCCCGCCATCCGCGGCGGTCCCGGCGCCCTGGGCAAGAAGCTACGCGAGCTCGCCGTCGCGCTGCAGAGCCCGGGGCTCCGAGCGTGGGCCCCCGGATCCATCCCGTCGGTCCAGCGCTTCGCGGCCCCCGCCGCCGAGGGCCGCGCCGTCCCCGGGTCGGTCCTGCCGTTCCCGACGGACGACTCCGCTGCCCGCCCCCCGCTCGCCGCGGGCCAGACCCTCGCGCCGCTCGACCACGAGCTCGCCGACCCCCCGCGCGCGCCGTCGCGCCAGCCCCTGCCCGACGCCATGAGCCGCGCGTACGGCGCGGGCACGATCGTGCCGCCGAGCGACATCTCCGAGGAGGCGCTCAGGATCGGGCCCCAGCAGATCGGGCCTCGGGGCCCCCGCACGGACGAGCCCCCGATCGGTCGCGGTGCGCCCTCTCCCGAGCCCGGCGCGCCCTCCCCCGAGTCCAGGAAGGCCGGGGCGCCGGGTCGAGCCGTGGCCTCCCGCGCCGCCGGCAGCGCGAGCGGCCCCCAGAGCCCTCCGTCGTACGGCGCTCCCCCGATGCCGCCGCAGGCCCCGCTCCCGGTCACCTCCACGGGCGTCCTCCCGCGGCCCGGGAACGGCGCGAACGAGCCCACCCGCCCGACGTCCGGCGCGCCGCGCCCCGAGCCCGCGGGCCCCGCGATCGGGCGGATGTTGCCCGGTCCGGCCAATTCCAGCGGCCCCGCCTTGACGGTGCCGCCCCGGGTGGACGGGCCGGCGATCGCCTCCACGAAGCGGCCCCCGGGCCTGTCCCCCATGGGCCCGATCCTCGACCCCATCTCCGACGGCGACGAGTCCGAGGCCACCGTGGTCGCGGGCCACCGCCGCAGCGGGCCCGAAGCGCCGATCGATCCGCTCGCGGATGACGAGCCCCCCGCCGCCGTCCGACCCGCGATCCTGTCGCCGAGCATCTCGGCGGCGCCGTCGCGGTCGGTCGCCAGCTCGAGCGTGCTCGACGAGGACACGGCGGACGCTCCGCCGAAGCGCAGCCTGCTGGTCCCGATCCTGCTCGGCATCGGCGCGCTCGGCGTCGCCGCCCTGCTCGTCGTCGGGATCGGCATCTACGCCGTCGGCTCCGGGCTCGAGGAGGTCGAGGTTCCCGCCACGCCCACGGCCGTCGCGCCGTTGGAGGGGGAGCCCGTCCCGCCGTCGACCCCTCCGGTCGAGGCCCCCACGGCGCCCCCCCCCGCGGCCGTCGCCGCGC
>JAUXTN010000181.1 GCA_030684355.1 Pseudomonadota bacterium
TGGCGCTTCGACCTGCCGCCGGCCTCCGCCTACGCGGTGTACCCCCAGCGCGACGTGGCGCACGCCGCCGGGGTCGCCATCGACCCGCCCCTGCGCCTGGAGCGGCTCTGGCTGCTCGTGGAGGAGGCGGGCGCCTGCGGGGCCATGTCCGAGCCGGTGATCGAGCCCTTCGACCGCGCCGGCCCCCATGCGGTGGAGTGGGGCGTGGTGCTCGGCGGGCTCGGGCGCTGACGCCGGCGCGTGACCGCTCGGCGCATCGTGAACGTTGTGACACATTTGGGCGCGACCCTGGCGAGGCGCCAGGGTCGGACCGCTTCAGGCTCGCCCTCCGGGCTCGGTCGGTCGGTCGCGGACGCCCGCCCGGACCGGCCGCCGAGCGGCCGCCTTCCGCGCTCCTCGCGCCTGCCGAGAGAGCCTGTCACCCATGCCTGACGACTCTGCTCGCGGTGTCGATCTCGATCAGGTGAAGGGCCGTGCGAACTGCGCTAATGCGCTTTCATGCTACTCGATGAACTTCGTATCCATGCCCGGGTTTTTGCTGAACGGGAAGCGGTCGACCCCGAGACCTTCCCCGCGCGGGACATCGCCGATCTCTTCGCCCTGGGCATGCTCTCCGCGCCCTTTCCGCGATCCGTTGGCGGCGGCGAGCTGAGTTGCGACGCGTGCGTCTCGCTCGTCATCGAGCTCGCGGCGTCTTCGCCGTCCACGGCGCTGCTGGCGTGCATGCCCATGGGCCTGGCCGCCGCCTCCGCGGCTGCGGCGGTCGCCGCGCCCTCCGCACACCGAGCCACCGCGTTGGAGCAGATGGAGCGGGTGGCCGCCGACTACGCGCAGAAGCGCTATTACGCGGCCTGCAACTCCGAGCGTGGTGCCGGCGGGGCGCTGACGGCGATGAAGACGGTTGCCCGGCGCGATGCCTCCGGGCAATTCCACCTCACCGGAGAGAAGATCCTCGCGTCCGGGGGCCAGAACGCGGCGGTGTTCTTCTCCGGCGCGACCATCGATCCGGCCGCGCTCCCAGGCTCTGGTGCCGTCGAGTTCTTCCTCACCGAGACGACGGCTCCGGGCGTCCACATCCTCGACGATTGGGACGGCTTCGGCATGCGCTCCACCGAGAGCCACTCGGTGCGCTACGAGGGCGCGCCCACGCGCGAGCTCCTCGGCTTTCCAAACCTCGTCGAGTTGGCACAGCCGTGGGTCTACTCGCACTGCCTGTTCGCAGCGATTCCCCTCGGCTGCGCGCTCGGCATCCTGCGTGAGCTGGGAACGCCCGCGCCGTCGTCGCCTGCCTTGCGTCTACGCCTGTCGGAGGCCCAGATGCGCTACGAGGCCGCGCGCGCCTACCTCCTCGAGACCGCCCGAGGCTGGGAGGCGGGCGCATCGCCGGCGTGGCGAGCCCGCGTTCTCCGCACGAAGGCCTATGTCACGCAGGACACGACGCGCCTCGCGGCCGAGCTGTTCGCGCTCTCCGGCGGCCGTCACTACCGGCGCTCGAGCCATGTGGCGCGCCTGCTGGCGAGCTCGTTCGCGGGGACAGCGCTCCGCCCCCCGCTGCCGCTCGCGCTCGACATGCTCGCGGAGGGTTTCGGGCTCGATCCGAACGACAGCTGACGGGTGCGGGGATTGTGAGTCAGGGGTCGGGACGCCCGTCGCCCTCCTCGCTCACTCCACCGGCGGCGCGTCGCAGAAGTCGGGAAGCCGCAACTCTCATGACGGCCACCCGCTACGCGGGACACAGGCACTGGCGGAAGCCGTCCGTCTTGACGCCGTCGTCCACCGTACCCGCGGGGCAGTCGCACGACGCCTCCACGGGACAGGCGAGCACGTCGTAGCCGGGCACGTCGGCGCAGCACTCGTCGAAGGTCAGGCACTCGCCCGGGTCCCCGCCGCCGACGTCGTCGAGCGGCGCGAGGGTGATCGGCACCTCCCCGCCGAGCGAGCCGGTGCCGTCGTCGTCGGTCAGGAAGAAGGACGTCGTCGCGATGCCTTCGTCGACACGACCGAAGCAGACCCGCGTGCCCACGTGCCAGCGCGAGCACGCCTGCTCGCTCGGCGGGCTCGAGAGGACCTGGATGATCACGCTCACGACGCCGGCGGCGCGCTCCGACTCCTGGATCTCGTAGACCCAGTACTCCGCGTAGGAGAGGGTGGCGGTCTGCCACACGGTGAAGACGATCTCCGTGACCTCGAACGACCACGCGCCGTCGAGCGGGATGTCGATGGTGACGCTCTCGTCGAGCTCGTCGGGGAGCTCGCCGGCGCTGATCGTCCACGTGGGGGAGGTCGGGTCGGTCGGGCTCAAGTCGACCTCGTCCACGGGCACGGGCGTGGCGCCCGGGATCGCGAGGTACTGGTGCTGGCAAGCGGCCAGGAGGAGGAAGAGGGACATGGTGACTCCGCGTCCGCCGCTCGCACGATCCGTGCCAGCGTGCGCGGCGCCACCATGGGCCCGCCCCCCTACTCGCCCGCCCCCACGTACACCTTGCCGCCTCCCGCCGCCGTGGAGCTCTCCCCCGGCGCCGCCGCCGCGAGGTCGAGCAGGCCGTCGCCGTCGAGGTCGAAGGCGCCGCCGACGGACGTGCCGAGGCCGTCCCCGCTGGTGGTGCCGATCCAGCTCACGTACTCGGCGCCGGGCAGACTCGCCGCGCCGGTCAGGCCCCCCGCCACGAGGTAGACCACGCCGGTTCCGGCGGCTTCGGGCGCGCCGAGGAGCAGCTCGGAGAGGCCGTCCCCGTCGAGGTCACCGGGGATGGACACCGCGGTGCCGAGGCCGCCGTCACCGGCGAGGAGGAGGTCGGCGTCCTCCGGCTGGGTGCGGCCGGAGAGCGCGCCGCCGAACACCACGACCACGCCGCCGCCGTCGGTCACGTCGCCATCGTAGCCGGGCATGCCGAGCGCGAGGTCGGCGATACCGTCCCCGTCGAGGTCGCCGGCGGCGATGGCGTTCGGGTTGTCGCCGAGACGGTCCCCCGCCGTGGCGCCGATGAGGTTGGCGAAGTCCGCGTCCACCACGGGGTCGCCGTCGGCATCGAAGAGGTCCTCGCCGGTGAGGACGAAGCAGGCCCCGACCTCGTCGTGCGAGCCGAGATCCCACCCGGGGGCGCAGAGCACGGCCTCGTCGACGCCGTCGCCGTCGAGGTCGGCCGCGAGCACCGCGGCGCCGAGGGCGTCGTCGTCCTCGTCCCCCTCGGTGTCGGAGTCGGCGTCCCCGGCGTCGATCGTGTCGCCATACCAGTTCGTGTCGGCCCCGAAGACGTAGACGCGCCCGCGGGCCGTGCTCTCGCCGGGCGCGCCGACGAGGAGGTCTCCGACCCCGTCCCCATCGAGATCCCCGACGGCCACCGCCGCGCCGAACAAGCCGTCCTCGTCCTCGCCGGCCACCCGCGCGTCCCGCACGTCGTCGATGCCCTGCGCGCCGGACCACGCCACGCCGTCGCTCAAGACGTCGAACACGTAGACGACGCCGCCGTCGGTCTCCTCGCGATCCGAGCGGGGCGCGCCGACGACGAGCGCCGAGATGCCGTCCCCGTCGGGATCGCCCGCCTCGGCGAGCGCGCTGCCGAAGGCGTCGCCCGCTTCGGCGCCCGCCACCACGAGCCACCCGCTCGCGAACGGCACGTCGAGCCCCGAGGTGCCCCGATCGTGGAGGGCGATCGCCCCCGCGTCGGCCCCGGCGGTGTCGTCCGCGGCGCCGGCGACGACCAGCTCGCCGTCGGCGTCGCCGTCGAGGTCGTCGAGCGTCCACACCCCGGTGGCCCCGAGGGCGTCGTCCGCGGCGCCCCCCACGACGGTCCAGACGCTGGCGTCGCTCACGGCGGCCTCGTCCACGCGGCCGTCGCAGTCCTCGTCCACGCTCGTCCCGGCGGCCTCGGTGGCGGCGGGGTTCACGGTGGCGTCGGCGTCGTCGCAGTCGGTGCCGTCCGCGAGGTAGCCGGCGGGCACTTCGCAGGCGATGACGGCGCTCGCGGCATCGCCGTAGCCGTCCGCGTCGGCGTCGGCGTACCAGGTCGGGGCGTCGATGGCGTCCTCGTCGACGGTGCCGTCGCAGTCCTGGTCCACGCCGTCGCACACCTCGGCGGCGCCGGGGTTCACGCCCACGTCGGCGTCGTCGCAGTCGGTGGCGTCGGCCGCGTAGCCGGCGGTCGGCTCGCAGGCAGAGATCGCGGTGCCCGCGGCGTCCCCGTAGCCGTCGGCGTCGGCGTCGGGCCAGTAGCTCGCGGCGGTGCCCACGCCGGGGTCGAGGTCGTCGCAGTCGTCCACGACGCCGATGCCGTCGAGGTCCTGGTCGTCGTCGTTACCGTCGCAGTCCTGGTCGATGCCGTCGTACCAGGACTCCGTGCCGGCGGGGTTCACGAGGGCGTCGAGATCGTCGCAGTCCTCCCCGCCGAACGCGTCGGCATCGTAGCCGTCGCTGTCCGCGTCGTAGTCGTTGGCGCCGTCGCAGTCCTGATCGAGGCCGTCGTACCAGACCTCGGTCGCGGCGGGGTTCACGGTCGCGTCGGCGTCGTTGCAGTCCCCGTCCAGCTCGGAGAACCCGTCGGCGTCGCGATCCTCGGTGGAGAGGGCCTCGTCGATCGCGCCGTCGCAGTCGTCGTCGACGCCGTTGGCCTCCACCTCGAAGGTGCCGGGGCTCACCGCCGCGGCGAGGTCGTCGCAGTCGGTCCCGCCGTGCTCGGCGGCGTCGTAGCCGTCGGCGTCCTGGTCGAAATCGGAGCGTCCGTCGCAATCCTGGTCGAGCCCGTCGTACCAGACCTCGACCGCGCCGGGGTTCACGGTGGGGTCGGCGTCGTCGCAATCGTCCCCGATGAGCCACCCGTCGCCGTCCAGGTCGAGGTCCTCGCCCACCACCGCGTGCAGGGACACGTTCACGACGGGCTCGTCGGGGTCGTCGCTCGCGATGCCGGCGCTGTCGAGGTGGTCGCCCGCTGCCAGCGCCGAGAAGGACACACTCACGACGACCTCGGTGCCGGGATCGAGCGCGAGGTCGGCCATGTCCAGGCTGAACCCCTCGCTCCCCGCGACGGTCAACGTGCCGGTGAGCGGCCCCGCACCGACGTTGCGAACGGTGAACGCGCCATACACGAGCTCCCCCGGGAGGGCGCCGCCGAGGTCCACCGAGAGCGGCTCGACCTCGATGTCCGGGACGTCGGTGTCCGTGTCCGTATCGGTGTCCGTATCCGTATCCGTGTCGGTATCCGTGTCGGTATCCGTGTCGGTGTCGGTCTCCTCGACCGGGATCTCCGCCGTGTCGTCGACCTTGATCTCGCCATCGCAGGCGGGGAGCATCGGAGCGAACAACGCCAGCAACAGCGCGGCGCTGGGGCGGAGGGCGAGGCGCGGGAGGACGGCGAGCAGGGAGATGGTCATGCGCGGAGGCTACCGAACGGGCGCCCCCTGGCAATGACAGGAGACTTACACGCGCATGCATCGGCGTTGACGCTCTGGGAACTCCACCTCCGCACCGCCGAGGCGGGAGTGCGCGGAAGCAGGGCCCCCCGAGGGGAACGCGAGCGCCGGCGATCGGGCGTTTGACACACCCCGACTGTGCGAGGCGGCACAGGGACGCGCCGGAAGGGCGTTTCCCAGGCCCACAACCGGTTGGCCCGGGCCTTGCAACAGCAGGGATCGTTCCGGAGAACGTTCAAATGTCGAAGCACTGGGTTCTGGTTGCGGATGCGGCGGGCGCGAAGGTCTACGAGAGTGACGCACTGTTGGAAGAGCTGACGCTGGTCGAGGAGTTGACACACGTCCACGATGGCAAGTTGCCGGGCGCGGGCCACGGGGCGCAGGAGGCGCATCACGATCCCCACGTGGTCGCGGAGGGGCGGTTCGCCCGCGCCGTGGCGAAGTTCGTGAACGAGGACCGGCACCGCTTCGATCGGCTCGTCGTGGTCGCGCCCCCGCGCTTCCTCGGTGACCTCCGCGGCGAGCTCTCCCAGGCCGTCGGCAACCGCGTCGTCGCGAGCATCCACCACGACTGGACGAAGCTGCACACGCGCGAGCTGGCCGCGAAGGTCCGCGCCAACCTGCCGGACGTGGCAGGCATGCCGTAGCATCGGCTCAAGCGGAGCCGGAGCGAGGGCAGCCGGACCGCCGCGGACGGCGGCCGCTGCGGCGACGTCGGCGGCGATGGGTGGGTCGCCGGTCTTCCCGGTCGGGTTTGGTACCCGCCGGGTAGATCGCACACTCACCGCCCACGTTCGGTTTGCGTGGGCTTGGCGGGCACGCGCCAATCCGACTTGCCCGATCTGTGGCATGGGGGAGGCGCGCTCAGACACACCTGACGTGATCAGGCGGCCGCGACACTCGCCTCGAGAGCGGCCCACGCGCGATCCAGGCGCGCCTTCGTGGCGTCCCAGGTGACGGCGGATTCGGTCTCGAGCGTCTTGTAGTCGGCCATGAACGCGTCACGGCGGGCGTGGATGAGCCGAAGCTTGGCTTCCAGCCCCGCCTTCTTCTCGCCGTTGGCGGTCTTGGCCTCCGCCTCGACACCGGCCACCTTCTTGTCGAGCTCGACCAGCTTCAGCGTGGTGTCATGGCGGAACTCTTCGCGGAGGGTCGTGAAGTCCGCCCGCACCGCTGCGATCTTGGTGTCCGCCTCCGCCTGCGCGGTGCGGATGGCCTGGTCGCCCTTGGCGGTCGCGTCGTCGATCTTGGCATTCGCCGCGACCTGCGCCTCCACGACCTCCTTGCCGACCTCCTTGCCGACGGCCGCGATCTTGGCATCGGCCTCTCCCTGGGCCTTGTTGGCGTCACGTTGCATGTCGGCTGCGTCATCCGCGCACGCGGTGACAAGGGTGAACGACAGGAGAGAAAAAGCGAGGAGAGAGGAACGAATCATGGAAGACTCCGAGTCTGAACGTGTGTCAACGACTGTCACATAGTCGTGCCGGCGCCGCGGTCACCGCGGGGGCTACAGACGGTAGGCAACGGTGACACCGCGAGACAGGAGGACACCCGGAGAGGCGGCTCGGCCCCGGATCGCGTGGAGGGTTGGAGGCCGGCCGCGCACGGAGGTCGGGCGCAGAGAGGCCCCACGAGACGATTCGAGATGGGCCCGAGCGCCGTGGCGTGCCTACTCCGGGACCATCGATGCTGCCGCTGCTCCAGCGGAGATGGAGGTGCGTCCATGCGCGCACGCACGTGGTTGGTCTGCCTCGCCGCCGTCCCCTCGATCGTTTGCCTCGCCGCCGTCCCCTCGATCGCCGGCTCGGCGTGGGCAGCGCCGCGCGCCGCCGAGCCGTGCGACGCGGAGGACAACGCCGGGCTGCGGCTCCCCCCGGGGTTCTGCGCGACCCTGTTCGCCAAGGGGGTGAGCGGCGCGCGGCAGCTGGCGGTCGCCCCGAACGGGGACGTGTTCGTGGCGAGCAAGACCGGCGACGGGGTGTGGGTGTTGCGCGACACCGACGGGGACGGCCAGGCCGACGACAAGGAGCGGTTCGTCGACGGGTTCCGCGCTTCGCACGTGGCCGTGTTCGAGGGCTGGCTCTACGTCGACCACCAGCCGTCGAAGCCGGGAGCCGAGCCCACGCGAATCGAGCGCTACCCGCTCGAGCCGGGGACGCTCGAGCCTGCGGGCCCGCCGGAGACGATCGTCGCGGACCTGCCCAGCGGACCGGGCCACAAGACGCGCAACTTCGCGATCACCCCGGAGGGCACGCTCTACGTCAACGTGGGCTCGCAGACGAACGCCTGCCAGCCGCTGGAGGAGGACCGCGAGGCAGACGTTCCCGGCCTCGACCCCTGCCGACAGCTCGAGACCACGGCGGGGATCTGGCGGTTCGACGCGCGGCAGACGGGTCAGACCCAGGCCGAGGGCGAGCACTACGCGCGGGGCATCCGCAACGCGGTCGCCATCGCGACACATCCCGCGGACGACACGCTCTGGGTCGTCCAGCACGGCCGCGACGACCTGGGCGAATGGAAGCGGCTGGGCTTCACCGCCACGGACAACGCTGAGCTTCCGGCGGAGGAGCTCCTCCACGTGAACCGCGGCGACGACTATGGCTGGCCCTACTGCTACTTCGACCCGCGCCGGGAGGTCCGGGTCCTGGCGCCCGAGTACGGCGGCGACGGCCAGACGATCGGCCGGTGCGTCGCGTTCGACGCGAACGTGGGCTGGTTTCCGGCGCACTGGGCCCCGAACGCGATGGCGTTCTACACGGGCTCCGACTTTCCGCCTCGCTACCGGGACGGCGTCTTCGTCGCGTTCCACGGCTCCTGGAACCGGGCGCCGTTGCCGCAGCAGGGCTTCAACGTCGTCTTTCAACCGCTCCGGAACGGGCGGGCCGACGGACCCTTCGAGGTGTTCGCGGACGGCTTCGCCCCCGACCCGGATCGCGACGACGCCTCCAACAGCCGCCCCACCGGGCTCGCCGAGGGGCCGGACGGCGCCTTGTACGTGTCGGACGACGCGCGCGGCCGGATCTGGAAGATTGTGTACGCCGGGGAGTGAGGCGTGTCGCCCGACCGAAGTGGGCGGGCGCGGCCGCGGAGGGGTCGGACCAAAAACTTGAAGGGCCCCCTTCAGCTTTCGCTGAAGGGGGCCCTTGTAAAGGCGGCCGGCAGTTACCTACTCTCCCACAGCGTTGCCGCTGCAGTACCATCGGCGCAAGAAGGCTTGACTTCCGTGTTCGGAATGGGAACGGGTATGACCCTTCCGCTATCG
>JAUXTN010000185.1 GCA_030684355.1 Pseudomonadota bacterium
CAGGGGTGCGTTCCATGGCCGCGTGGCGGTCATGGGCGGGGGGCCTTGGCGGCAGGGGTGCGTTCCATGGCCGCGTGGCGGTCATGGGCGGGGGGCCTTGGCGGCAGGGGTGCGTTCCATGGCCGCGTGGCGGTCATGGGCGGGGGACCTTGGCGGCAGGGGGGCCGCAGAGCAGACCGGCGCGCTCCTGAACCTCGAACGCCGCGGCGGAACCCCGATCCCCGCAGGCGCCCGGCCGCGCTACACCCCCAAGATGAAGAAGCCCGTGCCCGTCGAGCCCTTCCTCGCCGCCCTCGAACACCCGCTGAAGGCCGAGATCCTGGCCGTCCGCGCGATCATCCTCGGGGTGGACCCGCGCATCGCCGAGGAGATCAAGTGGGCGGCGCCGACGTTCAGCTACAAGGGCTACTTCGTGACGTTCCACCTGCGCCCCACGGCGTACGTGCACCTCGTGTTCCACAACGGTGCCATCCTCCACGATGACACGGGGCTCCTCGAGGGGGACTACGTAGACCGCCGGATGGCGAAGTTCGCGGACATGGCCGCGGTGAAGGCCCGGGAAGCGGACCTGGTGCGGGTGGTGCGGGCGTGGATCGCGGTGCAGGACAGCGCCGGCGCGTGACCGGTGGCCGCGGGGGTCGAGCCCCGCGTTACCTCCTCCGCGATGATCTGCGCCGCCTGCGGAGACCCCACCGACGCGGAGCCCTGCGCGACCTGCGGCGCGTCGCCGGTGCTGGTCGGGCGCTATCGCCTCGTCGACACGCTCGGTCGGGGCCGCTCGGGCACCACCTTCCGGGCCGTGCGCATCGCCGACGGCGCGGTGGTCGCGGTGAAGGAGATGCCGCTGCGGCGCGCCGACAGCGACAAGGCGCGGGCGCTGTTCCAGCGGGAAGCCCGGGTGCTGGCGCAGCTCGATCACCCGCGGATCCCGCGGTACCTCGAGGACTTCGTGGCCGGGCGCGGCAAGCACGCCGCCATCTTCCTCGTGGAGGAGCTCGTCGAGGGCGTGGACCTCGACGTGGAGATGGCCACCCGCCGCTACGACGAGCCCGACGTCCTCGACGTCCTCGCGGGGCTCCTGCCGATCCTGGCGTACCTGCACGGCCGGTCGCCGCCGGTCCTCCACCGGGACGTGAAGCCGCGCAACGTCCTGCGGCGCACGGACGGGGCGCTGGTGCTCGTCGACTTCGGCGCGGTGCGCGCGGACGGGGTCGACTCGGAGCTCGGCGGGAGCACGGTCGCGGGCACGTTCGGGTACATGGCGCCGGAGCAGTTCCGCGGCGACGCCGGCCCCGGGACGGACCTCTACGGACTCGGCGCGCTGGCAGTCGCGCTGCTCACCCGCCGCGAGCCGAACACGCTTGCGGACACGACGGGGCGGCTGCGGTGGCGGGCGCACGCCAACGTGTCGCCCGGGATGGCCATGCTGCTCGACCGGCTGCTCGAGCCCGACATCGATCGCCGGGCGAGCGGCGCGGAGGCGGTGCTCGGGGAGGTGCGGCGGTTGCGGGGTGGCGGGGGCGCGGCGAGCGCCGGCTTTCTCGACGCGCGGGGCGGGTCGCGGGGGGACGCGGCGGCGGAGGACGGGAGGTCGGAGGCGCCGTCGGGGACGTCGGGGGGGCTCGGGACGCCGCGCGGGCCAGCCGCAGGGCAAGATAGGCCAGAAGCCGGAGAGGGAGCCAGGGCAGACGGACCGCCGCGGACGGCGGCCGCTGCGGCGACGTCGGTGGTCGGGGAGGCGCCGTTCGGCCGCGCCCCGCTCCCCGCCGCCCCGCACCCGCCCCTCGGCCGCG
>JAUXTN010000188.1 GCA_030684355.1 Pseudomonadota bacterium
GGGCGCGGGCGAACAGCCGTGCGGCGGGGCGCAGGCGAACAGCCGTGCGGCGGGGCGCAGGCGAACAGCCGTGCGGCGGGGCGCCCACGGGATCAGATCCGCTTTCCTATGTAGCGAACTGGCTTGTTCACGTTTGGCCGCTGAGGTAGGGGTCGGTGCCCTACGCCGTCGTTACCCACACGGTACTCCGAGTTCAGACGGTATTTCCGTCCGAACTCGCGGGGTAACCGACCATCCTCCGAGTTCAGACGGTATTTCCGTCCGAACTCGCGGGGTAACCGACCATACTCCGAGTTCAGACGGTATTTCCGTCCGAACTCGCGGGGTAACCGGCCATCCTCCGAGTTCGGACGGTATTTCCGTCCGAACTCGCGGGGTAACCGGCCATCCTCCGAGTTCGGACGGTATTTCCGTCCGAACTCGCGGGGTAACCGGCCATCCTCCGAGTTCGGACGCTACCGCGTCGTCGCTCGGCGACAGCACCGCCGGATGGCCTCGGCCGAGCAGCTGGCTCGGCACGCCCTCCCCGACGGCACGAGGATCATCCGAACTTACGAATCGCCCAGAATGAGTAGGAGCCAAGCCTGGAAAATGGACCCGGTCCCCGTGGGAGGGGCGCAGCCGGGTCGAAAGACCGCCACCGGCGGGATCAGGGGTTCCCGGGCGCCTCCGGGGGTCCAAGCTGGCGGGGCCCGGCAGGCCCGGTGGCCCCGGGCGACGGCCCAGCCCCCGACAGCCCAGCCCCCGACGGCCCAGCCCCCGACGGCCCGACCTCCTCCGCGGAGGCGCCCGCCGCCACCGGATCGAGCGGCGTGGGCTGCGTCTCCGGCGCCCCCTCGACGGGCTCGGTCGGCGCCCCCTCGACGGGCTCGGCGGCCGCCTTGGGCGGATCGCGGAGGTCCTTCGGGAGGTCCGCGATGCGGGGCGCGGGCTCGCCGAACTTGCGGCCCAGGTCGGTGAGGAACGTGTCGAGGCGCGCGCGCCGGCCGTAGACCGTGTTCGTGTAGCGGAAGAAGGCGCTGTGGACCTTGAACTTCTCCGCGATGGTCACGATCGCGCCGTCGTCGCGGCGGATGATCTCGATGGTGAGGCACCCGCCGTAGGGGCCGTCCTGGTCGACGACGCACCGCACGAGGCGGCGATCCGGGAGGGTCTCGACGGTCTCCCACGTCACCGGCCCGCCGGCGCGCGGAACCTCGCGCCACACCTCGTGCCCGCGCACGTCCGGCTGGCGCTCCATCGCTACGAGGTCGCTCCGCCAGGATGGCTGGGCGCCGAGGTCGAGGACGGCCGCCCACACCTCGTCGAGCGGGTGGTGGAGGCGAACGGCGCGCGCGAGGGTGTGGGCCTCCGAGAGCGGCTGGGCCCGCGCGAACGCCACACCTGCGGCCACCAGCACGAGGAGGACGGCGACTGCGACGAAGCGACGGATGGAAGCCCCCGAGGAGGGCAGCATCTATCGGGGCCGTCCCGAGCGCGCCCGAACGCGGTTAGAGCGTCGCCCCGCGCGGAGGCCCCATGCCCGACTTTCAGTACCAGGAAATGTTCCCCAGCCACGCCGAGACGGGCTCCGGAGGGACCCCCTACCGCCGCCTCGACGTGGGTGGGGTGGACGTCCTCCAGGCGGCAGGTCGCTCGTTCCTGCAGGTCGGGCCCGAGGCGCTCACCGCGCTCACGTCGGCCGCCATCCGGGACATCTCCCACCTCTTCCGGCCCGGTCACCTCGGCCAGCTCCGCGCCATCCTGCAGGATCCCGAGGCGAGCGCCAACGACCGCTTCGTCGCCCGCCAGATGTTGCTCAACGCCAACGTCTCCGCCGGGATGGTGCTCCCGTCCTGCCAGGACACCGGCACCGCCATCGTCATCGGCAAGAAGGGCCACACCGTGCTGACGGACGGTCAGGACGAGGCCGCCATCGCGCGCGGTGTCTACCGCACGTACACCGAGACCAACCTCCGTTACTCCCAGCTCGCGCCGATCACGACATACGAGGAAGCCAACACCGGCACCAACCTCCCCGCGCAGATCGAGCTCTACGCCACGGAGGGCGACGCCTACAAGTTCCTCTTCGTCACCAAGGGCGGCGGCTCCGCGAACAAGACCTTCCTCTACCAGGAGACCAAGGCGCTCCTCAACCCCGCGTCGCTGCTTGCGTTCATCGACCAGAAGATGCGGACCCTCGGCACCAGCGCGTGCCCGCCCTACCACCTCGCGATCGTCATCGGCGGCACCTCCGCGGAGATGACGTTGAAGACCGTCAAGCTCGCGAGCGCCCGCTACCTGGACGGCCTCCCCACCCGCGGGAACAAGCTCGGCCACGCGATCCGCGACACGGAGCTCGAGGCCCAGGTCCTGGAGCTCTCCCGCAAGACGGGCATCGGCGCCCAGTTCGGCGGCAAGTATTTCTGTCACGACGTGCGTGTCATCCGCCTCCCCCGCCACGGCGCGTCGTGTCCCGTCGGCATCGGCGTCTCCTGCTCCGCCGACCGCCAGGCGCTCGGCAAGATCACGGCGGACGGCGTGTTCCTCGAGGCGCTCGAGACCAACCCGGCGCAGTACCTCCCCGAATTGGAGGAGGGTCACCTCTCCGAGGAGGTCGTGCGCGTCGACCTGAACCAGCCGATGGCGGACATCCGCGCCACGCTGTCGCGCTACCCGATCAAGACCCGGCTGTCGTTGAGCGGGACCATCGTGGTGGCGCGGGACATCGCCCACGCCAAGCTCAAGGAGCGCATCGACCGCGGCGAGGGCCTGCCGTCCTACGTGAAGGACCACCCCATCTACTACGCGGGCCCCGCGAAGACGCCCGACGGCATGGCCTCCGGCTCCTTCGGCCCCACCACGGCTGGCCGGATGGACTCCTACGTCGACCTGTTGCAGGCGAACGGCGGGTCCTTCGTCATGTTGGCCAAGGGCAACCGCTCCAAGGCGGTCACCGAGGCGTGCAAGAAGCACGGCGGCTTCTACCTCGGCTCCATCGGCGGCCCCGCCGCGATCCTCGCGCGCGACCACATCCGCAAGGTCGAGGTGCTGGACTACCCGGAGCTGGGGATGGAGGCGATCTGGAAGATCGAGGTGGAGGATTTCCCGGCGTTCGTGGTGGTGGACGACAAGGGGAACGATTTTTTTGCGGGGATTTGATCCCACGATCGGGGCCCTGTTCCCCGGTTACTCGCTGGCCATCGTGCTCGTCGTGTCGCTCGCGGCGTGCACGGACAAGCCGGTCACGGCCGTGGGCGACACCGGCGACACGGCTGCGGCGGACGCCGACACGGATACCGACACGGACACGGATGCGGACACCGACACCGATACGGACACCGACACCGATACGGATTCCGACACCGACACCGACACGGTCACCGAAGGCCCCAACCTCCTCGCCAACCCCGGCTTCGAGAGCGGCTGGGACGGGGCCTGGTCGATCTACCCGGCGGACTTGACGAACTACGGCGTGCCCTACACCGGGGAGCCGCTCTACAACAGCACCGAGACGTTCACCGCGTTCGGTGGGACCCGGTCCCTGAAGGTCTACGGGCGTTACACGGGCGGCCCGAACGAGACCCCTGTGTACCAGGAGTTGGCCGTGCCCGAGGGCTCGACCTTCACGTTGTCCGGACACGCGTGGGTTCATCACGCCGATCCGCTCACGGCCGACGCCACCTACGCCTACCTCTCCATCAAGTACTTCGATGACGCCTACCACTATTACGGGGCGAGCGACTCGGCGCGGGTCACGCCGAGCTCACCGACGGACACGTGGATCGACCTCGCGGTGACAGGCACCATCCCGGCCGGCGCCACCAAGGCCCACGCGGCCATCGAGTATTGGCAGTGCGCGGGCGACACCAGCGGCGCCTGCTACGACCAGAACGGCTCCGTCTACTTCGACGACCTGCGCTTCTCCGAGGTCCTGGGCGGTGACACGGACACGGGCGGAACCGATACGGGCGAGCCAGCTTACGGCACCGCGGACCCGGGATCCTGGGTGTACCTCACCGGCAGCACGCTCTCCAACACCGCTCCGGCGTTCACCTCGGTCGTCGTTCCAACGCACGCCTCCAGCTACCCCGACGTGCTCCCCTCCGATCCGGCCCTGGTGGCCACCCGGGTGGTCACGGGCTTGAATGGCACCTGGCACGGCGGCGCCACCGAGTTCGTGTTGACGGTCGACGCGGGCGCGGGGGTCGGCGAAGCCATCCAGGTGCAATTCGCCTACGACTTCGACGGCGACGGCACGGACGACCGCACCGAGATGTACGACCACCTCACGATGGACGCGGCGGTCGGTTGGGAGCAATACTCACAGCGGTCCGGGTTCGCGGTCGAGACGGGCTCGGCGTTCGCCGACTTTGCCAATGGCACGGTGACCGTGTCGATCTGGAAGGCGCTGTCGGGGGATGGGGCGGCGGCGTACTATGAGGAGGGGGCGAGCTACGTGGATTTGCCGTACTGAACTGAAGCGACGCGGGGGCGCCTCCCGCGTGGCAGGCGCCGGATTCGTGAGGCACGGAAGGCGGGCATATTCGTCGAACCTGGGCGGATCGGATGCGCACATCCTCCGGGGCAAGTACCCCGTCGCCCGCGGCCTGGCGCCTGACGGGTCAGGCTCTCAGTCCTCGGCGCAGGGGTTCAGGCTCCTCCACCAGGGGCGCGGCACGGCGGCCGGCCCCACGGGCGGGACGTTGGTCACCGGCTGCCAGCGCTGGTCGAGCGTCGCCTCGGCGTCGAGGCACCCGAAGCCGAGCCGCGGGTCGTGACCCGTCTGATTTGGGAGCAGGCGCGCACCGCCCACGAGGGCGCGACGGCAATTCTCCACTCGCTTCCATGAATTCTGACCTCGGAAGGCCGGGGTTGACAACAACTCCGCCCACTTCCCGAACCACAACGCCGCCACGCCGGCCACCTGTGGCGTGGCCGTGGACGTGCCGCCGCGGGGCACGTACTCCACGCCGCCCTGCCGGTCGGGCTGGGCCCAGGTCACGTCCGGCGTCGGCGCGCAGATGTCCACCTGGCGCCCGTAATTGCCCCTCATCGGCCCCTCGTACTCCGAGTAGGGGCTCCCCTCGTAGGTGACGCCAGCCACGCAGAACACGCGCTCGAACCGCGCCGGGTATCCGACACAGTGGGGGGTCAAACGCAGGTTGTTGCCCGCCGCCGCGCACACGAGCGTGCCCTGTCGCCAGGCGTGGTTCACGGCGTCCGCCCAGAGCGGGCTCGCGGCGCCGCCCATGCTGATGCTGATGACGGAGCATCCCCGCCGGGTGAGGTCCTCGATTCCGTAGGCCAACGCCGTGTTCCGAATGAGCACGACGCTCGGCGACACACGCGCCGAGAGGACCCGAGCCCCGGGCGCGACGCCACGGTAGCCATCCGCCGCGTCGGCCGCGAGCAGGCCCAACGTGCCCGTACCGTGCCAGGGCGGAATACGCGGGATGTCGAAGTGCTCCTGGATGTCCGAGCCGTCGTCGTAGTCCGCTCCCTCGATCAGGCGATCCCCGAGGAGATGGCGCGCAACCGTGCGGTCGATGCCCGTGTCGAGGTGCCCGATGAGCACGCCGGCGCCGCGCTCGTCCACCCGCGCGACCCCCGTGCGTTTGTGGTGCCAGTCCCACTCCGATGAGAGCGTCGTCACGGCGGTGGGCTCGGGGTAGGCCTCGCGGGGGTCAAACGCCGCACGAAAGACGACTTCGGGCTCGATGACCGCGAGCCCGGGAGCATTGGCGATGCGTGTCACGCGGTCCGCGATGTCCAGTGCGGCGGGCCCAGGCGCCGCCAGCGCGCCGAACACCGTATCCGGTGTCCACCCCCGGACGCTGAATATCACCCAGCGGTCCATGTCGGACCCACCGGCCGCGGGCGCGCCGCCGTCCAACCCCACGGGCTCCTCGAGCCCGGCGAGACCCAACAAGGCATTCGTGACCGACTTGAGCGCGTTTCCGGCCGCGTACTTGACGGCGATGCGCCCGGTGTAGTGAACGAGGTACGGGTCCAAAGCAAGCTCCGGGGTAGCGGGTCAGGGGTGTGCGCGAGCCTACACGCTGCGCGCACGGATGTCATGGCGTCGAACAGGGCCCGTCCGCGCGCCGTCCGATACGACATCCCGAGCCCGCGCCGCGTGGCACCCCCTCGCCCGACCCCTCCCCGCTCACTCCGGTCCGGAGATCGCGCAGGTCGCAAAGCGCTCGGCGCAGACGAGGCGGGTGGTCCGCCCGGCCTCGACGCGCACGGAGCCCACGGTGATGCGCGTGCCCCCGGGGAAAGAGACGGTCACCGCGTACATCCCGGGAGGCACGGGCCCGGGCGCGGCGGCGCCCGCTGGCCCTTCGAGTGTCACGCTCGCGGCTCCCGAGACGACGACGGTGCCGCGCGTCGGGGAGGCGGCCACGGGCGAAGCGGGGTTGGCCGCGGCCGGCGCAGGGGTGGATGCCACAGAGGTGGATGCCACAGGGACGGATGCCACAGGGGTGGATTTCGCAGACCCGGCGCGAGCCGCCGGCCGGGTCGCGGCGGGCACTGGCGTTCCTTCAGGAGATTGGGCTCCACTTGTCCGCGGTGCAGGCGCGCTCACCGCGGGCGCCGTCGGTGGGACCGACACGGCAGCGGGCACGGCGTTCGGGGTCCCGGTGGGCTCCGGCGCGCCGCTCCATGCCATCCACCCCAACCAGGCCGTGCCGCTCGCGGTCAGCACCAACAGCCCGAGGAACACCACGAGTCCCACCCCCATGAGGGCCCACCGGCGAGCCCCCGCCGGCCGTTCGACCGCTACGGGCGGCGGGCCGATCGTCTGCCCGAGGCGAAGCATCGTCACGTTCGCTCGAGGGGCGAGGGACGACTCGCGGCGCAGCCCACGTCGCGCAGGCGGGGCGAGCGGCCCGGCCACATCCGGCTGGGACGACGGAGCGGTGACCACCGGTCGTTCGAGGTCCGCGAGCGCCCGCTCGGCCCAGTCCTCGAGCACCTCTCCTGGGACGCAGGGACGGAGCCGGGCGAGCGTGCGGGCGCACTCGCGCCCCGTCGGACGGTCTTCGGGCTCGTCCGCCAGCATCGCGGTGATCAGGGCCAGCAGATCGGGTTCGAGCTGCCCGATCCACGCCCACTGGGCCCGCAGGGTCCGTCCGGGGGGGCGCCGGTCGGCATCCGCGGCGCTCGATCCCGGCGGCACGCCGATCAGCAGCTCGAACAGGGTCACACCGAGGGCGTACACGTCGCCGGCGTGGGTGTCCTCCCCCCGAAAGCGCTCGGCGGACATGTAGCTGATGGTCCCCATTCCGCCGAGCTTCGTGGCAACCTCCCGCGCGCCGAACTCGGCCCGTGCGATCCCGAAGTCGAGCAGCTTGACCTCGCCCTGGGGCGTGAGGCGGATGTTCTCGGGCTTGATGTCACGGTGAACCAGGTGGAGCAGCCTCCCCTCGGGGCCAACCTGGCTGAACGCCGCGTGGAGGGCGCTGGCCACCTCCTCGGCGACCTGCAGCGCCGCGCGAGGAGGGAGCGGACCGTTCTGGAGGAGGCGGCCCAGGTCCGCGCCCGCGACGTACTCCATCACCACGCACCAGGCGTCATTGACGCGGATGAGGTCGTCCACGCGGACGATGGCACGGTGGTGGATCAGCGAGAGCATCCGGGCCTCGTCGCGCAGCCGGCCCTCGACGCCACTGTGCCCCGCATGGGCGGCGTGGAGGAGCTTCATCGCGACACGACGGGAGAGCCCCTCGCCGACACGCTCCGCCTCGTACACGGTCCCGAACGCGCCTTGTCCGACGACGCGGGTGATGCGGTATTGGGTCTTGCCGCTCATGGGGTGTGGGGCGTCATGGTCATGGCAGGTCAGAACCCGAGCCCGGGGACGAGCCATGTGGTGGGGCTCGACGTACCGTCAAAGGTCGTCAGGAGCAGGTCGTCCAGGCGGTCACCGGTGGCGTCCAACGCAAACTCGGGCCCGTACGCATTGTCTGCGTCGCCCGAGGAGATCCACAGCTCGGCGTCCTCGAGCTGCTGCGCCCCCTCGACCGGCCCGTACCACGCGGCGACCGTGTAGGCGGACCAGGGATCGCCCATCGTCCCGACGGTGAGGATGTCGTCGCGTCCGTCCCCGTCGAGGTCGCCGCAGTCCTCCGGGGACCCCGGGGATCCATACGGGTCGGCCGACGAGAACGTGGCGCGAGCCTCGTCCACCGTGTGTGCTCCCGGCGTCAGAGGACCCGCGAGGAGCCAGACCTTCGCCGGGATGTAATAGCCGCTACCCGAGGTGGAGGAGCTGTGGACGAGAAACTCATCGTAGCCGTCCCCATCGACGTCGCCCCCCGGTCGGTCCGGCGGATATAAACCAACCCCGTACCTGGCTGCATCCCCCGTGAGGGTCCAGCTGGCGTCGGCGTCCGCGAAGGCCTCCGAAGTCGGCGCGCCGCTCCATGCGTAGGCCACGGAGGCTCCGGAGACGGTGGCAAACCAGTCGGCGAGGCCATCGCCGTCCGCATCGCCAATCGTGCCGATCCCGTCCGCAGAGTTCCATCCACAGGCGTCGCATCGGAGCGCGAGGTCGGGCTCGTCCATCCACCGGTCGCCCACGATCGGCCCGAAAAAGATGCCAATCCTCGCGTCCGTGGCGGCGCCGCTGGAGCTCCCGACGATCACGTCTCCTCGGCCGTCCCCGTCGAGATCACCCGGCGCGGCAACGCCGGAGCCGACCGATCCGTAGGCCGTCGTTCCGACGATGGTGGCCGATGCGTCGGCGAGGCGATCGCCGACCGCGGGTATCCGATCCAACAGGTAGATCTTCCCGGCGCTCTCGGCGCCGTCATCGTTGGTGTGCGCGCCCACGAGCAGCTCGTCGACTCCATCTCCATCGAGGTCCGCGGCACGGGTGCTCGTGGAACCTGCCCCGTCGTCCGCCTGCTCACCGCCCGCGCTCCCCGTCGCGTCGGCAACCGCGAACGCCCCCGCCGACAGTGGGCCGCGGAACACATATACGCCGCCCGAATTGTTCTCGTCGCCATCCAAGGCTGGCGCGCCCAGGATCACCTCGGCCACGCCGTCACCGTCCAGGTCCACGAGGGCTCTCGATTGGCCCGCCCAGTCATGATCGCCTGAGATCGTGGTGGCTGCCACTTCAGCGAGCGCAACGATGCCCGTTCGCCCGCAGCCCGTGGGTCCGAGGCCGTTGCAGTCGTTGTCCACGCCATCGCATGTCTCGTCCGAGGCGCCCGGGTGCACCGCCTCATCGGCGTCGTCGCAGTCCCCCTCGGCGACAGTGATGCCGTCGCCGTCGGCATCGACCGTGGCTGTGTCGGCATCGGTGTCCGAATCCGTGTCGGCATCCGAATCCGTGTCGGTATCCGAATCCGTGTCGGTATTGGCGTCCGACGGCGTGTCGCTCACGCGGTCCGCGAACTTCCCATCAATCGCGGCGTCCGTGATCAGGGTGCAACCCGCGAGAAGGAGGAGCATGCGGTTCCTGTAACGGAGGGAGGCGAGGCGGAGGGCCTGGAGCGGTGAGCTGGGCGAGGCCCGACGACAGCGAATGTCACACCGGACGGCTACGGCTCGGCGTAGTACCCGGTGGCGGTGTAGCCGACGGTGAGGTTGGGGTCGCAATAGGTGGTGGAAGCCGATGCCGTCACCGTCGAGGCCAGCGTCAGCCGGTCACCCGCCGCCACGGGAAGGCCGCTCGAGAGGGACATCGTGACCACCTCCGCGTCGGCAAAAGTAGTTGGGCCAGCGTAGCCCAACAGCACGGTGCCAACCGTACCCGCGCTCGTGGACACCGTGACCGTGACAATCGCCGAGGCGCAGCTGGCGTAGTCTGAATAGGTGGTGTATCCCCGCGTCAGAACCAAATCCGTCACGACAATGTCCTGCCCGGCAGGCGCGGTGAAGAGCACCGCGCTGCTCCCCGCGGTGACGCTCCCACCCTGCGCCAGGACCGGGTTCGCGCCGTAGGACACGGCGGAGCCCGCGGGGTAGGCCGCGGCGGGCGCCGGGAAGCGCCCCTGCCCGACGAGGACGCCGAGGACGAGCGCGAGGAAGACGACGGCCGCTGTGGTCCAGCCCTTCATGAGTACTCCGAGGGTGGCGACACTACCACGTACGTGCGCTGTGTTGGGGTCCGACACGCGCGTGAGCGGTCAGGGCGCCACCGACCGAGCCGCGTTCGAGAGCGCGTGCATCCCTTGCCCGCCGACGCTCAACCCCTGGGCGTCTCCCGGCAGCCAGGCGAGCGCGGCTCCGCGCGCGACGCTCGGCGTGTCCCCGAGGTTCGACAGCTCGATGCCCTCGAGCGTGCAGACGGCCGAACCGAGGAACAGCCAGGTCTGGTCGAGCATCCCGTGGTACGCCGCCCCGCCCTGGACGAGCGCCCCGCCGTATTCCTCCGCCCAGGTGGCCGACATGTCCTCGGCGGGGAGCGGAGCGTCCCCGAGGAGGGTCGGGGCAGACCAGGCCATCGTGTCCAGATCGAGGCACGCGATGTCCTCGGCGAGGCCATGGTAGCCGACGCCGCCGAAGAGGTAGAGCGACCGGTGGTCCGGATCGAGGGCCGCCGCCGCGAAGGCTCGGGGCCCCATCGTGCCGCTCGGCGAGAGCTCGCTCCACGCGGCCGATCCCGTCACGGTGAGATCCAGCGCCCACACGTCGTCCAAGAGCCCGTTGTAGCCCTTTCCGCCCACGATGATCGCGCGGCTCCCTCCCTCGTCGACGACGACCGCGGCGCCCGTCCGAGGCTCGGGTGCCACCCCGGCGGCGCTCAAGTGGGCCCACACGAGGCTCGACAGGTCCAGCGCGAACACCCCGTCGGAGAGCTCGTGGGAAGTCTCGCCAAAAAACAGCAGCATCCGATCCGTCGTCACGTCCACCATGGCGCCGTGCCCGATCCGTCCGCCCGGTGAGGTTCCCCTGGTCGCCACCGTGGACCACGCGGCCGTGCCGACATCGTAGCTGACGACGGACTCCGCGAGCTGGTGGTAGGAGAGCCCGCCGAAGACGAGCGCGCGGGAGCCCGAGCCATCGAAGACGGCCGTGGCATAGGCGCGGGCTTCCGGAAGGGTGCCGGCGTCGGTCCAGTCCGCCGTTCCATCCGTCGGAATCGGCCCGGTGTCACCCGTGTCCGGCAGCCCGGTTTCACCGGAGGTGTCCGTGTCGGAAGCGGTGTCCGTGTCGGAGGCGGTGTCCGTGTCGGAGGCGGTGTCCGAGTCGGTGTCGGTGTCGGTATCAGCGTCTGCGTCAGCCGAGGCATCGCCGAACTTCGCCTCGATCGCTTCGTCGGTGATCAGCGTGCAACCGGTGAATGCAAGGAGCATCACCAAGTCACCACCGCGACAGCTCCGAACGCGAGCCCGAGACCCGCAGCCGCATAGCATCCATACGTCATCCCATTGGTCCTGGCCTGCATGCCGTCGAGCTCCGCGCGGTAGTCGGCGCGCGCCTGGTCGCTCGCGTCGGGGCCGAGCACCGGCTTGGCGTCGAACTCCGCCGACCCCTGCGAAGCGATCGCGTAGAGCACGCCGGACGCGACGAAGGACGCCGCCGCACCTGCCAACGTGGGGGCCCTGTGGGCCCAGGGGCCCGCGCGGTTCCCAGTCGGCTCGACCTGCGCCGCGGTGGCGAGGGCGTCATCGGACGCCTCGACCGGCACGACCCAACCGAACCCGGCCTCATCGGGCCAACGGTAGTGGGTGGCCAGCACCTGCCCCTGCCCGTCGATCTGCTGCAGAACGGCGCTGCGTTGGGTCGGCGCCCGCAGCGCGTGCGTGCCATCCACCTCGATCCAGCCGCTGCCCGGCTTGGGAAGTGCCACGCCAGGGTCATCCCGTAGCGCCAGCATGGCGGCGGGGATCAGCCCACGGATGGGCTGACCTTCCGGCAACAGCGAAGACGGGATCTGGTGCCCCGGCTCCGCGGCGAAGACGCCGGCCAGGGCCTGCGGCACGCGCGTCCCCTCCTGGTCCAGGAAGGTCCCGAGCGCCTCGACCCGGTGAACCTGCGCGATCACGGCCGGGCTCAGGATGTCCTTGGAGCACGCCAGCCGCGCCGCCAGGGCCGCTCGGCCCCCCGAGAAGCCTGGCGCATCCACCCTCATGAAGGCGGCCTCGGCCGAGCTCGCGGCGTCCACGACCTCCCCCGTGTCGAAGGTGCGGGGACAGTCGGCCAGTCCGGCGGCGAAGGCGTGGGCGACGAAGAGCAGCATCAGGGTCCGGTTGGGGGACCGAGGGTACCACGACCGCATCGTGTCGTGACCCGGCGCAGGGGCAACCCAAGCCAACCCCTCACCCCAACGGCCGAGCCTCCTTCGACCACCCCAAGCTCAGCCCGACCACGAAGATCACCAGGCTCACGATCCCAACCGAGAAGATCGTGTCCCCCACCACGCGGAGCCACCGCAGCGTCTGCATCGTTTCGCCCTGTAGGAACTCGGCGCTGCGTGCGTACCAGTACCCGTGCTCGACCGACGCCCATGTCTGCAGCAGGCCGACGGGGAGCAGGCTCAGGACGATCATCGCCATGAGCCCGATGTTCAAGGCCCAGAAGGCAAACCGGACGGTCCCCTCCCGCCAGACCTCGGCCGGCCGGAGCGCGCGGAAGCAGAACAGCATCAGCCCGATGCCCAGCATGCCGTAGACGCCGAACAGCGCCGCGTGCGCGTGCACCGGTGTCGTGTTGAGCCCCTGCATGTAGTAGAGCGCGATCGGCGGGTTGATCATGAAGCCGAAGAGGCCGGCGCCGACGAGGTTCCAGAACGCCACGGCCACGAAGAAGTAGATCGGCCAGCGGTACTTCCGCACCCACGGGCGCGCTCGGGTGTGTCCGAGGTTGTGCCACGCCTCGAAGCCGACGAACAACAGGGGCACGACCTCGAGCGCGCTGAACACCGCGCCGAGCGCCAGGACGACGGTGGGGGTGCCCGAGAAGTAGAGGTGATGGAGCGTGCCGACGATGCCGCCGGAGAGGAAGATGGTCGCGGCGACGACGGTGGCGACGCCGGCGGTCTTCAAGCTGACGAGGTGGAGCCGCCCGAAGAGGAACGCGATGACCACGGTCGCGAACACCTCGAAGAAGCCCTCGACCCAGAGGTGCACCACCCACCAACGCCAGTACTCGGCGATGGCGAGGTTGGTCGTGCGCCCGTAGCCGAGCGCGGCCCCGTAGAAGCCGGCGATCGCCGCGGACGAGAGGAGGAACAGCGTCAGGATCTGCTTCTGGTCGTCGTTTCGGCGCAACGCGGGCAGGATTGCGCGGACCATCAGCACCAACCACAACAGGAGGCCGACGAGGAGCAGGATCTGCCAGAGGCGGCCGAGGTCGATGTACTCGTAGCCGCTGTGCCCCAGGTAGAACCAGGCGTCCTCGGACAGGACCTGCCGCACGCTGAGCCACTGCCCCGCCATCGAGCCGACCACCACGATGAGGAGCGCGACGAAGAGCACGTTGACGCCCAGCCGCTGGTAGGGCGGTTCGACGCCGACCGACGGGCCGATGTAGAGACCGGCGGCGAGCCACGCCGTGGCGATCCAGAAGATCCCAAGCTGAAGGTGCCACGTGCGGGTGACGACGTAGGGCAGGTACCGATCGAGCGGGATGCCGTAGAAGCCGCCGCCCTCCACCCCGTAGTGGGCGGTGACGACGCCGAGCACCGTCTGCACGAGGATGAGCGCGGTGACCGTCCAGAAGTACTTGACGACCGCGAGCTGGGAGGGCGTCGCGAGCGCGCGGAGCAGCGGATCGTCGTCGGGGATGTCGTCGCGCGGGACCTCGTGCGCCTGGGTGGCGTACCAGAACGCCATGCCACCGATCCCCGCGAGGAGCACGATGATGCTCACGCCGGTCCAGACAACGGCCTCCCCCGTGGGGCGGTTGCCGACGAGGGGCTCGTGGGGCCAGTTGCTCGTGTAGGTGACGGTGTCACCGACCCGGTGCGTCACGGCGGCCCACGAGGTCCAGAACATGAACCCTGCCAGCCGGTGCATCCGGTCGGCGTCGGTCAAGGCCGCCGCGGGGATGGCATACTCGACGCGCCCCTCCCGGAAGACGTCGGCGTAGTGGGCCGCGTTGGCCGCGAACGCGCGCGCGCGGACCGGCTCGATGGTCAGGGTCCCGGTCGCGGGGTCGTAGCGGTTGGCGTGCATCGATGTCTCGAGCCGGCGCTGGAGCGCGCCCTGCTGCTCGTCGGACAACGCCTCGAAGGGCGCGTCGAACTCACGCTGTCCCCACTCGTCGAGGATGAACACGGCCTCCCGGTGGAGCCAGTCGGCGGTCCAGTCGGGCGCGACGTAGCTGCCGTGCCCCCAGATCGAGCCGACCTCCATGCCGCCCAACGATTGCCAGACATTCTGGCCGGCGCTGATGGTGCCGGGCGCGAGCACCTCCTCGCCCTCGGTGGTCACCACCCGGTCGGGGATCGGAGGCGCCTCCTGGTAGATCCGGATCCCGGTCCAACCGAGGATGACGAACGAGCCGACGACGACCAACAAGAAGGCAAACCACGATCGGCGCATGACCCCTCGGCACCGATACGAGGACGGGGCCCGGCGCCCTGCTCCCGTATGCACAGCACATGATCGCTACCTAATCCCGGTTGTCCCGATCTGCCCCTCAAAGAACGGGAGCGCGGCGGCGTACTCGCCGGGCACCTCGTCGTCCCGCTCGGCCGCAGGCTTGAGTCGGGGCCCCGTGTTCCTATCTTCCTCCCGATGAAGCGAGATATCTCCGGTCCCACCGTGCTGATCGCGGCGCTCATCGCCGCGCTGGGCGGCGTGGCCGTGGGGATCGGCATCTTCACCTTCGTCTACGCGCGGGGCGCTTCGTACCTGACCGACGACCCCGCGGCGTGTGCGAACTGCCACGTCATGCGCGAGCAGTACGACGGCTGGATCCACGGGTCGCACCGCTCCGTGGCGGTGTGCAACGATTGTCACACGCCCGAGGGCTTCTTTCCGAAGTACCTGACGAAAGCGCTCAACGGTTGGCACCATTCGCGCGCGTTCACGACCCAGGACTTCCACGAGCCCATCGCGGTCACGCCACGCAACGCCGCGATCACCGAGGAGCGATGCCGCTCCTGCCACGGTGCGCTCGCCAGCATGATCGAAGGCCCCCACGCGGGCGGCGAGGCCATCGCCTGCGTCCGCTGCCACCGCGACGTCGGACACTCGCATTGAGGCTACGCATGCCCTTCTGGACTCCCAAGCCGACCTCCCGGTCGAACTCCCGGCGTGGCGTGAGCCGCGCAGCGTTCCTGATCGGCGTCGCGGTGCTCGCGGCGTTGGCTGCCGCGGGGGCCGCCGCGTTGCTCGTGAACATCCAGGAGCGGAAACAGGAGGCGCGGAGCCCCTTCTTTCGTGTCGTGGAGCTGACCGACGAGACCGAGGACCCCGCGGTCTGGGGGAAGAACTTCCCGCTCCAGTACGACGGCTACCTGCGCACGGTCGACCAGGTGCGCACGCGGTACGGCGGCAGCGAGGCCGTGCCGCGCACGCCGACGAACGCGGACCCGCGCTCGATCGTGGCTCAGTCCCGGCTCGAGGAGGACCCCCGCCTGAAGACGATGTGGGCCGGCTACGCCTTCGCGGTGGACTTCCGCGAGGAGCGCGGCCACGCCTACATGCTGGAGGATCAGACCTTCACCGAGCGGCAGCACGTCTCGCGCCAGCCCGGCACGTGCATCCATTGCCACGCCTCCGTGTACGTGCCGTACAAGGAGGCCGGCGACGGCGATCTCATCAAGGGCTTCGAGGTCATGAACCAGATGCCGTACGCGGAGGCGCGGACCCACGTGACCTACCCCGTGGCGTGCATCGACTGTCACGACCCGGAGACCATGGCGCTCCGTGTCACCCGCCCGGGCTTCCTCGAGGGGATCCGGGCCTACAAGGCGAGCCAGGGGGTCGCCGATTACGACCCCAACACGATGGCGACGCGCCAGGAGATGCGGTCGTTCGTGTGCGGGCAGTGTCACGTCGAGTACTACTTCGCGGGTGACGAGAAGCGGCTCACCTACCCCTGGGACAACGGGCTGAAGGCCGACGAGATCGCCGCCTACTACGACGAGAAGGGGTACAAGGACTTCGTCCACGCGGAGACGGGGACCGCCGCGCTCAAGGCCCAACACCCCGAGTTCGAGATGTGGAACCAGGGCATCCACGCCCGCTCCGGCGTGGCGTGCGCCGACTGCCACATGCCGTACGAGCGCGTGGGGGCCCTGAAGATCAGCGACCATCACGTGCAGAGCCCGATGCTCAACATCAACAATGCCTGCCAGACGTGCCACAACTTCCCGGAGGAGGAGCTCCGCGCACGCGTCGACACGATCCAAACCCGCACCGTCGAGATGCGCGACCGCGCGATGGACGCGCTCGTAGCGCTCATCGGCGATCTGAAGGCGGCGCGGGACGCCGGGCGGACCGACGAAGAGCTCGCCACCGCGCGGCAGCTCCAGCGTCGCGCCCAGTTCCTGCTCGACTTCGTAGAGTCGGAGAACAGCAACGGGTTTCACGCGCCCCAGGAGGCGGCGCGGCTGCTGACGCAGTCCGTCGACTACGCGCGCCAGGGGCAGCTCGCCGTGCGCGACCCCGCTTACGTGCCGCGTTGGGACGTGTCGCCCACCGCACCGGCCGGCGAGCCTTCCGCCACACCGGGGCCCGCCCCGACGCCTTCGGCACACTGACGGCGGAGTGGGCGCGAGCGGGCTCCTCCGGCCCTCGCCGGGGCCGCCCCGCGGATCAGGCCGGTACGCCCCGTCTTCGCTTAAGTGAAGCTCGAGGCTCGCCGTTTGCCCTCCTCATACCTATCTCCTCTCCGGGAGGTGCCATGGCGAACGAACGGACCGTCGGTGGAAAGGGCAAGGACAAGGGCGAGGGCGGAAGCGCCGAGAAGGCCCCCACGGCGGCGAAGGGCGCGACGAGCACGAAGGCCGCGACAGGCACGAAGGCGGCGACAGGCACGAAGGCCTCGACGAAGGCCACGAAGGCCACGAAGGCCGACGACGCGCCCGTGCGGGGCGGGCTCGCCCAGACGGTGACGCCCGATGCCGCGCTCGCGCAGGTCATCGGCGGCGATCCCGCGACGCGGGCCGAGATCACCAAGCGGATCTGGGAGTACGTCCGCAAGAACGCGCTCCAGGACAAGGCCGACGGGCGGGTCATCCACGCCGACGCCCGCCTCAAGCCCGTGTTCGGGGGCAAGGAGCAGGTGACGATGTTCGAGATGACGAAGCTGGTGAACCAGCACGTCGCGTAGGCGGCCGGCCGGGCGTGAGAGGGGGCGGGCGAGGTCGAGCGCCGTCCCCGCCTCGCGACGTCCGGGTGAAGCACCTCGGGGACGCGAGACGAGCCGCTTCAGCGGGCGCACCCGGTGCTCCGCGTGTATCATGCCCCATGATCCTCCCCTTCCTCCTCGCGTGCTCGATCCTCTCCCCCGATGACACCGGGGGCAGCTACGTCGACGAGCCCGAGATCGCCGGGCCCGAAGGGCTCTGGGCGCTGGTCCACCCGACCACCCCGGCCGCGCGCGGGAGCGGCATCTACCTGGTGGACACGACCCTCGGGTCCTCCACCGGCCCGCTCGTGCTCCCAGCGGTCCTCACCTCCCCCCACGCGCTCTTCGACGACGGCGACGGCCTGCTCGTCGGCGGCTTCGTCGACGATGGGACCGAGTCGCCCGACGTCCCCGATTCCGTGTTCCGCCTCGACTACGACGGCACGGAGGTCACCTCCTACACGCAGCCGAGCACCGAGGGCATCACGGCGGTAGATGGGACGGTGTATGTCGCCGAGCCTTCGGCGCTGGTCCACCTCCTGACCCCGGAGTGGAGCCCGGTGACGAGCATCGAGGTCGAGAGCGTCGTCCAGGACGTCGCGATCGACGGGCGCACGCTCTACGTCCTCTCGAACGATGACCGGGACTCGATCCGCGCCTACGACCTGGACGACCCCACCGCCCCGCCGAGCTTCGCGACCGAGCAGGCGACGTTCAACAACATGGGCTACGCGATGATGTTCTGGGACGGCCACCTCGTCGTCGCCGACCAGGACGACGGGGGTAACTTCCTCCGCCACATCGACGTCTCGACGGGGGAGTCGTTGGGGATCACGCGGATCGCGTTGGGTGGGTGGATCACGGCGATCTCCGTCGAGGAGTGACCGCCTACCAACGCTGGAAGCGCAAACCGACCATCGCGACCAGCGGACGGTCCACGCTCGTCGATGACAGGGCGTACGCCCCACGCGCCCGGGCCTCGAGCGTCATGCCGGCGCCCGCCACCGACCCGAGGAACATCCACCCACGCGCCTCCCCTTCGAGCGCGTGGTCGAGTCGCCCACGGGTGTCGAGCGAGGGGATCCACCCCGCGGTCGCGGCCACCCCGATGTGGGGGCCACCGAGCGTATGCGCGACGGCCTCCACCCGCACCGGCGTCGTGAGGTCGGAGTAGCTCTCCCCTCCCCCCCACGAGAACACCGTCCCAACTGTCACGCCCCCGGTGAGGTCCAACGTGTTGGGCCCCGTCCCCGCCAGCGCCAGGACCCCCTCGAGGCCCGCCCACTCGACCCGCGCGCGACGGGCGGCCGTGTGCAGCTCGGCGCCCAGGAGGGAGAAGCCCCGCCCAAGCCCCGGCCCCGGCAAGATTGGATCTGGCACGTAGCGGAGGCGGAGCAGGCGCTGGCGCGCGTAGAGGTCGACGTGGTCCTCGACACGACCGATGGCGACCTCTCCCGAGAGGAAGGCCGCGTCGACCCCGCGCGCGGGGGAGAATGCGCGCGGCGCACTCCGGACCAGGTCGAGGCCATCGCGACGCACGTACAGCATCGGCACCCCGGGAGTCCCCGTCTCGTGGACCCAGGCGACCCCCGCGCCATAGGGATCGTAGGGGGTGCGGCCCGCGGCGCCCTCCGCCCCGGGACCGTCACCCAAGGAAGCGCCCAACTCGGCGTCGAGTTCGGCGTCGATCGCGGCGAGCGTGGCCAGCGGCAGGTGACCACGCAAGGACTGGCGAGCGGCGAGGTAGCCCGGCATCGGCTCGTTCGTGCGCAGGCGGGCGTCGGCCTCCAGCGACGCCGAGAGCGAAAGCACCCGCGCGAGCTCGGACCAGCATGTGCCGTCGTCACGGGCGGTGGCACGGGCGAGCATGTCGGCGTAGGCGACATCGCGCCGGGAGGCGGACCCGGCGTTTGCGCCAGGGACAGGGGCACCACAGAGGGTGCGGAGCGCGGCGGTGCGGGCGTCGCGGGCGAGCCGCGCGCGGGTGACGGGTGCGAGGTCGCGCGCGGGGTCGGGCGGCACGCGGGTGAGGCGGCCGCGACGGGCGAGCTGGGCAAGGACGAGGTCGGGTGGCACCACCGCGGGGGTGTGCAGCGGGCGGGCCTCGACCGCGTTTGCGAGCTCGACGATGAGCGCGCTGCAGTTGCGTTGGAAGAAGAAGTACGGGCGGTGCCAATGCAGGACGAGGTCGTCGAGCCGCGCGATCAGCCGCGCCTTCTCGGGGTCCGTCAGGTTCCAACGCAGGCGCACCACGTCGCGGTTCTCGTCTGCCACGTAATGGAGCAGCGTCGTGGGCTCGGGCGCTGACTGCACCCGCGCGGGGAACCCTCCCGCGATGCCCATGATCGCGTAGGCGGGCGTGCCCGACACCAGACCGCCCGGATCGGCGAGCATCGCCCAGGTCTCGCGCGTGTCGGCGCCGTCACGCTGGAACGAGAGCAACAAGTGCCCGCCCACCGCGGCGGCGCTCGACATCGTCGGGGTGGCCCAGAGGATCTCGACGTCGCCGACCTGATCGGGCGCCAGGCCAACATCCGCGGGGGTTGCACAGCGCACCTCGGGCGCCGGGTCGGGATGCGGACCCAGGCGCTCTGCGAAGAAGCGGAACTTGGTCGGGAACCGGCAACGGGGGTGGTCGTCCGCGCCGGTGGGGCCGACCGGTGGTGGCAGGAAATAGACCTCCGCGAAGGTGGCCAGATCCTCGGCGGGCGAACGAGCGCCGTAGGGCGCGGCAAACTCGCCGGTCGAGGCGAGCGGGAGGGGTCCCGGGAGCCGCGTGAGCCAGGACCAGCCGCTGATGCCGCGCCAGTCGCGCTTGCGGGACCAGCCGCGCCGCCGGTCGACCAGGTGGGTGAGCTCGTGCACGACCGCGCGTTGGGCGAGGGTGTCGGCCGCCCGCGCAAGCGTGGCTTCGTCCGCACCGACCGCGGCCACGCCACCGAGCGTGCGCAGCCTCTCCGCGAGCCCCTCGACGTAGAGGGTGACACGCGCGCTGCCCCAATCGAGGCGGGCGAGCGTGTGCGGGGCGTCGGACCGGGCCTCACCCGATGGGGTGAGCCGGAAGTGCACGACGCGACCGGGCTGCCGGTATTCCTCGGGCAAGAGGGCTGGAAGCGTCCCGATGGAGCGGGCCAGCTCGGCCGGCCAGGTGCCGTCGAGCCGCCAGGTCGTCCCGGAGACCACGGTGTCCGTCACGGGGCCGTCCCCCAGGGGGGCGACCTCGTCCCCGACGGCCGCCGCGAACGCCGCCGCGATGAGCAACCACATCGGCGTCGTGGATTACGGGCGGGCCGCGTCCGCGGCCCCGATCGCCAACTGGATCCGCGCTTCGAGGCCGTCTCCGTGCTGGTCCACCACGCGGTCGAGCATCGTATCGAGCGTGTGGTCCGCGTTGGTCGCGAGCGCGGCGCGCGCCGAGATGACCGCACCAGGGACCGCCTCCGCCGCGAGCACGCGGTCGAGCTCCGCGGCCACGATGGGGGCGATGGCGTCGACGGAGACACCGGCGAGCTCGGCCAATTGCTGGTGCCGCGGGCCGAGCGCGCCACCCGAGCGCTCGGTGTGCAGCTCGAAGACCACGTTCTGGGCGATGGTGTCGGACACCCGCGCCTTCTGCCCGAGATCGGCGAGCAGTTGGTCCGCGAAGGCGCGCGCGTCCGCATCCGACCGCAGGGGTTGACGGGCCTGGACGGCGCGGACGGAGGCGAGCACCTCCTGGCGCGGCACGCCGAACGCGGCGCCGAGCGCATCCGTCAGCGGCCCACCGCCCGCGATGGCTTCGCGCTCGACGGTCTCGACCTTGTCGTAGGTGGCGAGCAGCAGCAGCGTGAGGACCGCCAGGCTGGAAGACGCGGCGCCGGACACCGCCAGCCCGACGATCATGAAGATCTTGCCCCGCTTCTTCACGCTCGCGTTCTTCCCGGTCGACATCATCACGATGCCGGCCGTCGCGAGCCCGGCTCCCCCGATGGATACGACGGTGCTCGCGATGTCCGCGGCGCGGGCGGGGGTCGGCGCGACGACGGAGGAGAGGAGGCAAGCGCTCAGGGCGGCGGCGACAGCGGTGCGGGCGTACATTGGCGGTTCCGTTGGGGAGCGGAGGCTACCGCAGTTTCGACCGCGGCGGGTGAGGGCGACGGGTGACGGAGGCGGGCGCGGCGGGTGACAGAGGCGGGTGAGGGCGACGGTCGCGGACCGCGCCCCGGTGCCTACATCTCCGCGGGGGGCCGATGGCGGGTTGGCTTGGGGGCATCGTCTCGTGCGTGGACCCAGGGAGCACGCTCCCCGGGGGCGCCGCGGTCGGATCGAACCCAACCGAGCTGTTTGCCGAGGGGCAGGTGCACGAGATCGCCCTCACCCTCACGGACGCGGCGCGCCGCTCGCTCGAGGATGACCCGGGGGTCGAGGTAGAGGCCCTCCTGGCATGGCGATCGGTCGAGTACCCCGTCGGCGTGGCCATCAAGGGGAGCGCCTCCTTCCGCCCGATCGACGAGAAGCCATCCTTCAAGATCGACGTCCACGCGGTCGACCCCGACCTCCGCCTCGACGGGCACAAGCGCGTGACCCTCAACAACATGGTGCAGGACCCGACGATGATGCGGGAGCACGCCTACTATGGGCTGGCGGCCGCGCTCGGCGTCGCGGCTCCGCGACACGGGTACGCGCGGGTGACCGTCAACGGCGCCGACTACGGGCTCTACGGGCTCGTGGAGACGATGGACGGCCAGCTCCTGAAACGCCTCTACCCGGACGACCCCGACGGCAACCTCTACGAGTCGAGCGGCGCCGACTTCACGGGGGAGCGCGATTGGTTCGAGTTGGAGGTGGACGGCGGCCAGGTCCCCGTCGATCTCGACATCCAGGCGCTCGTCGCCGCGCTCGATGCCGCGTACGACGCCGACTTCATGGCCGTCCTCGAGAGCCGCTTCGAGACCAGCGCCCTCCTCCGCTACCTGGCCCTCGACATGATGGCGGGCAACGACGACGGCTACGTCTACAACCACAACAACTACCAGGCCTACCACCCGGCCGTGGCGGACCGCTGGGTGCTCCTCCCCTGGGGCACCGACCGCTCGTTCACGGAGGAGGTGTCGCCCTACGGCGGTCGTGACACACCCGTCGCGGGGACGTTGGCGCGGCGGTGTTGGGGAGACGACGCCTGCAGCCAGGAGCTGCTGGGTCACCTCCGCGAGGTGGTCGACGTCTGGGAGACCGGCGCCCTCGCGGAGAGCCTCGCCGCCACGTGGGGGCGCATCGGGGACGCCTGCGAGGCCGATCCGCGGCGGGAGTCCGCGTGCGCGCCCGACGACATCCTGACGTACGTGGAGCGCCGCGCCGCCTACGTCCGGGAGCGGATCGACTGATACGGGTCCGACAGCGCTGACCGCGCGCCCGGCAGGATGCACGCGGCCGCCATCAATCCGAAGCACAGCTTTGACGGGCCGATCTTCACGCCTCCGGTGTCTAGACTCGGGAGAGGCGGAACGGTGGTCCAGTCCCCGAGCGAAACCGCGACGCCATCCGCGTGGCGATGGATCGGCCGAAACCTGTTGCTTTCGGCCGCTTACCTCGTGCTGGGCTGGGTCTCCGGGCAGCTCGGCATCCCGCCGGGCTATGCGTCGGCCGTGTGGCCGCCGGCGGGCATCGCGGTGGCCGCGGCGATCCTCTGGGGGCCGGCCGCGTGGCCGGGGATCGCGCTCGGGTCCGGCCTGCTGAACAGCTGGCTCTCCTTGCACGCGACCCCTGGGGAGCCCACCCTCGCCGTGGTCGCGGGGGCGCTCGTGGGCCTCGGGGCCGCCGCCCAGGCGGGGGTCGCGGCGCGGATGGTCGCCCGGCGGCTCGGCACCGGGAACCCGCTCGACCGGGGTCAGGACGTCGTCCTCCTCCTCCTCCTCGCGGGGCCCGTGGCGTCCCTGCTCAACAGCACGTGGAGCGTCGCGGTCCTCACGCTGCTCGGCCGCCTGCAACCGGGCCAGCAGCTCGGCAACTGGCTCACGTGGTGGGTCGGCGACTCCATCGGCGTCATGCTCTTCACGCCGATGCTCCTCGCGTGGATGGCCTACCCGCGGCACCTGTGGCGGCGCCGCTGGCGGGAGGTCGCGGGCCCGCTGCTGCTCGCAGCAATCGCGGTCGTCGGCACGTTCGTGGCCTCCTCGCAGCAAGCGGAGCTCGCCCGGCGCGCGACCTTCGAGGCCCAGGCGAACGCCGCAGCCGGGGTGATCGAGCGGGAGTTGGACCGGAGCATCGCGTTCACCGAGAGCACGGCGCGCCTCTTCAGCGCCATGACGACGGTGCCGGAGAGCGACTTCTCCGAATTCGTCGACCCCTGGCTGCGCGTGAACCCGACCATCCGCGCGCTCGTCTGGGCGCCGGTCGTGCGCTCCTCCACCCCCCCGGCCACCGCGAGCGGCGCCACGGAGGCCGGCCGGCTCTCGTTCTACGAGCGCGACTCTGGGGGGCACAAGCTCGGCGTGCAGCCGCGAGCGCTCTACGTCCCCGTCTACTACTCCGAGCCCCAGCCCCTCAACGCCGGCGCGATCGGCTTCGACGTCGCGTCCGATCCCGAGCTGGCCGACACGCTCGCCCGCGCGCGCGATTCCGGCGAGCCCAGCCTCTCGCCGGAGGTGACCTTCAACTTGACCCAGACGCACGAGCGGGGCGTGCTGGTCGTCGCGCCGGTCTACACGACGACGGTGACGCCGCCGAGCGTCGCCGAACGGCGCGCGGAGCTGCGCGGCTACGTCCTCTGCGCGGTGCGCCTCGGGGACCTCGCCGCATCCGCGCTGCAACGCAGCGGGCGCGACGACATCGCCCTGGGCGTCTTCGACACGACCGAGGGCCCGATCAGTACGGTGTGGACGGCGAACACGCCGCGGTCCGCGGACGGCATGTACACGAGCACGCCCGTCACGCTCGCGGGCCGGCGCTGGGTCATCGACGCCTGGACCACAACCCCCTCGTCCGAGGCCGGCGCCGGGTGGCTGCTCCTCGCGGCGGGGCTCGGCTTCTCCGGCCTCATCGCCGCCTTCGTGCTCGACGCGGGCGCGCGGGCCACGCGCATCGAGCTGCTCGTGGCGCTCCGGACGGCCGCGCTCGCCCAGTCCAACGAGGCCCTCCGCCGGTCGAACCTCGACCTCAAGCGGTTCGCCCACGTCGCCTCCCACGACATGCGCGAGCCCCTGCGCACGATCGCGAGCTTCGCCGAGCTCCTCACGCTGGAGCAGGCGCACCGGCTCGACCTGACCGGCCGTGACCACCTCAACCGCATCCTGGCAGCGGCGCGCCGGATGCAGGCCCTCGTCAACAACCTCCTGGATCTTGCCCGTGTCGACAGCCGGGCCGTCCCACTGGCGCCGGTCCCCCTCAACAGCTCGGTTGACGCCGCGCTCGAGAACCTCCACGCCTCGATCGTCGAGTGCGGGGCGCGCATCGAGGTGGGCCGGCTCCCCGTGGCGCTCGCGGACCGCGTCCAGATGGTCCAGGTCTTCCAGAACCTGCTCGCCAACGGGCTCGAGTACCGTCGCCCGGACGTGCCGCCGGTCCTCCGGGTCGGCGCGCGGCACACCCCGACCGGGTGGGAGATCGCGGTGCAGGACAACGGTGCCGGGATCGAACGGCGGCATCGGGAGCGCATCTTCGAGATGTTCGAGCGGCTGCAGCGCGACGGCCGGCCGCCCGGCCGCGGCGTGGGCCTGGCCACCTGCCGGAGCATCGTGGAGCGGCACGGGGGGAGAATCTGGGTGGAAGCCGCGCCCTCCGGTGGAAGCGTGTTCAAATTCACCCTCCCGGGCGCCCATTCGCCCTTACCGGAGAGCGACCTCGAGTATGCCGTCCCCTAGCGCCTCGTTCCTGGTGGTCGACGACAACGAGGACGACATCGAGCTCCTCCGCATCGCGATGCGCCGGTGTGGCTCGGCGTGCGGGATCTCGGTCGCGACGAACGGCGCGGACGCCATCCGCCGGCTGGGGCCGGGCGGCGACGACCGCCCGGACCTCGTGCTGCTCGACTGGAAGATGCCGGGCGTGTCCGGAGCCGAGGTGTTGAGGGCCATCCGGGAGAACCCGGCGATGCGCGGCCTGCCCGTGCTCGTGTTCTCCTCGTCGAGCGCACCCGACGACATCCGGGCCGCGCACGCGCTCGGCGCGACCGGCTACCTGCCGAAGCCCGCCGACATGAGCGAGTACCTCCGGCTCGCACAAGCCTTGGACGACCGGTGGTGTCGTCGGGGCGCTCCCCCCGGCTGAGGGGCCGCCGACGGAGCCCGGCTGCGCCGCTTTCTCGTCAGCGTGCCTTGTCGATGCCGATTCGATCCCGTACCTTCCCGCCCACGTTCCGTAGGTGGTGATGACGCGTCTCTTGCAGTCCGGGTTCGGGGTCGGTCTCCTGGTCCTGCTCGTCGTGATCGGCGCAGTCAACACGGCCCAGCTCCACAACCTGGAGAAGAAGGTCGCGGAGCTCGAGACGTCGCCGAGGCCCACGGTGAGCGGCCAGAAGGAAGGGCCTCCGGTCGCGGTGGTCTCCACGGCTCAGGCCGGCGGCAGCCTCTGCTACAGCTCCGACGAAGAGAAGCTCGCGCTGCAGGACGAGGCGAACGTCCTGAAGCCCTTCCAATACCCGCCGGGCTGGCCGTCGAAGATCGACCGGGGCGGCACCTTGAAGAGGCACGTCGGCCAGGATCCCCCGGGCCTCAACCCGATCGCGTCGAACAACGCCGCGGATCTGTCCGAGCTCTACCGCTACATGGGCGCCAGGATCGCGGTGCAGTCGCAGCACAACCCCGACGATTGGTACCCCGACCTCGCCACCAAGGTCACCCGCTCGCCGGACGGCCTCGTCTACGACGTGTACCTCCGCAAGGGCGCCTACTGGTCCAAGCCCACGGTCGACCTCTCCGACCCGCGCCACGCCTGGCTCGCGGCCGATCACGAGGTCACCGCCGACGACTACGCGTTCACGATCGAGATGATCAAGAACCCGCAGGTGCTCGGCCGCGCCGCCGCGCTCCGCACCTACGTCGAGGCTCTCTCCCGCATCGAGGTGGTGGACACCCACCACTTCCGCGTCCACTTCACCGAGAACCTCTACATCAACCAGCCGACGCTGCTCGACCTCGAGCCCATGCCGCGCTGGCTCTACATGTACGACGAAGATGGCCGGAAGTTCGACGACGCCACCTGGGGCGACAAGCAGAACAGCCACTGGTACAACCAGAAGGCCATCGGCGCGGGCGCCTACAACTTCGTCGAGTGGGAGCCCGGCGTCCGGATCGTCATCGAGAAGAACGAGCGCTACCACCTGAACAAGTGCGCGCCCGCCAACTTCGACCGCATCGAGATGAAGGTCCTGAAGGACCAGCAGTCCTGGCTCCGCCGCCTGAAGACCGGCGAGCTCGACTACAGCCACATGCAGCCGCAGCAATTCCTGGCCGAGGTCAAGGACAAGCAGCCGTACCTCGGCGAAGAAGGCCTGAAGCTGGCCGTCGGTGACGAGGCCTCCTACTTCTACATCGGCTGGAACCAGACGCGCCCGCAGTTCCAGGACAAGCGCGTCCGCAAGGCGCTCAGCGAAGCCCTCGACCGCCAGGGCCTCGTCGACAGCGTGTTCGCGGGGCTCGGCACCATCACCTCGGGCCCGTTCGACCAGTCGAACCCCTGCTACGACAGCTCCATCGCGCCCCTCCCCTACGACCTCGAGGACGCCAAGCGCCTCCTCGACGAGGCCGGCTGGAAGGACACCGACGGCGACGGCACCCGCGACAAGATGGTCGACGGCAAGAAGGTGCAGTTCACCTTCACCATGGTCATCTACGGCTCCTCCACCGAGTACGAGACCCTCGCCCGCGTCTACCGCGAGGCCCTCGACCGCCTCGGCATCAAGATGACGGCCCAGCCGCTCGAGTGGGCGGCGCACCTGAAGAAGATCAACGAGCGTGACTTCGACGCCTACACCGGCGCCTGGGTGCCCTCCTGGGAGATCGACCTCTACCAGATCTGGCACTCCACGGAGGCCGACCGCCCCGAGTCGTCGAACTACGTGAGCTTCCGCAACGCCGACGGCGACCGCATCGCCGAGGCCCTCCGTCGCGAGTTCGACGAGACGAAGCGCGTCGACCTCTGCCACCAGTTCCACGCGCTCGTGCACGACGAGCAGCCGTACACGTTCATCTACCAGCGGAAGCGCCCGGTGCTCTACTGGGACCACATGAACACGCCGATCTTCTCCAAGCTCAACCCGCATCGGGACGCCCGGCTGTTCTCCTTCGCGTCGCTCCCGGACCCGGCGAAGTAGGCGGGCATGCTCCAGTACGCGGTCAAGCGCATCCTCTGGATGATCCCGACCTTCTTCATGATCTCGCTGGTCGTGTTCGTCCTCATCAACCTCGCCCCCGGCAACCCCGGGCAGGCGGGCGGGGCCGAGAACGGGCAGAGTGGGCAGTCGGTCCAGTCCGAGAGCGTGATCTTCTTCAAGCGCCAGTTCAACCTGGATAAGCCGATCCTCGTCAACACGCGGACGAGGCTCACCCAGGGCGAGGTCCGGCAGCTCATCGTCACGGCGCGCAGCGTCGAGGGCACGCCGACGCCGGCGCAGATCATCGCCGCGAAGGACGCCCTCGAAGACTACGGGAACTACCTCGTGCGGCACCTCGTCGCGCTCCAGGCGGACGACGCCAACCCCGACGTGCGCCGCCTCGCCACGAGCTACCTCCTCACCGCCGCCACCCTCTCGATGACGAGCGAGACCGCCGGGGACGCCGCCGCCGCCCGTGACGTCAACCGCGAACGGGACGCCTACAACCGGGTGTTCCGCGACTGGTCATGCGCGGCCGCCGCTCCCCCCGAGTGCGTGGGGGAGACGACCGCGAAGTGGCAGGCGTGGTGGGCCGAGAACCGCTCGACCTACGAGTACACCGCCGCCGAGACCGCCTGGGCCTTCTTCTTCGACACGCGGTTCGCGACCTACTGGCGCAACCTCGTGCACCTCGACTTCGGCGTCTCCGCGAACAGCCGCGAGCCCATCCTCGACCTCGTGCTCGGCAAGCTGAAGTACTCCGTCAGCCTCTCGCTCACCGCGGTGATGCTCGCCTACCTCGTGGCCGTCCCCCTCGGCGTCTACTCCGCCGTCCGGTCGGGCTCGCGCGCCGACACCGTGCTCACCGCCGGCCTGTTCGTGCTCTACAGCCTGCCGACGTTCTTCACCGGCACCGTGCTCCTGCAGCTCCTCTCGCAGGGCACACCCGTGAAGTGGTTCCCCACCGGGGACTTCCAGAGCCAGGCCGCCATCCCGACGACCCTCGGCAGCCTCGCCGACATCGCCTGGCACCTCGCGTTGCCGGTCGCCACGAGCACCTCCGTCGCCCTCGCGGCGCTGTCCCGCTACGCCCGCACCGGTGTCATCGACGTGATCCGCGCCGACTACATCCGCACGGCGCGCGCCAAGGGGCTCGAAGAGCCCGTCGTCATCATCAAGCACGCCGTACGCAACGGCATGATCCCCATCCTGACCCTGCTCGGCGGCATCCTCCCGGTGCTCGTCTCGGGCAGTGTCGTCATCGAGGTGGTGTTCAACATCCCCGGCATGGGCCAGTTCCTCGTCGAGTCCATCGGCCAGCGCGACTACAACGCCGTCATGGCGGTGCTGCTCGCCTCGGCCGTCCTCACGCTCGTCGGCATCCTCTTCTCCGACCTCTCCTACGCCCTCGTGGATCCCCGGATCAACCTTGACTGACGCGAGCTCCGCCCAGCCTCTCCCGCAGCGGCTCCCGGAACGTCCTCCAGCGGCGGCGGAGGACCCGAGCTGGCTCCAGATCGTCTGGGGCCAGTTCAAGAAGCGGAAGATCCCGTATTACTCGATGTGGGGCGTGTTCGGCCTCTTCCTCATCGCCGTGTACGCCCCGGTGTTCATCTCGAACAAGCCGTTCGTCTGGAACGGCGGCGACGGCCTCGAGTTCCCCTGGCTCACGACGCTGTTCAACCGGAACACGTACGAGAACGCCATCGACATCTTCTTCAACAGCCTGCTCCTGCCGGGCACGCTGCTGATCGTGCCGGTCGCGGTCGTGTGGCGGCGCACCGCGGGTCGGCCACGGCGCGCGCGGATCGCCGCCCGCCAGCGCGCGATGCTCGGCGCGTTCGGCGCCTGGGCCGTGGCATTGGTCGCGCTCCTCGCGTTCCCGCTCCAGGCCCCCACGCCCGTCTACCCCGAGGTCGAGGCCACGCTCGAGGCCGCGGGCACGCCGGTCACCGCCGTCTACGCGCCGGTCCCCTACTCCTACCGGGGCACCGACATCTCGAAGGCGATGGAGGGCCCCTCCACGGAGCACCTCCTCGGCACGGACGGCGCCGGCTCCGACGTCTTCGCGCGCATGGTCTTCGGCACGCGCGTGTCGCTCACCGTCGGCATCTTCGCCGTGCTCCTCTACATCACCGTCGGCACGGTGGTCGGCGCGGTGGCGGGCTTCTTCGGCGGGCGCCTCGACACGCTCCTGATGCGCATCGTCGAGGTCGTGATCTGCATCCCGTCGCTGTTCCTGGTGCTCTCCGTCGCGGCGTTCATCCCCGAGCGCAGCATCTTCCACATCATGCTGATCATCGCGGCCGTCGCCTGGACCGGCCCCGCCCGCCTCGTGCGCGCCGAGTTCCTCCGCCTCCGCGAGCTCGACTTCGTGGCCGCGGCACGGGCGTCGGGCTTCGGCAAGGCGAGCATCATCTTCGAGGAGATCCTCCCGAACGCGCTCGGCCCCGTGCTCGTGAGCGCCACGTTCGGCGTCGCCTCCGCGATCCTGGTCGAGTCCACGATGAGTTTTCTCGGCCTCGGGGACATCAGCGTGCCGAGCTGGGGCCAGATCCTCGCGACCGGCCGCCAGACCAGCTCGTGGACCCTCATCCTCGCCCCGGGCTTCGCGATCTTCCTGACGGTCTCCCTGCTCAACCTCTTGGGGGAAGGCGTGCGCGACGCCTTGGACCCCAAGCTGAGGTCGTGATGGCGAAGAAGGAGGTCCTCCTCGAGGTCGTGGGCCTGAAGACCCACTTCTTCACCGACGGCGGCGTGCTCCCCTCGGTGGACGGCGTGAGCTTCACCGTGCACCGCGGCGAGGCCCTGGGCGTCGTCGGCGAGTCCGGGTGCGGCAAGTCGGTCATGTCGATGAGCATCCTGCGGCTCATCCCGCAGCCCCCGGGCCGCATCGTGGGCGGAGAGATCCGCTTCCACCCGCCCGGCGGCCCCTCGGTCGACCTCGTGACGCTCCCCATGAACCAGCTCAGGCAGGTCCGCGGCAACCGCATCGCGATGATCTTCCAGGAGCCGATGACCTCGCTCAACCCCGTCTACACGGTGGGCGACCAGATCGCGGAGTCGGTCATCCTCCACCAGGGCAAGGAGCCCGAGGAGGCCCGGGAGATCGCCATCAAGATGCTGGAGGAGGTCGGCATCCCCGCCGCCCGCCAGCGGGTCGACGAGTACCCGCACCAGCTCTCCGGCGGCATGAAGCAGCGCGTCATGATCGCGATGGCGTTGGCGTGCAACCCGGACCTCCTCATCGCGGACGAGCCCACCACCGCGCTCGACGTGACGATCCAGGCCCAGATCCTCGCCCTGCTCGACCGCGAGCGCGCCCACCGCCAGATGGCGGTCATCCTCATCACGCACGACCTCGGCGTCGTCTCCGAGACGTGCGACCGCGTCGTCGTCATGTACGCGGGGCACGTGGTCGAGACCGCCCCCACGGTCGACATCTTCGCGCGCCCGGCGCACCCCTACACCCGCGGCCTCCTCGCCTCCCTGCCCGGCGAGCACGGCGCGCGCGAGCGCCTCGCGACGATTGACGGCATGGTGCCGAGCCCGCTCGACTTCCCCACGGGCTGCCGGTTCCGCACGCGTTGCGCCTTCGCGACCGACGTATGCGCCACGACGCCCCCCCGCGTGGACCTCGGCCCGGACCACGCCGCGTGGTGCCACCATCCGCAGCACGGCCCCACCGAGCATGCCGGGGCCCCGCTCGGTGAGACTCCGTACGAGGAGGAGCCGACCAATGTCGTCTGAGCCGCGCCCCGCCTCCCCCCCCGCAGAGCCCCTCCTCCGCGTCGAGGGCCTCACCAAGCACTTCCCCGTCCTCAAGGGCTTCCTGCGCCGTCGCGTCGGCACCGTCCGCGCGGTGGACGACGTGAGCTTCACCCTCGGCCGCAAGAAGACCCTCGCCGTCGTCGGCGAGTCGGGCTGCGGCAAGACCACCGCCGGGCGCGCGCTCCTGCGCCTCGTCGAGCCCGACAAGGGCCACGTCTGGTTCCGCGGGAAGGACGTGCCGACGCTCGGCGCCGACGAGCTGCGCGACATGCGCCGGCACATGCAGATCATCTTCCAGGACCCCTTCTCCTCGCTCAACCCGCGGCACACCATCGGGCAGATCGTCGGGCGCCCGCTCGTGCTGCACGGCGTCGCGGCGAACATGGTCGAGGCCGAGGAGCAGGTGCGCGACCTCCTCGCGCGCGTCGGGCTCCAGCCGAAGTACATCTCGCGCTACCCCCACGAGTTCTCCGGCGGTCAACGCCAGCGCATCGGCATCGCGCGCGCCATCGCCCTGCGGCCCGACTTCGTGGTGTGCGACGAGGCCGTCAGCGCCCTCGACGTGTCCGTGCGCGCCCAGGTGCTGAACCTCCTGATGGATCTGCAGGAGGAGTTCGGCCTCTCCTACGTGTTCGTCACCCACGATCTGTCCGTGGTGCGGCACATCGCGGACGACGTCGTCGTCATGTACCTGGGCCAGATCGTCGAGCGCGCCCCGCGGGACTCCCTGTTCGCCCGCCCCTCGCACCCCTACACCCAGGCGCTGCTCTCGGCGGCGCCCGAGCCGGACCCGGCGAAGCGTCGCAAGCGTATCGTGCTCGCGGGGGACGTGCCCAGCCCGATGAACGTGCCCTCCGGCTGCCGGTTCCACACGCGCTGCCCGCTGGCGTTCGATCGCTGCCGCGTGGACACCCCCGCGCAGCACACGGTCGCGGACGGCCACGTCGTCGCCTGCCACCTCTACGAGGGCCGCATCGAGCCCATCGACCTCGCGGCGGCGGTGGCGGACAGGGCCGCGGTGTAGCGGAGCGCCCGGGGCGCACCCTCGACAAGCAGGCACGCGTCGCAACCCGGGGGTTCGGGGGTGCCGGCCACGTTCCGGGGCCCGCATGTTTGCCCGCCCCGCCGGGGTGATCACCGGCGAGGCATGCACCGACTCACCACCCTGGCCCTCCTCGTTCCTTGTGTCCTCACCTCCGGCGTGGCGCTCGCGCAGCCGATTCCGGAAGCCGGGCCCTCCGACCCGCCGCCCACCCCCGGCTGGGACCAACCCTCGCCCGACCAGCCCACGCCGCGTCCCGCCCCCTGGGAGGAGGTGCCGCCCGAGCTGCCGGACACGCCCGAAGCTCCGGCCTACCCGGACGCGTCGACGAGCCCGCCGACCCTGTCGGCGCCGAACCCGAGCGGCGCCCCGTTCGCCCTGTACGCGACGCGCCCGCCGGTCGCGGGGGCGCTCTACCTCCAGGGCTTCGACCTGTCCTGGGAGGCCCGTCCCCACCGGCTCCACAGCCTCGTCGTGGTCGCCGACGCCGGCGCCCAGAGCGCCGCGATGGCCCCCACCGGCGCCCTCCTCACCCGCGTGCAGGGCGGGAGCTGGGCGAACGGCGTGGCGGCCACCGACACCGCCACCGTGAAGCTCGCGTACGGCGGCTTGAGCTCGGAGCGTACGCCGATCTACCGCGGCGCCATCCGCGCGAACGTGACCGGAGATGCCCGCAGCGCCACACGCGAGCCGGCGATCGTGGTCGTCCCCGTCGACGTGCCGCTCCAGCCCGCCACGGGCACCACGCCGTCGACGCCGGGGACCGGCACGGGGATGGAGCCGGGGACGGGCATGCAACCGGGGACCGGCATGGGGATGGAGCCGGGAACCGGCGTGCAGCCCGGCACCAGCATGCGACCGAGGGACACCCCGCGCGGCGCACAGCCCGGCGCGACGGCCCCCGGGACGTACGACCCGGCCCAGGGCGCCGCGACCGCCCCGCAATCCCCCTACGACGGCGCCGCCGTGTTCCTCCAGGGCCTCGCCATCGAGACCGACGCCGCCCACCCCGACGGTTTCACGCCGCACGTGCTCTCCGTGAAGATCGGGCCCGCCACGGTCGCCGAGGGCGTGGCCCACTTCGACGTGACGATCGAGATCCAGGCCGCGGCCGTGCCCGACCGCGACCAGCGCCTCGGCAACTACGGCGCGGAGGTCGAGGTCGGCTGGCTCCTCGTCCCCGCTGCGGCGTCGCGCGTGCACCGCTTGGAGACCTCCGGCGGCGCGTCGCACGGCATCGAGATCGACGCCTCGCCCACCACCGGGGAGCCCGTCCCGCTCGCCGTCGGGGTGGACCTCCGCCCCGGCACCACCGAGGTCGCCGCGGGGCTCACCGGCTTCCGCGTCGCCATCGACCAGACCGGCCTCGACGCCGGCCGCTACCTCCGCAGCCTCGGCGTCTCGCTCGACGCCTCCACGGCCGACCCGTGGCGCGGCCGCTGGGACGGCACCGTCGCGGCGCGCTTCTCGAACGCGGGCCCCGTCACGCGGGCCGAGGCCGTGACGCTCGAAGCGGAGGTCACCGTCCTGGAGCTCGAAGCCGGCCAACACGCGTGGTCCGGGCGCTGGATCGCCCCGGCGTCGGGCACCGAGCAGCAGCTCGCCTACCCGGGCCCGGCGCGGACGGGACGGCGGTAGCGCGCCGGAGCTGGAGGAACGGGCTTCGACGCCCGGATCCTCATCCGGGCGGCCCGCCGTCGGGGCCCGACCGCGCGAGGACGCGCCGCCGGGCCCCGCCGCCGTCGCCCCCCTCCGGGCAAGCGCTTCGCGCTTGGCTGGCGC
>JAUXTN010000193.1 GCA_030684355.1 Pseudomonadota bacterium
GAAGATATAGTTTCAGAGGCGATTTCTTGGGGTATTAAAAACCCAGGGAAAACCGTAAATGACACGCTCGAAATAATAAAAACTGCCGTAAACAATGAGCAACCTGATCCGCGCGCTTATAGAGAATTGAGTAACGAGATAGGCATTTTTACTCAGAATCTTCTTGATGGTAAGTCGGCCACAAGGGATTAAAGGGTTTTATGCAAATAAATTATGGAGCGGGTGACCGGGATCGAACCGGCATGGCCAGCTTGGAAGGCTGGGGCTCTACCATTGAGCTACACCCGCAGGGTGAGTAGAGGCTAAAGATACTGGGTCGGTAAGAGTTGAGTGAAATCTCGTCTAGACTTCTGCATTGCGCCTCGGGGCGTAGCGTAGTGGCTAGCGCGCCTGCTTTGGGAGCAGGAGACCGGGAGTTCGAATCTCCCCGCCCCGACCAGTTCTTTCTACTAGTTCATAACTTATTTAGGAGCACTTGTGAAAAGCACCGTCGAGACTCTTTCTCCAACACGCGTTCGTCTCGATATTGAAGTTGAATATAGCGAGATGACGACCCACGTTGCCGATGCATACAAGAAGGTTGCAACACAGGTAAACGTTCCGGGGTTTCGTAAAGGAAAAGTTCCTGCAGCAATGATCGACCAGCGAGTTGGTCGTGGAACAGTTTTGGATGAGGCTATTAACGCAGCACTTCCAGATTTCTATGGCAAGGCAGCCCGTGAGCACTCTGTGGCCGTTATCGGCCGTCCGATTGTTGATATAAAAGAGTTTGTTGATAACGAAAAACTTACATTTACGGTTGAAGTCGATGTTCGCCCAGAAGTTACGTTGCCAGATTTTTCAAAGATTACTATCGAGGTTGATGATGTTGTAGTCACTGATGCAGATATCGATGAGCAAGTTGAATCACTGCGCACGCGTTTTGGAACATTAACAACGGTTGAGCGTGCAGTCGTTAAGGGCGACTTTGTCACTCTTGATATGGATGCATTTATCAACGGTGCATCAGTTGACGGCGGACAAGCAAATGA
>JAUXTN010000194.1 GCA_030684355.1 Pseudomonadota bacterium
CCACGCCCGCGCCCCGCCGCGGCCGCCCCCCGGCACGCCGGCGCCCCAACCCCGAGCCCGGCCCCCCGCCCCGCCACCAACCCCCGGGTTAGCCCGCCCCCATGCTCCTCGCGCTCCTCGCCTGCGCCCTCGACCCCGCCCCGTACGAGGCGCCCCCGTTCGACGCGCCCGCCGCCCCCGAGGCCGGCATCCAGCTCCACGTCCCCGCGGTCGAGCTCGCCGCCGGGGAGGAGCGCGAGCGGTGCCTCTACGTGGCGACCCCGCACGACGCCGACGCCTGGGTGTCGCGGATCGAGCTGGTCGCGCGGCCCGGGCTGCACCACGCCATGCTCGTGAAGGCGCCCGAGGCGCGCACCGACGAGGAGGACTGCTTCGGCATCCCCGAGGCGCTGATGGACGACTACACGAGCGTCCCCGAGCCCGTCTTCGCGAGCTCGACCCAGGTGACCGAGGAAGCAGTCGCGTTCCCCGACGGCGTCGCGCTGCCGCTCGCGGCGCACCAGCCGATGATGATCGACTACCACCTCCTCAACACCGGCGACGAGCCCATGACCGGCGAGGTCTGGATCAACCTCCACTTCCGCGAGGCCGACGACGAGCCCGAGGCCGCGCGCCTCTACGTCATGGCCAACATCACCGGCATCGACGTGCCCGCGCAGGGCGAGCAGACGCTCACCACCACGTGCTCGTTCCCGTCGGACGCCACGGTCCTCTCGCTCACGCCCCACATGCACGCGCACGGGCGTTCGTTCACGGCGTCGGTGGTCTCGCCCGCGGGGGAGACGCCCCTGCTCGACACCACGCGCTGGGAGAACCCCGAGACCACGTGGTTCGACCCGACGCTCGCCGTCTCGGCCGGCGACGCCATCCGCTTCACCTGCGCCTACACCAACGACGGCGACGAGCCCATCGGTTTCGGCCCCACCGCCGACGACGAGATGTGCATGCTCTTCGGCTACCACTGGCCGGCGGACGACCTGTTGTGGCGCGCCGACTACGACCCGAGCGCCTGCACGGTGGAGTGAGGGCGGATCCGAGACAGGGGGCTCGAGCAGCGCGCGCGGCGGTGCCCGGCGGCCCGAGCGCCGCCGACCGCCGCGGGTGAACCCCTACTCTTCGGTCGACTCCGGCTCGATCGCGGCAGCGGCACGGATCTGCTGGAGCAGTCGGGTCTGCGCGCGCGCGGCGGCCGGCCCGGTCCCGCGGGCCTCGCGGGCGCTGCTGCGGATGCCCTGCCGGTCGGCGCCCGGGTAGGCCTCCATGAAGGCCTGGAGCACGGCGTCGTCGCCAGCGACGATGCGGGTGCGCCAGCGAGCGGTCTCGCGGTTGCGATGGGCGGCGGGGGTGTCGCCTTCGAGGGCGGCGTGCACCTTGGCGAGGTCGGCGCCGCTGAGGAGCAGCTTGGTCCGCATCAGGAGGCGGCGGCGGTGCGAGGAGGCGTCCGCCGCGGCGAGCAGGTCCAGGTGGTGCTGCATCTCCTCGTCGAGCGGCAGGTTCCGGCGCACGGACTGGGGCAGCTTCGCGAGGCGGTTGGTCAGGGCCTTGAGGTCGACCATCGCGGCGCGGTGCTCGTTGCGGTCGAACGGGCGGGCGGCTTCCTGCTCCGGCTCGACGGCGTCGTCGAGAAGCGGTTCCTCGGGGGTGGTCACGATGAGACTGTCCTTGTTCCTCGACACGCGCGTCCGTCCGGGGCCGAGTGCGCCGGGTAACCCGGCGGGGTTGTCGGGGGTTTTGGCCGAGGGGTCAGACCCTGCAGTTTGACACTTTCGCATCCGGAGGGGTCAGACCCTGCAGTTTGACACTTTCGCATCCGGAGGGCGCATCCGGAGGGGTCAGACCCTGCAGTTTGACACTTTCGTGGTCGGCGCGTTCGCGGCGAGAACCGGGAGGGATCAAGAACAGGGAGGGGTCAGACCCTGCAGTTTGACACTTTCGTGGTCGGCGAAATCGCGGCGTTCGTCTGTCCCAGGTGTCAAACTGCAGTGCCTGACCCCCTCTTGAGGAGCAGGTGTCAAACTGCAGTGCCTGACCCCCTCTTGAGGAGCAGGTGTCAAACTGCAGTGCCTGACCCCCTGTTCGCCTCCCGCAACCCCGCCGCCACCCGCCCCACCGCCCCGCGGTACCCGGGGATGTCCCACGCCGACGTGCCCGTCTCGCCCGCGTGTGCGTCCCAATGCGCCAGCGCCTCGATCCAACGCTCCTTGAACGCGTGGAACTCGCCCAGCACCTGCCACCGGTTCGCCACCCGGTCGAGCCGGTACGTGCTCGCGATCCCGAGCCGCTTCACGTGGCGGCACATCCGCTCGAAGCGGTCGAGGCGCACCCCGAAGTCGTTGGCGCCGGCCTCCCAGAACCAGGCGTTGCCGATGTTCGTGATGCCGAAGTCGTCCGCGCGCTCGTACAGCTCGGTGCCGGGGATGAGCGCCGTGAACGCGTCCGAGGGGTTCACCTCGGCGATGTAGCGCGCATTGGCGGTCAGGAAGTCGAGGGTGAGCTGGAAGTCCGCCTCGGTCTCTCCGGGGAAGCCGAACATCAGGTTCAGCTTCTGCCCGATGCCCGCCGCGTGCGTGTCGCGGATGACCTGGGCCGCCACCGTCATGTCCACGTGCTTCTTCATCCGGTCGAGCACCGCTTGCGACGCCGACTCGAAGCCGTACGTCACGAACCCGCACCCCGACTGCCGCAGCTTCGCGAGCACCCGCGGCGACATCTCCTTGCGGATGACCCCCTGGCCGCCCCATGACGGCGTGTGACCCGACGCGATCATGCGGTCGCACACCTCCTCCAACACCCGCATGTGGCCGTTGAACAGCGAGTCGTTGAACTCCAGCTTGGTCGCCCCGTACACCTCGACGTCACGACGGATCTCGGCGTACACGTTGTCCGCCGTCCGGTAGCGGAACCGCTCCCAGATGCGCTGCTCGATGCAGTAGACGCACTTCTTCACGCACCCGCGGCTGGTGAAGATCGGGAGCCGCCCCCGGTCGAGGTACCGCTCGAGCGGCAAGCCGGTGAAGTCCGGGAAGGCCAGTGAATCCAGGCTCTTGCCGAGGGCGCGCGGGCCGCCGTCGCGGCCGTCGTGGGTGAGCACGGCGGGGGGCGGGGCGCCGACGGCCCCGGCCTCGAGCCAGCGCACGAGCTCGACGATGGCGTGCTCGCCCTCGCCCACCACCACGAAGTCGACGCTGGGGTGCGCCACGATCGCGTGGGGCTCGTACTGCACGAAGCACTGGGGCCCGCCGACCACCACGCGCGCCTCCGGGCACACCGCGCGCACCCGGTCCGCGAGCCACAAGCAGAACGCCTTCTGGGTGGTGAGCATCGTGAGCCCTACGAGGCACGGCCCGGCGCCGATGGCGTCGCGGAGCGCACGTTCGAGGCGCGGCCCCTCCCGGCGGAGCAGGGCGTGGACGCGCGGGTCCATCGGCGGGTGCCACACGAAGGCGTGCGAGGGCTCCCACCACACCCGCTCGTCTGGACGCGCGGCCTCCCAGAGCGTGAAGTTCACGTCGGCGAGGGCCACCGGCACGCCCGCGGCGGCGAGCGCAGCCTGCACGTAGGGGAGGCCGAGCGGGGGCATGTCGGGCCGCCACGGGGCGGTCTGGAGGAGCACGACACGCATGCGGCCAGCCTCGGTCAGAGCAAGGCGTAGCCGCTCTTGCCGCGCGTTCGCAAGAACGCGCGGCAAGAACGCGCGGCAAGAACGCACGCGCGATCGAGTCCGAGCCGCCCGTCGCGGTCGAACGTGGCCGGCCGCATGGCGCCCCGCCGCGTTCCTGCGCTCGGGGGCTACTCCGGGGTCTGCTCGCCGCCCGTGGGGGCGCCGCTCACGCACACCTGCATCGCGCGCACGCGCCCGCTCTGGGCCACGCGGACGGCCTCGGTGCCGTCCATCGGGGAGCGGCCGACGATCGCGCCGCTGCCGCCGTCGAAGGGGTTCTCCGCGAGCCACACGTTGCCCTGCGCGACGCCGATGCCCGTGAGCGACGAGGCCAGCGGCCACTGCTGGAGCTGCACGCCGTCGAACAACGAGAAGGCGAACACGTAGGGCGCGCCGCCCGAGCTTAGCGCCGCCACCCAGGCGGTCACGGAGAACGGGTCGAACGCGGCGGCGGTCTGCGTCACGCCGGAGGCCGAGTCGTCTAGGATGAGGCCCGCGGACGTGAAGTCGGTGACGGACACCTGCTCGATGCCGCCGTCCGCGTTGACCGTCCCCTCGGCGCCGGCCGTGGAGGCGAAGTGGACGTGGACGCTGTCGCCGCCCTGCGTGATCTTGCCGCTCGGGAAGCGCCCGGCGAGGTCGATGCTGCGCAGCACCATCTTCGTGTCGGCGTCGAGCTCGAGGAGCCGCGCGCCCGAGTAGGTGCCGTCGGTCTGGCCCTGGCGGGCGACCGTCACGTAGGCGAGCGGGGACGCATAGTAGATGCCGTTGGCCTCCGGGATGCCGTCGCTGTCGGCGTGATCGGTGAGGTCGACGAACGCGCCCGCGGTCCCGGCGGCGTCGTAGGTGAGGAGGCGCGGCTTGCCCCAGGCGGCCACCCAGAACGCATCGCCCACCGCGGCGATGTCGCGCGGCTGGAAGTTGCTGCCGAGCGCCCACTCCGTGTAGGTGCCGTCGGCCGGCGCGACGCGGAGGATGTGGTCGGTGCCGCCGTCGCCGCCGCGGGACTCCAGCACGAAGATGGAGTCGCCGGCGCAGTCGATGATGGAGTCCGACCGCACGCTCAGGCCGGACACGGTCGTGCTGGTGCCGCCCACGGGGTCGTAGAGCACGACGGAGGAGGGGTCGGTCCCCGTGCCGCTCGCGCCGTCGACGAGGAACGCCACGCGCGTCGGCCCGGAGTAGCCGGAGTCGATGGACACGGGGGGCAGCCCGGTGTCGTCCGTGCCGGTCTCCACGTCCGTGTCGGCGTCGGTGTCGGTGTCGGTGTCCGTATCGGTGTCGGTGTCGGCATCCGTGTCCGTGTCGGCGTCCGCGGCGGTGTCGTCGGCGTCCTTCGGGGCATCGTCGCCGCCGGTGCAGGCGACGAGCGCGAGGAGGAGGAGGGAGCGCATGGGTAGGGATCCTCGGGAGTCGGGATCGTTGACATAGGCGGAGAGGCGGAGGGTCGTCAAGGGTGCGGCGCCGGCGTCGGCATCACTCCGCCGTTCACGCCGGCGCCACGCCCGCGGATCCCGTTGGACCGGCTTGGGCCTCCGGGCGCCGGGGCTCGCGCGGGTGGCGACCGGGCCCGATTGCCCCCGGCGCGAGGCGGCGGGCACCGGTCTTGCATCTCTGCGTCACGACGTTTCGACGAACGCATACGCCGGATCGCCTTCGCTACCTGATTGATTTCACGTGACTCTCTACGAAACGTCACCACCAACCCGGCCGCGCCCCCGCCCCCCGCCCCCCGGCGCCCCCGCCCTCGCGTCCCCCGTGTTCCACGTGGAACGGTCGCCCTCGGGCCCGCGGCTCGGGGTGGTCAGGGGGGCGGCGCCCGGGGGGGATCCGCCCGCGGTCGGCTCCTGACGCCGATCGTTCGCGGGTTTGCGCGGTGACAGCCGGGCTCGGGTCGGATACTATTGACCCGGCAAGGGCCTCCCTTGCCTCGCACGGGCCCCGTCCGTGCCTTCCGGCACCCTCCCCCCGGCTGATCCGCGCGCCAATCCCCCCGGCCCGGCTCGTCCACTTCCCGCCTCGGAAGCCAATATGACCCGCATCATCGCGATCTCGAACCAGAAGGGTGGCGTGGGCAAGACCACCACCGCCGTGAACCTCGCCGCGGCGCTCGCGCGCGCGGGCCGGCCCACCCTCCTCGTCGACCTCGATCCGCAGGGCAACGCGTCGAGCGGCCTCGGGTTCCCGCGGGACAGCGTGGAGATGGGCATCGCCGAGGCGATGCTCGGCCTCCAGCCCATCCGTCAAGGGATCGTCAAGACGGCGCAGGAGGGGCTCGATCTGGCGCCCGCCACGCCGGCGCTCATCGGGGTCGAGGTGGAGCTCGTCGCGCTGCCGAACCGCGACCGTCGCCTTGCGTTCGCGCTCGCCGACCTGCCGAAGCCCTACGAGTACGTCCTGGTGGATTGCCCGCCGTCGCTCGGGCTGCTCACGCTCAACGCGCTCGTCGCGGCGGACAGCGTGCTCGTCCCGCTCCAGGCCGAGTACTACGCGATGGAGGGCCTGGGCGAGCTCATCCGCACCGTCAGCGCGGTCCGGCGCGGCCCGAACCCGCGGCTCGTGCGCGAGGGCATCGTCCTCACCATGCACGACACGCGGACCAACCTCTGCCGCGAGGTCGAGCAGCAGGCCCGCTCGGTGTTCGGCGCCGAGGTGTTCGAGACCGTCGTGCCCCGCGCCGTGCGCCTCGCCGAGGCCCCGAGCTTCGGCAAGACCATCTTCGCCTACGACCCCACGTCCAAGGCCGCCGTGGCCTACGGTTCCCTCGCCGGCGAGCTCGCGCGCCGCGTGGCGGCCGGCCGCGCCGAGGCCGTCGGATGAGCCCCGAGGCGCCGCGTCGCATGGGGCTGGGGCGTGGGCTCGCCGCGCTGATCGGCAGCGGCGACACGCAGGACGCCGCGCCCGGCGCCCACCCCGCCGACACGCTGGTGCAGCTCCCGCTCGACGCCCTGCGCCCCAACCCGGAGCAGCCCCGCGAGACCTTCGCGGCCGCCGCCCTCGAGGGCCTCGCCGCGTCCCTGCGCGAGCACGGCGTCCTCACGCCGCTGGTGGCCCGACGCGACGGGCAGGGCGGCTACGTCCTCATCGCGGGCGAGCGCCGCTGGCGGGCCGCGCGCATGGCGGGCCTCGAGCGGGTGCCGGTCTACGTGCGGGGCGCCCCGCCGAGCCTCGTCGAGCAGCTGGAGCTCGCGCTCATCGAGAACCTCCAGCGCGAGGATCTCGATCCCGTCGAAGCCGCGCTCGGCTACCAACGCCTCGTGCAACAGTACGGGCACACCCAGGAGCAGGTCGCCACCCGCGTCGGGAAGGACCGCGCCACCGTCGCGAACGCACTCCGCTTGCTCAAGCTCCCGGACGCCGGCCTCCGCGCCCTCCGCGAGCACCGCATCAGCGCCGGCCATGCCCGCGCGCTCCTCCCCCTCGAGGACCCCGAGGCGTTCCAGGTCGCCCTCGCCACCGTCGTCACCCGCGAGCTCTCCGTCCGCGCGACCGAGCAGCTCGTCCGCAGCCTGAAGAAGGCCCCCGGCCCCGCGAAGAAGCCCGACCGCGGCGTCACCCGCCTCGGGGACCAGCTCACGCGCTCCCTCGGCAGCCGCGTGGTGCTGAAGCCGCGCGCGGCCGGCGGCGGCCGCATCGTCATCGACTACACCGACGCCGACGAGCTCGACCGGCTCGTCGGGAAGCTGCGCGGATGAAGAAGCCCCCCGAACGTCCGCTCGCCGCCCTGCTCGGCCGCGGGGCCCAGTTCGGGGGAGACCTCTCCTTCGAGGGTCGCGTCCGGGTGGACGGCACGTTCAAGGGCAGGATCTTCACCGAGGACGTCCTGGAGATCGGCGAGCACGGCGCGGTCGACGGCGAGATCGACGCCTCCGTGCTCATCGTCGCCGGCACCGCGTCCGGCAACGTGCGCGCGCGGGAGCGCCTCGTCCTCGAGGCCACGGGGCTCCTGAAGGGCCAGGTCGAGTCGCCGATGCTCGAGGTCCACCCGGGCGGCCGGATCGACGCCGTGGTCCGGGTGGTGCGGTGAGCACGCTGGCGCCAAGCCACGGGGCGTCGCGATGACCCGCCCCTTCGTCGTCGGCATCGCGGGCGGCACGGCGTCGGGCAAGACCACGATCGCGCAGCGCGTGGCCGACCTGACCGGCGCGGCGCTCGTCACGCACGACCGCTACTACCGCGACGCCGACGCCTCCACGAACTTCGACCACCCCGCCAGCCTCGACACCGCGCGGCTCGTGGCGGACCTCGACCGCCTCCGCGTCGGCGAGCCCGTCGAGCTGCCGATCTACCACTTCCCCACGCACCAGCGTCTCGCGACGACCGACCGCCTGATCCCGGGCCCGCTGCTCGTGGTGGAGGGCATCCTCGTGCTCGCGGAGCCCTCCCTCCGCGCGCGCTTCGACCTGTGCGTGTTCGTGCGGGCCGCCGCCGACGTGCGGCTCATCCGTCGTGTCCGCCGCGACATCGCCGAGCGCGGGCGCGACGTGGAGAGCGTGCTTCGCCAGTACCTCGCGACGGTGCGGCCGATGCACGAGACCTTCGTGGAGCCGTCGGCGGCGCACGCGTCGCTCGTGCTCGAGGGCGAGTCCGTGCTCGACGAAGAGGTCGAGCGGCTGTTGGCGGTGTTGCCGATCTGACCCGACCGTCGCACGTGGCCCGCCCCCACGGCACCGCGCACCGACCCGAGTCCCCCCCGGGGCCCTCTACTTCTTCGCCGCCGCCGCCTTGCTCCCCGGCGTCACCGTCAGCGGGAACTCGAAGCGCCCGTAGGCCTCGCCGTCCTCGACGATCACCGCCACCGTGTAGCGCCCGCCCGGCTCCTCCTCGGAGCCCGTGTACGAGATCTTGCCCTGCGGCGAGATCGCCATGCCGCCCGGCGCGCCCTCCAGGCGCCACTTCAGGGGGTCCCCGTCGGGGTCCGTGGCCTTGAACACGAACCCGTCCACGCGGCCCATGTCGCGCCCGCCGGTCTCGAACGCGGGCGGCGTGTTCAGCACCGTCACGGACTCGCTCTCCGCGGTCACCTGGTTCTCGCCGTCGTCGGCGGTCACGCGCACGCGCACGACGTCGCCCTTCTCGTACCGCCCCGCGCCGAGGCGGTCCGTCGCGACGTCGATGACCGGCCGATCGTTGATGAGCCACTCGTAGTCGAGGTCGAGGGATTGGCCCTCGGGGTCGCTCGCCTTCACCGCCGCGCGCAGCGGGTCGGCCCGGCGCACCTCGGTGGGGGCGAGCGTGATCCCGAGGATCTCCGGGGGTCGGTCGCGCGGGGCGCGGGGGGCCGGGGCCTCGGCGGGGACGGCGACCGGCGCGGCGGTCTTGGGCGCGGGGGCGGGGGCCTCCGGAGGGGCGGGCGCGACCGTGGGCGTTGAACAAGCGAAAAGGATGAGACCAACCCACATGGCGATGCTCCATGGACTCGCGCGGAACGGTGAGTATAGGTGCTCCGGAGACCGCGGATGGACCTCAAGCTGACGTTCCTCGGCCGCGCGGCGGGCCGGTGGCGGGTCCGGGTGGACATGCCGCCCGAGTTCCGGCCCAGCGGGCTGACCGTCGGTCTGTGGGGCGAGGACGACAAGCCCCTGGGCCCCGCGGTCGTGGCGCCGGCGGGCATCGACGGTGTCTGGGAGGCCGAGCTGGCCGGCCCCGTCACGCTCCCGCCCGGAACGCTCGTCCGCTGCATGGCCGACATGGAGGACGGCACGCCCGTCGTCTACTGGCTCGGCGTCGACCGTCGTCGCGGCCTCCACGCCTTCCTCCACGCAGACGGCCGCCTCCCCGTCGAGTCCGACTCCTCCTGCGCGGCCCTCGCCGCCAAGGAGATCGTCCGCCTCGCGCGCGCCTTCCCGTGGGTCCGCCCCGATCCCCCGCCCCCCACCGCCCCCTGCGGCGCCCGCCGCACGGTCGCGGAGGCGCTCGCCGCGGAGCTCGGCGAGGACACGCTCTCGCCCGAGCTGCGGGACCTGCTGAAGGACGAGTTCGGGGTCGACGTCGACGCCGAAGAGGAAGAGGACGACATCCTCGACTTCATCAAGAGCTGACGCCGGCGGAAGGAGTGCCGCCGGGCGTGTCCCCGGCGGAGGCCGCCGGGGCCGGTCCCCTCTGGACTCGCGGCGAAGCCGCTCGGTCGGCGCGAGCCCGCCCCGGCGGGCGGCGCCGGACCGCGCCTCCCGCTGGTCGGCGCGCCC
>JAUXTN010000201.1 GCA_030684355.1 Pseudomonadota bacterium
CGACGCGAACGAGTTGAGCTGGTCCACCATGATGTTGATGGTGTTCTTCAGCTCCAGGATCTCGCCCTGCACGTCCACCGTGATCTTCTTGGAGAGGTCTCCGTTGGCGACGGCGGTCGTGACATCCGCGATGTTGCGCACCTGCGAGGTCAGGTTCGCCGCCATCGAGTTGACGTTCTCGGTGAGATCCTTCCACGTCCCGCCGACGCCGGTGACCTGCGCCTGGCCGCCGAGCTTGCCCTCCGTGCCGACCTCTCGGGCGACGCGTGTCACCTCCGACGCGAACGAGTTGAGCTGGTCCACCATGATGTTGATGGTGTTCTTCAGCTCCAGGATCTCGCCCTGCACGTCCACCGTGATCTTCTTGGAGAGGTCCCCGTTGGCCACGGCGGTGGTCACCTCCGCGATGTTGCGGACCTGGGACGTGAGGTTGGCCGCCATCGAGTTGACGTTGTCGGTGAGGTCCTTCCAGGTGCCGGCGACCCCCTTCACCTGGGCCTGCCCGCCGAGCTTGCCCTCCGTGCCGACCTCGCGCGCGACGCGTGTCACCTCCGACGCGAACGAGTTGAGCTGGTCCACCATCGTGTTGATGGTGACCTTCAGTTGGAGGATCTCGCCCTTGGCGTCGACCGTGATCTCCTTGGAGAGGTCCCCGTTGGCCACCGCGGTGGTCACGTCCGCGATATTGCGCACCTGGGAGGTCAGGTTCGCCGCCATGGAGTTGACGTTGTCGGTGAGGTCCTTCCAGGTGCCGGCGACGCCCTTGACCTGGGCCTGGCCGCCGAGCTTGCCCTCCGTGCCGACCTCGCGGGCCACGCGCGTGACCTCGGATGCGAACGAGCCGAGCTGATCCACCATCGTGTTGATGGTGTCCTTCAGTTGGAGGATCTCTCCCTTGGCGTCGACGGTGATCTTCTTGGAGAGGTCGCCGTTGGCGACCGCCGTGGTCACGTCCGCGATGTTGCGCACCTGGGAGGTCAGGTTCGCGGCCATCGAGTTGACGTTGTCGGTCAGGTCCTTCCAGGTGCCGGCGACCCCCTTCACCTGCGCCTGGCCGCCGAGCTTGCCGTCCGTGCCGACCTCGCGCGCGACGCGCGTGACCTCGGACGCGAAGGCACCGAGCTGATCGACCATCGTGTTCACGACCTTGCCGGTGCGCAGGAACTCGCCCTTCAGGGGGCGGCCGTCGACCTCCAGCGCCATGCGCTGGGAGAGATCCCCCTTGGCGACGGCGCCGATCACGCGGGCCATGTCGGTGGTGGGCTGGACGAGATCCCCGATCAGGCCGTTGATGGCGCTGACGGTCTCCCCCCAGGAGCCGCGCGCGTCCTGGAGCGAGACCCGCTGGTTGATGCGGCCCTCCGTGCCCACCGCGACGCTGACGCGCTTGACCTCCTTCACGACGGTCTCGTTCATCTCCAGCACGTCGTTGAACGCCTCCGCGATCTCCCCCGCCACGCCGGCGTAGGACATGGGCATCCGGACGCTGAAGTCGCCCCGGCGGAACGCGCGGAGCGTACTCAACAAGATGCCGGGGCTCAGCTCCCCCAGCGCCGGCGGCGGCACGATGGGAGTGGCGGGACCGATCTCGGTGTCCATGGGTAGGCTCCGGCGGCGGGTCGGGGCGATCGTGGATGGTGCGCGACGATTTTACGCGCCCTCGCACCGACGGCGCAATGGCGTCGGCATTACCGCGTCCAAGCTCAAAAAGTGTCCGCGTTTGACGCCGGCCAGATGCTCGAGTTGCGCTCCGCGCGGAGCTGCTCCATGAGCGTGACCAGCCACTCGCCCTGGATGGGCGGCGCGATGACGCGCACGGCCTCGTCCTGGAGGTCCTCCCGCATCCGCTCCGGGTTGGGAGCCAGGAGGATGACGGTGAGGCGCTCCCCCTGCGGCGACCGGCGGAGCGCGCGCACGAGCTCGATGCCGCCGATGTCGGCGAGCGCGCCGTCGACGAGGACCACGTCGGGGAGCCCCGCGTGCAGCACCCCGAAGGCGTCCTTCGCGTCCTTCGCGTGCGCCACGACATGCCCCTGCGGGCCGAGCAGATCGCGCACCATCCGGAAGTTGTCGAACCCACCGGCGACGAGCACCTCCATCGGCCACGCGGCGAACGGGGACTCCGGGGGTGCGCGCTCGGGAGGCCGCTCCGTCACTTGGGGATCGGCGCCCGGCCGGAGGGTGTCCCGATGGAGCAACGCGAGGCCGGATTCGAGGAGGCTCCAATACAAGCCGAGGTGACGCGCGGCGTTGAGGAAGTCGGTCATCTGGACCGGCTTCCGCACGTAGATATTGGCGCCGAGGGCATAGCTGCGGAGCAGGTCGCGCTCCTCCCACGAAGACGTCAAGACGACGACAGGCACGTGCACCGTACGCGGATCGGCGCGGAGGCGCTTCAACACCTCGAGCCCGGTCACGCGCGGGAGCTTGAGGTCGAGGAGCACGAGCCCGGGCTGCACGGAGGTGTCACGGCCCGCGTAAGCGCCGGTCCCGTGCAGGTAGTCGAGCGCCTCGGCGCCGTCCCGCGCCACCACGACCTGGTTTCCGATGTCATTTCGCTCGAACGCTCTGAGCGTCTGCTTCACGTCGTCTGGATTGTCTTCGACCAGTAGGATGATGTCGCATCGCATCGCGCTCCCGGGCGCACGGTCAGTACGCTTGTCGAACATAAACGGACCGTCCGGTGGCGCCCTTTCACGCCGCTCACATCCGCCCTTCCGGTCGAACCTGGGCTCTCGCTCGTGCTACGCTGGGGCCACATGGAGGGGCTGATGCATCGCCGCTTGCGGCCAGATGGCCGCCGCACAGGGCCGCACGGCTGCCGCACAGGGCCCAATGGGTAGCGTCCTCGGTGCAACCCGCGCCTCCGATCCCGAGGTCGTCGTCCAGGTGCTGCTGGTGGACGACAACCCGGCGAACCTCGTCGCGATGTCCGCCGCCATCGAGGGCGTTGACACCCGCGTCGTCACCGCCCGCTCCGGCAACGAGGCGCTCCGGCACCTGTTGGACGGCGAGTTCGCGGCGATCCTCATGGACGTCCAGATGCCGGGGATGGACGGTTTCGAGACCGCCGAGCTCATCCGCAGGCGCCCGCGCGCCGAGGACACCCCGATCATCTTCATCACGGCGATCAACCAGGCGGACGACCACGTCGCCCGCGGCTACGCGCTCGGCGCGGTCGACTACGTCTTCAAGCCGGTGCCGGCCGCGACCTTGCGGGCCAAGGTGTCCGTGTTCGTCGAGCTCGCGCGCAAGCAGGCCGTCATCACGCGGCAAGCGGAGCAGCTCCGGCGCTCCGAGGCGCGGTACCGCCAGCTCGTCGAGGGCCTGCCGGCCGTCGTCTACACCGCTCGCTTGGAGACCTTCGGCGCCTCCCTCTACCTTTCCCGCCAGGTCGAGCCGTTGCTCGGTTTCTACGCGACCGCCTGGGAGGAGGACCCCCAACTCTGGGCGCGCCAGCTCCACCCCGACGATCGCGCCCGCGTGGCCGAGGAGTTCCGCCAGGCCGTCGCGAGCGATGCCCCGTTCTCAACGGAGTACCGCATGCTCGCGGCCGACGGGCGCGTGGTCTGGGTGCGGGACGAGGCGCGGGTGGTCCACGGCGGCCTCGCCGACGCCCACGTCCAGGGCGTCCGGCTCGACGTGACCGATCGCCGCCTCGCCCAGGAGGCCCTCCGCGAGGCCAACGAGAACCTCCGCGCCCAGGCCGACGCCCTGCGGAAGGCGCGGGACGACGCCGAGTTCTCCAGCCAGGAGCTGGAGATGTTCAACTCGGCGGTCGCGCACGACCTGCGCGCGCCCCTGCGCAGCATCAACGGGTTCAGCGAGGCCCTCCTCCTCGAGCACGCGGCGCAGCTCGACCTCGAAGGCCAGGACCTCCTCCGCCGCGTCATCGCCGCCGGCGTGTGGATGGGCCAGCTCATCGACGACCTGCTCAACCTCTCCCACTGCACCCGCTCGCAGATGCGGCAGGAGCCCGTGAACCTGGGCGACATGGCGAGGAGCTGCCTCGCCCAGCTCGCGGCGGCCGAGCCCGAGCGGCGGGTCCAGGTCCGCGTCGCCCCGGGGCTCCTGACGCGCGGCGATCCGCGGCTCCTGCGCGCCGCCCTGGAGAACCTGCTCCGCAACGCGTGGAAGTTCACCTCCCACCACCCCGCGGCCACCATCGAGGTCGGCCGGGACCTCGCGACCGGCGCCTTCTACGTGCGCGACGACGGCGCCGGCTTCGACATGGCGTACCTCCCCCAGCTCTTCCAGGCGTTCCAGCGCCTGCACCGCCAGGACGAGTTCGAGGGCAACGGCATCGGGCTCATCACGGTGAAGCGCATCATCGAACGGCACGGCGGGCGCGTCTGGGGGACCGGCGCGCCGGAGCGCGGGGCGACCTTTTCGTTCACCCTGGGCGGGGCGGAGGGGCCGGAGGCGAAGTGAGCGAGGCGGGCTGAAGCAGCACGACCTCGTCCTCCGCCACGAGCGGGCCGAGCTCCACGACCCCACCCTCGGCGTCGAAGAGCGTCCCCCACACCGTGCCGCGCCACGTGCGGCCCGCCGGCGCCGCGACGCGCACCCGCACCCGATCCGCGCCCGGATCGAGCATGACCTCCGCGTCGGGCAACGCCGCGCCCGCCGGCGCCTCGGACCGCACCGTCAGGACGCCCCCCACGTGGTCCCCCGCTCCCTGGAGGATCACCGTGACATCGACCAGCCGGACGCCGGCGTCCCCCACGATCGCCACGCTCCCGTCCGCTTCGCGCCACGCGCCCTCGACCATCGCGCCGTCGGTCCCGACGCGGCGCTCGCGGAACCGCATGGGCACCCCTTCGGCGCCCACCCGGGCCACGCGCACCCGCGGCGCCGCGGCGTCCAGGCGAAAGGTCCGCGGCGGGTCCTCGGTGTCCACGTGTACCGACGCGATCCGACGAAGCGGATCGACCATCGTGAACGTCGTGGTCTGGACCGTGCCCGGCGGCAAGCCCAGGTAGACCACCCGCTCGGCCGGCCCCACCGCGCGCTCCAGGAGGATCTCGCGCCGCGCCCCGCCCGTCGGCACCGCCTCCACCACCGCGCGGAGCGTGACCGCGGCGTCGCCCCACGTCGGGATCGTCGCCGTCGGGGCCCCGGCCGTGAGCCGACACACGCGCACCCGGTCGCCCGCAGTGAGGGTCACCTCCGCCGCCACGTCCACGCCGACGCCGCCTTCGTCGAGCTCCACGCGGAGCGCGCGCCGACGCACGATCGCGGCGGGATCGATCGCCAGCGTCCGCCCATCGAGCGGCGCCCACCCCGCGGCCGCCGGGGCCCCCTCCCCGAGCGCGTCGGGCTCGACGTCGCAGAAGGCCTGGATGCGCGCCTCCACCGCCGAGGCGGGCAGGTTCAGCTCGGCGCGCTCGCTCGTGGGGTCGAGGAGCACCGACGCCTCGGTGTCGCCCGCGCGGAGGTCCACCTGGATGCGCTTCACCGCGGTCCAGTCCGCGCCCGCCGGGACCAGCACGACCACGGGCCGCGGCGGGCTCACGAGCTCCGACGCCTCCATCGCCACCGCGCGCACCACGCCCCCGCCGAGCGACACGACCCCCTGGGGCAGGATCGTGCGGGTCCGCGGGGCGGTCGTGGTGAGGTCCCACGTGCGCGTGCGCGCCTCCTCCGCGTGGGCCTCCCGCAGCGAGAACCGCACCTCCGCGGCGCCGCCCGTCGCCGGGTGCGGCACCGGCGGCTCCGGGCGCCAGAATTCCGCGGAGAGCAGCTCCGTGACGAGCTCGCGGAGCTCCGCGAACCGCGCCGCGGGGTCGATGGTCTCGGTGGAGAGGTCCTCCACCGTCACCCCGCCGGACTCCATCAGCGACTCGACCGCGCGCGTGACGTCGAGGCGCGCCCACAGCGTGTCCACGCCGAGCCGCTGCCGCAGCACCTCCTGGCACGCCGCGGCGTCGACCGTGATGCGCGTCTGCCGGGCCCGCGCGAGGCCCTGGAAGCGCACCTCGGCGACCACCGGGATGGGCAGGGTCCCGGCGTCGCGGACGAGCTGCGCGAAGAGCGTCGCCCGCTCGCCATCAAGCGCGATGGCGTGGATCGAGGTCCACGGGGCGGCGGTCCCGAGCCGTCGCGCCGAGGGTGATGCCCCGGCGATCCCGTCCGGGACGAGCAGGCGCACCGTTCCCTCCTCGAGCAGGGCCGGCACGAGGTTCGCGTCGTCGCCGAGCACGCGGCGCACGGCGGCGAGGGCGTCGTCGGGGACGGAGAGGCGCACCGCCATCTGGAAGAGCCCGCCCGGCGCACCGTCGGGGTCGCGCCAGAGCCACAGCGCAGGCGCGCCGGCGAGGCTCGGTGCCCCGGGGAGCACGTGGAACGTCCGGGGGTCCCGGTGGTCGGCGTAGAGGGAGACCCCCTCGATGTGGAGCGGCTGGTCGAGGTCGATCACGGGGACTCCGGGGGTGGGGCCACGAGGCAGGCGGCGGGGGACCAATCGCCGGAGGGGGTGGAGGTCCAGGAGACGGCGAGGTGGCGGCGCCACGGGTCGACCCCGGCGCGCTCCCCGAGGTGCAGCAGCGCGCGGTAGGCGGCGGCCTCGGCGGGCGGGAGCGCGGCGGCCCAGGTGCTCTCGAGCTCCGGCTCCGGCGGCAACGCGTAGTGCCAGGCCACGACCGTCACCGCCTGGAGGGCCGCTCCGACATAGCGGAGGCTCATCCCGAGCCCGCCCGGACGGGTGTGGACGGGGAACGGCGGCCGGGGGGCGTCTCCGCGGGCCAGGTGGGCGGCGGCCCGCGCCACACGGGCCCAGGGGGTCGCGTCCCCCGTGCGCAGGTACACCTCGGTGGTCACGACGCCCCCGGGTGCCCAGCGCGCCGCGAGGCGGGGCTCCATCGCGAGCGGCAGGCACACGGGACGGGGCGGCCAGTCCGCCGTCGGTACGCGCCCGGCGCGGTGGTAGGGCTTCGTCGAGATCCGGCCGTCGACCGCCCGAAGCCCCAACCAGTCGGCCTCGCCCCACGCATGATCGGGTCGCGACCCCGCGCGCGCCCCCGGCGCCCCACACGTGACCCGCGCGCCGGACCCCGGACCGACCGGCGTCTCGAACCAGCGCCATCCCTCCGCGAGTGCGCCGTCCAGCGCGGTCCGGAAGCACACGGCATCGTCATGCGTCCCCGCTCGCACCGCGAGAGATTGAAGCAACACATCGTGAGGACTACCCTGCATCGGAGCCGCGCCCCCGCTTTAGGAGTGGAGCCTCGCGGCTGGAGGTAGACATGTTGACCCTCGGCGGAACGGTAGGCAAGATCAACGGATACACCGTCTTCGGTGACGACGCGAGTCCCGCCACCTTCTGGGTGCTCCCGGACAAGAACGCCCCCGCGATCGCGCGCGACCCGCGCGGCAAGGCGTCCTTCTCGCTCATCGTCTACCGGCGGGACGAGTCGCGGCTGGACCTCACCAAGCCCGACGCCGATGTGGGCGGCGGGATCCTGACGTTCACCGCCGAGCTCCCGATGCCCGACGAGGACCTCGACGCCATCCGCGGCATCCTCAACGGGCGCATCCCCCCGCAACCCGACGGCGAGACCCCCCAGGCGGTGCTCAACATCGTGCCGTTCACCAAGGGCAAGGTGCGCGTCGCCATCGCCGGGGAGACCGCCACCTCGGGCGGGAACGAATTCCTCCGCACGGTCGTCGGCGAGGGCGACGTCGCGAGCGTGTCAAGCACGCGCAAGGCCATCACCGCGAAGCTCTCCCAGGATGGCGCGGCGCTCCTCGAGCGCGCCACGGACCTCGCCACCCTCCCCCTCTTCGTCGAGTACGACCTCACCTTCGAGCACCGGCTCGAGGCCGTGAAGATGACGGTGTGGTGCAACATCGGGTCGAGCACCACGTTGGAGAAGACCTTCGCCAGCCACGCGGAGCAGTACCAGGAGGACGGCTACTTCGACGACGAAACCCTCTCCCGCGACGTGTCGCACGCCGCCACCGTCGTGCAGACCTGCTCGCGCACGAAGGAGCTGGGCGTGACGGTCCTCCCGGCCACGTCGGAGGTCGACGCCGACCAGCTCGCCGCCTTGGAGAAGATGGGGTGGGACTTCCTCACCCGCGAGGTCGAGAAGTGCATCGAGGCCGCGCCGCTCCCGGACGACCGCACGTTCGACGGCCTCCTCGCCGGCTTCAGCAACACCGCGAACAACTCGCTCAACTTCCAGCTCTCCCGCTCCATGGTGCTGGAGCGCCCCTTCATCTCCTCGGCCGCGCTCGCCGGCTTCGAGCCGAACGAGCTCGCCGGGCTGGTGAGCTTCGTCGACCTCCGCGCCGCCTTCTTCGAGCTCATCCGCGTCCCCGTCCGTGTCAACGTCGACTTCGAGCGCATGCCGATCACCAACGTCGTCGTGACGTTGCGCTACCAACGGAAGCAGTTCGGCGGCTCGGCGATGGAGACCATCACGGACAGCTTCTCCTTCTCCTCCGCGGGGGAGGTCAACACCTTCCTCGCGTACGCCAACAGCCTCGCGGAGGTCCGCTACGATTGGCACGCGGAGGTGTTCTACGCGAACTCCCAGGCCACGGCGACGTTGAGCCGCGCCGGCGTGACCGACCGGATGTTGATCGTGAACGTGGGTGACCTCGGGATCCTCGCGGTGGACGTCGCGATGGGCCTCGTCGATCCCAAGGACTTCCCCCAGGCGCACGTGTCGCTCCGCTATGACACCGAGGCGGACCGGCGGCGCGTGGAGGCGAGCTTCACCGTGTCGGAGAGCCGCCCCACCGCGACCTGGATCGAGGTCATCCGCGAGGTCCCCACCGCCGGCTACGAGTACAAGGTCGATTGGCGGGATGCCGAGGGCCGCATCCTCGAGGGCAAGTGGATCCGCTCGCACGCGCGCCAGCTCGTCGTGGACGGGCCGCGTCGGGACAAGCTCACGGTGACCGTCGCGGCCACCGGCGACTTCAAGCAGCTCGCCCAGGTGCTCGTGGCGCTGCACTACGAGGATCCCGCCCACCACTACACGCAGGACGGCGTGTTGACGTTCGCGGCGGAGTCCCAGGTGCAGGTGTGGACGGTCGGCCTGCAGGACCAGGACCTCCGGAGCTACTCCTACCGGTACACCTTGATCTACAAGAGCGGGGTCACCCGCGTCATCCCGGAGGACGGCTCGATGATCGCGGGCCAACCGGGGTTCCTCGTCGTCGGCGAGCGCTACGACCTGGAGGTCGAGATCCTGCCCTTCCTCCTGGCGTTTGACGATCGATGCCGCCTCGTGGAGGTCAACGTCACGACCCCCCACGCCCGCACCGAGGCCACCCGGTCCGCCACGTTCACCTTCCGCGCGGCAGCGGACGCCGCGCCGGTGTGGCGTGTCGACCTGGAAGAGGGCGCCGACCCGACCTACGACGTGACGGTCACCTACCATGGCACCGGCACCCGGGTGGAGCGCGCGCTCGGCACCCAGCGTGGGAGCAAGCTCATCCTGGAGGCCCTCCCGCCCCCGCCGCCCGCGCCCCCGGCGCCGGTCCCGGTCGCCCCCACGCCCGTCGCGCCTGTCGGCTAGGCGTTGATCGTCGACGGCTCCCTCCCCGCCCGGCTCGTGGCCGGGGTGCCGGTCGCTCCGCTCGCGGATCGTCCGGGACGTTGGGCCTGGCTCCCGGCGCCGCCGCGGCTCGTGGCGGGCCCCGACGATCCGGGCCTGCAGCTCTTCCGCGCCCCTCCCAAGGAGGGGGCGGGCCCCGCCGGCCTGCTTGTCGTGCGGGTCGACCTCGCGTGGAGCGACGACGCCATCGCCGCCTGCGCCGCCGCGTTGGCGGAGGAGACCGGCCTGCCGGACCCCCTTGTCGGGCCGGCGATCGTCGACGGCGTGCGGGCGGAGATCTTCTCGGTCCTGCGCGAAGCCGAGGGGAACCCCGGCTTCCTCCACACGCTCGGCACGCTCGCGGCGCGGCTCGACGCCCCCCACCCGGTCGTCCTCCACGCCGTCCTGGACGAGGACACGCTCGTCCTCGTCGAGTCCGCCCTCCGCGCGGGCACCCTCCCCCTGGGCGTCCGGTACGTCCTCGATCTCCCCGTGCTGCGCCCCGGCCGCGCGATCAAGGCGCGCGTCGAGTGGAGCCGGGTGTACGACCACTTCTCGACCCACGCCCGCACCGGCATGATCCTCGGCACGGCGGAGACCCGGCGCGTCGTCGAGTCGCTCGTGGAGGACAAGGTCGTCACGATCACGGCGGTCGAGGGGGTGCCCCCGGAGCCGGGCGAGGACGGCGACGACGGCGGGGCGAGCCTCGCGGCGGCGCTCGAGTGGGTGACCGAGATCATCGTCGACGAGTGCTGCACGCCGATGGCGAGCCTCTCCCGGGACCCCGCCACCGCCTCGCTCGGGACGGGGGGCGAGCTCCTCGCCGTGGGGTCCGCGTTCGCGGTGAAGGACCTCTCCCAACGCGAGCGCGGCACGACGGTGTTCGACCTCCAACGCGCCGAGGTCGTGCTGCGCGCGCTCCCCGCCCAGGCCCTCCTCGGGGACCTCGTGCGCGGGCTCGACGTCGACACCCTCGTGCTCGACATGACCACCCGCGACCCCCTGTTCTTCCGCCGCAAGAGCTTCACGCTCGACACCGCCCAGGACCTTGCCGCCTTCGGCATCGTCGAGATCCTCGGCACGTGGGCGTGGGGCGCCACGCAGGTCGGGATCCGGCTCGCCGCCGACGCCCCCGCCGCCGCGTGCTCGGCGTGGCTAGACGCCGCGCCCGAGGGCCGGTGGACCCTCGCCCTCGAGGTCCGCTTCGCCCCCGACGCGCCGGTGGCGGCCGGCCAGGTGGTGCGCCTCGACCCGCTCTCGGGCACCGACGACCAGGTGCGCCTCGATCTCGTCGCCATCCTCGGCCTCCGCCGCATCGAGCTCCTCTGGCCCGTCGTCTCCCCGACCCCCGGGGGCGCGCCGCTCCTCGCGGTGCGGGCCCGCGTGCTCGTCCGCCGCGGGGAGCAGGTGCGCGAGGCGACGATGGCGCTCCTCCGGGCGGAGACCCCGCGCGTGGCCCTGTGGCTCTCCGACCTGCGCCCGGGCGACCTCGTGGAGGTCGAGCCCACCTGGATGCTCGGCGACGGCACCGTGCTCGTGGGGGACACGCTGCCGGTGACCGGCGCCGTGGTGCCGATGCCCGCCCCGATCCGCTGGTGGACGGTCGACCTCGTGGCCGAGGCCGACTGGTCCGATCTCGACGCCGTCACCGTCACCCTGGAGCCCCTCCCCGACGGAGACGCCGTCGTCGTGCGGGTCGACAAGGCCGGCGCGGCGCGCGGCGAGCCCCACAGCGCCCGCCTCACCACGCGGAGCGGCACGGGGCGGCGCTACCGCTACCGAACCACGCGGACCTGGGCGGACGGGCGCGTGGAGGAGGACATCGCGGCCGAGTCGGACCTGCCCCTCCTGCTCGTCGGCAAGGTCGCCGCGAACGTGCTCCAGGTGGAGTTCCGACCGCTCGGCCCCGAGCTCCCCCAGGCCGGCCTCCGCGCCGTGCAGATCGAGGTCCTCTACCTCGACGTGCCGAACCTCCTCCGCGTCGAGGACACCCACCTGGTCCGCGCCCTCGCCGACCGCTGGACCTTGACCATCCCCCTCGCGGACCCCTCCGCCCGCGCCTTCGAGTACCGCCTCACGTGGTTCCGCCTCGACGGCACCCAGCAGACCGACTCGTGGGTGCGCACCACCGAACGCCTCGTGCCGGTCCCCATCCACTGAGTCCCCCGGAGCGCCGCGCGCTCCCCCGGAGGTCCCCATGCTCAACCTCAGCGATCCGGCCCACGTCGAAGGCTTCGACGTCTACCGCGACGACGAGCAGCCCCACGTCTTCTACGTCATGCCGAAGCGCCCGTGGATCCCCCTCGGAGAGGACGGGGCCCCCGAGTTCCTGATGATCTACTACATCCGGGATCTCACGACCTCGGCGCCGGACGAGGAGACCCACGGCGGCTACGTCCAGCTTCGGTGCTCCCTCGCCATCCCGGAGGACGACCGCGCCCGGATCACCGCGGCGTTGCGTGCCCGGTTGGTCGACGAGCAGGCCAAGGGCATCAAGCCGTTCGGGCTCCCCATCACGCGGACCGATCCGGTGTTGGCCCCGCCCCGGTGGACGAAGGCGGAGGTCCAGATCGCGTCGATCACCCTCGCCGCCGACGTGACCCAGCAGTCCGCCCGCGCCGTCGGCAGCCCCGATCCCGGCGGCGACCTCGCCGTGAGCATCGTGGCCAACCTCCGCAACGAGGAGGCCGACCTGTTCGCCAAGGCCATCGATCCCGAGGCCACCGGCGGCCCCTCCGGCGAGGTCCTCATCTCGATCGGGTACACGCTGGAGTGCCTCGCGCGGGCGTCCGCCATCACGTTGGAGGCCCACGCGAAGCGGGAGACCATCGAGACCGAGCTCTGGAGCAAGGCCATCCCGCACAAGTGGGAGCCCACCAGGCGCCTCTTCACGCCGATGGTCTGGCCGATGCTCCTCGTCCCCGAGCGCAAGATCTGGCTCGTCCAGCAGAAGGCGCTCGGTCACATCGTGCACGCGTGCATCGGCAAGCGCACGGTGGTCACGACGCTGAAGACGACCGCGGAGATCGTCATCAAGTCGGGCGAGGGCAGCACGGCGGAGGGCAACGCGGAGGTGCGCAAGGCCGTGATCGACGCCGCGTGCGAGCTCCTGTCGAACCAGCTCGTCAACGCGTCGCTGGAGCCGCCGCTGCCCGAGGGGAGCGTGGACGGCGCGGATGACACACAGCACCCGCTCTCGACGGCCACGCCACCGAACATGACCTACGACCTCACCCTGCAGCAGGACGAGGTCATCAAGCTCCCACGCGGCCCCAACGGCCCGCTGGACATGCTGCTGACCCCCGAGCAGCTCCGGAGCTGCTTCAAGCGCCTCAACCTCGCGGACGGCTACTTCGCGGCGCTCGACGTGCTCGTCACCTGCAAGGGCGGCGTGGACTTCGAGTCCGACGGCATCGCGGCCATCCTCGTGCGGCTCCGGTACGACCAGGTCGACGACATCGACACCCAGCGCTTCACGCCCAACATCCCCGTCGTGAACCTCGGTGTCGACGCCCCGGAGGCCCGGCGGCGCTGGGCCGCGGTGCGGCGCGCGGGCGGAGGCTTCAAGCGCGCGTATTCCTACCAGGTCGAGATCCACTACAAGACCAACCTCCCCTCCGCCACGACGGCGTGGATCGAGGTCCCGGACGGTGACACCACCCTCTGGATCAACCCCCAGCGCCTCTCCGCGCTGCGGGTCAAGCTGGAGCTCTACCCCACCGATCGGGTCGAGTCCGTGCGGGTGAACCTCGCGCACGTCGCCGCCACCGGCGATCGCTTCGAGACCGTCAAGGAGCTCACCCGGGAGAAGCCCCAGGCCACCTGGTTCCAATACACCGGGGATCCCCAGATCGGCATCGAGCGGCCGCGGTGGCGCTACCGCACGGAGTGGCGCCTGAAGGACGCCGGCACGATCACGGAGCCGGAGGTCGACACCGAGCGGGACGACGTCGTCGTCTTCAGCACGCCGTTCGCCGCCCCGCTGGTGTACTCGGTGCTGCCACAGGGGTTCGACGCCACGGTGCAGTCCATCTCTGGCACGTTGACCTACCGCCACGAGGCGCGCGGCTACCAGGTGACACGGACGTTCCAATTCACGAGCGCCACGGCCGCGGCCAGCGAGATCAAGCTGGAGAGCCTCCACGGCGGGCCGACGACCGCCGAGGTGGCGTGGCGGGTCGTCTTCAAGGACAACACCACCCGCGACGGAACGACCGCCGCCGAGCCCGGCGTGGTCTACGTCGGACCCGCGCGCGCCGCGGTGCTGCACGTCGAGGTGGTGCCGCTCGCGGTGGATTGGGACACCGACGTGGAGCTCGCGTTGGTGCGGCTGCACTACGTGGACGGCGCGAACGGGCTCGACGTGTCGAAGACCTTCCAATTCGGCAAGCGCCTCTCCAACACGACCGCCACCCAGACCTGGGAGCTCGGCCTCGCCGACGCCGCCCGCACCCGGTTCTCCTACGTCATCGACTACATCACCTACGACCGCGCGCGCCGCGCCACGGTCGAGGTGCGTGACACCGCCGACTCCCTCGTCCTCCTCGACCGACCGGCGCCCCCTGCCCCGACACCTGCTCCTCCCCCCGCCGGCCCCACCGGCTGATCCCGAGGCCCCATGCCCGATGTGACCGTCTCCAGCCCCACCGACACCTCCCTGCTCGACGGCGCCCAGGGTGTCTACGGCGAGCTCATCGAGGGGGAGACCCTCGTGATCCCCGAGGGAGAGCCAAGCTACGTCGCCCAGAAGATGCGGATGCACTTCTCGCCCGTCCTGACGGAGGCCGAGGCCGCGAAGGTGGGCACCGGGCAGACGATCAAGGAGATGGACGGGACCGAGGTGCGCGACCTCCTCGGTTGGCTGCCCGCCGGCTCGGACGACCCCACGATCGTCGTGCACTGGACGCTCCGCAGCCTCACGGTGAAGCTGCCGCGACGGGCGCTGCTCGCGGGGCAGACCATCGAGCTCCTCGCCTATACGGACGCGCTCGTCGGCACGAGCGTGGCCATCCCCGCCGATGGCACGGACCCCGCCGTCGAGCTCGCCGGGCTGGCGATCTTCGACGAGTCCGCGGGTTGGTTCCACGTCGAGCTCCCCTTCGGCACGCCCGCCGCCCCGGACCGCACGTTGGCGATGCGCGTGATGTCGGCGTTGAAGGGGCCGGGCGTGACGGTGAAGTGCCGGGTCACCCACCGGTGGACGGCCGCGTTTGCGCCCGCCGGGGTACCGGAGCGGGAAGGGACCGTCAGGCCGTTCATCCCGTTCCTGCCGGTGATGAGCGTCGTGAAGCCGGTGACCCTGCACCGCGTCGACCTCTCCCCGCTGCTCCTGCACCGGATCGACACCACGCCCGAGCCGGCGCCGGTGGTCAAGCCGCTCGACCTCACGACCGGCCGCCTTAGCCCCCGGCTCACCGTGGCCAACCTCAACCTCAGCAAGTCGATTCTCCCGGGGATCTTCATCAAGGACAAGGACTTCCGGCTGCCCCCGATCGGCGCCCCCGTGACCGTGACGCCCCCGGAGGCCGTGGACGAGGAGGACGTGGCCGACCTGGCCCGGACTCGGGAGGCGGCGGCCACGTTCGTCATCGCGCGCCCCGCCGGCAGCCACGACGACGTGTACCTCGATCTCGAGGGCAGCGACGTTTGGAAGCTCACGACGGTGACTGCGGGCGGGCGCTCCGTGCCGGCGTGGTTCCGCGCCGCGGCCGAGAAGCTCGGCGAGTTCTTCATGCTCCCGACGGAGTTTCGGCTCGGCTTCCTCGCCTCCACCAACATCCCGGCGGTCCGGCCGCACCTCGTCGCCGGCACCGCGGAGGATGGCACGGCGGACTACCGCGTCCAGCTCACGCTCGCGGGCGTGCCGTGGATCGATCCGCTCGTGCGGGACGCCCTCCGCCAACAGCTCATGACCGAGCGCAACCTCCCCTTCGCCTCGCTCCAGCTCCCGAGCGGCATCGAGGCGAACCTGACCGCCGTGAACGCGGGCGAGATCGGCGCGGCGGACCCGGGCACCGGCGTCCCGGTGCAGTGCGAGCGCGGGTTCGTCATCACGGTGGACGTCCCCGCCGAGCGCTACGACGTGCTCTCCACCGTGCTCGCGTCGGCCCTCGGGGTGCAGGGCCAGGTGCGCGTGGCCGAGGGGACCCAGGTGCCCATGGCGCTGTCCCTCGGCACCGTCGCGGCGCGCCCGCTGGCCGTGGCGCTCCGTTCGTTCCCGCGCGAGCTCGTCGTCCGGAACACGAGCGCGCACGCGGTGCACGTGTCCGCGGTGAAGGCCTGGTACGTGCGCGAGGGGACTTCGGGCATCTACGACGCGCGTGACGTGGCGCTCCCCACCGTCGCGAACGGTTTCGACCTTGCCGCCGGCGCGACGCTCGAGATCGAGGTGCCCTTCGAGGAGGACAACTGGACCCTGCGGGTGGAGCTCGGCGACGCCACGCTCATGGGGGTCGACGTCGCGGACTGGGTCGCGCGGGTGAACCGCCTGGAGGCCGACCTCACGCCGCACCACCTGCGCGTGCAGGTGATGGGGCTCGACGCCGCGGAGCTCGCCGCCGCCGGACTCACCGGGGTGATGCTGACGCTCACGCGCCCCGACGGGACCTCCGCGGGCACCTCCCTCGTGGCGGCCACCGCGCCCACGTGGGAGCTCGACGTGACGCGCTCCCTCACCGACTACGCCGACGGGAAGGCAGGCCTCGCGGGGCTCGTGCTGGAGGCCCGCGCCGTCTACGCCGAGCCCGACCGCGGCCTCACCCAGCGGATCCTCCTCACCGACGCCGACCAGCACGTGCTGATCTACGTGCCGGGGGTGGAGACGATGGACGCCCGCTACGAGCTCACCGAGCGCGTCGGCGTCGAGGCGAAGCCCGCGGTCACGATCGAGCGCGCGACGCTGCCGCTCGTCCTCGACGGGTTCCAGGCCCGTGGCAGCGGCTGGACCCTGCGGGTCGCCCCGCCTCCTGTCACCGACCCGGGCACGGTCACCGACCCGGGCACGGTCGTCGATCCCAACGTGGTGGTTGACCCGGGCGCCGTCGCCACCCCCACGACCACCCCCGAGCCCGCCGGCCGGCTCGACGTCGACATCGTTCCGAGCGCGCTCCCCTTCGACGCCGCCGATCTGAAGCTCGTCGTGGTGCGCCTCTCGTGCACCGACCCCGCCACCCGGACGACCCGCTCCGGGACGATCCAATTCGGCGTGGCGCTCGGCAACACGAGCACGATCCAACGTTGGTCGGTGCCGGTGACCGACCCGGCGACCGCGCGCTTCAGCTACACCGCCACGTTCATCGGCGCGGCGGGCTCGACCACCGCCTCGGGCAGCGATCTCGCCGATCCCCTGCTGATCCTGATGCGGCCCGCGTGAGCTACGGCAGGGGGAGGACGAGCACCGCCCGGGCGCCCTCCCCCTCCGCCACGCGCTCCTCGCCCGCCGCCGTGTACCGCCACACCGTGAAGCGGTACGCGAGCGCGCCCCCCACGAGCGGGACCTGCGCGGGCTGCGGCGTCGGCGTGAACGGAGGGCCGAAGAAGAGGCTCACCGGCTCGGCCCCGGGTGCCGTCGGGGTGAGATCCACGCGCACGCCGAGGGCGTCCGCGCCCACGTTCAACACGACGACGTCGACCTTCTTGTGGTCCCGCGGCACGGCGCCGACCGCGATGACCGAGCCCTCCGGCACCTGCCAGCCGCCCTCGTCCACGCGCCCGTCCACGTAGAGCAGGGTCTGCTTCCAACGGACCGCCCGGTCGGCGTCGTCCCAGATCGCGAGCTCCAGCATGGGCGCTTCGATTTGCGTGGCATCGAAGGTGTACACGTGCCGCCGGAGCCCCTCCCCCTCGCCATGCTCCAGGTCCACGACCACCTGCCGGAGCACCGTCCAGTCCGCGGCCGGCACCACGCGGTAGCGGAGCACCTCGCGCACCGGCGCCCGGACGAGGAAGAACCCGCCCTCCACGAGCACCTCCGGCGACGCGATCACGCGGCCGTCCGTCGTGACAGTCTCGCACGCCGCGTAGAGGTCGAACTCGGGGAGCCCATCGCGGAAGACGAGGTCGGCCTCGGCGCCCTCCCGATCCAACACCGCGACCTGGGTGGCAATTTCCGTGTCACCGCGCACGGCGCGCACCCGCACGCGGAACGCGGCGACGCGGCTCGTGTCCCCGACGCGCACGAGCCGCACCGGGCGGTAGGCGACGAGCTCGCGGACCGCGGGGACGAGCACGCGGGACGTGGACGCGACCTCGGGGCTCGCGAAGCGGACGGGGCCGACGCCGCGGGAGGCGTCGAAGTCGACCGAGGCGCTCCAGGTGTAGGTGTCGTCGCGGTCTCCGGGGCGGCGGGGCACGACGAAGCGGGCGGATGCGGGGCCCGCGGGGGTGAACAGGAAGGTGGTGGCGACGTCCCCGCGACGGAGGTTCACCGTGACCGCGGTGAGGCCCGGGGTGGACGCGAAGTCCGCCGGCGCGAGGACGCGCACCTCCAGCGGCTGCGCGGCGGCGTCGGCGAGGTCGAGGAGGGCGACGTCGGCCTCGCCCGCGGGGATCATCCGGCGGAGGAGCCCCGTGCTCACGTGGGTGACCGCCACGGCGGCGCGCTGGTCGAGATCGAGGACGAACGTGCGCAGCTCCGTGGTGAGCGCCAGGTGGGCCTTGAGCACGAACAACGCCGAGCTGCTGGACGCGCCGCCGAGCGCCCCGCCGAGGAGCTGGGTGAGCGGGTTCGGCGGGGGGGCGCCCTCCAGTGGCAGGGCGCTGTGGAAGAAGTCCGCCTCGATGCGCGCCTGCACGACCTGCATGACGCGCGCCTCCCGGTCGGCGCGGTCGTCCTCGGACTGGAAGTTCGCGATCGTGATGCGGATCGCCTCCGCCTCGACGAGCTTCTGGAGCTCGGCGCCGAGCTCGGCGCGGACGCATTGGTACTGGCCCGAGAGCGCCGTCGAGAGGTGCCGCCACACCTTGTCGTAGTCCATCTCCACGCGCGCCTCGAGCGCCGGGAGGAGCCCCTCGAACACCAGCTCGTAGACGACGCCCGCGGCGATGTCTCCGCCCTCCGCGAGCGCCACCGCGAGGGCGGCCCCCGGAGGATCGAGCGGGAGCAGGAACGCCGCGTGGTGGGGCGCCACGACCGCGCACGGCACCGCGCTCGACACGTCCTCGCGCACCTTCCCCTCGACGGTCTGGCCGAGCACGAGCCGCACGGTTCCTCGGCGGAACACGACCGGGAGGAGCTCCGGCGCCTCGATGCCCGTGAGCCGCGCGATCTCGCCGGCGACGGTCCCGCGGACCGCATCGGAGAGGCCGGCCTCCACCTCGAACCCGACGAGCCCGCCGCCGCGCGCATCGGGGTCGAGGTTGAGATCGGGGCGCCACGCGCGCACGAGGAACGCGGGCTGGCCGTCCACCTCCGCGAGGCGCGGCGTCGGCGGGAGCACGTAGAAGCGCCCGCGCCGCTCGTGATCGCGGAAGACCGCCACGAGCTCGGGGTGCTCGCCGCCGCTGATGGGGATGGACCAGAAGGGCGGGGAGAGATCGAGCATTGGTTGGGTCTCCTAGCGGACGACGAACACGGCCATCTTGTCTTGTGTGACGACGGGCGGCAGGGTGTCGACCGTGCCGTCGGCCGCGATGCGGGTCACCTGCCAGCTCCACTCCAGGTGCTGGGCGGAGACGAGCGGGTACGCCCACGCGACGTTCCCGGTCGCGACGAGGAGGTCCTCGAACTCGGCGACCAGCGCGCCGTCGGGGCCCCGCGCCGCGAGCCGGATCTTCAGGCCGAGGAGCCCGAGCTCGGCCGGAGCGCGCCCGAGGATGCGGAGCTGCACGTCCCGCAGCCGCTCGAAGCCCTCGCCCACCAGGAGCCGCCCGCCCTCGCCGTCCACCCACTCGCCGGTGCGCACCTCGCCGCGCACCGTGTGGACGGTGACACGCGACGACCAGCCCCTGCCCGCGGGATCGCCCTCGGCGGCGCGGGTCGACCACGTGGCGGCCCCGTGCGCCGCGTCGAGCACGAAGCCCTGGACCTCGTCCGGCCGCGAGCGGGGGCGCATCTCGACGAGCAGCCGCGCGACCTCCACGCCGAAGCGCGCCGAGGCGACGATCTGCACGTCCACGATGGCGGGGGTCGGGTCGGGGACGAGCGCGAGGCCCGGCTCCACCTGCTCCCAGGGGCGCTCCAGCACCGCGCCGGCGGTGTCGAGGTAGCGGAGGCGCCACTCCACCACCGGCGCATCGCCCCGGGCCAGCCGGGCCGCGAACCGCGCCTCGCCGTGCGCGGCGTCGAGGGTGAGGGTCGTCGCGACGGGCGCCCCCACCCCGGCGCTGGCGAGGCGAACGTCGACGAGCACCTGCGGGAACCGGACGAACAGCGGCGCCGCGGCCACGATGCGCAGGTCCACGAGCTGCACGAGCTCGCGCGGATCGAAGCGGATGACCCGGTCGAGGCCGGTGCGCTCCTCGCTCGTGACGACCATCGGGCCGCCCTCCGCCGCGGCCACGAACGACACCGTGTAGCGCCAGCGCAGCGCGAGGCCCACGGCGGCGTCGTACCAGGCGCTCCACCGCACGGTCGGGCGCGCGGCGTCGAGCACCTCGCGGACCTCGTCGTCGCCGTAGGCCAGCACCAGCTCGATGCGGTCGACACCGAGCGCCGCGAGGTCCACCGCCGTGCCGACGTCGAAGCGCAGCTCCTGGCTGCCGGCCTGCTCCACGACGACGATGAGGTCGTCCACCGACCAGGTCGGGCCCTCCTCGCGCTCGTCGGGCGTGAGCAGCGCGGAGAGCGTCGCCTGGGGGGCCAGCGTGCGGGTCTCCGCGCACGCGATGGAGAGGTCGTACGTCATCGTCTTCTGCTCGGTGCGCTGCACCCGGCGGAGGCTCAGGGTGTACGAGAACGCGCCGAGGAGCCCCATCCCCAGTTGCCGCAGCGTGTCGGTGTCCTCGTCGCCCCCCGCCGGCACCGGCTCCTCCCCGAGCGTCGGCACGAGGAAGTGCTGGACGAGCTCGGCCTGGATGCGCTCCACCGCCTGCTCCCAGGCGCGGGTGCGCGCGTCGTCCGGGAGGAGCTGGTCGATGTGGACGCGCACGTGCTCGCGCCGCACGAGCTCCTCGATGGTCGGCCCGATGTCGACCGCGAGCAGGATCGCGCCGCCCTTCATGCGGTCCTCGAGGAAGTCGTAGGCCTCCGCCCAACGGATCTCGATGCGCACGCGCAGCGCCGGGCGGATGCCGACGACGTCGAGCGCGTAGACGACGCCGAGGGGGAGCTCGGCCTTCCGCAGGCAGGCCTCCACCACGGCGGTGCCGGCGTCGGGGAGCACCGCGAGGAACGTGGCGGGGTTGCCGCCGTAGAGGCCGGCCCGGGCGTCCCCGAGCATGCGCTCGACGAGGCGGGTGGCCGCGGGATCGTCGCTCGCGTGGTCGAGGAGCAGGAGGCGCGCGGTGCCCCCTTCGGGCACGACGGGGACGAGCTTCGCGGGGGCGGGGAGCTCGAACATGCGCGTCAGCGCCGAGCGGAGCGGGGCCAGGGCCTCGTCGGGCACGTGGAGGTCGACCGTGAGGGAGAGCAGGCCGCCGCCGAGCACCTCGCGGAGCTCGGGCGCGAGCGCGTAGCGGACGAGGCGCAGCTCCGGCCGCCCCTCCTCGTCCCGCCGGAGCCGCGGGCGGTCCGGCAGGTAGTGGAACAGGAGCGGATCCGCGTGGTCCGCCAGCACGGTGACGCCCCCGCCCAGGCCGGTGCGGTGCAGGGCCGGTCGTCCCCAGTCGATCACGGGTCGTCCCGCAGGAGCGCGGCGAGCGGGAGCGGCAGGATGCGGCTCGCGTGGCGGCGCCAGGGGGTCTCCTTCTGGGTGCCGTCGTGCCGGAAGAGCAGGACGCGGTACTCGAAGCCGGCGGGCCGATCCGAGCGGATGAGGAGCCGCCGAGTGGCCGTGGCGGGCTGTCCCGGCACGAACAGGAAGCTGTCGATCTCGACGTTCTGGCCCTCCAGGGGCTCCGCGCGGAGGTCGATCTGCACGGCGTCGATCTGCTGCGCGGCGAGGTCCCCGAGGAGCGTGAGCTGGGCGTCGAAGTAGGTGCCGCCCTCGGTGATGACGATCGAGGAGTCGTCGCTCTCGCGCGGCTCCCAGTTCTCCGAGCGCGCCCCGGTCTTCACGAGGCTCACCGTGTAGGTGTAGGTGCGCCGCGTCGAGTCGATGAGCGGGATGCGGACGGTGGACGTGCGGTACGGCGCCACGAGCTCGACGGCGCGGTGCACCTCGAGGCCGTGCGCGGGGTCCGCGTAGTGGATCTCGACGCTCACGCGGACGACGTTCGCGGGATCGACCTGCGGGTCGAGCACGATGGGGAGAGCGTCCTCGAAGGGGTCGTTGACGAAGATCTGCCCGTCGCCGACCACCTTGGGCGTGCCGACGATGCGCGCGCCGCCCTTGAGGTGCCAGACGTGCGCCACCATGGCGGTCCGCGGCCCGTCCGCCTCGCGCCGGACGGTCCAGGTCTGGGCGGGCGTGCTCGGGTCGAAGAGCCAGGTGCGGTCCGCCGTGAACGCGCTCGCGGGGTCGGTGTACGTGAGCGTCGTCTCGATGCGATCGACGATGTCCCAGTCGACGCGCCCGCTCTGGAGGACCACCTGGTAGAGCGCGAGGTCGTCGGGGGGGTGGATGTTGAGGATGCGGCCGGTGCCCTCGCGCCAGTCCAGGTGCGCGGAGGGGTCGCGCCCCTCGAAGGACGCGCCCACCTCGAATTGGTAGTCGACGCGGTACCGCCACCGACGGTTCCCCTGGTCGAGGAAGGCGTGGAAGTTCGTGGGGGCGAGGCGCTCCTTGTCGAACAGGTAGCTGTTCACGACGGTCGGGGCGTCGGTCGTGCCGCCGTACTGCACCTCGGCGACCATGGAGCGCAGGCCCTCGTGGACGAAGTCGGCGGTCGTCGCGATGGTGAGGTCGAGGGTCTTGAAGAAGGGGTCGTCGAGGGAGACCGTCCGGATGTGCTTCTCCTTCTCGCTCCGCGTCACGAGCGCGGAGAAGAAGCCGTTCGGCGCGTGGGTGCGGGTCTCCGGCGCGGTGACTTCGAAGTCGAAGTCGACGTCGCGCAGCTCCTCGCGCTTCTTGTATTGGAGCTCGAACCCGATCTTGACCTTGGCCCCGCCGCCGGCGGTGCCCTGGTTGTAGGTCCCCTGCGAGGCCATCGCCTGGGTCGCGGCGCCGAGGGCGGCCGCGGCGGGGTCGGTCGACATCACGGGCCGGAAGAGGTCCTTCAGCAGGTACTCCTTCACCATGTCGAGGCCCTGCTTCTCCATGTCGATGACCGACTGGTCGCTCGATTGGCGGATCACGTCGATGGTGATGGCGCCCTCCTCCTTCAGCTTCTCGAGGAGGAGCCCGATGTGGGCGCTGACCGCCACGTCCCCGCCGCTCGCGGCGGCGGTGGGCGCGGGTGCGCCGGCGGGGGCGGCAGCGGGGGCGGGGGCGGCGCCAGCGGGGGCCGC
>JAUXTN010000216.1 GCA_030684355.1 Pseudomonadota bacterium
CCGCAACACCACTCCCGCCGCCCGCCCCCGCCACCCCAGCCGCCTCGACCGCCCCCGCCCGGATCGCGCCCTCGACCGCCGCCAGGAGCTTCGCCGTCTCCTTCGCGCGGTCGAACCACCAGTCCGACGACCACACCCGGTGGAGGCGCCACCCGAGCCCGACGAGCACCTCGGCGCGCAGCCGGTCGCGGTCCCGGGCGGTGGGGGCGGCGTGGTAGGTCGTGCCGTCGCACTCCACGCCGATGGCGTAGACGCCGGGCCGATCGGGGTGCGCGACCGCGAGGTCGACGCGGTAGCCGCCGCACCCGACCTGGCAGTCGACCTTGTAGCCCCGGGCCACCAGCGCCTCGTAGACGCCTCGCTCGAACGGGCTCGCGAAGTCCTCACGGTGGGCGGGCGGACCGCCGTCCGCGGCCCCGTGCTGGGCGACGTATTGCAGGAACGCTTTGAGGTGGTGCGCACCCACGGCGGTGGTCTTGGAGAGGTCGATCTGGTCGGCGGTGAGCGTCGAGAAGACGCGCAGGGCGCGGCGGGCACGGGTCACCGCCACGTTGAGGCGCCGCTCGCCGCCGGTGCGGTTGAGGGGGCCGAAGTTCATCCACACGCGGCCGGCCTCGTCGGGGCCGTAGCAGATGGAGAACAGGATGACGTCGCGCTCGTCGCCCTGCACGTTCTCCAGGTTCTTCACGAACACGGGTTCGAGGGTGCCGTCGGCGAAGTGGGGCTCGATGGCGGGGTGGGCGGCGCGGGCGGCGTCGAGGAGGTCCGAGATGAGCGTCTGCTGGGGCACGCTGAAGGTCACGACGCCGTAGCTGCGCGCGCCCGGCGCGGTGTGGCGGAGCTCGTCGACGAGCCACGCGACGAGCGCTTGTGCCTCCGCACGGTTGGTGCGGGTCTTGCCCTTCTCGTAGACGCCGGTCGGCACGTGCACCCAGCGCACGCCGAGGTGCGCCCCGGGGGCCTCCCCGGCGCCGCCGGATCGGCCGTGGGCCGCCGGGAACACGTTGAGCCGGCCCTCGTAGTAGTGGCGGTTCGAGAAGTCGATGAGCGCCTCGTGGCGGCTGCGGTAGTGCCACCCGAGCATCTGCTGGGGCAGGCGCGCGGCGAGGGCCTCCTCGAGGATGCTCTCGAGCTCGACGACGTCGTTCTCGTCGGGGAGCGGCTCCTCGTCGGCGGTGCCCTTGCTGAAGAAGGTGGTGGGCGGGAGCTGGCGCGAGTCCCCGACGATGACGACCTGGTTGCCGCGCGCGATGGCGCCGATGGCGTCGTGGGTGCTGATCTGGGAGGCCTCGTCGAACACCACGAGGTCGAAGCGCCGCCCCGTGGCGGGCAGGTACTGGGCGATCGAGAGCGGGCTCATCAGCAGGCAGGGCTTCAGGCGCGCGAGCAGCTCCGGGATCTCGGCGAGGAGCTTGCGGACGGGCTTGTGGGCCCTCTGCTTGCGGGTCTCGCGGGCGAGGATGCCGGTCTCGGAGGTGTCGGAGGCCACGCGGCCGGTCACGGGCCGGCGGCCATCCAGGTACGCGAGGACGCGGGTGCGGGCGAGGTCGATGTGGGCGCGGTCGAGGACCCGGAAGCGGGCGACGCGGCGGTCCTGCTCGGCGCCGTCGAACCCGCGGAGGGCGGGCTCGGCGTCGCGGACGGCGGCCACCCAGCGGCTGAGGACTGCGCGCTCGGCGCCGTCGGAGAGCGCGGCGGCGGGCACGGTGGCGGCGCGGTGGGCGGCGACGATCGGCGCGAGCCCCAACGACTCGACCTCGGCGCAGGCGGCGTTGTAGCGGCACCAGGCGCGGAAGCGCGGCATGGCGGCCTCCCACGCGGGCAACGCGGCGCCGACGGCGCTCCACCACGTCGGGTCGGTCGGCGGGGGGAGCGTCACGCCCAGGGAGTGCTCGACGCGGCCGAGGGCCGGGAAGAGGGCGACGAGGGCGGCGCGGAGGGGTGCGACGCGCGCGGCGAGCTCGCCGCGGCGGGCGTTGGGGACGGCGGGATCCTCGGGGGTGAGCCACCGCGCCGGGGCCACGCCGCCGTTGGCCCGCCACCGCGCGGCCGCGCCGCGGAGGGCCTCGACGCGGGTGAGGACGGCTTCGAGCTCGGCGGTGCCGAGGTGGGCGGGGAGGGCGGGAGCGGTGGAGCCGGGCGCGCCGGTGCCGCTGGGGGACCGGGTGCCGGTGCTGCCGG
>JAUXTN010000251.1 GCA_030684355.1 Pseudomonadota bacterium
CGCTCGGTCGGCGGGCCGCCGAGCCGCCCCGCCGGACCGGCCGCCCCGAGCGGCGGCCGCCCTCCAGGCGCCTGGCGCGGGGAGCGCGACGCGTGGCCTTGTGGAGCAATGCGCGGTATCGTCGGGTCCATGCCCTCGGAATCGACCGCATGCCGGCTCGGCGCCCGCTTCCTCGCCGCGGTGCTCGCGGTCGGGTGCTCCGCTGAACCACGCGAGGACACGGTCGCCGGCGTGGACACGAGCGAGGACCCGAGCGCGGTCGACACGGCGCCCGAACCTGACACGGACGACGACACGATCTTCGACAGTGGCCTGGGGAGCGGGGAGGCGGACGCGCGCTCCGTCGAGCCCGGGTTCGAGGCCTTGATCGACACCTGGTGGGTGGAGTTCGACGAGGTCGACGAGTACCGGACCGCCGGTTGGACTTTGCGCGGGCTCAACGCGGCTCGGGACACCCTGATCGTCGCCGGCCAGCGGAGCTTGTACGTCGAGCCCGACACGTTCGTCGCTGCCGACGTGGATGACGACGCGGACCAATTCTACGTCACCATCGAGCATTGGACCGGCTTCGATTGTCGCCACACGTGTGACGACACGGGCGTCTGCGGCCTGCACGAGTGGCAATCTAATGGATAAGCCGGGCCATATCGAACTATCCCTGGTTCTCGTGCTCGGCTGTCACTCGCATCGTGACGAGGGGCGTGAGGAGGCAGGGGCCTGCCTCGAACCGACGCTCACCCAATCCACGCCCTTGGGAATCAATCCAAGGGAGATCGCTGCGGGAGACCTGGATGGGGACGGTGACATCGACCTGCTCGCGACGCTCGGCGGGGAGTCCACGTTCGTGACCCTCCGGAATGATGGGGCGGGCCGCTTCGAGCCGTGGGACACGTATCCCGCGAACTACGTCGCGAGCGGGATCGGGGCGGGGGATTTCGACTCCGACGGAGATGCCGATGTCCTCGTCGCGGTCGTAGGGGGCATCCCCGAGATTCTACGTTACCGGAACGACGGGTACGGGGCGATGGGCGAGCCCGAAGACATCGCGGTAGACGACCCCTACGGCATGCCGTCCGAGCAGGTCCTCGTAGCCGATTTGAATGGGGACGATGCGGTCGACGTCGTGGCGGCCTCGGCGTACTCGCGTTCCATCAGCGTCCGCCTCCAAGAGGCAGGTGTCCTTGCACGTCCCGCGTTCTTCGACTTCGACTACACCCAGGATTTGGAACTAGGAGATTTCAACGCGGACGGCGTGCCGGATCTCATTGGGGTCCTCAACGAGGATGTCAACCTGATGCTGGGGGATGGCACTGGTGGGTTCGGCCCAGTGACACGATGGGAGACAGGGTTCCTGGCCCTTGGTCTCGCGGTCGGAGATTTTGGCGGGGACGGTAATCTCGATGCCGCCGTCGGCGGGACGGGCGCCCTCGCGGTGTTGTGGGGAGACGGCGAGGGGTTCGGCGTGCCGATACGCCTCGGCGTGGCGGGCGGGCGCCTTGAGGCCGCCGATCTGGACGGCGATGGCATAGATGACATCGTGGCCACGGAGTTCGAGGGGCATACAACGCGTGTCATCCTTGGCTCCGAAAGCGGATTCATGACGCCCTGGGAGGTCGAAGCGGGCGCCTTCACCGTCGGCATCGCTCTCGCGCAACTCGACGGCGAGGGTGGCCTCGACATTGCGACGGTGGACAACTCCGACGGCGTGCTCCGGGTGTACTTATCGGCTTGCGCTCCATGATGGTGCCATGGCCCGTTCGGCGCCGGAGGCGCCGCGGTGGATGGTGATTTGGACGGCATCTTCCGTGCGGCAGGCAGCGGCTACCTCGAAGTAGCCTTGGGTGACGTCGATTTTGATGGGGAGGACGAGCTCCTGGCGGGTTCGGGGGACGCTTCCACGGCTTGGCTGGCAATAAGTGCCATCGATCTCCAAGACTACAACGGGGATGGCTACGTGGACCTCGCTGTCTCTGACATGAGCTCGAACTACGGCGGGTTTGGCCTTCGTGGCTTGGTAGGAGTGATGGCTGGGCCGATTCTGGCCAATGCCGCCGTCGCGACGGAGGCGTTCCTGACGGTCTACTCCTCCACCGAGGAGCCCTTCGCGACGGGGCTCTCCGGCGGCACCGACTTCGACGGCGACGGCGCGCTCGACCTCATCATCGGGGGGATCGACACGATCGGGTACGGCGACGCCTTCGTCTACCTCGTGTCCGGCCGCTCCGGCGGGGTCTGGGACGCGGCCGCGGATGGCCGCCGCGTCGCCTCGACGGACCCGGACGACGCCTACGTGGGGTACGCCCTCCTCGCCGGGGACGACTGGACGGGCGACGGCGGGAACGACTTCCTCGTCGCCGGCTACGGGGCCGAGTCCGATGCCGGCCGGGTGTGGGTGCTCTGCGGCGACTGGTGAGCGCCGGTTGCCCGCGCGCCCCCCTTGACCACGTCTTGACGCGTCAGAGCCCGCTGAGGTACACCCCCCGTTGCACGGGAGACACTGCTTGTTCACCACTACGTTGACGCTGCTCGCACTCGTGGCGACCCGTCCCGCCTACGCCGTCGAGGTCACCGGGCAGATCCGCGGATCGGTCGTCGATGCCGACGGCCTGCCCATCCCCGGCGCCACGGTGACCGTGGAGGGCCCGAACTACCTCGGTGGCGCCACCGCCCAGGCCGATGACGACGGGCGTTTCCGCTTCGTCGCACTGCCGCCCGGCGAGTACACCGTCACCATCCTGAAGCCGGGCTTCCTCGGCTACCGCGCCTCGGGCCTGCTCGTCTCCTCCGGCGGCACCGCCGAGTTCACCGGCACGCTGAAGCTGGCGAAGGCTGGGGAAGAGCTCACCATCGAGGCCGTCAAGCCCGCGGTCGACATGCAGAAGGTGCAGACGGGCGCGGTCCTCACCCGCGAGACGCTGCGCGACATCCCGAACCAGGGCCGCAGCTACCAGGGCGCGTCCGCGCTCGCGCCGGGTGTCACCGGCGGCGCCAACCCGAACGTCCGCGGGGCGTTCGACGACGGCAACCAGTTCTACGTCGACGGGGTGAACAACACCGACCCGATGACGGGCACGTTCTCCCAGAACATGAACTTCGACGCCATCGAAGAGGTCCAGGTCATCACCGGCGGCATGGACGCCGAGTACGGCCGCTCCCTCGGCGGCGCGATCAACATCGTGACCCGGTCCGGCGGCAACGAGTTCCACGGGGACGCCCAGCTCCTCTACACGAACAAGCAGCTCCAGATCTACAAGCTGCTCCCCGACGAGAAGGAGCCGGACGACTACTTCGGCGCCAGCCTCGCGTTGAACCTCGGCGGGCCGATCGTCCAGGACAAGCTCTGGTTCTTCGCGAGTCTCCAGGGTGACCTCAAGCGCGACGCCGTGTCGCTCGCGCTCGAGCGGCCCGAGGATCCGCTCCCCCGCGAGTGGAAGTCCGGGTACCTCTTCGGGAAGCTCACCTGGGCCCCCTCGTCGAAGCACCGCCTCTGGATCCAGGCCCAGAGCGACCCGACCTACATCGAGAACACCGAGGTCTACTACGGCTCGCCGTACACCCTCCCCGCGGGCGAGACCATCCAGGAACAGGGCGGCTACCTCGTCTCCGTCGGGCACATCTTCACGCCCACGGCGAAGTCGATCCTGCAGTCCCAGATCTACTGGCAGCAGAGCGACATCCAGTACTACTCGGTCGCCTGCAAGGGCGAGGCCGATGTCGCCAACTGTGTCGAGAACCTGGACGACAAGGCGTGGCTCGCGTGGGATCCCGACGGCTTCAACGGCGGCGCCTTCCCCTACGGCTACCTCTCCCACCGCTACCGTGGCTCCGCGCAGACCAGCCTGACCCAGTACGCGACGCTCCTCGGCGAGCACGCGTTCAAGGTGGGCGCGAACGCCGAGTACCTCATCAATGACGACGCGTTCCCCGGCGAGGGGAACATCGTCTACAAGAGCTACGGCGAGAACGGGCCCTCGGACATCGACGGCTACACGAACACCGCGCTCCAGGCCTACACGGGCGACGAGAAGAGCTACCTCACCGGCCTCATGGTCAGCGCGTACCTGCAGGACGTGTGGAACCCGTTCCCGCGGCTCACGATCCGGCCCGGCGTCCGCATGGACTACTCCCGGATCGCGGACGACGTCGGCAAGGAGGCCTACTCCTCGATCACGTTCGCGCCCCGCGTCGGCGCCGCGTTCGACCTCTCGGACGACGGCCGGACCAACCTCCACGCCTACTACGGCCGCTTCTTCGACACGGGCTACCTGGAGATCTCCGATCTCCTCCACAAGCGCGCGTACGGCTCGACCCTCACCTACTGGGACGCCGAGGCGGGCGACTGGGCGAACGAGCCCGCGCAGCAGGACGCGGGCACGAACCTCCAGGCCGAGGGGCTGAAGAACCCCTACTCCGACGAGTTCGACTTCGGCATCGGGCGCGACGTGGGCGGCGGCTTCGGCCTCGACGCCACGTTCACCTACGAGCGGGCCACGCGCTTCTGGGAGGACGACGAGGTCAACCTCATCTGGAACGCCGACGGCACCGACGTCGTCGGCTACCGCAACGGCACCAACGAGTCGGTCTACCGCATCCGCACGCCGACGGAGGTCTACACCTCCTACACCTCGATGGAGGTGAGCATGGTGAAGCAGTTCGACGAGAACTTCGGCGTGCTCGGGAGCTACACGTGGAGCCGCGCCTACGGCACGAACGACTCCCAGTACGCGTCGGGCACCGGCGACATCGCCGAGCAGGTTCCCGTCGAGACCGGCCTGCTCTCGTACGATCGCACGCACAACTTCAAGCTCGCGGGCTCCATGCGCAAGCCGGACGCCTTCAAGCTCAGCGACACCGTGAAGATCGGCCTCCTCGCGGGCTGGAACTTCGAGATGATGTCGGGCACCCCCTACGCGCCCCGCTACTACAACTCGTACTACGGGAGCTGGGGCAACCTCGAGGCCCCGGTCGACGGCACGTACCGCCTGCCGCTGTACTCGCAGACCGACCTGAAGGCGGGCCTCACGCTCGTGGCCGGCCCCACCACGTGGGACCTCACCATCGAGATCTTCAACGTCTTCGACGACCGCACGATCACCGGCGTCGAGACCGCCTACAACGACGCCAGCGGCACCGGCCCCTACGTCGACGACGAGGGCAACCCGGTCTTCGGGACGCCGCTCACGCGACAGGATCCTCGTTACCTCCAGCTCGGCCTGCGCGGGGAGTTCTAAGCCATGCATTCGACCTACCGCCTGCTCGCCCTCGTCGCGACGACCACCTCCCTCGCCACGCTGTCCGGCTGCATCCCAGCCGAGACCGGCATCGACCACACCATCCTCACCGGCACGATCTCGATCCCGCCCGCCGCGATCGAGGACGGCCGCAACAACAACGACGTGACGACGCCCCAGGCGCTCGGCACGGACGACAGCAAGTCGCTGACCTACCGCGCGGTCGTCGTGACCGGGAAGGTCAACGACTGGACCGCCGGGATCGACGGCGGGTACGGCGATCCGGACCACTACGTGTTCACGCCCATCGCGGACGGCACGTTCACGTTCGACCTGTCGTTCGTCACCAGCCCGGCCCCCACGGTCGAGCCGGATCCGGACACGGCCGACACCGCCGCCGGCCCGGTCCAGACCGTCGACGCCGACGTGTTCGTGGTCCAGCTCATCGACCCCGCCACCTACGACGCCGAGACCGGCGCCGGCGTGCTCGCCGAGGGCAACACGGACGGCTCGGGCGGGGTCTTCTCGTTGAGCTACGACGTGACCGCCGCGACCGACTACGTGCTGCTCGTCGCGGGCGCCACGACGGATGACGCCGACGAGGCCCTCCCGTACACGCTCGTCGTCAGCGGCTCCGCGCCGAACGACGCCACGATCCTCGTCGGCGCCTACCCGGGCGCGGACCCCCAGGTCGCCGAGAACCCCGCCGGCGGCACCACGGCCTCCGATTGGACCTACGACGCCGCCACGTACACGTGGAGCGGCACGTGGCGGATGATGTGGCTCAAGACCGTCACGCCGCCCACCGTGGACGAGAACCTCGAGGACGAGTTCGAGCCCACCTCCAGCGTGGAGGAGGGCCCCGCGGTCGTCTACCTGCGCGCGGGCACGCTCTCGGCGCTCAACGCCTCTCCGGCCGCGGGCGCGCTCTACACGACGGTGAGCGTCGAGTCCGGCGCGACCGGCGTCGAGACCGCCGTGGAGGCCCCGCTCGTGCTCGACGGGGTGTTCCCGAAGGTCATCGGCCAGCAAGTCACCGAGACGCTGCCGGACACGACCCTCGCGGAGATCGATCCCGCCGACTACACGCTCGTCATGGACACGCTCGTGGCCCAGGAGATCGGGATGCTGACGGGCCTCGGCTACGTCGACATCGTGAGCGGCTCGGCCGTCCTCGACCCCGCGATGAGCGGCTGGAACGGCACGAACGACTCCGACGCCTTCGCGTTCACCGTCCCCGAGACGATGTACGTGCGGATGAGCGCCGGGTGGGCGGATCCGGAGGCCGACATCGACTTCGGCATCTGGTACGCGGACCCCGAGTACGGCGTCCTGGACCTCTTCAGCTCCTTCGGGGACTCCTACTGCCTCACCGGCGCCAACCCGGAAGTGTGCGAGAGCGTGGTGACGCTGGAGCCCGACGTCACGTACTACCTGCTCGCCTTGGGGTATGTTGGCACCGATGAGCAGCCGTACACGGTCGAGCTGGAGTGGGTCGCCCCCTAACGTCGTGACCCGGCTCGGCTGGGTCGCGCTGCTGGCGGCCTGCGCGCCGACGGTGGAGACACCCACGGCATCGGGCCCCCTGGTCGATGCCGTGGATCCCTTCATCGCGACGGGCGGGCCCGGCTTCCGCGTCGGGTCGTCCCACCCGGGCGCCACCGTGCCGTTCGGCATGGTGAAGGTCGGCCCGGACACGTCGGTGGAGTGGGGCGGGCTCGGGGCGTACCACTGCTCCGGCTACTACTACGACGACACGCACATCGAGGGCTTCTCCCACTTCCGCATGCACGGGACGGGCGTTCCCGACTACGGCGACATCCTGTTCATGCCGACGCTCGGGTGGGATCCCGACAAGCGCGACGAGGACGGCTACCGGCAGACCTTCTCCCACGACGACGAGTGGGCGGAGCCGGGCGGCTACGGCGTCACGCTGTCGGACGGCATCGAGGTGACACTCTCGGCCACGCGTCACGCCGCCCACCACCACTACCGGTTCCCGGACGAAGGGGACGCCGGCGGCGCCGACCCCGTCGTGCTCATCGACCTGGAGCACAACCTCTACGGCTCGAGCCTCGGCGGCGAGGTCACGGTCGACGCCGCGCGGGGCGTCGTCTCCGGCTCGATGATCAACTCCGGCTCGTTCAACGGCGAGGGCTTCCAGATCTGGTTCTACGCGGTGTTCGACGATGGCATCGCCGAGTACGGCACCTGGGCGGACGACGAGGGTGTCGAGGGCCGCGCCGAGGCCACGGGCGTCGACCTGGGCGTGTGGGTCGTGCCGACCTCGCGCGATCCGTCCATCCGCGTCGGCATCTCGCTCACCGGCCCCGAGGGGGCGCGCGCCAACCTCGACGCCGAGCTCGGCCCCCGCGCGATCGAGGGCACCGCCGCCGCCGCGCACGACGCGTGGGAGGAGGCCCTGGACATCGTGGAGATCGAGGGCGCGAGCGACACCGAGCGCGCGATCTTCGCGACCGCGATGTACCACGCGCTCCAGATGCCCCAGGAGCACGGCGACGCCGACGGCAGCTACACCGGCTTCGACGGCCAGATCCACGTGGCCGACGGGTGGTCCTACCACAACGACTTCTCGCTCTGGGACACCTACCGCACCGCCCACCCGCTCTACACGCTGCTCTACAAGGAGCAGTCACGCGACTTCGCCCGTTCGCTCCTCGCGATGGCCGAGCAGGGCGGGGCGTTTCCGGCGTGGCCGGTCGCCAACCGGGACAGCGAGACGATGTTGGGCGCCCCCGCTGACATCGTCCTGGCGGACACCTGGCTCAAGGGTGTCACCGATTGGGACATGGACAGCGCGTGGCCCCGCCTGCGCGATCAGGCCATGGGCGTGGGATCCATCCCGTACAACGCCCGTCCCGACGTGCCGACGCTCGAGCGCTACGGCTACTACCCGTCCGACCTCTTCGGCTCCAGCGTCGCGTGGACCCAGGAGAACGCCTGGGCCGACCACGCGCTCGCGCAGCTTGCCCAGTCCCTCGGCGAGTCCGACGACGCCGCGCACTTTGCGTGGCGCGCCTACACGTGGCGCAACCAATACGACCCGGCGGTGGGCTTCTTCCACGCGCGGTTGAGCGACGGCAGCTTCGAGGCGGACTTCGACGAGCTCACCTGGGCGGACGAGTACACCGAGGGCAACGCGTGGCAATACCTCTGGATGGGGTGGTTCCAGCCGGACGCCCTGGCCGAGGTGTTGGGTGGCCGCGAGGCCGCGCTCGCGAAGCTTACGACGTTCTTCGACAAGGCGGAGGACGAGGGGATCCTCGACTTCCCGCAGACGTACTACTGGCACGGCAACGAGCCGGACATCCACGCGGCGTGGCTCTTCACGCTCTGGGGGGACCCCGACGCAACCTGGGGTTGGGTGCGCTGGATCGCGGAGACCCACTACGCGGCCGCGCCCATCGGGCTCGCGGGGAACGATGACGCCGGCACGCTCTCCGCCTGGTACATCTTCGCGGCGATGGGCTTCTACCCCATCGCCGGCACCACCACCTACGTCGTGAGTGCGCCCCTGTTCGAGGAGGTGCGCTTCGAGGTCGACGGCGGGACGTTCACGTCGCGCCGCATCGGCGAGGGCGACCACATCGTGGAGGTGCGCCTCAACGGGGTGCCGCTCAACGGGCCGACGTTCACGCACGACAAGCTCGTGGCGGGTGGCACGCTCGAGGTTGTCGTCGAATAGGCCGCGTCGCCCGCGGCTGCTCGCGTTGCGCCGCGCATGGCTCTTGCATCCGCCGGTCCGTGCCACCCCCCCCGTGAGGTCCCCGTGATCCTGCTCTCCGTCGCGATAAGCGTGCTCCCATCGGCCTCCGCCTTCTGCGGCACCTACGTCGGCCAGGCCGGCTCGGACCTCTACAACCACGCCAGCCAGGTCGCGGTCGTCCGCCAGGGCAACCACACGACCCTCTCGCTCGCGATGGACTACGAGGGGCCGCTCGACCAGTTCGCCATCGTCATCCCCGTGCCGGTCGTGCTCGGCCCGGACGACGTGCAGCGGATCGACGCCACGATCTTCGACACGCTCGACGCCTACTCCGGGCCCCGCCTCGTCTCGTACGCGTGCGAGGACTTCGCGGAGGCCCGGCAGGGATGCAGCTTCGGCTGCCAGGAGACGAGCATCAACTACGCATCCCCCCGGGCGGCCTCGGACGATGCGGCCGGCGTCGTCGTCGAGAGCGCCTTCACCGAGGGCGAGTACGAGATCGTGGTCCTCTCCGCGGAGGAGTCGAGCGGCCTGTACGACTGGCTCGACGCCAACGGCTACGAGCTGCCGGCGGGCGGCGAGGCCATCCTCGACGAGTACATCGACGCCGGGAGCTACTTCTTCGCGGCCAAGGTCACCCTCGAATCGACCGACGGCACGAAGGGCCTCTCGCCGCTCCAGTTCAGTTACGACAGCGCGGTGTTCTCCCTGCCCGTCCGCATCGGCACGATCTCCTCCGACGGCGACCAGGACGTGATCATCTACGGCCTCACCAACACGGCCGAAGGTGCCATCGGCATCTCCAACTACCCCGAGGTGGAGGTCGAGACCGAGTGCATGTGGGACGACGAAGGGGAGGGGTTCGGGGCCTTCTACATGGATCAGTTCGAGGCCGCCCAGGCGACCGAGTCGCGCCCCGGCTGGGTGACCGAATATTCGTGGAGCTCCGCGGGCTGTGACCCCTGCAGCGGCAACCCCCCGGATGACACGCAGCTCGCCGCGCTTGGCTTCGCCGGCGAGGGGTTCGACCTGCACTTCACCCGGCTCCACCTCCGCTATGGCCCCAACGACGTCGACCAGGACCTGACGCTCTACGCCTCCGGCATCGCGACGAACGAGCAGGTGAAGTACATCACCTACAAGTCCGACCTCGAGGACCTCTACCCGATCTGCGGCGAGGGCATGGCGGAGGACCCCGGCACCTGCGACGACGGCGAGGCGATCGACGCCACCAAGACCGGTTGCGGCGCGCCGATCGTGCCCCTCGCGGGCCTCGCGGCCGCCGCCGCCGCGCTGATCGTGCGCCGCCGCCGGAGCTAGCCGCATCAGGGCTTGCCACGGGGCTCATCCGCGGCCACTCTCCCGGTGAGGTACCCCATGCCGCTCCTCGCGCTCCTGACCCTCGCCGGCCCCGCCCACGCCTTCTGCGGCACCTACGTGGGGCAGGCCGGCACCTCGCTCTACAACGGCGCGAGCCAGGTGGTGATCAGCCGCCAGGGCACCCGCACGACCCTCACGCTGGCGAACGACTACGAGGGCGACGCCACCGCGTTCGCCCTCCTGGTGCCGGTGCCGAAGGTGCTCGGCCCGGACGACGTCGCGGTGGTCGACCCCGCGCTGTTCGGCCGGCTCGACGCCTACTCGGGGCCGCGGCTCGTGGCGTACACGTGCGAGCAGCTGCACCCGGCCTACGACACCGCCACGATGGCGGACTCGGACGACGGCGGCGCCGAGGGCTCACCCGCGGAGGACTCGGTCACGGTCGAGGCCTCCTTCACCGCCGGCGAGTACGACATCGTCGTGCTCTCCGCGGAGGAGTCCGGCGGGCTCTTGGAGTGGCTCGACGCCAACGGCTACGGCGTGGACGACGCCGCGGCCGCGCTCCTCGGCGAGTACATCGACGGCGGCGCCTACTTCTTCGCGGCGAAGGTGGCGCTGGAGCGCCTCCCCGACGGCGCGAGCTACCTCTCGCCGCTCCGCTTCGGCTACGAGAGCGACGTCTTCGGGCTCCCCATCCGCCTCGGCACGCTCAACTCGCCGGGCATCCAGGACCTCATCGTCTACGCGGTGAACGACTACGCGAGCGGCAGCGTGGGGGTCTCCAACTACCCCGAGGCCACGATCGAGCAGGAGTGCATGTTCCGGGTCGGGGACTACGCCACGTTCGGTGAGTTCTACGGCGCCCAGTTCGCGGATGCCATGGCGACGCAGGAGCGGGCCTCCTGGGTGCGCGAGTACGCCTGGGGCGGCGGCGGGTGCGACCCCTGCTCGGGCGAGCCCCCGTCGGACGCCGACCTCGCGGCGGTGGGCTTCGTCGGCACGAGCACGGACGCCTTCTTCACGCGCCTCCACCTGCGCTACGGCGCCGGCGCCGCCGACCAGGACCTCGTCCTCTACCCCTCGAACGACCCCACGGCGTCGCAGGTCCGCTACATCCAGTACGCCGAGGAGCTGGAGGCCGACTTCCCGATCTGCGGCGTGGGCTTCGTCACCGACGGCGGCTCTTGCGACGCCGCCACCGATGACGTCCCCCCGCTGGGAGACCCCGGCGGCAGCGGGCTTGGAGGCCCCGACCCCGAGTGCGCATGTGGCACGCCGTCACCGACGGGGGCCGCGCTCTGGGCGTTCGCGGCCATGCTTGCCGGGTTTCGCGGCCGCCGCCGCCCGGCCCGAGCGCCGCTCCCGTTGAAAAGCCACGAGGGAGCGCCGCTCTAGAGCGATTCGGGGCTTGACTCGGGCGTGACGGGCGCCGTACCCTTCTCGCCCGAGGAGCTGCCCCGTGCCCACCGATACGATCCCCGCCCGCTTGTTCGAGACCGCGCGCCGACACCCCGACGCCCTGGCCTACCGGGTCAAGGTCGGAGCCGAGTGGCGCTCGACCAACTACTCGACCTACGCCGCGGAGGTGCGCCAGGCCGCCCGTGCGCTCGTCGCCCTCGGGCTCCCGCAGGGCGGCACCGTCTGCATCCTCGGCTTCAACCGGCCGGAGTGGGTCATCGTGGACGTGGCGGCGATGCTCGTCGGCGCCGCGCCCGCCGGCATCTACACGACCAACTCGCCCTCCGAGGTCCAGTACATCGTCGACCACGCCGAATCCGGCATCGTGTTGCTCGAGAACGCGATGCAGTGGGAGAAGGTGAAGAAGGTGCGCGACCAGCTCCCCCACCTCCGCCACGTGGTGATGATGAAGGGCGCCGTCGTCGACGACCCCATCGCGATGACCTGGGAGCAGTTCCTCGCGCGCGCCGACGAGACGCCCGACGCCGAGATCGACCGCCGCCTCGCCGCGCTCAAGAAGGACGACCTCGCGACGCTCATCTACACGTCCGGCACCACCGGCCCGCCCAAGGCGGTGATGCTCTCCCACGAGAACCTCGCGTGGACCTCGAAGACCGCCATCGACATGGTCGGCATCGGCCCCGGCGATTGCAGCCTCTCCTACCTGCCGCTCTCGCACATCGCCGAGCAGATGTTCTCCATCCACGCGCCGATCTCGTGCGGCAGCAGCATCTCCTACGCCGAGAGCATGGAGAAGGTGCCGGAGAACCTCCGGGAGGTCGAGCCGACCATCCTGTTCGCCGTGCCGCGCATCTGGGAGAAGTTCCACGCCGGCGTCTCGGCGAAGCTCTCCCTGGCCACCGGCATGAAGGCGAAGCTCGCCTCCTGGGCGGTCGGCGTCGGGCAGCGCTACCACGCCATCAACGGGCTGGGGCAGGACCCGGGCGCGTTCCTGCGCTTCCAGCACACGCTCGCCGGGAAGCTCATCTACTCCAAGATCAAGCCGGTCCTCGGCCTCACCCGCGCGCGGGTGTGCGTCAGCGGCGCCGCGCCGGTGGCCAAGGAGGTCCTGATGTTCCTCTCCGGCATCGACGTGCTCGTGCACGAGGTGTACGGCCAGAGCGAGGGCAGCGGGCCCACCACGTTCAACCTCCCCGGCAAGACGAAGCTCGGCTCGGTCGGCCCCACCATCCCGGGCGCCGAGGTCAAGCTCGCGGAGGACGGCGAGATCCTCCTGCGCGGCCCCAACGTGTTCCTCGGCTACTACAAGGACCCCTCCGCCACCGCCGAGACCCTCATCGACGGCTGGCTCCACTCCGGGGACCTCGGCGCCTTCGACGCCGACGGCTTCCTGTCGATCGTGGGCCGCAAGAAGGAGATCCTCATCACCGCCGGCGGCAAGAACGTCGCCCCGAAGAACATCGAGGCGGCGCTGAAGAACCACCCTCTCATCTCGGAAGCGGTCGTCATCGGGGATCGCCGCGCCTACCTCACCGCGCTCCTCCAGGTGGACCCCGAGGCCCTCGCCCGCTTCGGCGAGGCCAACGGGCTCGGCGCGACGGTGACGGTGGACGAGCCGAAGGTCCGCGACGAGCTCCAGAAGGCGGTGGACGCCTGCAACGAGCTGTTCGCGCGGGTGGAGCACGTGCGCAAGTACAAGGTGCTCCCGCGCCCCCTCGCGATCGACACCGGCGAGCTCACGCCGACGCTGAAGCTCAAGCGCAAGAACATCTACGTGAACTTCTCCAAGGAGATCGAGGAGATGTACCAGGCGGGCGAGGCGTAGAGGCGGTCGCGTCGCAGGGGGCGTCGGCGGGCCATGCCGGGGCTCCTGCGGCGACGTTCCCGTAGCAAGGTCGACTGTGCTACACTCGCCGGCTCTCCCTAGGGCTTCATGGATTTGAACGCGCGGAATCTCATCAATGGCGAGTGGCGGGACGCCGCCGTCACCGCCGAGAACACCTGCCCGGCCGACGGGGCCCGCCTGGGTACGACACCCGTGTCGGGCGCCGACACCATGGTGGAGGCCATCGAGGCCGCCCACGCCGCGTTCCCGGGTTGGTCGGGCACGCCCGCGCCCAAGCGTGGCGAGCTGCTCTTCCGCCTGGTGCGCATCCTCGAGCGCGAGGCCGAGCCGCTCTCCCGCGCGCTCGCGCTGGAGGAGGGCAAGGTCATCGGCGAGGCACGCGGCGAGGTCCAGAAGGCCATCCGCTACGTCGAGTTCGCCGCGGGAGACGCCCGGCGCCTCGCCGGCATCACGGTCCCGAGCGAGCTCTCCGGCACGTTCGCGTTCACGTTCTGGCGCCCGCACGGCGTCGTCGGGCTCATCACGCCGTGGAACTTCCCGGTGTGCATCCCGCTCTGGAAGATGGCGCCGGCGCTGGTCGCCGGGAACACCGTCGTCTTGAAGCCCGCCCCGGAGACCCCCTACACGGCCCACCTCATCGGCATGTACTGCGAGGAGGCCGGCTTCCCGAAGGGAGTCGTCAACGTCGTGCATGGAGACGCCGCGCCCGCCCTCGCGCTGATCGACCACCCGCACGTCCGCGCGGTGAGCTTCACCGGGTCGACCGAGGTGGGCCTGAAGGTGTCGGCGCGGTGCGCGCAGCTCAACAAGCCCGTGCAGTGCGAGATGGGCGGGAAGAACCCGCTCCTCGTGCTGGACGACGCCGACCTCGACAAGGCCGCCGCCGCGTGCGCCCAGGGCGCCTTCGGCTCCACCGGGCAGCGCTGCACGGCGACCAGCCGGGCCATCGTCATGGAGGGCGTGGCGGACGCCTTCGTCGCGAAGGTCGCGGCGCTCGGCCGGGCCCTGCGCGCGGGCCACCCCCTCGAAGAGGGCGTCACCATGGGCCCCTCGGTGAGCGAGCGCCAGATGGAGAAGGTCGTCTCCTACACGGACATCGGCGCCGCCGAGGCGAAGCTCGTGTTCGGCGGGGGCCGGATCGACGGCCTCCCGCGCGGCTGGTTCCCCGCGCCGACGATGTTCGACCACGTCGCGCCCACCGCGCGCGTCGCCACCGAGGAGATCTTCGGGCCGGTGCTCTCGGTGATCCGCGTCGCGAGCGTGGATGACGCCATCGACGCCGCCAACGCGGTGCAGTTCGGCCTCACCGCGTCGGTCTACACGAACGACCTCTCGCGCGCCTTCGCGGTCATCGAGCGGCTCGACACCGGCATGACCCAGGTGAACGCCCCCACGATGGGCGGCGAAGCCCACCTCCCGTTCGGCGGCGTGAAGAACACCGGCGTCGGCCCGCGCGAGATGGGCCCGGACGCGTGGAAGTTCTACGCCGAGCAGAAGACCGTCTACATCAACCACGGCGGCGCCCGCCGCACCTCCTCGTTCTACTAGACCCCGTCTCCCCGACCCGTCCCCCGAGGCTCCCCCGCATGGCACGCAACGTCACCGTCGGCCTGATCCAGGCCTCCAACGTCATCAACGACGAGACCGTCCCCGTCCGCGAAATCCAGGAGGCGATGTTCGAGAAGCACCTCCCGTTCATCCACCAGGCCGGTGAGCGCGGCGTGCAGATCCTGGGCCTCCAGGAGATCTTCAACGGGCCGTACTTCTGCCCGGGCCAGGACAAGCGCTGGTACGGCGCCGCCGAGGCGATCGACGGCCCCACGGTCGAGCGCCTGCGCCCCATCGCGAAGAAGTACGCGATGGCGATGGTGGTCCCCATCTACGAAGCGGCGATGCCCGGGGTCTACTACAACACCGCGGTCATCCTCGACGCCGATGGTTCGACCCTCGGCATCTACCGCAAGAACCACATCCCGCAGACCTCCGGGTTCTGGGAGAAGTTCTACTTCAAGCCGGGGAACCTGGGCTACCCGACGTTCCAGACCCGCTACGCCCGCATCGGCGCGTACATCTGCTACGACCGCCACTTCCCCGAAGGCGCGCGCCTCCTCGGCCTCCACGGGGCCGAGATCGTGTTCAACCCCTCGGCCACGGTCGCCGGGCTCTCCCAGTACCTCTGGAAGCTCGAGCAGCCCGCGCACGCCGTGGCGAACGGCTACTTCATGGCGGCGTCGAACCGCGTCGGCACCGAGGCCCCCTGGGGCATCGGGCGCTTCTACGGCACGAGCTACATCTGCAACCCCCGCGGCGAGTTCCTCGCGACCGCCTCGGAGACCGAGGACGAGCTCGTCATCGCCACGTGCGACCTCGACCAGATCGAAGAGGTCCGCCAGACCTGGCAGTTCTTCCGCGACCGCCGCCCGGACAGCTACGGCGACATGGTGAAGGACCTGCCCTAAGGATTCAGCCGCCGTCGCGCTTTCCGCCCACCCCCCCGGTGCTTCGTTTGGAGGATCGGGGGGCGTTTCATGGGCGAGAACGAAGACCAGAAGTGGCGGCGGCTCCAGCGGGAGCGCGATCAGAACCTTCCACGCAACGGGGCATCGGTCGTCGAGGCAGAACCCGACAACCGCCTGCTCCATCCGGCCAACGAGGGCCACGACGAGGAGCGGAGCCGGGTGCGGGAGACGAAGTGGGCCGGCCAGACCGTCGCCGGGAGCGCCGCGCCGCCGGTGTCCACGGCGCCGAGCCCCGGCGTCGAGCGCGGGGAGGTCGAGACGGGGCCGGGCCCGGAGGCGAAGGCCCACGGCTCGCCGTTCCACGCCGACGATCACCTGCGGGAGCGCCAGGTCCGGGGCGGCGAGGCGAAGAAGCACCCGCGGGCGCGTGAGGAGACGACGCCGGAGCCGGGGCCGGGGCCCCACCGCCCCGAGGCGCGCGCGGCCGGCGAGGTGGAGATCCCACCGAACGCGCGGCCCATCGGCGCGGACGTGACCACCGAGGACCGGCGGGACGAGTACGAGCCCGCGGGAACCCGGCGGAGGCCGCGGGACCTCTAAGGCATGCGCGCCAGGCGCCTGGAGGGCGGCCGCCGCTCGGGGCGGCCGGTCCGGCGGCTCGGCGCACCGCCGACCGAGCGGCCTCGCCGCGCTGCCGAGGCGCGCGGAAGCCACCCTCGGCCGAGCGAGGCCGAGGGTGGATCGTGCGGCCCGCAAGGGGCCGACGGCACGGCGCCCGCGCCGTGCCGGGGCGCCCGGTTCTACCGCAACAGCTCGCCCACGCGGGCCCGCGCGACGAACTCGCCCTTGCCCGTGCTCGACGCGACGCCCTTGTGCACGACGACCCGGCCGCGGCTGATGACGGTCTCCGACCAGCCCTGGATCTCGTGGCCCTCGTAGGCCGAGTAGTCGACCTTCATGTGGTGGGTCTCGGGGTTGTGGATGCTGATCGTCTGCTTCTTCTCGGGGTCGAAGACGACGATGTCGGCGTCGCTCCCGACGGCGACCGTGCCCTTCTTGGGGAAGAGGCCGAACGTCTTCGCGGCGGAGGTCGACGTGAGCTCGACGAAGCGGTTGAGCGAGATGCGGCCCTTCACCACGCCGCCGTCGTACATGAGCGACATGCGGTTCTCGACGCCGGGGGCGCCGTTGGGGATCTTGGTGAAGCTCTCCCGGCCCATCTCCTTCTGGCCGCCGAAGCAGAACGGGCAGTGGTCGGTGGCGATCGCGGAGAGGTCGCCGAACTTGAGGCCCTGCCACAAGGAGGCCTGGTTCCACTTCTCCCGCAGCGCCGGCGTCATGACCCACTTGGCACCCTCGAAGTCGGGGCGGTCGTAGATCGTCTGGTCGAGGAACAGGTACTGCGGGCAGGTCTCCGCCTGCACGTCCACCCCGCGGCTGCGGCCCATCTTGACCTGCTCCAGTGCGTCGTGACTGGAGAGATGCACGATGTAGAGGGGGACCTGCGCCACCTCCGCGATCGCGATGGCGCGATGCACGCCCTCGGCCTCCATCCGGGTGGGGCGGGTGAGGGCATGCCAGCGGGGCTCGACCTTGCCGTCCTCGATGGCCTCCTTGATGATCTCGTCGATCACGATGCCGTTCTCGGCGTGCATGTTGATGCGCGTGCCGTTGAGGCCGGCCTGCCGGAAGGTGCGGTAGAGCACGCCGTCATCGACGTAGAGCACGCCCGGGTAGGCCATGAAGAGCTTGTAGGAGGTGACGCCGGCGCGCGCGAGGGTCTCCATCTCGGGGAGGCGCTCCTTCGGCATGTCGGTGACGATCATGTGGAACGCGTAGTCGATGCTCGCCTTGTCCCGGGCCTTCTCGTGCCAGATGTCCAGGCCCTCGAGCGTGGAGCGCCCCTTCGTCTGGATCGCGAAGTCGACGATGGTGGTCGTGCCGCCGAAGGCCGCGGCGAGCGTGCCGCTCTCGAAGTCGTCGGCGGAGGTGGTGCCGCCGAAGGGCATGTCCATGTGCGTGTGCGGGTCGATGCCACCGGGGATGACGAGGCGGCCCGTGGCGTCGATCACGGTGTCGGCCGTCGCCTGCAGGTTCACGCCGATCTGGGTGACCTTCTCGCCCTCGATGAGCACATCGGCGAAGTAGTCGTCGACCGCGGTGACGATCCGGCCGTTCTTGATGAGGATGGACATGGGCGCTCCGTAGGTGGGAGCGGCAGTCTATCGGTTTCGGGCGTCGGGAAGGAAGAGGGCGTGGCGATCCACCGCCGCGGATCGGGCCGGGCTCCATGATAATCTCCGCTCCCTTCGTGGAGCCCCGATGACCGGCGACGAGATCCGTCAGAAGCACCGCCAGTACCTGATGCCGGCGACCATCAACTACTACACCGAGCCGCTCGCGGTCGAGAGCGCCAAGGGCCTCACGATCAAGGACGCGGACGGGCGCGAGTACCTCGACTTCTTCGGGGGGATCCTCACGGTTTCGCTCTCGCACGCCAACGAGGACGTGAACGCCGCCGTGCGCGTGCAGCTCGACCGCCTCTCGCACATCTCGACGCTCTACCCGACCGCGCCGATGGTGCAGGTGGCCGAGGCGCTCGCCGGGATCATGCCGGGGGACGTGTCGCAGAGCTTCTTCACCGCGAGCGGCACCGAGGCCGACGAGATGGCCGTCATGCTCGCGATGACGCACACCGGGAAGAGCGAGATCATCGCGCTCCGCAACGGCTACTCGGGCCGCTCCGCGCTGGCGCAGTCGCTGATGGGGCACGCCAACTGGCGCATCCTCCCCCAACAGATCGCCGGCGTGAAGCACGCGGTGCAGCCCGACTGCTACCGCTGCCCGTTCAACCTGAAGTACCCGAGCTGCAACATCCAGTGCGCGCGGGACATCGAGAACCTGATCCAATACACGACGACCGGGCAGATCGCCGGCTTCCTGGCCGAGCCGGTGCAGGGCGTGGGCGGGTTCGTGGTGCCGCCGAAGGAGTACTTCGAGGTCGCCGTCGGCATCGTGCGGAAGTACGGCGGGCTCTTCATCGCGGACGAGGTGCAGACGGGCTTTGGCCGCACCGGCGACCATTGGTGGGGCTTCCAACACTACGGGGTGCAACCCGACATCGTCACGATGGCCAAGGGCATCGCCAACGGGCTCCCGGCGGCCAACTGCATGACCACCCCCGAGATCGCGCGGTCGCTCCCGCGGCAGACCCTCTCGACGTTCGGCGGCAATCCGCTCGCGATGGCCGCGGCGAAGGCGACGCTCGAGGTCATGCAGCGCGAGGACATCCCGGCCCGCTCGGCGCGGCTCGGGGCGCGCCTGCGCGCGGGGCTCGAGGCGCTCCAGGCGCGCTTCCCGGCGAACATCGGCCAGGTGCGCGGGCTCGGCCTGATGCAGGCCATCGAGATCGTGGTGGACGAGACCGCGGGTGACCGCACCCCCGACGCCTCGCTCACCGCGCGGATCTTCGAGGCCGCGCGCGTCGAGGGCCTCATCATCGGGAAGGGCGGGCGCTGGGGCAACGTGTTCCGCATCGCGCCGCCGATGCTCATCGACGAGGGCCAGATCGACGACGGCCTGGCGATGCTCGAGCGGGCGCTGGTGGCGGCGAAGGCTCGGTAGCCTACCGGGTCGCCGCCGGGGCGCGCGTTGTGCGCCCTGGCTACCGCGCCGCGCCCAACGTGGCGGCGACCGCCTCGCCGATCAGCAGGTGCCCGTGGATGTTCGGGTGCACCTGGTCGGCGAAGTGTCCGATCGTGCCGCCGTGCGCGAGGAACCAGGCGGGGGCGTCGACGTAGGGGCCGCCGAGCTCCGCGGCGACGGTGCGCATGGCCTCGCGGTACTCGCGGACATCGTCGGGAGGGCCGGCGGGGTCGAAGTCGACCGGGGCGGGGAGCGCGAGGAACGCCGGACGGGCGCCGAGCTTCTCCGCCTCGGCGGCGAGGGCGCGCAGGTTGGTCACGTAGTCGCGGAGGAGCACCCGGGAGCGGCCGTCGGGGTCCTTCCCGCCGACGTCACCCTCCATCGACGCGATCCAGCCCACCTTCTGGCGGAGGAGGTAGGGGGCGAGGAGCGTGCGCGCGACGCGGTAGGTGGCGAACGCCGCGAGCGGTCCCTTCACTCGGGCGACCGCCCCGGACGTGGACGGCCGCTCGAACCCGTTGTCCTTGTAGACGTCGCTCCAGAGGTTGCCGACGAGCACCCAGGTGGGCTCGATGCCGGCGCCCTTGTCGCGCAGCCGCGCGAGCGATTGGGTGGAGTCGTGCCCGGGGACCCCCCCGATGACACCGCGCACGGGGACGCCCCACCGGGTGGTGAGGCGCGCCGCCGCGACCGAGGAGAACACCTGCGACTCGGGGACGCCGTCGCCGAAGATGGTGGAGTCGCCCAAGGTGAGGATGCGCTCCTCGGCGGGCGGGCGCGGCGCGAGGTCGGGGCCGCGCAGGCCGAGGGTGTTGATGCGGCAGGGCACGCTGCCGGACATCACGATGCGGTCGGCGGGGAGGCCCCAGCCGGTGGCGTCGTCGTGGACCATCGGGAGGCCCCCGAGGGTGTCGCGGACGCGCGCGGCCTGGTCGAGGAACGCGCCGGCCTGGCCCGGGCGGGGCAGGGGGAGCGTTCGCTCGGGCGGCACCAGGCCCGGCTCGACGCGCCAGGCAACCCCCTCGACGAGCGCGAACAGCGCCGCCGTGACGAGCGACGCGTAGAGGAGCTTCCGGCCCGGCGAGAGACGCATGGGGCCGGGAGCCTACCGCATCGCGGCCGCGCGAGGGGCCACCGCGCCGACTACTGGGTCCCGGTGGGGGGGCTCGCCTCGATGAGCGCGATGGCGTCCACCACCTGTTGGAGCGAGGTCGCGACGGCGTCCGTCTGCTTGAGCAGGGGCTGGTCGAGGATGATGAGGTCCACCTGCTCCTTCATCGCCCGGGTTCGCGGCCCGAAGTCCGCGAGGTTCCGCGCCGTCGCGAGGGCGTCGAGCGCCGAGATGGTCTCGCGGAGCGCCGCCTGTGTCATCTCCGCGTGCTGCAGCGACGTTGGGTCGGACCCCTCGATCTGGTCGGCGGTGGCGCGGATCCGGGCCACGTTGGGCGCCACGGACGCCCCACCCTGCATCTCGTCGAGCGCGTCGGCCACGCCCCGCAGGGACGCGACCACGTCCTCGTGCCGCAGGTCCGTGGAGCCACGGATGTTCTGCACCATCGTGCCGAGCCGCTCCACCGCGGCGGTCGCCCCGGGCTGCGGCTGCGCGGGCTCCTGCGGCGCCTGGGGCGTGTTCTGGCCGAACTCCTCCCACCCCGCGGGCGGCTCGCCCGGCTGCGGTTGTTGGCTCGGGTAGCTCTCGGCCGGCGCCTCGTAGGTCTGCGCGCCCTTACAACCAAATCCGAGCATCAAGAGTGGCAAAGCCACGATCCACTGCTTCGTCATTCCCTTCCCCACGTTCGTCTCCCAAACGTAGGCCCAGGCAGCCCCCAGGCAAGCCGAGGCCCGGCGCAGGCACGCGCCCCGCCGAGCCCCGCCCTTACCGGGTGCCGGGCTCCTGGCGCGGCGAGCTGACCTGGACCAGCATGCCGGAGATGCGGTCCATGGCGTTCACGAAGGCGTCCTTCTGTTGGGTGAAGGGCTGCTCCGGGTTGATCTGCTCGAGCTGGCTCCGCAGGCCCTCGATGCCCTCGGTATCGGTGAGGCCCTGGTCCTTCTCGTACGCCTCCAGCGCGTCCACGCCCTCCATCAGCGCCCGCTGGGCCCAGCGCGTGTGCATGTTGGAGGTCGCGCCGGCGGCCTCGATGCGGTCGGCGTACGAGTCGATGCGGGACACCGCGTCCGTGACCTTCGCGTTGTCGGCCGGGAGCGCCTGGAACGCGTCCGACAGGTTGCGCAGGGCCTGGGAGAGGTCGGTGTATTCGACCGTGCTGGCGGAGCGCAGCTGCTGGACGTACTGGTTGAAGTTCTGCACCGCCTGGGGCGCGTCGGCGAGGTTGCGCCCGCCGCGACCCTGCTGCCCGAGTTGGCCCTCGCGCTCGCCCATCTGCCCGTCGGTGCCAGGCTGCCCCTCGGTACCTGGCCCGTAGGTGCCCGGACGTCCGTCGGTGCCCGGTTCGCCCGGCTGCTGATATTCCGGTTGCTGTTCGTTCTCGAACGCGCCCGGTGACTTCTGACACGCCACCAGCATGAGCGGGATCGCGTAGACCCATCCCCTCTTCGACATGAATTCCTCCCAATGTCCCTGTAGTAGCTAGCCCATTTGGTCAGAGGGGCAAGCCACTCCGGGCGCGCTCGGCGGCGGGGCCCTTGTCGTGGCGGCGATGGGACCCCAAGCTTGTCTGTGTCATGGGGGTCATCGTGTCCGTCCTACTCCTGTTGTCCCTCGGCTGTGTGCCCGAGCCCCCTCCTCCCACGACCGTAAAGGACCCCGTGGTGGTTCCCGAGGGGCATCCCGCCATCAGCCTGGTCTTCCCCGAGAGCGGCGCGGGCACCTACGATGGGTCCATCGACCTCCAGTGGACGGTGACCGACCTGACGCTCGACGTCGAGGGGATGGGCGGGGAGCCCGTCCCCGGCGAGGGCCACGTCCACGTCTACGTCGACGACGTGCTGGCCGAGGAGACCGCGAGCAACGGCGCCCGCGTCACCGGGCTCTCCGCCGGGCCCCACACCGTGGTGGTGCGGCTCGCGGGCAACGACCACGAGGAGCTCGACGTGCGCGACAGCGTCGAGATCGTGGCCGCCTTCCCCTCGCTCTCGATCGTGAGCCCGCCCGACGGCGGCACGCTCGCCTCGAGCAGCACCCCGCTCGGCCTCGTCATCGACGGCTTCACGCTCGTCGACGGCGCGACCGAGAACGTCTTCGCGCAGGGGCGCTTCACCATCTCGATCGACGGGGAGCTGCGCGACTGGGGCGCGGACCCGATCGCGGCGGCGGCGACGGGCCTCACCGAGGGGCCGCACACCGTCCGGGTCGAGCTCGTCACCAACGACGGCCAACCCCTGGAGACGCCGGTCTACGCCGAGCGCCGCGTGGTGGTGCTCCCCGGCGCTCGCGGGGTGTACTTCGACCGCGCGGCGTTCGCGGAGCCGTACGACTCCGCCACGCTCCCGGTCTCCCTCACCACGACGGCGTTCACCCTGGTGGACGGGGACGACACGCTCCTGCCGGTGGACGGCCAGGGGCACTTCCATTGGTACATGGACGGGCTCTGGCTCGACCGGGGCATCCAGACCTCGCAGCTCCTGCAGAACATGGCCCCCGGGCCGCACCTCTTCGAGGTCCGCCTCGTCTCGAACGACGGCTTCGAGCTGCCCATCGCCGACCGCCTCCGCCTCACCATCGCGGAGGACCGCCCGGACGCCGTCATCTCCTACCCGGGCGACGACTGGCGCATGGGGCCCGACTTCAACCTCTCGTTCAGCGCGGAGAACTTCACCTTCGACGCCGCGGCCATGGACGGCGCGAACGCGCCGCACGTGGGGCACGCGCAAGTGTGGCTCGACGGTGTGTTGGTGCACGAGACGACCTCCGGCATCGCGGCCCTCACGGCGCTGCCCGTCGGCACCCACGTCGTGCGCGTCCAGCTCGCGAACAACGACCGCACGCCGGTCTCCCCGGCGGTCTACCAGGAGATCGCCGTGATCGTGGATCCCACGCTCTAAGGGGTGGACGGCGCGCGACACCGGGTGCGGGCCCCCACGGTGCACCGCTTCCGGTAGCATCCGCCGCCCGATGGCGACGATCCCGCTCGAACCCAGACCGGTCGCGTCCGTGGCGCCCCGCGCCCCACGGCGTGGCGGGGCCATCGTGGACCTCCTGCTCCCGGTCGGGGCGGCGGTTGTCACGACCGGGTGGCACGTCCGCTGGCTTGGGCGGGACGACGCCTTGCCCGTGGGGGACGCCGCGGGGCACCTCATCAACGTCATGCGGCACGTCGCGTGGCTCGACGGGGAGCGGCTCCCGACGGAGGCCTTCCCACCGGGGGTCTACGTGGTCGGCGCCGCGCTGGTCCGCCTCTTCGGGCGCGACCTCGATGTCGCCACGGCCAGCGTGGCGCTGTTCGCGGGGCTGCTCGCGGCCGCGCTCGCGTTCATCGGGCAGCGCGCCTCGGGGCGGCTCGCCGGCGCGCTCCTCCCGATGCTCGCGCTGACCTCGCCGATCCTGGCCACGTACGGGCGGGTGCTCCTGCTCGACCTGCCGATGACCGCGCTGGTCGTGTGGATCTGGGCGCTCACCTGGGCCTCGCGTGGCTTCCGGGTGCCCGCCCCGACCGTGCTCGTGGGCGTGGCGCTCGGGGTCGGCGCGCTGGTGAAGTACACGCTGTTCCCCTGGGTGCTCCCGGCGCTCCTCTTCGCGGGGATCGCCATGGTGCTGCGCTCGCCGGCGTCGCTCCTGCCGCTCGCCGTGGCGGCCGCGCCGATCTACGCGGTGGGGGTCACGCTCTGGGAGCGCGCCGACGGGACCCGCGCGACCGCCAGCGGTGTCGGCCTCCTGCTCGGAAACCTGGGTGGCGCCGCCGCGATCCTGGCGGGGACGCTCGCCTTGGAGGCCCTCCGTGGCCCCCGCGCGCGCCCTCGGCATCGCGCGGGCCTCGTAGACGGCGCGTGGCTCGGCCTGGCGATGCTCGCGGCCGTGGCGATCGTGACCCCGTGGTTCCTCCAGGCGATGCCGTTGGTCGCCGAGAAGGTGCTCCGCGAGGCCGTGACGGAGGTGCGGACGAGCCCGGTGAGGGACGCCGTCAAGTTCGCGGTGGCGCTCGTCGTGGTGAGCTGGCCGAAGGCGTGGTGGGCGTTCCAGGTCGCGTTCGTGGTCGAGGCCGTGGCGCTCGGCATGGCCCTGGGGGCGTGGCGCGCGCGAGCCGCGGTTCCGCCGGCCACCCCGCCGGCCGGGGCCTCCGCGCAGCCCGGGTTCCGCCTCGGCCCGAGTCCCCTCGTCATGGTCTGCTGCCTCTTCGGCGCGTGGGTCACCGTGCGGACGCTCCCCGTGGACGCCCGGTACCAGCTCCCGCTCGTCGCCGGCGCCGCCATCGTGCTCGGCCTCGCGGCGTGCCGCTTCCACCACACCCGCCTCGTGCTGGCGCCGCTCGTGGCGCTCACCGTCTGCGCGCAGCTCCTGGCCGCGGAGGGGCACCTCCCGGCGCGCACCCTGGTGGTCGACCTGGAGCGCTTCGACGTCCGCGCGGCGCTCTCGCCCGCGCCGTGGCGTTGGCACGTGCCACCTCCGCCGCACGCCGACCCGCTCGCCGCGGCGCTCGACGGGCTCGCGGCGGTGACCGCTACCATCGAGACGCCTCTGGGTCGCGAGCACGTGCTGATCGCGACGCCGGCGTTCGGCGTGGCGCGGAGCATCGGCCTCGAGGCGCGGGGGCTCGGCGCCACCGCGATGCTGCACGGCCTGCCCGAGTGCCACCTCGTGTATTGGGAGGGCGGGGCGCCGCCTGCCAGGGGCGCGCAGGCGACGGTGTTGGTCGTGGCGGCGCTGCTCCCGGGCGAGCTTGCCCAGTCGCTGGCGGCGGTGCCCGTGGTGCCCGGCGACCCGCTGCTGACGCTCGACACCGCGGGGCGCGCGCTCCGGCTCTACCGCCTCGATCCCAGCGCCATCCCGGCGCCGACCGCCCAGGTGACAGTCGCGCCGGATTTTGGCACCCTGCCGCCATGATCCTCCTCGCGATCCTCCAGGGGTGCGCGTCCGCGCCCTCGGTGCCGGGAGGCGCGCTCGACGTCGCGCTTGACGGCGTGTGGCAGACGAACGCCGGTCCGCAGCGGCTCCCGCTCGCGCTCCCGCGCACCCAGCTCGTGGCCACCCGCACGGTCGTGATGCCGGAGGACTGGGACCGCGACCGCCGCGCCATCCTGCGTGGCAACGCCATCGGCTACCGCGTCCGCGCCTGGCTCGGCGACGCGGAGGTGGGCTCGGACGCCGGCGGGCTGCGGCCCATCGCGATCGACCTCACCGGGCAGTTGAAGCCCGGCAACAACGCGCTCCGCATCGTGGTGGAGACCGCGAGCGCCACCAACATCCTCGACGGCGAGAAGGTGACGGCCGTGGGCGCCTACACCTACCAGCAGCCCCGGACCGGCGAGGTCGAGGCCCTCGGCGAGCTCTGGTTGGAGCTCGCGGACGCGCGCCGCGTCGACGACGTGGACATCGCCTATGCGGGCGGCGAGCTCACGGCGCGGGCGACCGTGTCCGGCGCGGAGGGCGAGCCCGTCCTCTTCACCGTCGTCCGGGACGGCGCCGAGCTCGCCCGCTTCCCCACGAGCACCGTCTCCCACGGCGTCGCCGAGGCCACCGTGGCGTGGACCGGCCCCCGGTGGGAGCTCGGCGGCTCGGAGGCCCCGTTCCTCCAGTACGTCGTGGCGGCGCTCCCCGGCGGCGCCACCCGGCAGGTCCGCTTCGGCGCGCGGGAGGTCACCCGGAACGGCACCGGGCTCGCGCTCAACGGCACCCCGACCTACCTCGCGGTCCAGCGCCACGTGGCCGACGGGAGCGAGCCGCGCGACGAGCTCGCCCAGGTGGCCGCGCTGTACGCGAGCGCGAACCTCAACACGCTCGAGCTGCACGCCCGCCTCCACCCCGACGCCGTCCTCCAGGCCGCCGACGAGCTCGGGTTCCCCGTCGTGCTCACCCCCCTCTGCGACGGGCGCCGCCGCTCCAACGGGGTCCTCCCCGCGGACGCCGCGTGGGCCGCGTTCATCGAGGAGGGGAACCGGCGCATCGTCGCCGCCCACCGGGATCACCCCTCGCTCGTCCTCTGGAACCTCGAGGCGCCCGCGGAGCCGGCGTTCCCGAGCGTCTACGCCCCGCTCGGGAGCACGGACGTGCCGTTCGTCGATCACACCGAGAGCCAGGGCTACAACGACGAGGGCTGGGCGCGGATGCGCTACGAGCGCACCTACCCGTTCATCAACGAGCTCGCGTTCCGGGCCCCGGTGCTCGGCGGAGAGACGCTCCTCCAGCGGCTCGGCTGGCTCGTCCGCAGCCACCGCGCGCAGGGGATCGGGTGCACCGTGCCGCACCTCCTCGATCGCGGCGACCCCGAGGGGAAGCGCGCGCCGGAGGCGGTCGGCTACCGCGCGGGGCTCGTGGCGCTGTTCTCGGACCTGGACGTCCCGGCGCTGCCGGTCGGCCCGCGCCGTGGCCCCGCCGAGCTCGACGTGACCGTGCGACGCGCCGACGCCGTCGCCGCGGGCGTCATCGTGGTGCTTCGCGCGCCCGGCCAGGCGCCTGTCGCCGCCGCGACCGATCAGCAGGGGATCGCGCACCTGGCGCTCGACTACGCGGGGCCGGCCGAAGTGGAGGTCCTCGGGGTGCCCGGCCCCACCGCCGTCACGCTGACCTCCGGGCGCTACGAGGGCGGCCGGTGGCGGCCCGCCGTCGCGACCGCCACCCTCACGCTCCCGTAGCCGGGCCGGCTAGCGCACGGCCTACGCCGCGGGCGCGACCTGGGGCGCGCGCGCCCGCATCCCGATCCAGTAGGCGGCGCCGGAGAGGAACACGCCGCTGAACCACGCGTAGGGGTAGATCTCCACGAACAGCGCGGGGACGGTCTCCAGGAGCTTGGTCTTCACCAGGAAGCCCGGCAGGTTCGGCAGCACGCCGAGCGCCAGCGCCACGATCGCGACGCCGTTGATGCCCGCGTAGCGCCCGTTGGTGCGGAACAGGTCCGGAACGTCGAGCTGGCGCCGCCGGACGAGCCAGTAGTCGGCGATCATGATGCCCGCGACGGGCCCCAGGAGGGCGCCGATGCCGCCGAGCCAGCCGTCGAGGTAGGTCGCGGGGTCGGCCATGAGCTTCCACGGCATGCACAGAATGCCGAGGATGCCGGTGATGAGCCCGCCGGTCTGGAAGCTGATGTAGCGGGGGGCGAGGTTCGCGAAGTCCTGCGCCGGAGAGACCACGTTCGCGGCGATGTTCACGGAGAGCGTGGCCAGCACGATGCCGAAGACCGCGACCACCGCGACGACCGCGCGCGTGAAGGCGTCCGCGAGGAGCGGGGCGGCGAGCCCCGGCGGCGCGGAGGCGGAGGTCATCAGCCCGAGCAGGTGCTCGGGGTTCCAGAGGTCACCCACCGGGGTGCCGGGGAGGATCGCGGAGGACGCGCTCGTGATCACCACGGCGATCGCGGAGAACGCGATCATCGTCGTCGGGAGGCCGATTGCCTGCCCGATCGCCTGCTCCCGCTGCCCGCGGCCGAAGCGCGTGAAGTCGGGGATGTTGAGCGAGAGCGTGCTCCAGAAGCCGATCATCGCGGTCAGGGAGGGCACGAACACCGGCCAGAACTCGCCGAAGGTCGCGAACTTCGAGGGCTTGGTCAAGAGCGGCCCGACGCCGTCCGCGCGCATCACGACCCACCCGAGCAGGGCCACCGCCAGGACGAGCACGATGGGCGCGGCCCAGTTCTCGAAGATCCGGACGGCGTTCATGCCCCGGTAGATGATGAAGATGTTCATCGCCCAGAAGACGAGGAAGGTGATGGCGCTCGGGATCGAGAGCCCGGCGATCGTCCACCCGCCGCCGACCGCGGCGAAGCCGGGCCAGAACGTGTACACGAAGGTCCGCAGGGCCTCGCCGCCGATGTACGCGTTGATGCCGAACCAGCCGCACGCGACGAACGCGCGGAGCACGGCGGGGATGTTGGCGCCGACCGTGCCGAAGCTCGAGCGCGCGAGCACGGGAAACGAGATCCCGTAGGCGGTGCCGGGGTGGGCGTTGAGCAGGATCGGCACGAGCACGATGATGTTGCCGAGCCCGATGGTGAGGAGCGCCTGCCACCAGTTCATGCCCGCGGCCATGAGCCCGCCCGCGAGCGTGTACGTCGGGATGCAATGCGCCATGGAGATCCACAGCGCCGCGAAGTTGTAGGTCGTCCAGTCGCGGCGGGCCGCGGGCACGGGCGCGAGGTCGGCATTGAAGAGGGGACTGTTCACCACGTCGGCAGGGAGGCCGGCGAGGGCCTCCTTCGCAAGTGCAGGATCGTGCATCGGTGCTCCGGCCCGCGAGTGTACTCCGTGACACCAGCAGTCGTGGTACAACGCCCGTCCGACCCCTCCCGAGCCATTACGGCCGACCGACCCGGAGTCCCTGGATGTGGAAGCTCCCCGACGCACGCTCCGAGAGCGTATTCGAGGATTACAAGGCGCCGTATGACGCCCAGCAGGCCGCCGCCGAAGCGAGCCGCTGCCTCTACTGTTACGACGCCCCCTGCATCAAGGCGTGCCCCACCGGGATCGACATCCCGAACTTCATCCGGAAGATCGCGACCGGCAACGTGCAGGGCTCCGCCAGGACGATCTTCTCGGCGAACATCCTGGGTGCCTCGTGTGCCTGCGTGTGCCCGGTCGAGGTCCTGTGCGTGGGGGATTGCGTCTACAACGCCGCCGGCATCCCGCCCATCCAGATCGGCCGCCTCCAGCGCTACGCGACCGACCAGGCCGTGGCCGCGAACTGGCGCTTCTTCGAGGCCGGCCCGGACACCGGCAAGCGCGTTGCCCTGGTCGGCGCGGGCCCCGCGTCGCTCTCGGCGGCGCACGAGCTGCGGCGCCACGGCCACGCCGTCACCATCTACGAGAAGGGGAGCGTGCCGGGCGGCCTCAACGTCACGGGCGTCGCGCCGTACAAGCTGCGCGCGGAGGACGCCATGGCCGAGCTCGAGTGGGTGCTCGGCATCGGCGGCATCGAGTTCGTGATGAACACGGAGATCGGGCGCGACCGCTCCTGGGAGTCGCTCGCGGCCGACCATGACGCCGTGTTCGTCGGCATCGGGCTCGGGCCGGACCGCAGCCTGCCCGGCGCGGCCCTCGGCGGCGTGCACGGCGCGGTCGCCTGGATCGAGCAGATGAAGCTCGGCCTGGTCGATCTCTCGTCGGTGCGGGACGCCGTCGTCATCGGCGGCGGCAACACCGCGGTCGACTGCGTGCGCGAGCTCCTGGGCCTCGGGGTCCCCGGGGTCACGATGGTGTACCGCGGCACCGAGGCGAAGATGAGCGGCTACGCCCACGAGTGGGACGCCGCCAAGAAGGACGGCGCGCGCGCCCTCTGGAACGCCGCGCCCGCGGGGTTCGTCGGCGAGCCCCACGTCGAAGGGGTGCGCTACACCGGCACCGAGGGCCCCGGCGTCGTGCCGGCGCAGCTCGTCCTGCTCGCCATCGGCCAGTCGAAGCTCGGTGACCAGCTCGCGCCGCTCGGCATCCGCGCCGAGGCCGGCCGCGTCGTGACCGACGCCACCGGCGCCACTTCGCGCCCCGGCTGGTACGTCGGCGGGGACGCCGCCAACGGCGGCAAGGAGGTCGTCAACGCGGTGGCCGAAGGCAAGCGCGCCGCCACCGCCATCCACGCGTTCATCTCGGGAGGGGGCCATGCTTGATCTGACTACCGATACTGGCGGAATCATCTCGCCCAACCCCTTCTGGCTCGCGAGCGCCCCGCCCACGAACTCGGGCGGCCAGATCGAGCGCGCGTTCGACGCCGGCTGGGGCGGCGCGGTGTGGAAGACCCTGGGGACGCCCATCCAGAACGTCTCCTCCCGCTTCGGCGCCAACAAGCTCTACGGCAACGTCGAGCCTCTCGGCTTCAACAACATCGAGCTCATCACGGACCGCCCGCTCGAGACGAACTTCCGCGAGATCTACGAGGTCAAGAAGAAGTACCCGAAGAACGCCGTGATCGTCTCGCTCATGGTCGAGACGAAGGAAGAGTGGCGCGAGATCATCAAGCGCTCGATCGACGCCGGCGCGGACGGGCTGGAGCTCAACTTCGGCTGCCCGCACGGCATGTGCGAGCGCGGGATGGGCTCGGCGGTCGGCCAGGAGCCCGCCGTCAACGAGCGCATCACGGGCTGGGTCAAGGAGTACTCGACCATCCCGGTGCTCGTGAAGCTCACCCCCAACGTGTCGAACATCCTCCCGCACGGCATGGCCGCGCAGAGGGGCGGCGCGGACGGCGTCTCGCTCATCAACACGATCAAGAGCATCATCGGCGTCGACATCGATCGCTACGTGCTCGAGCCGCGCGTGGCTGGGCTCTCGACGAACGGCGGCTACTGCGGCCCCGCGGTCAAGCCCATCGCGCTCTTCATGACCGGCGAGCTCGGCCGCCACCCCGACTTCCGCATCCCGATCAGCGGCATCGGCGGCATCTCCACGTGGAGGGACGCCGTCGAGTTCCTCCTGCTCGGCGCGTCCAGCGTGCAGGTGTGCACGGCGGTCATGCTCCACGGCTACCGCATCGTCGAGGACATGATCGAGGGCCTCGAAACGTACATGCGCACCCACCAGTTCGAGCGGGTGGACCAGATGGTCGGCCGGGCGCTCCCGAGCTTCTCGGAGTGGGGCAACCTCGACCTCAACTACGACACCGTCGCGAAGATCGACGCCAACAGCTGCATCGGCTGCAACCGCTGCGTCGTGGCCTGCCAGGACGGCGCGCACCAGTGCATCACCGTGGGCGTGGACGTGAAGGCGCCCCTCGTCGACGAGTCCGAGTGCGTCGGCTGCAACCTGTGCCAGATCGTGTGCCCGGTGCCCGACTGCATCACGATGGTGCCGGTGGAGAACAGCCTTCCCCCTGCATCCTGGAACGACCACGTGAATCACGGCGCCGAGCTCCGGATGAAGAAGGGCGTGCACTAGCCTCGCCGGCAAGGCGCGCAGGCATCGGCGCGGGGCTCCTCCTGGGGCCCTGCAACGCTTTCGCGCTCCTGACGGTCATCTTGCGACCGCTTGCGTCAGGTGATGTCTCCGCGTACCTTCGGCGACGCGGAGACGCTGCCGATGTTGATGTTCCTTGCCCTCTCGACCGCAAATGCGCTTGACGCCGACACCTTCAAGCCGGTGGGCTCCACCTTCGACCTCCAGGGCGGCCTCCAGGTCATGTCCCCCAGCCTCGGCTGGTCGGGGTCCGGGTACGCGGGGTTGGGCCTCGTGTATGCCCACAATCCCGTCGTCCAGGTCTTCGACGACGGCACCCGCACCGCCGTGGTCGACGGTCTGTTCGCGACGCGCCTGGGCGCCGGGTACAACGTCGGCGGCAAGGTCCGCATCGACCTCGACATCCCGCTCTACCCCTACGTCGGGGCGGCGGATCCCGAGCGCGGCGGCTTCTCCACCGGCGACATGCGGCTCGACGCCGTGTTCCCCGTGCTCCAGCGCGGCGAGGATCCCGTCGGCCTGGCGATCATCCCGATCATCAGCCTGCCGACCGGCAACGTCGACAAGTTCACGGGATCTGGCTTCGGCGCCGGCCTGACCGTCTCCGCGGGGATCGCCCCCGTCGAGAAGCTCTTCATCGACGCCAACCTGGGCGCCGCCGCCGCTCCCGCGAGCACCCTCGGCGACTTCTCGTTCGGCTCCAGCCTCATCGCCAGCCTCGGCGCCGGGTACCTGGTCAGCGAGCGGCTCACCCTCGGCGCGGAGCTCGATTCGAACATCGCCCTCGCCGGCGGCGTCGGGCCCTACAACAAGAACCCCGTCGAGCTCCACGCCTACGGCACCTACGGCGCCAAGAACGGGCTCGTCGGGACCCTCGGCCTCGGCACCGGCCTCGTCGCCGGCGTGGGCGCGCCGGACGTGCGCGTGCTCGCCCAGCTCGGCTACCGCATCCCGGGCCGTCCCCCCGTCTACGACGTCGACAAGGACGGCATCGTCGACGGCGACGACGCCTGCGTGAACGAGCCCGAGGACATGGATCGCTTCGAGGACAGCGACGGCTGCCCCGAGACCGACAACGACAAGGACGGCATCGTCGACCTCTCCGACGCCTGCCCGACCGAGGCCGAGGATCGCGACGCCTTCGAGGACACCGACGGCTGCCCCGAGACCGACAACGACAAGGACGGCCTGGTCGACTCCCTGGACGCCTGCCCCAACGAGCCCGGCCCCGCGGCGACCGCGGGCTGCCCCGACACCGACGGCGACAACATCGCCGACAACGTCGACGCGTGCCCCACCGAGCCCGGGCCCGAGCGCACCAAGGGCTGCCCGGACCGCGACAGCGACCTCGTGGCCGACAAGCGGGACAAGTGCCCCGACGAGCCGAAGGATCCCCGCGAGGATCCCGAGCGCTCCGACGGCTGCCCCAAGCGCGTGTTCGTCTCGCTCGAGAAGATCGAGATCATGGACAAGATCTTCTTCGACACGAACAAGACGACGATCAAGAAGGAGAGCTTCTCGCTCCTCCAGGAGATCGCCACCACGCTCAACGCGAACGACGACATCCTGAGCGTCGAGGTCGCGGGGCACACCGACAGCGACGGCAAGGACGACAAGAACCTCACGCTGTCCAAGGGCCGCGCCGAAGCCGTCGTGAAGTGGCTCACCACCACCGGGAAGGTCGACCCCACCCGGCTCTACGGCGCCGGCTACGGCGAGACCAAGCCCATCGAGACGAACGCCACGGCCGTCGGCAAGGCGAACAACCGCCGCGTCGAGTTCGTGATCAAGTCGACCCGCCCCCGCGGGACGCCCACCGTCGCCCCCAAGAGCCCGGAATAATCGATGCCGCTCTACCTGCTGTTCCTGCTCGCGCGCACGGCCGCCGCCGCCGACCTCGTGGTCGACGGCACGACGGTGACGATGGACGGGGCCTATTCCTACGACAACGTCTACGTCATCAACGGCGGCACGCTCGCGGTCACCGACTACGACGGCACCGGTACGACCGGCACGCTGACGCTCACGGCGACCTACATCTACGTGGACACCACCTCGACGATCGACGCCTCGGCGGCGGGCTATCGCGGTGTGCTCAACGCCTACGGTGAGGGCACGGGCGGCGGGCAGGGCGGCTCCACGTTCCGCGACTCGGGCGGCGGCGGCGGGTACGGCGCGGCCGGCGGCAACGGCGTGCGGGACAACAACAGCACGACCGACGGCCTCGGCGGCGCGGCGTACGGCTCGTCGACGGACATCGACATCGACATGGGCTCGGCCGGCGGCGCGGGCGGCGCGTTGGACGGCGACTCCGGCGGCTACGGTGGGGACGGCGGCGGCGCCGTGTGGCTCCAGGCCGACGTCATCGTGATGGACGGCACGATCCAGGCGTACGGCGCGGCGGGCGTCGTCACCAACAACGACGCCCCGGGCGGCGGCGCGGGCGGCGGCGTGCTGCTCTACGCGGCGGAGCTCGACTGCGCCGGCTCCATCAACGCCTACGGCGGCGGCGGCGCCGACACGGACGACAACGGCGGCGGCGGCGGCGGCGGGCGCGTCAAGCAGTTCTACGACACGACGACCAGCCTCTGCGCGGTGAACGTCAACGGCGGCTCCGGCCCCGGGAACGCCACCGACGGAACCGTCGGCACCGACGTGGACGATGTCCAGGACTACGACGGTGACGGCTACACCTCGCTCGACGGCGACTGCGACCCCACGGACCCCTCGGTCTACCCGGGCGCTGCCGACGCTGCGTACGACGGCGTGGACGCCGACTGCGACGGCGCCTCCGACTACGACGCCGACGGGGACGGCTACGACTCCGACGCGTACGGCGGCGACGACTGCGACGACACCGACGTCCTCGTCAACCCCGGTGCGCTCGACATCCCGTACGACGGCATCGACCAGAACTGCAACGGCTCCGACGGCGTCATCGACCTCGACGGCGACGGGTACGACACCACCACCGACTGCGACGACACCGACGCCTCGGTGAACCCCGGCGAAGCCGAGGTCTGGTACGACGGCGTCGACCAGGACTGCGACGGCAACGACGACGACCAGGACGGCGACGGCTACCCCGGCGGCTCCGGCGGTACGGACTGCGACGACACCGACGCCAGCGTGTTCCCCGGCGCGCCGGAGACCTGGTACGACGGCGTGGACGCCGATTGTGACGGCGCCTCCGACTACGACGCGGATGGCGACGGCCACGACGACGAGGCCTACGGCGGCGACGACTGCGACGACACCGACGCCACGATCAACCCCGGCGCGGGCGACACCGCGTACGACGGCATCGACCAGGACTGCAGCGGCAGCGACGCCGTCATCGACGCCGACGGCGACGGGTCCGACTCCACGCTCGACTGCGACGACGGCGACGCCACCGTCTACCCGGGCGCGCCGGACACCGCGTACGACGGCATCGACCAGGACTGCGACGGCGTGGACGCGGAGATCGACGCGGACGGCGACGGGTACAACTCCGTCGACGACTGCGACGACACCGACGCGAGCGTCCACCCCGGCGCCGAGGACGTGCCGTACGACGGCATCGACCAGGACTGCGACGGCGCGGACGGGACGATCGACCTCGACGGGGACGGCTACAGCTCCCTCGACGACTGCGACGACGCCGACGCCTCGGTCAACCCCGGCGCGGGCGAGGTCTGGTACGACGGCGTGGACCAGGACTGCGACGGCGGCTCCGACTACGACGCCGACGGCGACGGGTTCGACAGCTCCGCGTACGGCGGGGACGACTGCGACGACGCCGACGCCACCGTGAACCCCGACGCCGCCGATGCCTGGTACGACGGCATCGACAGCGACTGCGACGGCGCGTCCGACTACGACTACGACGGCGATGGCTACGAGTCGATCAGCTACGGCGGCACCGACTGCAACGACGGCGACGCCGCGACCTACCCGGGCGCCCCGGACGACGCGGGTGACGGCATCGACCAGGACTGCTCCGGGGACGACAGCGCGGACGCCGACGGCGACGGCTTCGACGACGTGGCCGCGGGCGGCGACGACTGTGACGACGCCAACGCGGCGGTGAACCCCGACGCGACGGACACGTGGTACGACGGCATCGACAGCGACTGCGACGGCGCCTCCGACTACGACCAGGACGCCGACGGCTACGACGACGCCGCGTACGGCGGCACCGACTGCGACGACCTCGACGCCATGGTGAACCCCGACGGCGCCGAGACGTACTACGACGGCATCGACGGCAACTGCGACGGCCTGTCCGACTACGACGCCGACGGCGACACCTTCGACAGCGCCGACTACGCCGGCACGGACTGTGACGACGCCGACGCGACGGTGTACCCGGGCGCCCCCGAGGTCCCGGACGGCCTCGACAACGACTGCAACGGCGTGGCCGAGGACGACGACACCGACGGCGACGGCCTGACCGACGAGGAGGAGGCCGTGATCGGCACCGACGTCGACAACGCCGACACCGACGGCGACGGCGTGTGGGACGGCACGGAGGTGGGCGAGGACCTGGCCAACCCGTCCGACTCCGACGGCGACGGCGACGCCGACTGGAACGATGCCGACGACGACAACGACGGCATCCCGACGCTCGACGAGGTGGGGGACTACGACGGCGGCGATCCCGCCGACACCCTCCCCGACACCGACGGGGACGGCACGCCCGACCACCTCGACACGGACGCCGACGGCGACTCCCTGCTCGACGGCGACGAGGGCACCGCCGACACCGACGGCGACACGCTCCCCGACTTCCAGGACGCCGACGACGACGGCGACGAGATCCCGACCGTCATCGAGGAGAACGAGGACGCCGACGGCGACGGGGCCCCCGATCGCGATGCCGACGGCGACGGCGTCCCCAACTCGCGCGACACGGACTCCGACGACGACGGCGCCTCCGATCTGGAAGAGGGCACGGACGATGCCGACGGCGACGGCGCCGCGGACTACGTCGATCCGGACGTGGTCGGCCCGGACACCGGGGACACCGGCGACACCGGCGGCGACGACACGGGCACCGTCGACTCGGGCGCGATCGACGACACCGGCGGCGACACCGCGATGGCCTGGACCTACCAGGGCGGCGGTGGCTGCGGCTGCGACACGACCCCCGCGACCGGCGGGATGCTCGCGGCGTTCCTGGCGCCGTTGCTCGCGATCGTGCGGCGCCGGCGGGAGTAGGGGAGGCTGGACGGCAAGGGGGGGCGTTGCGGGGGGGGCACCCCCCGCCCCATCAACCCCCTACGTCCTCGCTACGCGAACCGCCCGAGGAACATCGGGAGCATCGTCCGCCAGGTCGGCCAGTCGTGGTCGACGTCGTGGCCCCAGAGATCGACGTAGTTGGGGATGCCCTTGGCGCCGAGGAGCTGGCCCAGGCGGACGCTCTCCCACGGGGCTTCCCAGCGGCCCTGGCCGGTCGCGATGTGGAAGTAGGACTTCCGCAGCCACTCGAGCTGGAGGCTCTCGGCCATGCCCGGGAGGTAGCGGAACGGCTGGTTGAAGTAGTAGGTCTCGTCGACGTGGCCGCCCATCCAGCGGTCGAAGTCGTACGTGCCGCTCATCGCGAGGGTGAGCCAGAACTGGTCCGGGTGCTTCAGCCCGGCGTTCACGGCGTTGTAGCCGCCGAGCGAGGCGCCGGTGCCGATGAGGCGGACGGCGGGATCGCCCACGTCGTGGCGGATCCACGGGACGAGCTCGCGCGAGAGGTAGTTGTCGAAGCGCGCCTGCAACCAGGCCTTGTGGCCGGGGTGGGCGGCGTCGTTCATCCAGCCGTCCCCCGAGACGCTGCCGCACGCGTAGACGCGGATGCGGCCTTCCTCGATGAGCGGGCCGAGCGCCCGGAGCATGAGGAAGCGCTCGGCCTCGAGGAAGTCACCGCCGGCGGTGGGGAAGAGGAGCACGGGCTTGCCGGCGTCCCCCCAGACCGCGACCTCCATCTTCTGGCCGAGCTCGGGGCTGGTCCACGCGTGGATGCGCCGGTTCACGAGGCCCGCCCGGATTTCAGCACGGGGGCGCGATCGGCCTCGGTCTTGCGCCAGAACTGGAGGAGCCCGTAGAAGTGCTCGGTGAAGGGGTCGATCTCGTGCTTCGGGTAGAGCGCGGAGACCTTCTCGCGGACGATCTCCTTCGCGCGCGGGGTACCGAAGAAGTCGTAGGCGACCTCGTCCAGGTGGGCGAGGTGGGTGCCGCAGAACTCCTCGAAGCGGTCGGCGTCGAAGTAGTCCTTCGCCAGGGCGTCGTAGCGGAGGAGCTTCTCGTCGAAGGGGAGGTCGAGGTCCGCGATGGCGAAGTACGGCTCCCAGTTCGGGTTCAGGCGCGGCTTGCGCTTGGTGTACGCCGCGAAGAGCGACCACTTGACCATCGCCTTCACCATCCACGGGAAGTGGTAGTGGAGGCTCGTGACCTGGCTGTCCGGGCAGGCGTTCGCGAAGTCGATCGGGTGGAAGATCCCGCCCTTGCGGAGCGACTCGCAGGAGTTGTAGTCCCAGCAGAAGAACGCGTTGATGACGCGCGTGTAGCGCTGGAGGGTCTCGAGCTCCTTGTCGTTCACGAAGTCGAAGTCGACGACGTAGCGGCCGTGCAGGGGCGCGGCGGGATCGTACTTCACGACGTTGACCTGCGGGCCGATGCCGATGCCGCGCACGAACAGGTCGAAGGGATCGACCGCGTTCTGGAGGTGCATGATCTGCTTGCCGGAGGCGTCGTAGCCCTTGTGGAGGGCCGCGGCGTCGTCGATCTTGGAGACCCCGCGCCACGCGCCGCCGTCGTACGGCTTCATGAACATCGGGTAGCCGACCTGCTCGGCGACCTTGTTCAGGTCGAAGAGCTTGTTGTAGCGACGCACGGTGACCGGAAAGTCGGCCTCGTCCGGGTACTCCTTCGGGGGGAGCAGCCAGGTCTCGGGGATGGGGAACCCGAGCCGCATCATCGCGCAGTAGGTGGTGTGCTTCTCCGCGGCCTGGATCATCCAGGGGTTGTTCAGGACGTACACGCCGTCCATGATCGCGATCTTCTTCACCCACTCGCGCGTGGTGTAGAACCAGTGGGTGACGCGGTCGATCACGAGGTCGTACTTGGGCTTCGCGCGGAGGTCGAACGGCTCGGGCCGCACGCGCTCGACGGCGAACTCGACGCGCTCGGAGGACGGGTCGGCCCCGCTCGGGAGCGAGAGCTGGAGGCGCTTGATCAGCTCCTCGTAGCAGGCGGGCCAACAGATGTCGGCGCCGAGGGAGAGGCCGATCTGGCGGGTCTGGGTGGTCATGGCGGCGGCTCCGAGAGGGGCCCGTATACACCGGCGATGGCCTGGAAACCAGCGTTGGGACCGCTACCCGCGCGACCCGCTACTCGTAGTACATCCAGAGCGGCCCGGGGAACAGGAAGGTCAGGCCTTCGCGCAGGCGATCCCGCCAGTTGATCCAGTTGTGCCCGTCGGGCGCCTCGGTGAAGCGGAAGTCGTCGCACCGGCGGTCGAAGAGCGGGACCAGGCTGCGGTTGTAGTAGATGAGCGACTCGAACGTGCCGCAGCTCGCGTACACTCGTGCGTGCAGATGGCGCGGGGAGTCCCGGAAGCCGTTCACGAAGCGCACGATGGGGTCCCAGAGGGGGCCGCGCTGGTGGTCGCCGATGTCGGTGAACGCGAAGCTGCCGGAGAGCAGCATGAGCCGCCCCCACACGCCGGGGTGCTGCACCTTCGTGTAGAGCGACGCCACGGCGCCGAAGCTCGCGCCCATGAGCCCGCGGTGCTGGGTGCCGGGGAGGACGGGGTAGCGGGCCTCCAGGGCGGGGAGGAGCTCGTTGCGCAGGTAGTCGGCGTGGCGCGGGTTGGCGCCGTACTCCTGGTTGCGCTGGACGCCGCTGGTGAAGCACACCAGGAGCGGCGCGACCTCGTGCCGGTGGATGAGGTTGTCGAGCACGGTCTTCATGCTCGCGAAGTGCAGGAAGTCGTTGCCGTCGTGCACGACGAGCAGGGGGTAGCGCTTCCCCGGCCGGGCCTCCGCCGGCACGTACATCTTGTAGGCGCGCGTGTCGCCGAAGAGAGCGCTCTCGACGGTGCCGGACTCCAGGCGCCCCTGCCGCGCGGCGGGATCGTGGTGCACCCACTCGGGCTCCTCGTACGAGCTCGCGTGGCAGACCGAGTTGCTGCCGAACGGATCGTAGGCCCGCCGCCCGTTGCGGGGGTCGTGCATCCAGACGCCGTTGCCGTTGCGGACGACCTCGAGCTTGTACTCGACGCGCGCGCGCTTCGGGAGGTCGAGGAACAGGTAGAAGGCGTCCGTGTGGGGGATGCGCTGGAACTCGACCGTCGAGGACAGGCCGAAGACCCAGTGCTTGAGGAACACCTTCTCCGCGCGGTGGCCGTCCCAGTAGAAGAACGTCGCGCTGTCGCCGTCCACCATCGGGAACTGCTGGTGGTGCGAGTAGTGCTCCAGCAGCGCGTTCGCCCGCCACGGCTCGCGCTCGATCTGGGCGATGAGATCAAGGAGCGAGCGCATGGACCTCCGAGACCGGCATGAGCGTGCCGTCGAGCCCCAGGTGCATCGCGGCGTCGCGCGTGCCCTCGCTCGTGAGCTGTGGCCCCGTGAGGAGGGCGCCGTTCTGCAGGCCGATCGCCTTCGCGGGCGCGAAGCGATGCGCGAGGATCGCGACGTTCTCGTTGTCGGCGAGGTCGAGGCGCTCGCGCGCGTGCGGCAGGAAGACCACGCCGGGGAGGAGCCCCAGGCCGCGGTCGAGGATCTCGGCGAGGCCGACGCCGTAGGCGGTGTGGTCGTGGAAGAGCACGACGCGGTCGGTCAGCGCCATCGCGCCGGCGGACCAGGCGAAGACCTTGCGGTGGCGGAGCCACTCGTCGAAACCGAAGAAGGCGAGGCGGTTGCGGAGCACGCCCACGTGGCCGCCGGCGATGAGCACGGCGTCGCAGGCGTTCAGCCGGGCCTGGAGGCGGTCGAGCTCGATGCGGACGCGGCGGTGCCGGAAGGGCCGCGCCTGCTCGTCGTACTCGTGGTGGAGGCGGTCGGACTCGGCGAGGAAGAGGGCGTCCACCGCCTGGATGTTGCGGACGGCCTGCTGGAACCACGGACAGTCGAGGTCGCGCCGCCGGGCGTAGAGCTCCCGGCACCCCGCCAGCGCGGGCACGATCGCCATCCGGTAGCGCTCCTTCACGCGGCGGAGCGCCGACTGCTTGAGCGTATAGGTGGAGACGAGGTCCGACGCCTCGCGCTCCAGGACGCGGAAGGCCGCGTAGAGCCCCAGGTTGTGGATGGTCGCGCCCATGGCCTCGCGCAGCGGCTCGTCCCGAGGCTCGTCATGGCGCCACCCCGCGCTGATGAGCGCGACCGGGCCCTTGACGCCGGCACGGGCCAGCACCTGCGGTAGCGCCGGCACGGGGCGCTCGGGGCCGAGGATCGTGATTGACAGGGGGCTCCCTTCGTGGTCGCGTCGAACGTAGCAGGCCGCGCGCCCGCGTGCGCCCCGGGAGCGCGAGGCTGGAGCCCGACGGAGACCCGGGACGGCTGGCGCGAGGGGGCGCCACGGGCGTATGGTGCCCACCCTCCAGGGTCCGCATGATCGAGGTGGAGCACCTCTCGAAGACCTACCGCGTGCCGCTCAAGGAGCCCGGCTTCCTGGGCTCGGTGCGATCGCTCGTGGCCCGGAAGTGGCGGGATGTCGAGGCGGTAAAGGACCTCTCCTTCACGATCGCGCAGGGGGAGCGCGTCGGGTTCCTCGGCCCGAACGGCGCGGGCAAGACGACGACGTTGAAGATGCTCGCGGGCCTCTTGCACCCCACCTCGGGCGCCGTGCGGGTGCTCGGCGCGCGGCCGCAGGACCGGGACGCCGCGTTCCTCCGTCGCATCACGCTGGTGATGGGCCAGAAGCAGCAGCTCCTCTGGGATCTGCCCCCGCGCGAGACCTTCGAGCTCAACCGCGCGATGTACGGGATCGGCAAGGCGGAGCACGCGACCACGCTCGACGAGCTCGTGACCATGCTCCGCATCGAGCCGCTCCTCGACAAGCCCGTGCGCAACCTCTCGCTCGGCGAGCGCATGAAGTGCGAATTGGCGGCGGCGCTCCTGCATCGGCCGCAGGTCCTCTTCCTGGACGAGCCCACCATCGGCCTCGACGTCGAGATGCAGGTGCAGGTGCGCCAGTTCATCGCGGGCATCAACCAGCGTTTCGGCGCCACCGTGCTGCTCACCAGCCACTACATGCAGGACATCGCGGCGCTCACGCCCCGGCTCCTCGTGATCGACGAGGGGCGCCTCCGCTACGACGGCGCCCTCACCGCGCTCGCGCACCAGATGGCCCCGGAGCGCCGCGTGGTCGTGCGCGCCGTCGAGCCCGCGCTCGTCCCGCTCGGGTTCGTGCAGGAGGGCGGGCACATGGTGGCGTCGGTGGCCCCGGAGGGCGTGAACGGGCTCCTCGGTCGGGTGCTCGCCCTGGTGCCGTTCGCGGAGCTGGGCGTCGAGGAGACGCCGCTCGAAGAGGTGATGGGCCGCTACTTCCGCAAGGAGGGCGCGTGATCCACGCGCTGCGGGCCTTCCCGTCGCTGCTGCGCATCGCGGTCGCCGAGATGGTCGCCTACCGGGCGGAGATGATCATCTGGATCCTCACGGCGACCCTCCCGCTCGTCATGCTCGCGCTCTGGAACGCGGCCGCCGCCGACGGGCCGCTCGCGGGGTTCGGGCAGGCCGAGTTCACCCGCTACTTCGCCGTGACCCTGCTCGTGCGCCAGCTCACGGGCGTGTGGGTCTTGTGGGAGCTGAACCAGCAGATCCGCACCGGCTCGCTCTCGCCGCAGCTCCTCCGCCCCATGAACCCGCTGTGGTGGCAGTTCGCGGAGACCGTCGCGGCGATCCCCTGGCGCCTCGTGGTGCTCGGCCCGGTCCTGGCCGCGGTCGCGCTGTGGCGCCCGGAGATCCTGTTCGTGCCGTCGCCGGGCGCGGCCGTCGGCTTCGCGATCTCGCTCGTCCTCTCGCTCCTCGTCGCGTGGTTCGTCCAGTGCCTCTTCGGCGTGCTGGCCTTCTGGTTCGAGCAGTCCCTCGGCTTGTTCCAGGTCTACTTCTTCGTGTGGGCGCTCCTCGGCGGCTACCTGGTGCCGCTCCGCCTCCTGCCCGGCCCCGTGGCGGACGTGGCGAACTGGCTGCCCTTCCACGCCTCGCTCGGCGCGCCGGTCGAGCTCCTCCTCGGCCTCGCGCCCATCGGCTCCACCCTCGCCATCCAGGCGGGATGGGTGGCGGTGCTCGGCCTCGGGACGATGTACGCGTGGCGGGCAGGCCTGCGCCGCTACGGTGCCGTCGGTGCGTAGGGGCGTGCTCATGGCGCTCGTGCGCGTCGCGCTGATGACGGCGATGCAGTACCGCGCGAGCTTCCTCCTCGAGTTCTTCGTCGGCGCGGGCACGACCGCGGGCGTCGCGTTGCCGCTCATGTTCGTGTACGAGCACACCGCGTCCGTGGCGGGGTGGTCGTTCCACGAGGCGCTGCTCGTCGGCGCGTTCTTCCTCGTGCTCCAGGCGCTCGTCGGGGGCCTCGTGGAGCCGAACCTCGGCGCGCTCGTCGAGGGGGTGCGGTCGGGCCAGCTCGACTACCTGCTCCTCAAACCCCCGGATGCCCAGTTCGTCGCGAGCTTCCAGCGCGTCGCCCCCGCGCGCCTCTGGGATCTGCTCGGGGGGCTCCTCGTGGGGGCGTATGCCCTCGAGCACCTTCCGACGCCCTCGGTCTCCGACGCGCTCACGGCCGCGGGGCTCCTGTTCGCCGGTCTCACCGCGGTCTACGGGCTCTGGATCCTCGTCATCTGCACGAGCTTCTGGTTCGTCCGCGTCGACAACCTCCGCTACCTCCTCGGCGCCGTCGTGGACGCCGGGCGTTGGCCGGTCACCATCTACACGGGCTGGGTGCGGGTCTTCCTCACCATGTTCGTGCCCGTCGCGCTCGTGACGTCCTACCCGGCCCTCGCGCTCCTCGGCCGGCTGGAGCCCATGCTCGCCCTCCAGGCGGTGGCCGTCGGCCTGGGGATGCTCGTGGTGAGCCGGGTGGCGTGGGTGCAGGCGCTCCGGCACTACACGAGCGCCAGCTCCTGATCGGCCCTGGCAGCAGGAGGCGCGGGCGGCGCCGCGCGGACACCGAGCGCTACGGCGCCCCGCCGAGCCACACCCAGGTGGCGCCCGCGCCCAGCCCGTTCACGGTCTCGCCCACCCCGCCCACGATCAGCTCGGCACGGGCATCCCCGTCGAGGTCTCCGGCGGTGACTCCGCTCCCGAGGAGGAGCCCGGCGGCGTGGCCGCGCACGACGGTGTCGGCGTCGGCGAGGGCGAGCGTGCCGGCGGGGGCGGCGGTGTAGACGTAGGCGGCGCCGGCGTCGGTACCCGTGCCGTCGTTGCCGGTCGCGCCCATCACGAGGTCGTCCCGGCCGTCGCCGTCGAGGTCTCCGCCGGCCACGGACCCGCCGGGGCGGTCTCCGCCGGCCTCGCCGAGGAAGGTGGTCCGGGCGGCGTTGGGCAGGGCCGCGTAGGACGCGAGCGCGCCGGTGAGGAGCCAGGCTTCGCCGCCGGTCGACGAGCTCGTGCTGTCGAAGGAGGGGCCACCGATCAAGAGGTCGTCCAGGCCGTCGCCGTCCTGATCGCCCACGACGGCCAGGGCGGTGCCGGTCTGGTAGCGATCCCCGCGGCCCCCGATCGTCACGTCGGCGTCCGAGAGGTTGAACGTGCCGGAGCCGCCGCCCAGGAGCACGTAGGCCTCGGCGCCGCCCGGCGCGCCGATGACGAGCTCCTCGAGGCCGTCGCCGTCGAGGTCGCCGGTGGCCAGGGCCTCTCCGGCCCGGTCGAACGAGGCGACCCCGGTGTACAGGCCGAACGGCAGGGTCAGGTCGGTGGCGGTCGACGGCAGGAGGTAGACGCGCCCCACGGTGTTTCCGTAGCCCGGGGCGGCCACCACGAGCTCGGGCAGGCCGTCGCCGTCGCGGTCGGGCAGGGTCGCGAGCGCGGCGCCGAGGCGGTCCCGGGAGTTATCCGGGTAGAGCGCGCGGGTGGCGGTGGCGGTGGTCGCGCTCCCGGTCAAGGGGCCCGCGAAGATCCACACCGCGCCCCCCTCGACGCCGAGCGTGGCGTCCGTCGGCGCGCCCACGGCGAGGTCGACGCGTCCGTCCCCGTCGAGGTCCGCCGCGGTGACCGCGCCCCCGAACGAGCCGACTCCGTCGACGTACCGGCGCAGGCCCACGGGGCGCTCCAACGACTCGTCTCCGCGGAGCGGGCCGCCCACGACGTAGAGGGTGTCGGCGTCGGGGGCGCCCACGAGGAGCTCGTTCACGCCGTCCCCGTCGAGGTCGTAGACCGCGTGGACCCCGCCGACGCCGGCGGCGGTATCCAGGCCGACGAGCGTCGCCGCGGCGTCCGCCGGGGAGAGGGTGGCGGGGAGCCCGCAGCCGCCGGTGGCCGGGTTGGTCGCGGCATCGGCGTCGTCGCAGTCGAAGCGGTTGGCCGCGCGCCCGGCGGCCTCGCAGTCCACCGTGCCGGCGCTCGCGGCGTCCCCGTAGCCGTCCCCGTCGAGGTCCGGGTACCAGGTCTCGCCGTCGGCGGCGCCCACGTCCGGGAGGCCGTCGCAGTCGGTGTCCACGGCGTCGCACCGCTCGTCCGCCCCGGGGAACACGTCGGCGTCGGCGTCGTCGCAGTCCCCGGGCTCGACCGCGCCGAGGGCGTCGCACGCGGTGACCGCCCCGGCCTCGTCGCCGTAGCCGTCCCCGTCGAGGTCGGGGTAGCGGGTCCGGCCGTCGATGGCGCCGCCGTCGATGTCGCCGTCGCAGTCCTCGTCGCGACCGTCGCAGCGTTCGTAGGCGCCGGGGAAGACGACGGGATCGGTGTCGTCGCAGTCCGAGCCGTCGGTCACGCCGAGCGCGGGCGCGACACACGCGGCGAGGGCGGTGGAGGGGTCCCCGAAGCCGTCGCCGTCGAGGTCCGTGTAGGTGGTCAGGGCGTCGATGGCCTGGTTGTCCGCGAGCCCGTCGCAGTCCTCGTCGTAGCCGTCACAGTGCTCGACGGCGCCGGGGAACCGCGTGGCATCGTGGTCGTCGCAGTCCGCCGCGTAGGCCGCGCCGTCGCCGTCGCCGTCGGCGTCGACCGCGGGGTCCGAACCGCATCCGCCCAGCGCCGCGAGGAGGAGCACGAGCGTCCTCATGGGGCCCATCCGCGCAGGAGCGCCACGCCGCCGGCGCCGCTCCCGCCCACGTCCGCGCCCGGAGCCCCGACGAGCACGTCGAGCCCGCCGTCCCCGTCCGCGTCCGCGCCGCCCGCGAGCGCGGCCCCCGCGTCGTCCAGCGGGGTGGCCCCGACGAGGGTGACCTCCGCGTAGGTCAGCGCGATGGTGCCGGCGAAGGGCCCGAGCAGGAGCCACGCGCGCTCGGCGCCGTCCCCGCCGAGCCCCACGTCCGCGCGGCCGTCCGCGTCGAGATCGCCGAGCGGGACGAGCGTGGTGCCCGCGGCCTGCCCCTCGGCGTCCCCCAGGAGCGTGCAGTGGGCGTCGGCCGGCCCAAGGTCGCCGCGCGCGGGGCCGCGCACGAGCCAGGCGGCGCCCGCTTCGGCCCCGGCGTCGTCCACCCCGGGCCCGCCCACCATCACGTCGGCCACGCCGTCTCCGTCGATGTCGCCGACGCCCGCCACGGTCGTGCCGACGGCGTCGCCCGCGGCGGCGCCGTAGAACCGCGCATCGGCGTCCGCGAGGGCCAGGATGCCGAGGAGCGGCCCGTACACGACGTAGGCGGCGCCCACTTCGGCCTCCGCGGTGTCGCCCGGCGCGCGCGCGCCCGGGGCCCCCACGAGGAGGTCCGCCATGCCGTCCCCGTCGAGATCCCCGGGGCTCGCCACGGCCCACCCGGCGTCCGCCCCGGCGGACTCGCCCACGAGCCACGCGGCGGCGTCCGCGAGCGGGGCTTCCCGGGCGACCGGCCCGGCCACGATCGCCACGCCGCCAGCCGCGACACCGTCCGCGCCGACCGCCGCCGGCGCCCCCACGACGAGGTCGCCGAGGCCGTCTCCGTCGAGATCCGGGCCGATCGCAAGGTCGGCCCCCGCGCGGTCCCCCACGAGGCCCGTCCGCGTGGCGGGTGCCGTGTCGAGCGCGACGGCGCCCGTCGCGTTCCCGGGGAAGACCCACACGGTGCTCGCGAGCGGGGTCGCCACGACGAGGTCCGCGAGGGTGTCCCCGTCGAGGTCCCCGAGCGCCACCCGCCCGATGGGGGCGTCGGGCCGCGTGCCGGCGATGCGCAGGTCGGCGTCGTGGAGGCGGCGCTCGCCGAGGAGCGGCCCGCGTACGACCCAGGCGGCGCCGGCGTCGTCCTCGGCCCGCGGCGCGCCCACCGCCACGTCCGCGATGCCGTCTCCGTCGACATCCCCGAGCGCGAGGACCGTCCCTGCGCCGTCTCCCGCGGCCTCGCCCACGAGCGTCGCGTCCGCGCTGTCCAGGGAGACCTCGCCCGCGCGCGTGCACGCGTCGTCCGCGCCGTCGCAGTCGTCGTCCCCGCCGCCGCAGGCGTCGTCGGCGCCGGGGTACACGACGGGATCGTCGTCCGCGCAGTCGCCCGGCGTCGCCACGAACCCGATGGGCGCGGCGCAGGTGGTCGCGGTCAGGGTGGTCTCGCCGTAGCCGTCGGCGTCGGCGTCCTGGTACCACTCGGCGCGGGAGAGGTCCGGATCGGTGTCGTCCCCGAGGCCGTCGCAGTCGTCGTCGAGGCCGTTGCAGCGCTCGGTCGCGCCGGGAAACACGGCGCCGTGGGCGTCGTCACAGTCGTCCGCGTTGTCGACGTAGGCGTCGGGCGCCTCGCACGCCGCGCGGGCGGCGGTGGCGCGGCCGTAGCCGTCCCCGTCGAGATCCGCGTACCAGGTCGGGGGGAGGGTGTCGCCGTCGCAGCGGGCGGCGCTTGGGTCCGCCGGGCCGCTGTCCGCCCCGACGACGGGGGCACAGCCGATCAGGCAGATCGACAGCCATACGCGCAACGCCACCTCCGCAATAGCCCTATCTGGCCCTGGATCATCCGGCTACAGGATGGTCTTTCCGAGCGCGGAGAGGATGAGCCACACGGCGAGCTTCCCGGTGCGGTTCTCGCTGTCGATGACGGGGTTGAGCTCCACCATCTCGACCCCGATGATCTTGCCCGTCTGGGCGACCTTCTCGCAGATGAGGTGGGACTCGCGCAGGTTGAGCCCGCCCGGCACCGGCGTGCCGACCCCGGGCGCGTGCTGGGGATCGACGCCGTCGAGGTCGAAGGAGAGGTGCACGCCGGCGGTGTGCGCGCTGACGCGCTCGATGGCCTCGCGCACGCAGACGGCCGTGCCGCGCTCGTCGAGCTCGCTCATCGTGTACACGCGCAGCCCCATCTGCTGGACCACGGAGCGCTCGGTCAGGTCGATGTCGCGGGCGCCGATGACGCACACGTCCCCGATGCGGAGCGCGGGCTCCTCCCCCGCGATGGCGACGAGCTCCTTCGGCCCGTGGCCGAGGAGGACGGCGAGCGGCATGCCGTGGATGTTGCCGGAGGGGGAGGTCTCGGGGGTGTTCGAGTCGGTGTGGGCGTCCGCCCACAGCACGCCGATGCGCTGGCCGCGCTTGCGGTAGAAGCGCGCGATGCCCGAGATCGTGCCGATGGCGACGGAGTGATCGCCGCCCAGCACCACCGGGAACCAGCCGTGCTCCAAGGCGAGCTCCACGCGGTCCGCGAGCTCGGAGCACACGCGCGTGATCTCCGGCAGGAACCGCGCGTGGGGGTCCCCGGGATCGACCATCTCCTGGGAGGCCACGCCGATGGCGAAGTTCTCCATGACGCGGTGGCCGAGCGACTCGATGCCTGCCTTCAGCCCGGCGAGGTGGATGGCCGAGGGCCCCATGTCGACGCCGCGTCTGCCGGCGCCGAGATCGAGGTGGACGTTGCCGATCGCGATCTTCAGCATCGGCACGTCCTATTCGACGGCGAGCTCCAATGCCCCCCCGAGATCCGCCTCGTCGTCGTCCTCGTCGGACCAGGCGACGCCCGGAACGAGGTTCTGCGCGTCGAAGGGGCGGCTCTCCGTGAGGCTCGCGCGCGGCACCGTGAGCACCCGGAGGAGCTCGATGCCGCCGGCCACGCCGTTGCCGGAGCGGCCGAGCCCGGTGGCGGGGAGGCGCAGGCTCTGCCCGATGGTGCCGCGGTTCACGTTCACGGAGCCGGTGCGCAGGGCGTCCCGCAGCTCGGGGAGCGCGGGGCTCTGCGGGCGCGTGAAGATGCTCGCGGTCATGCGGTAGTGGCACTGGTTGTGGAGGCTGGCGGCCTCCTCCCAGTTCTTCACCACGTAGAGGAGCGCGATGGGGCCGGGCGGCTCGTCGTTGAGGAAGGGGCTGCCGTTCTGCCAGTCCACCTTGTAGATGCCCGGCCGCACGTAGTTGCCGCGGTAGCCGGACACCTCCTGGGTGTCGCCTTCGAGCAGCGTCGTGTGGCCCTTGCTCGCGACCGCGCGGCAGTACTTCCGGAACCGCGTCCGGAAGTTCTCCGAGATGAGCGGGCCCATGAACACGTCATTGTCGAAGCCGTAGCCGATGCGGAGGCGCTGGGCGCGGCGCACGAGCTCCGCCGCGAAGCGCTCGTAGATGGCCTCGGTGACGAAGACCCGGCCCGTAGAGTTGTGGCGCTGCCCGCTGGACATGAAGGCGCCGACGAGCACCTCGTAGACGGCGCGGTCGATCTCGGCGTCGTCCAGGACGATGGCGATGCCCTTGCCGCCGGACTGGTAGAGCGCGGGGAGCTCGGGGCGATCGGCGGTGGCGCGGCGGACGTCCCGCGCGCTCTCGAAGCTGCCCGCGAAGAGCAGGGCGTCGAGCCCGGCGTGCCCGACGAGGCGCTGGCCGATGACGCTGCCGGAGCCGTGCACGAGGTTGAACACCCCGCGCGGGAGCTTCGCGCGGTCCCACAGCTCCGCGATGAGCTGGCCGACGCCCGGGGTGAACTTGCTCGGCTTGATGACGACGGCGTTGCCGGCGAGCACCGCCGCGGCGGTCATCCCGATGCCGAGGAGCACCGGCAGGTTGTACGGGCTCACGACGCCGACGACGCCGCGGGGCACGTAGTCGGTGCGCGCAGAGATCTCCTCGACGATGCGCGGCGCGAGGAGGCCGACGCCGTCATCCAGGTAGATGTCGACGGTGCGGAGCGCGGACTGGACCTCCTGGCGCGCCTCCCACAGCGGCTTGCCGTTCTCGCGCGTCACGAGGCGCGCGAGCGTCTCCTGGGCGTGGTGGAGCTGCTCGCGGAAGCGGCGGAGGGCGGCGGCGCGGTCGTTGAGGCCGACCCGACGCCACTTGGCGGCGCCGATGGCGGCGAACTCGACGGCGTCGTCCACGCTGCGGGTGGAGAAGGGGAAGCGGCCGAGGACGTCGGTCCGGTCGCCCGGGTTGACGGCGTTGATGTAGCCGTCGACCTGTTCGGGCTTGAAGAACGAGCCGTGGACGTAGTCGCCCTTTCGGAGGAGGCGTTCGCGGATAGGGCGCACGGCCGGGAGTATAGCCCGCCGGCTCGCGTGCGCGGGGCCGCTCGGGCGTCGGAGCCCTTACGCGTCCGTCACGGCGGCGTGTCCGGTCTCGCGCAGGAGCCGATCGTGGGTGGGGGCGGGCAGCGCGAAGTCCCGCGCGGCCTGGGCGATCCAACCGTTGCGCCAGGGCAGTTCCTTCACCGTCGCGAGGAACGTCGGGATGCTCGTCGAGTAGGCGACGAGCCGACGCACCAGCGCATCCGTCGGCATCGTCGTGGCGAGGCCTCGCGCGAGCACGGGCGCGAGCTCGGCCGCGAGGGCGTCGATCTCCGCGCGGCGCCGCGCGACGGTCTCGCCGACCGACTCCCCGTAGCGCTCGCCCAGGAGGCCGAAGATGGCGTTCCACGCGAGCTTGGTGCCGACCTCGCGCGCGAACGCCTCCCGATCGGGCACGACCTCCGCCGGGATGCGGTCCGCGGCGAGGATCTCCACCATCGCGGCGGCGTGGGGCCCGTGGAAGAGGCTGGGCGCGCCGGCCTCGACGGGGCCCGCGCGGGTGGTGGCCGCGAAGTAGACGAGGCCCTGCGTCGCGCCGGCGAGCCCGTGGGCGGCGAGGAGCGGCCCGATCATCCCGTTCTGGACGAACACGAGATCCCCGCGGTTCTCGGGCGCGGTGACCGCGATGACGCCGGCGAGATCGTCGGCACGCGTGCACACGATGATCGGGACGCCGGGGTGCGGGTTCTGGAGCGGCGTGTGGGGCCCGCCCCGGCCGATGACGTGCGGACGCGCGCCGGCCGCGACGGCGGCGCGCACGAACGCGCTCCCGACGCGCCCGGGGCCCACGATCACGATCTCGCGCGGGATCGACGCCGCAAGGGGAACGCTCATGCGGGGCGGGTGACCTTGCCCCCGATCTCCATCCAGCCCGAGATCCCGCCGTCGAGGCTCGTGGCGTTGAACAGGCCCTTCTCCCGTAGGAAGTGCGCCGCCTGGAGCGAGCGCGCGCCCATCGCGCAGTAGCAGACGACCTCGTTCGCGTCCTTCACCTCTTCCCAGCGCGCGCGGAGCTGGCCGAGCGGGATGAGGAGCGCGCCGGGGATGATGCCGCCGGCGGTCTCCGAGGGCTCGCGCACGTCGAGCACGGTCACGGGCTCCCCGGCGTCGAGCCGCTCCTTGATCTCCTGGGCGGAGCACTCGATCGTGGAGAGCGCCTCGGCGTTCTCGACCACGGGCTCCTCGTCCCCGGCGACCGCCACGCGCTCGGGGGCGCGGGTGACCGTGGAGGCGGCCGGGCGGCCACCCGGGTCCGGTCGGGGATCCGGACGGGGCTCCGCGCGGGGGGTGGACACGGCGGGCGCGTCGCGACCGGCGACCTTGCCGAGGACCTTCTTCGCGAGAGAGCGGATGAGACCCATGGCAACTCCGGGCAAGCGCTACTATCGGGACGGGGGCGGATCCGGGAGGGCCGGGGTCAGAGGGCCCGGGTCAGACGGCCGCGGTCAGCCGCCGACCTCGATGGGGTCCTTGGGCGGGGTCCACCCGTCGCCCCCCACGTCGACGAACACCGCGGAGCTCGCCGCCCACGCGAGCTCGCCCGGGTGGGCGCCCTCCATCGCGCGAGACGTGCTCGCCGCGATGACGACGTAGGAGGCGTCGGCGTCGGGCGCGAGCGGCCAGCTCACCGTGCACGGCGTCGGGGCGGCGCCGAGGCAGGCCTCGGTCGCGATGGGCTCGCCGTCTTCGTAGAGCGTCACCGTCTCGACCGGCATCCAGCTCGGCGCGCGGACGTCGACCGAGAGGACACTCCCCGTCGCGACGGTCGTGCCCGGGGCCCACGTGCCGGCCACCCGCGCGTCGATGAACGGGCCATGGCTCACGATGGTGCCGCGCGTGCGCATCGCGCTCCGCAGCGTGTCCGGGTTGACCTCGGCGCGGGCCACCCCTGTGGGCAGGAACGTGAGGTTGAGGCCCACGCCGCCGCTCATGTGGGCGTGCGAGTCGCTCACGCCCACGGGGGTGACGGCGCGGCCGCGGGCCACGAGGTCGAGGTAGTAGGGGAGGTTGTTCGACCAGTCGCCCGAGTTGAGCAGCTCCATGGCGTCGAAGTCGTCGGACCAGTGGTCCGCGGCGTCCACATGGCCGTCCGCGTCGTAGCTGGCGAGGGTGAACATGCCGCTGGAGCCGACGGGGTGGTTCGCCTGGACGATGCCGTCCTCGCCCACCATCGCCCGCATCCAGCCGAAGATCTCGGCGGTGTCGGCGTACCCGAACCACCACCGCGGCGCGCCCCCGTTCTCCGCGCCGGCGGTGACCTCGGCGGGCCACACGTTGAAGTGTCCGCGCAGGACGGGGCTCACCTCCGTGGCGACCACGCTCCCGAGCCGATCCTCGAGGCCGAGCGGCGCGAGGAGGGGCCGGTAGTCGACCGTGTGGTCGTGATCGGTGCCGACGTGGAAGTCGAGCCCGTTCGCCGCCGCGACGAGGATGCGGTCGGTCATGCTGATCGAGGCGTCGCTGCTGGGCGACGCGTGGCTGTGCGGATCGATCGTCACGAAGCCGTCGAGGGTGTACGCCGGCACGATGTCCGCGAGCAGCGCGACGGTCTCGCCGGTCCCGACGGTGACGACGCTGCGCGCCAGCTCGTCCCGCACGCCGCGGTAGACGACGACGTCGTAGGTGCCGGGCTCTACCTGGAGGTCGAGGTCCCCGTCGCGGATGAACCCGATCGCGGCGGCGCCGCTCGGGCGCCCGGGGACGAGCCGCTCGTCGACCACGGCGGTGTCTCCCGTCGCGTGGCGGGCGACGACCACGGCGGGGCCGCCGTCCGCGACGGTCACCCGGACCACGCCCGGCGCGACGAGCACCAGGTCGGGATCGCGGCTGACCGCGGAGACGCCGTAGCCCTCGGCGAACGGGACGGCGCCGCTGGCGGAGGCGAGGGTGGCGAGCGCGGCGGTGGGATCGGCGGCGTAGGGGGAGTACCAGCTGGCGCCGGCGGGGAGGTCCATCTGGAGGGAGGGGCCGCGCCCGGAGGCCACGAAGGAGACCGGCCCGGCGGGGACCCGCGCGCTCCACGCGCCCGCGGCGTCCGTCGTCGTCATCGAGATCGGGCCGCCGTCGCCGTCGAGGACGTGCACGCGCGCGCCGGGGACGGGGGTGCCGCCCGCGGTGACCGTGCCCGAGAGCTGCTGGGACGGGGCGTTCGCGCGGTCGAGCTGCTCGCCCACGAGGGTGGCGATGTCGGGGGCCACGCCGAGGTAGTTCGAGAAGGTCAGCGAGTCGCCCGCGGCCACGTTCGTGGTGGGGCCGAACCCCGCGAGCGCGGGGGTCAGCGCTGCGAGGATCCGCCCGACGCTCCCGCTCTCCAGCGGGTCGCCGTCTCCCGACATGGCGACGGCGACCTCGTCGTAGTGGGCCACGCCGCCGAGGATGTCGACGGGGGCCTCCGTCGCCTCGCCCCGGCCGACGCCGGGCCGCCAGTCCGCGGAGACGTCCGTGGCGAGCAGCGCGACCTGCCCGACGTAGAGGTCGACCGGCTCGTCCTCGTCGTTCCACACGGTGGTCGTGGCCTGCAGCGACCACGCGTCCGGCTCCAGCGTGTAGTCGGTGCGGACGCGCAGCTCGAGGTCCGGGATGATCGCGTCGCTCTCGAGCGCCCCGGTGATGAGCTGCATCGGCGCCGCGGGGCCCTCGACGCGCACGACGGCGGGACCGTCGCGACCGTCCGAGAGCACGGCCACGGACGTCGCGTCCACGACCCGCCCGAGCCCGATCATCGGGGTGACCTCGTCGAGCATGTCGCGACCGGGCACGCCGTCGGCGCGCACGACGTCGCCGTCGACGATGCCGCCGCCGTACTCGACGTAGTAGCTGCTGTCGCCGACGGCCTGGATCACGAAGCGGACGCGGTCGTTGTAGATCTTCACGTCCCCGAGCGCGCCTTCCGCCGAGATCCCCCCGAAGAGCGCGGAGATGTCCGTCACGACGCCCGCGCGCACCTCGCCCTCCGCGAGCCGCTCCGTGAGGTCGAGGGGGGGCAGGGGCTCCTGGGGGGCCCAGTTCGCGTCGCAGGCGATCAGGTAGAGCAACATGCGGCCCAGTCTACCCAACGTGGGGATAGGGTGGGTGGCCGATGCACCTGCGCCAGCTCTACAACGTCGCCGGGGCGGTGACGTTCTCGCGGTTGCTGATCGCCGCGGCGATGCCGTTCGTGGTCCCCACGCCGTGGGGGCTGTGGGTCTACCTGTTCGCGCTCCTCACCGACGTGGTGGACGGGGCGATCGCCCGCCGCACCGGCACCGCCTCGTCCGCGGGCGCGGCGTTCGACGGGTGGGTCGACAAGACGCTCCACGTCAACCTCGCCTGGAGCCTCGCCGTGGCGGACCGCATCCCGGACTGGTGGATGCTGGCCTGGTTCAGCCGCGAGCTCATCCAGGTCGCCATGCACCCCGTGCTCATGCACGGGTTCCGCACCGGCCAGGGCCCCGCGCCGCGCACGAGCGTCCTCGGTCGCCTCACCGCGGTGCTCCTCGCGCTCTGCGTCGTGCTCTCCTTCGTCGGTTTGGACGCGTGGCTCCCGACGGTGCTGACCGGAGTCATCGGCGCGGCCACGGGGCTCGACTACGCGCGCGTCCATCTCCTGGCATATCTGCGTCGTGACTCGGCGCGTTGACGGTTTCGCGCGTGGCAGTTTCGCCTCGGCCGATGCTTCTGCTATGGTGTCGCCCCCTCGCCGAGACACCATGAAGACGTTGACCTTCTCGCTCTTTGCCCTCCTTGCCGTCGGCTGCACCGACAAAAGCGGGGACGACACCGGCACGCTGCCCACCACCGACCTCGATGCCGACGGCTACACCGACGCCGAGGGCGACTGCGACGACGGCGACGACAACGTGAACCCGGGCGAAGCCGAGAATTGGTACGACGGCATCGACCAGGATTGTGATGGCAACGACACCGACCAGGACCTCGACGGGTTCGTGGTGGGAGACGACTGCGACGACACGGATGCCGATGTGAGCCCCGACGCGGAGGAGGTCTGCGACGAGGTCGACAACGACTGCGACGGCGAGATCGACGTCGGCGCGACCGACGGCGCGGTCGGCTGGGTGGACGCCGATGGCGACGGCCACGGCACCATCGACGGCGAGACCGCCTACTGCGGCGAGCTGCCCGAAGGCCTCGCCGACACGAGCGACGACTGCGACGACACGCAGCCCACCATGTTCCCCGGCGCCGAAGAGGTGTGCGACGACCTCGACAACAACTGCAACGGCGAGCTGAACGAGGGGAGCCCGGAGGAGGTGCCCTACTACCGGGACGCCGACACCGACGGCTTCGGCAACGCCGCGGACACCACGCTCTCGTGCGCCTCGCCCGACGGCTACGTCGCGGACGCCACGGACTGTGACGACGCCGCGGCGGACGTGAACCCGGGCGCGGACGAGCTCTGCGACGAGACCGACCACGACTGCGACGGCGACGCCACCAACGACCCCGTCGACGGCACCGCGTACTACACCGACGCCGACGCCGACACCTACGGCGATCCCGCCACCGAGCTCCGCGCGTGCGAAGTGGTCGAGGGCCTCGTGCTCGACGGGTCCGACTGCGACGACGCCGACGCCGCGGTGAACCCCGCCGCGATCGAGGTGTGCGACGGCATCGACAACGACTGCTCGGCCGCGGCCGACGACGGCCTCCTGTTCACCGATTGGTACGCCGACACCGACGCCGACGGCTTCGGGGACGCCTCCGCCCCGACCAACGCCTGCGCGCAGCCCGAGGGCTACGTGGAGGACGCCACCGACTGCGACGACGGAGACGCTCTCACCTACGTCGGCGCCGACGAGGTCTGCGACCTCGAGGACAACGACTGCGACGGCACGGTCGACGACGGCGCGGTCGACGAGCGCACCTACTACGACGACGCCGACTCCGACGGCTACGGCAACGCGGAGCTCTCGGTGTCCGCGTGCGGGGTCCCCTCCGGCTACGCCGAGACGGGCGACGACTGCGACGACGGCAACTCGCTCATCTTCCCGGGCGCCGCCGAGACCTGCAACGGCCTCGACGACGACTGCGACGACACCACCGACGAGGACGCCACGGACGCCACGGCCTACTACGCCGACAGCGACAGCGACACCTACGGGGACGCCTCGGTCTCGACCGCGTCGTGCCGTCGTGTCACCGGCTATGTCACCAATGCCGACGACTGTGACGACGCCAGCGCGACCAACAGCCCCGATGGCATCGAGGTATGTGACAGCGCGGACAACAACTGCGACGGCACGACGGACGAGGACACCGCCGTCGACGCCGTGACCTGGTACGTCGACGTCGATGCCGACGGGTACGGCACCACCGATGCGACGACGGCCGCGTGTGCGCAGCCGGCCGGGTACGCCTCCGTGTCAACCGACTGTGACGACGGCGCCGCCGCGGTCAATCCTGCGGCCATCGAGAGCTGCAACACGACGGACGACGACTGCGACGGTGGCATCGACGAGGCCGGCGCCGCGGGCGAGTCCACCTGGTACGTCGACGCCGACGCCGACGGCTACGGCGTGTCGGCCGGCACGATGGACGCCTGCGATCTCCCCGCGGGCTACGCCGACAACACCGATGACTGCGACGACGCCGACGGGACCAGCTACCCGACCGGCACCGAGGCCGACGACCTCGCGGACAACGACTGCGACGGCTACGTCGACGAGGACTTCGTCGCCAGCGGCGACATCGTGTTCTCCGAGGTGACCCGCCAGCCCCGCTTCGGGGCGTCCGCGACCAACAGCAGCGGGTATTGGTTCGAGGTCTACAACGCCTCCAGTCGCGACATCGACCTGTCCAACTGGTACATGAGCCGGTACTCCACGTCGATTGCTCGCGACGGCTTCTACGTCGACCCCGCGGACGAGGTCATCGTGGGCGCCGGCGAGTACGCCGTGTTCTGCAAGTCCGACGACTACACGTCCGCGTCGACCGCGTACAGCACGCTCGTCTGCGACTACGTGTGGGGCGACGAGACGCAGGGCGCGACCTACGCCGGCACCTACCACGACAACACGTTCAACCTCCAGCGCGACGAGGACACCTTGTCGGCCTGGGTGAACGGGGACACCACCACCGGCACCCTCGTGGACGACGTGCACTGGACCTACTCGGCGTCCGGCTACTGGGCCCGCGACGCGACGCGCTCGTTGAGCCTCGATCCGGCGTCCCTCGACGGCGTGTCGAACGACTCGGTCTCGTCCTGGTGCTCGACGACCAACACGAGCACCTACCGCTGGTACTACGTGAGCGCGACCAACGCCGAATATGGCACCCCGGGCGCCGCCAACTACGACTGTCCGTAGCGACTCCACCCCGCGGTCGCGGCGGCCCGCGCCAGGCGACCGCCCCCCTTCCCATTTGGTTCCTTCGGAGCTCCCATGCGTCTGTTCCCCCTGTTCCTGGCCGCGCTCTTCGTCGGCTGTGATGGTCCCGACAAGGACACCGGCGACACCGACACCGACCCCCAGATCACCTCCGACGTCGACGGCGACGGCTACACGGAGGAGACCGGGGACTGCGACGACGACAACGCCACCGTCTACCCGGGGGCCGACGAGGTCTACTACGACGGCGTCGACCAGGACTGCGACGCGAAGGACGACTACGACCAGGACGAGGACGGCTACGTCCAGGAAGAGGACTGCGACGACGAGAACGCCGACCTCTCGCCCGGCGCCGACGACGTCTGCGACGGCATCGACAACAACTGCGACGGCCTCATCGACGACGGCGGCGAGTTCACCGCCTACCTCGACGCCGACGCCGACGGCTTCGGCACGGGCGACGCCCTCGGCACCTACTGCGAGCTCCCCGTCGGCACGGCGAGCAACGACGAGGACTGCGACGACACCGACCCGGCGCTCAGCCCGCTCGCCGCCGAGGTGTGCGACGAGGTCGACAACAACTGCGACGGCGAGATCGACAACGACGCGACGGACGGCCGCACGGTCTACACGGACAGCGATGGCGACGGCTTCGGCGATGCCGCGACCGGCACCGCGGTCTGCAGCGACCTCGAGGGCACCGTCGAGGACGCCACGGACTGTGACGACACCGACGGGCTGACCTTCCCGGGCGCCACCGAGCTCTGCGACCTGGAAGACAACAACTGCGACGGGTCCATCGACGAGGGCGCGCCCGAGGCCCGCACCTACTACGCGGACGCCGACCTCGACGGCTACGGCGACCCCGCCGTCTCCCTCGCCGAGTGCGGCGCCCCCGCCGGCTACGTCGAAGCCGGGACCGACTGCGACGACACGAACGCGAGCCTTTCGCCCGGCGTCGACGAGGTGTGTGACGGCATCGACAACAACTGCGACGGCGGCGTCGACATCGACCCCGTGGACGGCATCGCGCTCTACGTGGACGCCGACACCGACGGCTACGGCGACGACGGCTCCCTCGTGCTCTCGTGCGAGGGCGTGAGCGGCTACGTCGACATGGGCGGGGACTGCAACGACGCCGACGCCGGCTCGAACCCGGGCGCCGTCGAGCTCTGCGACACCGTCGACAACAACTGCGACAGCGTGACCGACGAGTCCACCGCCGCGGACGCCCCGACCTGGTACATCGACGCCGACGTCGACGGCTACGGGGACCCCTCCGGGACCGCCCCCTCCTGCGATCAGCCCGTGGGCTTCGTCGCGGCGGACACCGACTGCAACGACACCGACGCCACCGTCAACCCGGCCGCGATCGAGATCTGCGACGGCTTCGACCAGGACTGCGACGGCACGGTCGACGACGACGCCGGCGACGCCGGCACCTACTACGCGGACAACGACGGCGACGGCTACGGCGACACCCTCGCCGCGGCGGACTCCTGCGACGTCCCCGCCGGCTACGTCGCGGACGACACCGACTGCAACGACGCCGACGCCGCGACCTACCCCGGCGCCGCCGAGACCTGCGACGACCAGGACCAGGACTGCGACGGCGCCGTCGACAACGACCCGACGGACGGCGTGAACGTCTACGCCGACACCGACGGCGACGGCTACGGCGACATCGGCAGCACGGCCTACACCTGCGGGGAAGGCGACGGGTACGTGCTCGACGCCACGGACTGCGACGACAGCGACCTCGACGTGAACCCGAGCGCGGACGAGACCTGCGACAACCTCGACAACGATTGCGACGGCACGATCGACAGCGCCGACGCCACCGACGCGACCGCCTGGTACGCCGACAACGACGGGGACAGCTACGGCGACGCGTCGACCGGCACGACCGCTTGCGACGCCCCCGCCGACACGGTCGCCGACGCGACGGACTGCGACGACAGCGCCGCCGGCACCTACCCGGGCGCCGCGGAGACTTGCGACGAGGCCGACCAGGACTGCGACGGCACGGTGGACGACAACGCAACCGACTTCGGCACGTACTATGCCGATTACGACGGAGACGGCTTCGGTGACGCCGGCAGCGAGACGGAGGCGTGCGACGCCCCCGCCGACACCGTGACCAACGCGACGGACTGTAACGACGCCTCCGCCGCGGCCTACCCCGGCGCGACCGAGTCGTGCGACAGCCTGGACAACGACTGCGACGGCTCGGTGGACGAGGCCGGCGCGACCGGCGAGAGCACCTGGTACCTCGACGGGGACCTCGACGGCTACGGCGTCTCCGACACCTCCGTCGTCGCGTGCGACGCCCCCAGCGGGTACGCCGGGGCGGTCGAGGACTGCGACGACGCCGACGCCACGACCAACCCGGGCGCGGCCGAGCTCGACGACGGCATCGACAACGACTGCGACGCGTCCGTCGACGAGGACTTCATCGCCGAGGGCGACGTCATCATCACCGAGATCACCCGCCAGCCGCGGTTCGGCGCCACGTCGACCAACACGAACGGTCAGTGGTTCGAGCTGTACAACGCGTCGTCTACCGACATCGACCTGTCCAACTGGTACATCCAGCGCTACTCGTCGAGCCTCGCCGCCGACGGCTTCTACGTCGACCCCGCGGATGCCGTGGTCATCGCCGCCGGCGACTACGCGGTGTTCTGCAAGACGGACAACTTCGTCACCACGACGAACGCGTACAGCTTCATGGAGCCGTGCGACTACTACTGGGGCGACGAGACCGCGTCGTCGAGCTACGCCGGCACCTATCGTGACAACACGTTCAACCTGCAACGTGACACGGATCAGCTCTCCATCTACATGGATGGCAACGCGTCGACCGGCGTGCTCATCGACGACGTGTCGTGGACCTACACCGCCGCGGACGGCTACTGGCCGCGCGATGCGTCCCGGTCGATGCAGCTCGATCCGGCCTCCTACGACGGGACCCTGAACGACTCCGTGGACGCCTGGTGCTCGACGACGAACAACGCGTACTTCGACTGGTACCTGGCCAGCGCCACGTCGCGCGAGTTCGGCACCCCCGCGGTCGTCGGGCACACCTGCCCGTAGTCCGGTAGCCGGGCCCCCGGGGGATGCACCTCCGGGGGCCCGACCTCGGCTCGATCAGGTGGCGACCAAGGCACGCCCGGCGCGGTCACCGGGACGTGCCCTCGGCCTATTCGCAGGCGCGCAGGGTGGCGTTGTAGAGCGCGGTGTCGTCCTCGACGACGTAGCCGTCGGGCCAGACGATCTGCGCCACGTCCCACACCTTGTTGCGCGACATCACGCGGCTGTAGCTGCCTTCGAGCACGCCGTAGAGGTAGATGTTCACGGTGGCGGTCACGTCACCCGCGCCGCTGGACTCGTAGTAGTGCACCTTGACCGAGTAGGTGTCGTCGGCGGGGCTGTCGATGTTGATGTTCTCGACGCCCGGGGGGCTGGCGAGCGCGTCGAGGTCGAGCGTCGGGTTGTCCGCGGCGCCGATCTCGCCCCACTCGGGGTTGACGTTGCAGTAGTTGCAGTCGTTCACGCCGTCGAAGAGGGTGCCGGAGCTGTTGAGCAGGTGGAGGTCCATGTCGTTGGTGTCCTTCCAGATGAGCTCGACGTGGAACTCCTCCTCGGGCACGGCGTCGACCCGGCACACGCTCGGCGCCGAGAGCAGGCCGATGCTGTTCTCGACCTGCAGGGAGACCCGGTACTCGCCCGCGAGGTCGAGCTGGACGTACACGTCGGTGCCGCTCTGCGTGGCCACGACGTCGTCGTAGGGGCCCGTGACGGTCCACCGGTAGGTCAGTGGCTCCAACCCGTTGGGGTCGTAGCTGGCGCCGCCGCCCACGGTGACCGTCTCGCGCGGGACGGCGCTCGTGGGGCAGTCGACGACCGCGACGGGGTACTCGAAGCTGCCGCCGCCGTTGCCGACCATCGTGAGGACGGTCTCCGGCTCGTCGGGATCGTTGGTCGTGAGGGTGATCGTGCCGTTGTCGCCGTCCGAGGTGGTCGGCGTGTACACCACGATGAGCTGGAGGGGCTGGCCGGGGGGCAGCACGTTGCCCGTGGGATCGCTCGCGAGGAAGAACGAGCCGCTGTTCCGCTGCACCATCTCGGAGATGTAGAGGTCGTCGTCGCCGAGGTTCGTGCACGTGAACCACAACGCGGCGGAGCCGCCGGGCGCGAGGGTCCCGAAGTCCAACGAGAGCGAGTCGCACGCGATGTCGGGCGTGGGGGCCTCGATGCCGGTGCCGATGAGGGTCACCGGGACGGTGTCGTGCTCCTCGTCGTTGGAGTGGATGGTCAGCGTCGCGGTGTAGGGGAGCGGATCGGGCGGCAGGAAGGTCAGCGCGAGCGCGTACTCGCTGTCGCCAGGGACCTCGAGCGGCACCTCGTCGATGGTGAACACCGACCCGTCGTCCCCGTTGATGGTGATCTCGTCGATCTCCAGGATGCCGAGACCGGCGTTGAAGATCTGGATGGTGCCGGGCGCGGAGTAGTCCGCCACCACCTCGCCGAAGTCCAGGACTTCGGGAGTTACCACGATGTCGGGCTTGAGGGCTTGGAAATCCTGGTCCCCGTTACAGGCGGCCAGGAGCACGATCATCGAGAGCATGGCGTCTTCCTCATTTCCAACATACCCGGAGGCCGTGCGGCTATCCTGCCGTTCGTCACCCGGGAGCGGGCAGAAATGGTTCTTCTCCTCGTCCTGGCCGGGGCTTGTAACGGTTGCCGGCCGGATTTCCCGAATCCGCCCGACACGCAGCCTCCCGAGGACGACTCGGCGCCCCCCGTCGACACGAGCCCCGACGACAGCGCCGACAGCGGCCCGCCGCCCCGGTGCGACTTCGAGGAGGTCGAGCCCAACAACTCCCCCGACACGAGCCAGACGCTCCCGATGGAGCTCTGGGCGTGCGGCGACTTCAGCGCCTACCTCGACTTCGACTTCTTCACGATCACGCCGAACCAGACCGGCTGGATCACGATCCGGGCGGAGGCCGCCACCCGCGGCTCCAGCGCGAACCCCCAGCTCGTGGTGGAAGGCGGCGGCGAGGGCGCGCAGGTGCTGGACGGGTACCTCACGACGGATCCGCTGCTGGTCTTCCCAGCGCCCGCCCTGGAGCCCTACCGCATCACCCTCGCGGAGACGAACCTCCTCTACGGTGACGACTACGAGTGGTTCCTCCTCACGTCGCTCTCGAAGGAGCCCGTGGAGTGGGACGCCGAGGAGGTCGAGCCCAACGACCAGTCGGACGAGGCCCAGGTCTTCCCGCTCGACCAGACCGTGTTCGGGCACATGGACCGGGAAGGCGACTTCGACTGGTACAAGATCACGACCACGTACGAAGGCGAGCAGAACCTTGTCTTCGACGTGACTGCGTTTATCGAAGGCTCGGCGGCGAACCTGAAGCTCGTGCTCTACGACAGCGACGGCGTGACCGAGCTGCGCACGTCCTCGAACGGCGAGATCAGCTACGACCGCGACCCGTACTTCCAGAAAAAGGTGACGGGGATCAAGGACCTGTACCTGCTGGCACGGACAGAGGACGACAGGGGGAGCCGGTTCCACTGGTACACCCTGTCCGTCACCGCCACGCCGACCGAGTGAGGAGGAGGAGACATGAAACGGACTCTTGCATTGGTGCTCGTCCTGGGCGCCTGTACGAACGGCAAGGACACCCCCGCCGACGGGGACGACACGAGCGTCGGCGCCGACTCGGGTGACACCGACACCGACACCGACACCGACACGGACGTCGCCTGCGAGGCGACCTTCCTGAGCTCGGAGCCCGCGGACGGTGCCACCGCCGTGTACTACCGCGACCCGCTGAAGGTCAGCTTCGAAGGAGACGCCGGCACCGCGGCGTTCACCCTGACCGACGCCGGCGGCGCGGACGTCGCGTTCGCCACCGCTTGGGACGAGGGCAACGTACAGGCCCACCTCACGACTGTGCTCCAAGCGAACACGACGTACACCCTGACGGTTGACGTGTGTGACGTGTCAACCACGAGCAGCTTCACGACCTCCAGCCTGGGCACCCCGCTCACCGACGATCCCTCCTCGCTCCTGGGCCGCGCCTACGTGTGGCGCCTCTCGGAGGCCCGGATCACGGAGCCGTCGTTCCTCGACGCCCTCGCGTCGATCTACCTCACGGTGCCGCTGCTCATCGGCGTGACCTCCGCGACCAGCACCGACATCGACCTGCTCGGCGGCGTCGGGTACCACGAGAACGACGGCAGCTACACGCAGGTGATGGCCGAAGAGACCTGGGACTTCCCCGCCGGCAGCTTCGACGAGCAGCCCTACTTCGAGGCCTACGCCGACTACATCACGGTCAGCTACGACGGGACGCCCATCCCCATCGAGCAGTTCCACCTGTCCGGCACGTTCACGGCCGACGGCACCGCGATCGAGAAGGGCGTCGGCAGCGGCTTCGGGGACTCGCGGCACATGGGCCCGCTCCTGAACCAGCCGGCGGACGACTACAACGCCGTCTGCGAGATCGCCGTGAAGGCGGGCGTCGAGTGCGTGCCGTGCTCGGACGGCGAGCCCTACTGCCTCTACATCGTCGCCGAGGACATCACGGCGCGCTGGGAAGACGGCCTGACGCTGGTGCAGGTGGAGTGACGGCGCGCGGCGTCCACCCGGCGCGAGGGGCCCCCCCGGAGAAGCCGAGCCGCTTCCCGAGCCGGGTCCACTCGTCCGGGTGGAAGCACGCGACGTAGATGGCCATCGTGGCCCAGGAGAACGCGCCGACGTCCATGGTCGCCTCGATGCCGGCGTGCATCCCGAGACCGACCAGGAGGTAGAGCGAGCGCACGTCCAGCCGGTTGAACACGGCGCGGAGGCGGCCCGGTCGGGTCCGCGTGTGGCGGAACCAGAAGGCCAGCAGCAGGAGGGGCGCGCCCTGCTCGAAGAACCATGTGCCGAGGGTCGCCAGCTGGGTCAGCGGGAAGAGCGGCGCGAGCCAGGTCATCTCGCGGCGCTGCCACGTGGGCTGCTGCAGGATGTACCAGAGGGCGTCCGCGGAGCCGCCGGGGACCCAGCCGGACGACACCTTCTGCATGCCGGTGGCCCAGTACATGAGCACGAGCTGAAAGATGAGGACGTAGCGGGGCCACGCGGGGACGAGCGGATCGAACGGGGCGCCGCCCGCGCGCGCCTTCCTCGCGGCCCACCACGCGTCGAACGAGAGGGCGCGCCCGCAGCCGCTCACCAGGAGGAGGAGCAGGATGTTCTTCGCGAGCTCGTCGTAGGCGCCGCCGGCGTGGCTGTTGAGGTCCGCGAGGGTGCGGAAGCCCACCCAGGTCACGAACGCGGCGACCCGGGTGGAGACGCCGAGGGTGAACGCGACGGCGGCGAAGGTCGTCACCAGGAGGAGCCCGCGCACGTTCTCGGGGGTGAGTCCGCCTACGTGCGCGAGCCAGCCGGGCTCGAGCGTGCGGAGGCCGCCGTACGCGGCGTCGGCCCACACGAGGAGGTCGCCTCCGACCCAGGCCATGTAGGCGAGGTGGCTCGCGATCGTGGCGCCGAGCACGATCCGCGCGAGGGCGAGGGAGGTCGCGGCCTCCCGCCGGTCGAGGAACGCGACCCAGCGACGCCAGAGGCTCATGGCGTGGGCTCGACGTCCGCCGCCGCGGCGCCCACCGGCGCGGTCGACGGGGCAGCGCCCGTGGGGGTCGGCCGCTCGACCACGAGGGGCACGCCCGGCTTCCCGCGGCGCACGAGGCGCGGGCTGGTCCATTGGCCCACGGGGAGGTCGCCGGAGCGGGCCTGCTCGGGGGAGGGGGTCCGCGCCTTCCAGAAGCGGCACCGCACCTCGTCGAGCTCCGGGAAGTCCGCGAAGGCGAGCGCCGCGATGCCACCGCAGCCCTTGCTCCACGCGGAGCTGTAGTTGGGCCATCCCCAGCGGAAGATCGACGAGCGGAGGCGCTCCAGGCGCAGCAGATCCGCCCGCCACGTGGCCGTGGGGGACGACTCGAGGAAGAGCACGCCCCACTCGCCGCCCGCCCCGCGCCCGGCGATCTCCAGCTTCGTGGGGAAGCGGTGGGGCGCGATGAACATCTTCCAGCTCTGCTCGGAGCCGATGAGGTCCTCGTAGGGCTTCACCGGCGTGAGGAGCTGCTTGTAGCCGCGGTTGTAGGTGTTCGCGAACTCCCAGAGGGCGTCCTCGAACGCGCGCTGCTCCATGCCGAAGCGCTTCGCCCACGCGGCGAATTCGACCTGGACGGTCGGCTCTGCCCACGTGGCACGGTTCAGCCCGCCCTCGGGCGAGGGCAGTCCGGAGAGCGTGATGGCCACGAGGTGGAACGCGACGAGCGCCGCGCGCACCTGGGGCCACCACTGGCCCAGGGCGGCTACCGCTTCCCCTTGAGGTACTCGGCGTAGCCGCCGGTGTAGACCTCGGCCTTCCCGTTGTCGACGACGATGATCTTGTTCGCGACGGTCTCCACGAGGTCGCGGTCGTGCGTCACGAAGATGCAGGTGCCCTGGTAGGCCTCGATGCCGTCCCGCAGCGCGGAGATCGCCTCGAGGTCCATGTGGTTCGTGGGCTCGTCGAGGATCAGCACGTTGTGCTGCAGCAGCATGAGCTTCGCCAACAGGGTGCGCACGCGCTCGCCACCGGAGAGGGTCGCGGTGGGCTTGTCGCCGTCCTCGCCCGAGAACAACATCCGGCCGAGCACCTGCCGCACGCCTTCCTTGCCGGCGATCGGCTTCTGCTCGAACATCCAGTTGAACACGGTGTAGCCCGGCGGGATCTGGTGCTCGTGCTCCTGGGGGAAGTAGCCGGGGTTCGTCTCGTGGCCCCACTTGATGCTGCCCTGGACCGCCGGGATCTCCTTGAGGAGCGTGCGGACCAGCGTGGTCTTGCCGGTGCCGTTGCGGCCGATGACCGCGACCTTGTCGCCCCGGGTGATGTCAAGGTTCAGGCCGGAGAACAGCCGTGTCTCACCGTAGCCGCCCGACAGCTTCCGGATCTCGAGGACGTCGCGACCGCTGGAGCGCTCGAAGTCGAACCGGATGTAGGGGCGGGCGATGTTGGAGCGCTTGATCTCGTCCGGACGGAGGCGCTGGATCTCCTTCTTGCGGGACGCGGCCTGGGTGGACCGCGTGCCGGCGCCGAACTTCTGGACGAAGTCCTGGAGCTGCTTGATCTTCTCCATCTTCCGGGTGTTCGACGACTCGACCTGCGAGCGGATCTGGGCCTTCGCCCGGACCATGTCGTCGTAATTACCGGTGTACTGGATGATGGTCTGGTAGTCGATGTCCGCGATGTGCGTGCACACCGAGTTCAGAAAGTGGCGGTCGTGGGAGATGACGACCAGCACGCCGTTGAACGAGAGGAGGAACTCCTCCAGCCACGCGATCGACTCGATGTCGAGGCTGTTGGTGGGCTCGTCGAGCAGCAGGGCGTGCGGGGTGCCGAAGAGCGCCTGCGCGAGGAGCACCCGCAGCTTGAAGCCGCCCTGGAGCTCCTTCATCGGGCGCTCCTGCTGGGCCTGGGTGATGCCGAGGCCCTCGAGCATCACGGCGGCGTCGGGCTCGGCGGTGTAGCCGTCCTCCTCCGCGATGACGCACTCGAGATCGCCCATGCGCTCGCCGTCCTCTTCCGTCTGCTCCGGCTTGGCGAGGAGGGCGTCCTTCTCGGTCATCGCGTCCCACAGGCGCTTGTTGCCCGCGATGACGGTGTCGATGACGCGCATGTCGTCGTAGAGCGTGTGGTCCTGGCGGAGGATGCCGAGGCGCTTCGGGCGGCTGATCGTGCCGCTGTCGGGCTCGATGTCGCCGATGAGGATCTTCATGAAGGTGGTCTTGCCGGCGCCGTTCGGGCCGGTGAGGCCGAAGCGCTTGCCCGGACCGAACGAGGTCGTGACGTTCTCGAAGAGCAGGCGCCCTCCGAAACCCTTTGAAACATTGCTCACGACGACCATGGCGGCTCCCCTCGGGGGCGGCAGCTAACCGATTTCGGGGCTCCCGGCAGCCCGAGCGCCCCGCCGGCGCCGTGCCCTCGCCGCGGTGCCTGTTAGGATGCTGGCCGATGGTGACGACGATTGCGCAGGCCCTGGTGCTCGTTCTGGGGCTCCTCGCGGGTCGGATCTGGCCCCGGGAAGCGCGCCGCGGCCTCTTGACCCAGGAGTCCTGGGTGAACCTCTTGAACGGCGCCGTGCTCTTCGCGGGCAAGCAGGGCGTGGTCCTCGGGCTCGTCTACCTGGGCGTCCAGCCTCTCGAGGGGCGCCTGCTCGACCTCACCGGGCTCCCCGGCGCCGTCCAGTTCCTCATCGCGTTCCTGACGCTCGACTTCGCCCGCTACTGGCTCCACTACGCGGACCACCGGGTACCGTTGCTGTGGAGCTTCCACCGGGTGCACCACTCGGCGGAGGCGATGGACGCCACGACCGGCTTCCGCATGCACCTGGTCGACTTCGTGCAGCTCGCGGCCGTGCCGCTCGTGCTGTTCGGGGTCCTCTTCCGCGTGTCGGACGGCTGGCCGATGCACGCCGCGCTGACCGTCGGGATCGTCGCCGACGCCATCGAGCACGCGAACGTGCGGTTCACGCTCGACACCCCGTTCAGGCGGCTCTGGTTCCAGGTGTTCAACACCCCGCTGTTCCACTCCTGGCACCACACGCGGGACGGCCAGATTTGCGACGGCAACTACGCGAACGCGTTGCCCCTCTGGGATCGCCTCTTCGGCACCGAGGTGACGCGGGAGGTGCCGCCGGAGCTCTACGGCGTCGAGGACAAGCAGGCGCTGGAGAGCTCGTGGCTGGGCCTGCAGCTCCTCCGCCCCGGCCCCCGCCAGCTCCGATGGCGCGCGGGAACCGCCGCGGCCGCCTCCGACTCGCCCAAGGCCTCCTGACATGCGCGTGAAGATCGCCGCCGTCCTCGTCGTGACGGCGCTGTGCCTGGCCTGGGTCCTCTGGGGCATCGACCCCGACGTGGTCGCCGTGAGCCTCGGGGACTTCCGCTGGACCTACATGGTGCCGGTGATGGCGATCTACGTGGTGGCGCACGCCCTGCGCGTGGTGCGGCTGCGCGCGATCCTGGGGCGCCCGGTGCCGTTCTGGCGCCTCCTCTCGATCCTCTCCATCGGGTACCTCGCGATCAACGTCGTCCCGCTCCGCATGGGCGAGTTCGTCCGGCCGACGCTCCTCGCCGAGAAGGAGGAGATCCCCTTCGGCGCGGGTCTCGCCGCGATCTTCGTGGAGCGGCTCGTCGACATGCTCATGCTGCTCGGCATGATGCTCCTGGTCGGCTTCGCGGTGGACCTCCCCGAGGGGCGCATCGTCGTCGAGGGGATCGACGTGTTGCGGGCGGGCCAGCGCGCGGTGGGGACCGTCGTCCTCTCCGGCATCGCGGGCCTCGTCGCCCTGCTCGTCGTCGGGGAGCCCCTCCTGCGCGTGACGGACCGGCTGCCGATCGGCGGGTTCCTCCGTCGCTTCCGGGACGGCATCCTCGCGCTCGCCCGTCGCCCCGCGGCGCTCGCGGGGGTGCTCGCGGCGTCCGTGGTCATCTGGGCGATCACGGTGCTGGCGGTCTACGTGACGCTCCTGGCCTTCCCCGGCTTGCCTGCCACCCCCGGCAACGCCCTCACGATCTGGTCGGTTACGTTGTCAGGCATGACCGTCGCGCCCACGCCCGGCTTCTTCGGTGGCTTCGAGGCCTTCTGCACGGCGGGGCTCCTGATGCTCGGCGCGGACGGCGATCGCGCCCGGACCTTCGCCGTGCTCCTGCACCTCGGCCAATTCGGCTTCACCGTCGGCACCGGCCTGATGTTCCTCCTGTACGAGGGCTTCTCGCTCACCGAGGTCGTCGGCCGCAGCCGCGTGTCGGCCACGGGGGGGGGCGCGTGAGGCCCTTGCGCGCGCTCGTCCTGCTGTTCGTGGGGGTCGCGGCCTGCGCGAAGCACGAGCCCCTCGTGACCTCCGGCCGGGTGGACGGCACGATGGCCCGCGCCATCCAGGCCGAGGGCGTGTCCATCGCGCCCGTCGTGCGGGTGCAGGAGCTCCCCGCGCCGCCGATCGCGCCGTCCGCGGCGATGGGCCAGATCGAGGCCGAGCTGCGCGAGGGCGAGGAGCACCTGCCCGCGCCGTCGCTGCTCGACGTGACGAACCCCCGGGACGCCGCCTTCCTCCGCAACGAGTACTTCGGGAACATCCGCTTCGGCGGCGGATTCGTGCGCACCGGGGATGTCGCCCTGGAGGTCCGCGCGCGCCTCATCGAGTTCGGCCTCGACGATCGCTACGCGGCCGACGGCTCGGCCTGGCTCCGGGACGCCCTTCCGCGCGTGCTCGACGCCGAGAAGGTCCCCGTCGGCGCGCCGGTGGCGGCCGTGGCACCGGTGCCAGAGCGGCGGCGCTTCCGCGGGCTCCACCCCGAGGACGGCCACGACAACGTCAACCTGCCGCGGACCGAGCTCATCCCGGCCCCGCTGGACGACGCTGCGCGCGCCGCCGCGAGCGGGAGCCGCTGGGTCATCGTGCCCTACCTGCGCTCCTACTACACGCACAACGGCGGGTGGTTCCTCGGTCAGACCTTCGGCTGCACCGCCGGCGCGCGGCTGGAGGCCCTCGTGGTCCTCTACGACACGACGTCGGGCCGCCCCGTCTGGTCGATGCCGCTCCTCGGGCGCCACATCCAGGCGCAGAAGGGGCAGGCCAGCACCGCCGAGCTGGACCAGTACCTGCTCTGGGCGGAGGCTCAGGCCGAAGAGCAGCTCCGCCGCGGCTGGCTCAAGTAGTCGGTCCACGGCGGGTCGCGTCCTCGAGGCGCCCCCCCCCCGATCCCGGCCCCTCCCAAAACGACCACACCCTCCGCCGGCGAACCGGGGAGGGTGTGGAGGCAGACCGCGCGGGCGATCAGTGCGCGTTCGGGACCGGGCCCTTGCCGAGCTTCACGCCGCGGGCCTCGACCTCGGCGCAGCGCTGGCCGAAGATCGGGGTGCCGAACGGGGAGATGCCGGTGACGGTCTCGTGGATCTTCGGGGAGTAGAGGTTGGTCGCCTCGGGCATCTTCTCCATCGCGTCGTAGAGCGCGCGGCCGGCCTCGGGGGAGGGGCCACCGATGGGGAGCATGCCGAGGATGGCGGAGAGGGGATCGCCACCGCTCGCGGCCGAGGCCGAGCCCTGGTTGTCCGTGAAGAGGTGGCCGAAGTCGATCCCGAAGATGTACGTGCCGCAGGCCTCGGCGCTCGTGGCGCCGAGCACGTCGTAGTCGACGCTGGCGAAGGGGAGCGGGGCGCCGGGGAAGCTGTGGGACTTCAGGTTGCAGCCGGCGAGTGTCGCGAGAGCGACGGCGGCGATGAGGACGTTCTTCATGGGGTGCCTTCCGTTGGGTAGGGGGCGCTCGTGGACTCGAGCGTGCGGGGACTAACGCACTGCTCTGCCTCGTGCGCAAGGGCCAAGTTACGCTCGGAGCACTTCGGAGCCCCGCCGTGCTGCTCACCCTCGCCCTCACCTCTCTCGCCCAGGCCAGTGACGTCGCGACGACCAAGAAGTTCGGAATCGGCGTTGCTTCGGGTCCGACCGGGATCGCTGCGACGGGGAAGTTCTACCTCACCGACAAGGCGGGCATCTCGGGGTACATCGGCACCTCGGGCTGGTACCACGGATTCCGCGCCAACTTCGAGATGGAGTTTTACGAGATCGAGAGCTGGGACTTCGGCCGCCTCGACCTCTACTGGGACGTCGGGGTGGACCTCGGCCTCTGGACCTGGGGCGTGAGCACGGGCCTCGTGGGCGTCGGCGGCGGGGTCGGCATCGAGCTGCAGTTCGAGAAGGTGCCCGCGAGCGTGTTCGTGGACGCCGGGCTCGGCATCTACCCGGTGAACGCGTACGACACGATCGGCCCCAAGGCCGGGTTCGGCCTGATCGCGCCGCGCGGGGCCGCGGGCGGACGCTGGTACTTCTAGACCCCCGGATCCCCTACAGGATCTCCTCCAGGAGCTCCGTGGCGTAGCTCCCCGCGGGGAGGCGGAAGCGCAGCCAGAAGCCTCCCGCGACCTCCTCGAGCTCGGCTTCCACCGGAACCCACAGCTTGCGCCGCGTGCCCTGGGTCAGCTTCTCGAAGTGCGACCACGCGCGTTCGGGCAGCCCCTCCGCCACGAGGATGCGCTGCTCGAGCGCGAGCGCGGCGCCGGTCGGCATGCGCATCGTCGGGCCGAACATCGGGCCGGTCGGGATGCCGTCTTCGTCGAGGTCGCCCTCGAGGCGGGTGGGGCCGCGCGCCGCGAGCACCCGGTTGAAGAGGAGCGACTGGTACGCCGAGAGCACGAACTTGAGCTGGTTGTGGCGCAGCCGGGGGCCACCGCCGAGCAGGATCGCGCGCCCCTCGCCGGGCGCGGTGCCGCCCACGCGCTGGGCGCCGTAGTAGTTCGGCATCCCCGTGACGCGGAGCCGCTCGAGCCGCTCCCGGGCGACCGTGGCGTCCCCGCCGCGCACCAGCAACGAGAAGGTGTTCCCGACGAGCTGCCCCGAACGGAGGCGGCGCGCGGTGCGGGTGCGCTCGAGGATGCGCATCCCGTCGGGGAGGGCGGTGACCTCCCGGCCGAGCTGGATGGTGAAGTCCTGGACCGTGCGCGCGAACCGGTCCTTCAGCCCGGCGTAGCCGATGTTGTCGGGGGGGACGTTCGCGGCCGAGCAGAGCGCGTCGACCACATCGAGGGTCGTCAGGCCGATCTTCTCGATGCGGAGCCACTGGTGCTCGCCGGTGCCGGTGGGCGTCACGAGCGGGATCTCGGTGACCTGGAAGTCCTCCGTCGAGGCCTTCCAGGTGCCGCCGGCGCCCGTGCCGGAGGTCCAGCGGGGCCAGTCGTGGGTCGGGCGGTAGCCGGTGGGGCGGCCCTCTCCGGGGTCGCGGGCAGGGCGGTCGTGGCTCACGGGGACTCCAGGGAGGCGGTAGCGAGATCCTGCTCCAGCACGATCTTCCCGAAGGCGGCGCGCCCCTCCAGGATCGCGTGGGCGTCGGCGATGCGCGACATCGGGAGGACACGATCGACGATCGGCCGGATGCGCCCGGCCTCGACCTCCCGCCACGCGCGGAGGAGCTCGCCGGTCGAGCCCATCGTGGCGCCGACGATCTCGAGCTGCTTGAAGAACACGGCGCGCAGGTTGAGGTGAACGTCCGGGCCGCTGGTCGCGCCGCAGCAGACGAGGCGGCCGCCCCACGCGAGCGCGCGGAGGGAGGCGGCCCACGTGGTCTCGCCGACGCTCTCGACCACGACATCGACATCGCGGGCACCGATGGCGTCGTACGGCCACGCGCGCACGCCCATGGCCGTCAGCAGCGCGCGACGCCCCTCGGTGGAGGCGGTGGCGTGCACCTCGCAGCCGTAGAGCTGGGCGATCTGGATCGCCATCACGCCCACGCCGCTGCCCCCGGCCTGCACGAGCACCCGCTCGCCGCGCGCGAGGCGCCCGCGGGTCACCAGCATGTGCCACGCCGTGAGCAGGGTGAGGGGCAGCGCGACGGCCTCGCGCGGGGCCAGGTGCGCGGGGATCGGCAGCACCTGCCACGCGGGCACGACCACCTCCGTGACGCAGCCCCCATCGGCGTTCTCGCCGCGGATGCGGAACGCGCGGCAGCGATCCTGGTGCCCGTCGAGGCAGGCCGGGCAGACGCCGCAGCCCCACGAGGGGTGCAGCACGACCGCGGTGCCGGAGGGGAGCGTGGGCGTGGGGTCGAGCAGCACCCCGGCGACGTCGCTCCCGGGGATGCGCGGCAGGTGGAAGTCGTGGCCGGGCACGCCCTTGCGCACCCAGAGGTCGAGGTGGTTGAGCGCCACGTGCGTCACGGCCACGCGCACCTCGCCCGGGGCGGGCGCTTGCGGGGCGAGCGAGCGCACGCGCAACACCTCGGCGCCGCCGTGTTCGGTGAGGACGATGCCGGTTCGACGCGACGACATGGGGCGGGGAGGTATCACCCGCGGCGGGGCGGGGCCCGCGTGGGGCGGCAGCGCGCCGTTCAGGGCGCCAGGATGTCCGCCGCGCCCGCGCCATGCTGGAGCTCGACCAGGAGGCGAAAGAGCCCCATGACCCCGATGCCGACCCCGGCGACGCGCGCCGCGGACCCATCGGCGATGAAGGGCAGGGAGCCGGTCATTCGCCCGACTATCCGGTTTCGAGGCATCGGCCGCGAGCCCCCGGAGCACCCGGGCCGCGTGCCCTCCGGCGCGTACACGGGTAGCATCCCCGCGTGGACGACGAGAAGAACCTTGGACCGCTCCGGCTGCTGCGTCGCGTGCTCGCTGCGCGGCGGGGTGACGTGCGCGCCAAGGTCGACCTCTACCACCTCCGCGGCGTGCTCACCTTCGTCGCCATCTTCGCAGCGACGATCGTGCTTCCCGGCCTGCTGCTCGCCTACTACGGCGTGGCCGGCATCCGGGCGCAGCAGCGCGCGGGCGCCGCGGAGGTCGAGCGCGTCGCGAGCGGGGCGGGCGACAATTTCCAGGTAGGCGTCGACTCCTTGTTCAAGGGCTTCGAAGACAACACGTTGAACCGGCTGAAGTCCGGGCAGTCCGTCACCTCCGGGCTCCGCGAGATCTCCGAGTCCCTGCGCGTCGTGTTCCGGTACGACGCCGAGGGCGCGCTCCGCTTCCCGCGGTCGCCCGACTCCGAGGACGCCCTCGATGACCAGGAGCTCTTCTTCTTCGCGCCATGGCAGGCCGCGCTCCGGTCCGAACGCCTGCACGAATTCGGCCGGGCGGCCTTCTTCTTTGGCCAGGCCGCCCGCGAGGCGCGCGCCCCCGACGTGAAGGGGCAGGCCATCTACGCGCGGGCGAACGCCGCGCACCGTGCCGGCGAGATCTTCCTGGCGGAGCAGCTCTACACCGAGGTGCTGACCGGGTACGCCGCCGTGCGGGACGCCTACGGGTTCCGGCTCGGCGATCTCGCGCGCTTGAAGCTCGGCGAGCTGCGCCTCGGGCGCGATCCGGTCGCCGGGGAGGCCGCGGTGCGCGAGCACGTCGACGAGCTCCTCGCCGAGCCCTGGATCATCGGCCGTGGCGGCGAGGCGGCGGTCGCGCGCCGCGGGATCGACCTCATCGCGGGCCGTGCCAACGCGGAGTGGCTCGGCCGCGCGCGCGGGCGGCTGGAGGATCGCGCCAGCCAGCTCTTCTGGGCCGAGCGCCTCCTGCCCGAGCTGGAGACCCTCGGGGCGAAGGGCCGCATGCTCCGCGTCGCGCCAGGGGAGTTCTCCTACAGCCGCACCGAGCACGCGCTATGGGCGACCACCTGGACCGACGAGGACCAGTACGTCCTCGGCCTCGACCTCGAAGCCGTGATGGCCCAGCTCCGCGAGATCGCGCAGCGTTCGACGAGCCCCCAGGGCGACGTCATCGCGGTCGTCCGCGGCCCCGACGACCCCGAGCGCGAGCCCCCCCTCGCCCGCCGGAGCCTCGCGCCCTGGTTCCCGAACTGGTCGCTCGGCGTCTACCCCCGCGACGCCGCCGATCTCCTCCGCCGGCAGGGGGAGGAGCGGCAGCGCGGCATCGGCATCATCCTGCTCTCCGTGGCGATGATCACGGTCGGGACCGTGCTCTCGGCGCGGCTCGTGCAACGGGAGCTCGAGGTCGCGCGGGACAAGTCCGACTTCGCGGCCAACGTCTCCCACGAACTCCGCTCCCCGATCACGCAGATCCGCCTGAAGGCGGAGGCCCTCCAGCTCGGCCTCGCCCCCGACGCCGCCTCCCGCGAGCGCCACTACGACGTGATCGTGCGCGAGGCCGAGCGTCTCTCCCGGCTCGTCGACAACGTGCTCGACTTCGCCGCCATCGAGCGCGGCCGGAAGAAGTACACGTTCCGACCGGGGGATCTGGGGCTCTCCGTCGCGCGCATGGTCGAGGCCGCGATGGTCGCGATGGAGACGCGCGGCATGGACATCCAGCTCACGCTGCCCGAGGACCTCCCCGTGGTGTGGCACGACACCGACGCCGTGAGCCAGGTGCTCACGAACTTGTTGTCGAACGCGGCCAAGTACGGCCAGGAGTCCGGCTGGATCAAGGTCGACGTGGCGCTTTCGGGCGAAGAGGTGCTCGTCGCCATCTCCGACGGCGGCATCGGGATCGCCCCGGAAGAGCAGCGCCAGATCTTCGAGCAGTACTACCGGTCGTCCGATCCGCTCGCCCGCCGCAAGAAGGGGACTGGCATCGGCTTGACCATCGTGAAATACATCATGGAGGCCCATGGTGGTCGCGTGAGCGTCCGCTCCGCGCCCGGCAGTGGGTCCACCTTCACGTTGCACTTCCCCCTCCGGCCGCCCGGCCTGAACGCCTAGGAGCCCCCCCCGATGGCCCGAATCCTGTTCTGCGAAGATGAGGAGGACCTCCTCTCCTCGCTCGTGGCGTTCTTCACCCGGGAGGGCTTCGAGGTCTTCCATGCCCGTGGCGGCAAGGCGGGGCTCGAGATTGCGGCTCGACACAAGGTCGACATCGCCGTGCTCGACGTGATGCTGCACGAGGGCCCGGAGGGCCCCGGGGGGCTCGACGGCTTCCAGATCCTCTCCGAGCTGCGCCGCACCGGCTTCGCCGGCCCTGTCATCCTGTTGACGGCGCGCACCCTGGAGCACGACAAGCTGCTCGCCTTCGACCTCGGCGCGGACGACTACATCACCAAGCCGTTCTCGCTCCTGGAGCTGCGCGCGCGCGTGAACGCGGTGCTCAAGCGCGCGGGTGGCGGCAAGAGCGTCTACCGCTACGCCGACGTCGAGGTGGACCTCGACAACTACCTGATTCGACACGGGGAAGAGGTCGAGCGCCTCTCCAACCGCGAGCAGGAGCTGCTGCGCTACCTCATCGAGCACCGGGGCAAGGTGCTCGGCCGCGAGGAGCTGCTCGCGAGCATCTGGAAGTACAGCGCCGGGGTCACGACGCGCACGGTCGACACCCACATCCTGAACGTCCGGAAGAAGCTGCGGGACGACGCCGGCTCGCCGCGCTTCATCGAGACCTACCACGGCATCGGCTACAAGTTCGTCGGGGAGGAGGGGTGATCCTCCCCCTCGCGGTCGCGCTCGTCGGCGCCGCCCTGGCGGAGGACCCCGTGCGTGCCTGGGAGACCCTCTACGATGCCCGGCTCGTCGAGGCCTCCGACGGTACGCCCGAGGTGGCCGCGCTCTACTACGAGGAGGTCGTCGCCGACCTCGCGGCGGACGACCCCCTCTACGGCGCCGCCTGGTACTGGCTCGGGCGAGCCCGCTACGGCCTCGGGGACACCGAGGCCGCGATCGCGGCGCTCCGGCGGGCCATGCGGGACACGACCGTGCGGGCGCGCGCGGGGGCGCTCCTCGCGCGGATCGAGCTCCGCTCCCGGGCGATCACCGCGCTCCCCGTCACCTTCGGCTTCGAGGTGGGCGGCACCGGCGCGTTCGTGCGCGCCTGGGACCACGCGGGGAAGGGCGGCCTGGAGGCGCGCGCCATCCAGGGGAGGGCCCTGCTCGCGTGGTCCACGACCGTGCTCGCGGGCGAGCCCGACCACATCGCCGCCGCGCTCGAGGTGGAGAAGCCCGTCTCCAAGGTGACCTTCCAGGTCCGCGCCCAGGCGTTCCCCGCCGAGCTCCGGGTCACCGTGAGCGACGGCGCGGGCGGCCGCTACAGCGCGCCCGTCCTCCAGGTGCCCACCGGCGAGTGGCTCGACGTGACGCTGCCCGCGTCGTCGTTCCGGTCGACGGACGGCGCGCGGGGCGGGGCGGGGAGCGCGCTCCGGGCCGACGATCCCGTGCGGCTGCTGGAGATCGAGGACCTCACCGGCCTGCTCACGCCCGACCGTGGCGAGAACATCATCTACGTCGACACCTTCGAGATCCGGTAGAGATCCGTCGGCCACCGGAGCGCGGGAACGCATGTTGTTGGTGCAGAAGTACGGCGGGTCGTCGGTCGCCGACGTGGAGCGCCTCCGCAAGGTGGCCGGGCGCGTCGCGGCCGCACGCCGGCGCGGGGACGACGTGGTGGTCGTGGTCTCCGCGATGGGCAACACGACGAACGAGCTGCTCGCCCTCGCGCGCAGCGTCACGCAGGCCCCCGGCCGTCGGGAGCTGGACATGCTCATCAGCGTCGGGGAGCGCGTCAGCATGGCGCTCCTCGCGATGGCGCTCCAGGAGCTCGGGGTGCCCGCGCGGTCGTTCACCGGCAGCCAGAGCGGCATCATCACGGATTCAAGCCACGCCAACGCCCGGGTGGTGGAGGTGCGTCCGGACCGCGTGCGGGAGGCCCTCGCGCGGGGGGAGGTCGCGATCGTCGCCGGCTTCCAGGGGGTGAGCCGCGAGCGCGAGGTCACGACGCTGGGGCGGGGCGGGAGCGACACGACCGCCGTGGTGCTCGCCGCGGCGCTCCATGCCGACGAGTGCGAGATCTGCAGCGACGTCGACGGCGTGTACACCGCCGACCCGCGCGCCGTGCCCGCCGCCGTGCGCCTCGACGCCCTGACCCTGGACGAGGCCCTGGCGCTCGCACAGAACGGCGCCAAGGTGCTCTACGACGAGGCCGTCGCGTGGGCGCGCCGCGAGGGGATCACGCTCCGCGCGAGCGCGACGTTCGGGGACTCCCCCGGCACGCGCATCCACCCGGGCACCGCCGCCCCGCGCATCGTGGCGATCGCCGCGGACACCCAGCTCGCGTGGGGCCCGGTCACCCTGCTCGCCGCGCTCCCGACCGCGTGCGTCCGCGCCGCGGGGCCCGAGGGCCTCCTGCTCGATCGTCGGAATCTCCACGCGGACCTCCCCGGGCTCGTCCCCGCGGCGACCGTCACGGTGGTCGGAGCACGCGCGGGCGCGGATCCCGGGACCCTGAGCCGCGTCCTCCAGGCGGCCGGTCCGGACGGACTCCGGTGGCGCGCAGCCGCGGATGCGGTAGTCTTCGCGGTCGACCCCGTGCGTGCGCCGGGGCTTGAGCGGGCCCTGCACCTGGCGCTCCTGGAGGGCGCCTCCGCATGATGATCAAGCAGTTCCTGAACCCGCCGAACTGGTTCACCTCGGCCAGCCTGTTCTGCGGGTTCTACGCCATCCTCCTGGCCGGCCAGGCCCAGGGGGACGCGAACGCCTACTACAAGGCCGGCTTGATGATCTTCTTCGCCGGCCTGTTCGACATGCTCGACGGGCGGGTGGCGCGGATGACGGGCACGGGCACGGCGTTCGGCGTGCAGCTCGACTCGCTCGTCGACATCATCAGCTTCGGCGTCGCGCCGGCGTGCCTCGTCTACTTCTGGGGCCTCTCCCAGCATGGCCCGTTCGGCGTGTTCGTCGCGGGCGCGCTGATGCTCGGCGGGGCCTTCCGCCTCGCCCGCTTCAACGTCACCGCCGACGGAAAGGCGCACCGGTGGAGCCAGGGGCTCACCATCACGATGGGCGGCGGCACGGTCTCGTCGCTCGTCATGTGGCACGCCGGCTCCGGCCTCCCCGGCCCGACCGACCCCACCGGGATCGTGCTCTTCGTGCTCGCCGTCTCCTTCCTCGAGGTCTCGTCGATCCCGTTCCGGACGATGAAGACGTTCAAGATGTCGCCGCGGATGATGGCGGCGCTCGTCGTCTTCGCGGGCATCTGCCTCGCGATCGGCGCGGTGTACGACATCTCGACCCTGCTCGTGCTCCTCGGGCTCGCCCACGTGGCGAGCGGCCCGCTCGAGGCCATCCTCACGTGGCCCCGGCGCCGGAAGGCCCGGGCCCGTGCGCGCGCCGAGGGGAAGCCGCCCCCGCCCGAGAACGAGTAGCGTCGGCCACGCTCGGCACCAGATCCGAGCGGTTAGTCCGCGCGCTCGAGAGGTGCGCATGGCCGCCGACATCAACGTGACCCGTCGCAAGAAGCTGCTCGCCTACCTGCTGGAGAACGGCGGGACGATGGCGATCGGCCCGCTGCACGACTGGAGCGGCCTGAAGCTCCTGGCCGCGCACCAGGCGTTCAGCCAGCTCATGGAGGGGCTCACCTCCGACGGGCTCGTGGCGTGGGACGGCACGATCTTCACCCTGACGGACGAGGGGCGCGCCGCCGCCGAGGCCGCGGGCAAGGAGAAGGGGCGCGGCCGCAAGAAGAAGGACGCCGAGGAGACCGGGGACGACGCTGCCGCGGAGACGGCAGGGGAGGCCGCCGCGGAGACGGCAGGGAAGGCCGCGCCGCCGGCCGCGGACGAGGACCACGGGCATTCGCACGACCACGGCCATGAACACGACCACGGCGGCACTCGCGCGGCGCCCGCCCCCATGGCGCCCGCTCCCATGGCGCCCGCCCCCGCTCCGGTCGCGGCGCCGGCCC